>NZ_JBEPTJ010000019.1:0-1305 GCF_040549425.1 Limibacillus sp. MBR-115 | reverse complement strand
GCGGGCATGAACCCGATGGACCTGAAGCGCGGCGTCGATACGGCGGTCGCGGCGGTTGTTGCAGACCTGCAGAAGCGCTCGAAGAAGATCAAGAGCGCGGACGAGGTTTCGCAGGTTGGCACGATTTCGGCCAACGGCGAGCAGGAGATCGGCGCGATGATCGCCAAGGCGATGGAGAAGGTCGGCAAGGAAGGCGTGATCACGGTTGAGGAAGCCAAGTCGCTGGAGACCGAGCTTGACGTTGTCGAGGGCATGCAGTTCGACCGTGGCTATCTGTCGCCGTACTTCATCACCAACGCAGAGAAGATGCTGTGTGATCTTGAGGATCCCTACATCCTGTTGCACGAGAAGAAGCTGTCGAACCTGCAGTCGTTGCTTCCGGTTCTGGAAGCCGTGGTGCAGTCCGGCAAGCCGCTTCTGATCATCGCCGAGGACATCGAGGGCGAGGCGCTGGCGACCCTGGTGGTGAACAAGCTGCGTGGCGGCTTGAAGGTTGCCGCGGTCAAGGCGCCGGGCTTTGGCGATCGCCGCAAGGCGATGCTTGAGGACATCGCGGTTCTGACCAACGGTCAGGTGATCAGCGAGGACCTCGGGATCAAGCTTGAGAACGTGACCCTGGACATGCTGGGTCGGGCCAAGAAGGTCTCGATCACCAAGGAAGAGACGACGATCGTCGACGGTTCGGGCAAGAAGTCCGAGATCGAGGCGCGTTGCAACCAGATCCGTGCGCAGGTTGAGGAGACCAGTTCGGACTACGACCGTGAGAAGCTGCAGGAGCGTCTGGCCAAGTTGGCGGGCGGTGTTGCGGTGATCCGTGTCGGCGGTGCGACCGAGGTTGAGGTCAAGGAGCGCAAGGACCGTGTCGAGGACGCCATGAACGCGACCCGTGCAGCGGTTGAAGAGGGCATCGTCGCGGGCGGCGGTGCGGCTCTGCTCTATGCGACCAAGGCTCTGTCGAACTTGAAGGTCGACAACGACGACCAGCGCGTCGGCATCGACATCGTGCGTCGTGCGATCCAGGCGCCGATCCGCCAGATCGTCATCAACGCAGGCGCCGAGGGTTCGATCGTCGTCGGCAAGCTTCTCGAGCAGAAGAGCGAGACCTTCGGCTACAACGCCCAGACGGGCGAGTACGGCGACCTGGTGAAGTGGGGCATCATCGACCCGACCAAGGTCGTGCGTACGGCCCTGCAGGACGCGGCCTCGATCGCCGGTCTCCTGATCACCACCGAAGCGATGGTGGCGGAGAAGCCGGAGAAGAAGGAAGCCGGCGGCGGCATGCCCGACATGGGCGGCATGGGCGGC
>NZ_JBEPTJ010000018.1:0-1339 GCF_040549425.1 Limibacillus sp. MBR-115 | reverse complement strand
GCCACAACTGCTGACGTATATCCGGCTTCCTGATGCGGCTCGACTATTTTTCGCCGCGAGCCTCGATGGGTTTTCGCCCGCTTCCACCTCAATGGCTCCAAGACATTGGCCGAAGCCATGCCGGTCCACACACCAAGTTTGGGAAGCGACGGTGTGACCGTTTCGCCATCTCCTGCCATTTGCTGCAATTGCCGGGGTGAGACCTCCTTTTCTTTCTTCCTTTTGTGGCCTTGCCTCAGGTTGCCTTTACGGTCAGCGCCGGTTCGTAGGATGTGTCGCCGGCGAGCATGGCCCACACGATCCGTGCATTCTTATTGGCAAGTGCGACGGCCGCTATGTTGGGATGTCGGCGTTGCCGTAACTTATTAAGCCAGAGGCTCCGTGGATCCTGTTTGCCGCCGGCGCGACCCAAAGCTGCTCGAGCGCCGTGGATCAGCAGAGTACGCAAGTAGCGGTCACCACGCTTGCTGATGCCATATAATCGAGTTCGACCACCACTCGATCGCTGCTTCGGTACGAGGCCCAGCCATGCGGCGAACTGGCGACCATTCTTGAAGCAGGATCGGTCGCCGACAGCGGCAATCAACGCTGTTGCCGTGACAGGTCCGATGCCCTCGATCTTCCCAAGCCTCTGGCACGGCTCGCTGTTGCGGAAGATCTCCCGTATTCGCCGGTCATAGGACGTTATTCGCAGATCGAGGTCGGCCATTTCCGTCTGTAGGTCCCTCATAAGCGAGCGGACGAGTTCGCTCAAGCCATCGTCGCTCCTGCCGATAACGTCCGCGAGGCGGCGCCGCAGTTGCGAGATGTCACGGGCAATGACAATCCCATGCTCAGAGAGGAGACCACGGATCTGATTGACGAGTCGCACCCGGTCTGCAACCAGTCGCCGGCGAATGCGATGAATGGCTTGTACCGCCAACTGGTCGGCGGATTTCGGCGGCACGAAGCGCATGGATGGCCGGCCAACGGCTTCGCAGATAGCTTCTGCATCATTCCGGTCATTCTTGTTGGATTTGACATAGGGCGTCACGAACTGAGGGCTGATCAGCCGCACTTCATGACCGAGGTCGGTCAGCACCTTTGCCCAATAATGCGCTCCGTTCGAGGCTTCGACGCCGACTAGGCACGGTGGCAGATTGGCAAAGAAGCGGGACACTGCATCGCGACGCAATGTCTTTCGCAAAACAGCTTTTCCACGGCTGTCGACACCGTGAACCTCAAACACGTACTTTGCCAAGTCCAACCCTATCCGAACGATCTGCATGACATTCCTCCTTCGCTGCAGTTTACGTCCGAGATTTCACTCCGCCGCGAGGGCGGGGTCCATACCATTGGC
>NZ_JBEPTJ010000017.1:0-1488 GCF_040549425.1 Limibacillus sp. MBR-115 | reverse complement strand
GTTGTACAAGTACGCCCCCCATGTTTATCGCAAACGTGGCATATACTATTTCTCGCGACGCATCCCCGCTGACCTGAGGGTACACTACAAGCGACCCCGGATCGTTCTCTCACTTCGTACTCGGTCCCTGAAGGCGGCAACGACGCGTGCAGCGACCCTTGCAGGTAAGCTGGACCAGGATTGGTTGGCTCTTAGGTGGAAGAACCAGAGCGACCCCTTCTGTCAGTTCTTGTTGGACCACACGACAAAAGCCCAGCTTGCTTCGTCCGCACCTAGCATGAGTGCAGCGAAGGATCTCTATCTGAAGGCCAAGGGGGATGGGCGACCGAAGACCTTCCAACAGGCTGCCGATCGAGCTGTGGCCGAGCTAGTTGCCATGTGCCGCGACAAGCCGATCGACACCTACTCACGGATAGAGGCCAACAACTTGCGGGACCGCCTGCTGGAGCGTGGACTGTCCAAGACCTCTGTCAGGCGAACCTTCAGCGTGCTCAGGGCCATCGTCAACTTCACGACGCGGGAACTCGGGCTGACAGACATTAGGACCTTCTGCAGCATCTACCTCGGCGACGGGGCAGAGTTGCAGGAGAAGAAGCGGAAGCCGATCCCGCTGGATGTCATCCGGTCCGTACAGAGGGAATGCCATTCGCTAGACGACGAGGCCAGGTGGCTCATTGCCCTCATCAGCGACAGTGGCATGCGCCTGAGTGAAGCCATAGGCCTTATCAAGAGCGACTTGGTGCTGGATGGTGAGTATCCGTACCTGACCCTGCAGCCACACTCCTGGCGAAGCCTCAAGACGGCGAGCAGCGTCCGTATCGTACCCCTGGTCGGTGAAGCCTTGTGGGCAGCGAAGAGAACTGCAGAAGCTAATGACGGTCCATTCCTTTTCCCAAAGTATTGCAATGAGGAGCAGTGCAAGGCTAACTCTGCTAGCGCTGCCTTGAATAAGTGGCTGTCTCCCAGGGTTCCGGATGGTTGCGTTGTCCATTCCTTCCGGCACAGTATGCGGGATAGGCTCAGAGCCACCCAATGTCCCGCTGACATAATAGATAGGATTGGCGGATGGAGCGTTAGGGGTGTTGGAGAGATCTACGGTTTAGGATACCCGCTGATGGTGCTTTCACAATGGATGCATTCTATCACAACAGAGTGAAGGGCTAATCAAATGAGATACTCAGTTACGTACCAATACAGGCCCAAAGATTCGTCACGTCCACTTGATTACGGGCAATCCGTTGAAATAAGTAGTGATGGGAAGGATCTTATCCTGCTGCCCAACATTGGTGACCACGTTTCATTCCCTGACGCCGACGAAATAAGGGGCATTGTTGAAAACAGACTTTTTCACTACCCAGAAATGGGTGAAGCAGAAGATGTCTGCGTGATCAATATAGTCGTGACTAAATCTGAAGAAGACTGGGGTAAGCTGATTAAAGAATGACGCATGGATCTCTGGGTTCGAGTTGGATATCTTGCTAAGAAAGT
>NZ_JBEPTJ010000016.1:0-5361 GCF_040549425.1 Limibacillus sp. MBR-115 | reverse complement strand
AAGAAATACCATTCATGAGAATACTGCTTACTAAGGCAAAACTGATTCTGGGATCTGGAATCTGTTCCGCCATGTATCTATGCGCTGATGGTACTGCCTGTAGGGTGTAAAGGAGTTGATTATGGCTTGGATTTCATCCTCTCCGGTTTGATAAGCTTGGAGAATATCAATCTGTGCCTGATGATCCTCAAGCTTCATCTTCTCAACCTTGATGCCTGTATGACTTCCGGTAATTCCAAAGAATGTTTTATCCATTACCTCGTTCAGTTCGTCTTCGTACCCGTGGTGCATAATGAAACTATCGTGGATTGGTAAACAGGGGATGTGATGTTGAGCGAAGTTTAGCATTACAGCCTCAGCCACATCGCTATCCTTACGTTGAAGGGCTAATCCTATACCTGTACCAAAAAGATGTTTGATAGGTTCATGTGCTTTTTTCACCTGCAGGAGGAAAGCTTTCCAGGACATACCAACAACGTTCGGATCATAAGAACCAGGTACAGAGATTTTAGAGGATTGAGCATTAATCAGGGCATTAAGTGCATGCTTAACAAGCGGCCTTAAATCTGGAGCTAGGCCAACATCGTAAGGATCATCAGGACATGTAACTCCCGCATGAGCATAAATCATCCGTGGATGGAGGGTGCTGAAATCCAACTCTACAGTCCGCTTGTCATTGATCGTGATGAAGCGCCTCAGGCGACTGGGTACGGATTGCCACCAACCGCCATAGAACCTACCGCCTTGATCAAATGATCGGTTGTTGAAGACCCGATAGAGTGTCCGTTGAGTGAAATCAATCGGGAGCCTCTCGTCCTCAACAAATCCAGGTTTGGTCTGGGCGGTGGCAAACTTGCTCTGTAAGGCATCAAATTCGTTATCTGTAATCTCCAGATCGGCCCAATGTTCAAGCAAAACCGCATTTATCCGAGCTAGCCTCCCCCTCATTGCCTTTGTGGCTGCCGTGTTTTTGTACGGAGTGACTTTCTTTTTGGCATCTTTCAGGATGATACCGCCAAAAGGATGCTCTCTACGAAAGGCATAAAGAGGCGGCTTGCCCTGAGACTCGATCAGATCAATTAACTTTCTTGTTGCGACGATCTTAGTGTTGAATCCCTTACCAGTCGTTCGATCTATGTTCCCTGGCTTGACGACCTTAGCTAAGCCGACGGTTTCATCAGTGAGGTAGTCAAACGCTCGCTTCACTGGCGCATAGGTGAACCAGGAGGGCAGTGACGCACGGTTCTCTGTGTACCAGTTCTTATTGAGGTTGATGCCTAGCACCAGGTCAGGTGAAGTTTTTGTAGCCAGATATAAATTGGCTATCAAACACTCTGTAACACGAACCTGCTTGTTTAAATCTGCGCTGGAAAACCTCTTCCTAAGAGCACAATTCTGATGCGCATACTCATGGGTTCGCTTTGAGATTAATTCGGAGCGAGTTCTAATCCCCTTCGCTGGGCAACGTACATAAGTGTCCAGGTGTCGATACTGCATCGCATGAAGCCCGGAAGCTCGTGAATAAGAACCCTTCCGCCAACCACAGAAGAGAAAATTATTGCCATGAGCTACAACTAATTTCGAGTCTGGATGTCAACACAGGCTTGGCGTACATTTCGGCTTGAAATTGCACCCTTAGAAGATTCTGCAATTGATAGGCACTGCTTTTATGAAAAACAAACACTTAAGAGCGAAAACATTAGATGACCTGTTACGCAAAATCTTTAGATCATTATTGAGTAGCAAGAGCCGAAGCGAACCTACTAAAGGTCACAATCGGGACGCGATTGGAGTGTTCTTAGAGTTAAGTCAACCAAGGTGCCGAGTCAGCCAAACCGAAACAAAGGGCACGATTTTTAGTTGTATCGGAGAGTTGTTATGGTATTTGGCTCGATCAAACGAATTGGCTTTTATCCAATATTACATCCCAAAATATAAAGAATATTCGGATGATGGAAAAACCATTTGGGGGGCATACGGACCCAGAATATTTGATTGGCACGGCACTAATCAATTCCAGCGAGTTGCCGACAGATTGAAGGTGAACCGCCACAGTAGGCGAGCCGTTATCCAGCTTTTTGATTCTTACGATTTAAATGAACCTCATGAAGACGTCCCGTGCACAACAACGCTGCAATTCATTATCAGAGATGATTTGCTACACATGGTCGTTCACATGAGATCCAATGATGCGTTCAAAGGACTACCACATGATATTTTTTCATTCACGATGCTTCAGGAACTGCTGAGCAACGAGCTTTCAGTGAAGCTAGGATCTTACCATCATTCTGTGGGAAATCTGCACCTTTACGAAGAGGATTTTGCGAAGGCTAAGAAATTTCTCTCCGAGGGCTGGCAAAGTTCAACGCCAATGCCTGCTATGCCTTTTCATGATAATTGGGCCTCTATTGGTACTCTGCTGGATGTAGAACGGCAAATTCGGGAGGGACAATACGTCGATTTTGAGTTATTGGACCTACCACCATATTGGGCAGATTTAGCACGCCTCTTGAGGATTTACGCGATAACAAAAGATCAGAATGAGGTGTCCGTTGCCAGTCGCCGCGAGCTTGTTAGGTTAAAACAGGCCATGTCGACCGATATTTACGATCTTTATATTAGGAAAAAGGACGTTCGAATCAATGTAATTACAAAACAAGACCAATTTGTATTTGATAGATAAAAAATATGTTCATAACAGTGAATTTTATTATTATAAAACATAAACTGACTGGAGATTGGCAAGCATGCGCCCTGGGGATACTGAACGTGGCAAGAACCTCGAAAAGGCAATTGCTGACTATTCGATTAATTTTCGATCACTGCCCGGCGTCACTGCGCGTGATTATAGAGAAACCCTAGTTGAGCAAATCGTTGAAAGTTTGCGTCGAATAGAATTTCTCCAAGCGATCCAGAATCGTAAAATATCGCCAGAACGAGAAAACCCGACTAGTGCGGTTTTCGATCCATTGCGTGCTGCGATCTTAAAGGCGCGTCAGGGCAACATCGATGAAGCGTTTTGGTTAATTTTCCTTGCCACACATTTCGGTCGGCATCGGCACTACGGTTGGAGATTGGTACAGGATGTATATGGGGGATATCCCGATGGTCAAATCTGGACTTGGCATCGGACTAGCTCTGACCCAAACGCTTTTCGGAGTTGGTGGACAACGGCTGCAACCATATTTCAAAGTGATGGAATACCAAGAAAATTTGGAAATCATAGAAAATATGAAAGCCTTCGTGCTAATGCCGTGAGACCTACACCTCAAATCGTACAAGACTACATTGTGTGGGTCGGCGCCAATCGTGGGCATGCAAATTTGTTACTGGAAGTGAGCCAAAAAAACAATTGCGGGGCCGAGGCTATGTTTGATGCTCTCTATAAAAGTATGAGTTCTGTCTTATCATTTGGTAGAGCTGGACGTTTCGATTTTCTTACGATGCTTGGGAATCTAAATCTGGCACCTATCCGCCCAGGTTCACCTTACTTGTTAGGGGCCACGGGGCCTCTTTCGGGAGCAAGAATGCTTTTTGGCAATCAAAAATTGTCTGTTGACCAACTCGACGCCGAAGTAGTGCACCTGGGCCAGTATTTGGGAGTTAGCATGCAGGTAATGGAAGATGCACTCTGTAACTGGCAGAAAAGCCCGAGTAGATTTATCGCGTTTCGAGGATAGGGATAGAACAAAAATCCTTCCACGCATAACGTCGCTTTAGATAGTTTAAGCTGTTCCGTGGAATGAGGCCTCGATACTGAAGTTGACCCACGAGGATCCCTGGTGAGACGCCATATCCGGTTGCTGCTCTTATGACTGAACGATAATCCCCTTTAATTAATTTGGTCTGGCGGCCAAAATCTGATCCAAAAAGGGTCCGCACCGCGAATTCGTCTGCTTCTGTTTCTTCATCTGTTTCAAGAAGTCCACTTCCTTCAACGAAAAAGCCTTCTTTGCTGTGCAGTAGCAAGTGGCCAACTTCATGAAAGAACGTAAACCAGAACTGATCATCAGATTTGTACCTGAAACTCAATAGAATAAGTGCTTTTTGATCTGTGAGGAATTTGGTAGCGCCGCTTGCTCTGCAGCCTGTGGGAGCGGGAACAATTGCTATTGCTACTCCACATTCGGCGCAAATTTTGCGGAGCCGTGGAATAAAGACCGATGGGTCCTTGATTCGAGTCAATTTCTTTATTTGTACTAACTGGGCAAGAAGTTTATCACGATTCCAGTCTTTGCATTGAATACGAGATCCTTCTACCTCACCCCTCCTAAACCAAGCAGCGACTGCTGGTGATTTCGATACAAATTTGTCTGTAGTGCGGAAAGCTAGAACCTTCTCGATCGGCCCATACTTTTGATTCCATTCGCTCGGCGATTCGACGCCAAAAAACAAAAGGCATTCTTTGGCTTGCAGCTTTTTAGTTTTCGCTTTTTTCACCCAGCCAAACCTGACCAATTCGCCCCATGGTATGGTACTGAGCCAGTCAATTGCGTCTGCACTCGTTTGGATATCTTCAAGTCTGGATAGATCTGATTGGTACTGCTCCTCCCTACTAAGCCAAAACGCAGCAGAGCCACCTACAATCTGTTCAAGTTTCTTAGCAACGTCAGTTGTAATCCTAACCCGGCCTTCCAAGAGGTGGTGAATCCAGTTAGGTGTTTCCTCCATTTTAAAAGCAAAATCTCTAGGTGAGATTCTCCTTTCAATGAGAATATTGTTCAAAGTCTCGCCAGGGTGAGAGGCCCATTTTGGCTCAAATGGTGTTTGTTGAAGTTCGCTCATAGATTCCCTCGATCATCACTCTGAAGACAGAATCCCAGACAGGCTCCCCAGGCCTAGATTCCGGGATTTTCGATTGCCATGGTTTTAGTTTAAGCCAATACCCTGAAGCCAAGGGTAACTCTAAACATCCCGCCTTTCGCTCAACTCTCGAACCTATTGAAATAATATCTGAAAGCGATTCGGCTGCTCTGAGATTAGCAATCTCAACTCTCAATGCATCAACCACAGCTTGGCAATATACTTTCAAGGCCTTCTCTTGATCTTCGCACACGGTTCTTAGTGCTTTGGTCCGAAATGCGATATCCAAATCCTCTAACAGCCTCCAAGTTCCAGACACGAGCCATTCACGGAGCTAAACACCATATCGAGTCGTTTTTCTATTATAAGTGGCTTCAGTCCAACAATCCACTTACCTCCATGAGGGACCGGCCGCTCGTGCAGAAGATTGAGGAAGGCAATATGGTAGAATAACCGGCTCCAACATCAAGAATGTTTAAAGCCTAAAATTAGTGCCGCCAATGGATTCGTAGGTTCAGAACTAATGTCAAAATTTTTGCTATTTTTTCATTGCAGATC
>NZ_JBEPTJ010000014.1:0-30601 GCF_040549425.1 Limibacillus sp. MBR-115 | reverse complement strand
CCGGTCTCCTGATCACCACCGAAGCGATGGTGGCGGAGAAGCCGGAGAAGAAGGAAGCCGGCGGCGGCATGCCCGACATGGGCGGCATGGGCGGCGGCATGGGTGGCATGGGCGGCATGGGCTTCTAAAGCTCCGCTTTCCAGAATACCCGATGCGGTAATGCAAGGAGGGGTCGCGGTAGACATCGCGGCCCCTTTTGCTATGCAAATGGGTGCGAAGCGGCTATTCCTTCAGCATGAAAATACATACTCAAAGCGTCATCGACATCCTCAAGGAAACCGCAGAAACCGAAGTGATGCCTAGATACCAAACCTTGGCAAGTCACGAGATACGCGAGAAAGATAAAGGGGAGCCGGTAACGGTAGCCGACGAAGCGTCGGAGCGCCGTCTGACGGCAGCTTTAACTGCCTTATTGCCGGGCTCGAAGGTCGTGGGCGAGGAAGCTGCTGCTACTGATCCGAAAGTATTCGATCTGCTAGCGGGTGCCGAGCCGGTATGGATTGTTGACCCCATTGACGGAACCCGAAATTTTTCTCACGGTCGGCCGGTTTTTGCGATCATGGTCGCGCTGGTACGAGCGGGCGAGACCGTCGGTGCCTGGATTTTGGAATTGCCGAGTGGCCGCATGGCGGTGGCGGAGAAAGGGGCGGGCGCTTGGATGGAGGGTGTGCGACTTAAGATTGCACCCGCGCCTTCAAGCGTTTCCGAACTGACGGGTACGTTTCACGCAAGCACTTGGGCTTCACCTGAAATTGCAAAAGCTGTTGAACGCAATCGTGACCGCATGCGCCCTTTGAAGAGCTTGGGGTGTGCCGGCGCCGAGTATTTGCGATTGTCCGAAGGAAAGATGCACTTCTCACTCTTCACCAAGCTGATGCCCTGGGATCATGCACCTGGCACACTCATCCATGCGGAAGCTGGCGGGCTCGCGCGAACGTTGGAGCAAGTTGATTATCATCCGCTCCTGCGCCAGACCCAAGGTCTGGTTATGGCACCCGACGAGGCCACTTGGCAGACTCTAAGCCGAGTCCTGACCGAATGAACCTCGCCGATGCATCCTTGGTGTTTCCCACATTCACAGACTCACTAGTGCGATAAGACCAGCAAGCACGATTAGACCGCTACGAAAGAGTGGCAGTTTATGTTGCCGGTCGATTTCGTAATCGGGAAAAGCGCGCTGTTCGGGTTTGTGAGATACGCCCGGGTTCTCCCGACGAAGGGCCGACATATAAGTTTCTGTGAACACTGAAAGTAACATCTTGTTTCTCCTGGCTAGCGGTTTCTCTAGACAAAATATAGGTCAGATAAGAGAATGATGAGACTCAGGAATAGTTTCGATATGTAAGTAGGAATTACATATGAAATGGCATGATCTTCCTTCGCTATCGAGCCTTCGTGCATTTGAATCAGCGGCCAGGAATCGGAGCTTTAGTAAGGCGGGCCGGGAAATGAACGTGACCCATGCTGCAGTCGCACAGCAGGTTCGACGTCTGGAGGAGTGGCTTGGCGTGGGTTTGCTTTTCCGGGAAGGGCGGGGATTGAGTTTAACCGCGGACGGAAAGATCCTGGCAGAAGGTCTGCTGGAGGGATTCTCTCAAATCGCGGAGACAATCGAAATGGTTGCGAGCGGGGGGCGTGATCGTCCTCTGAACATATCCATGACGCCAAGCTTTGCGGTTAGCTGGCTGATGCCGCGAATTGGTGAGTTTAGGACCAAGCACCCATCGATAGAGTTAATGCTAAACCCTTCTGTGGAAGTTGTTGACTTCCGGCGCGACACAATCGATTTGGCGATACGCTACGGAGATGGCGACTGGCCCGGGTTGATATCCGCGCCCTTTATTCCGGCGCGTTTTACCATCGTGGCTGCAAAATCACTCGTGCAGGATCGAAAAATCGACAGCCCTCAAGATCTCCAGGATTTGCCGTGGCTGCAGGAGATGGGGACTAGGGAGGCTTTGCAATGGCTGGAAAGCCAGGGTGTGGATTTATCGTCCCGAAAGCTCAATGTAACTCATTTGCCGGGCTACATGCTGCTCTCTGCATTGCGCGCAGGTCAGGGTGTGGCTTGCACTACCAGCGTTTGGGTGGAAGAAGATATTGCGGCCGGCCACTTAGTTTCGCTCTATCAGGAAGATTCCAGCAAATCATATCACATCGTGCACCGGCCAGGCGTACTGCGCCCGGAGGCGAAAAGCTTCATTGACTGGATGAAACAAACCGAACGTCGTGACCGGCAACAAGCGACAACCTCAACGGGTGGAGAATAAGCTCATTCGTGACGCGAGAAGGCAAAAGGCCCGAACGCCTGCATGGTCGGCATTAACTCAAGAACATTGATGTTGACGTGGCGGGGTAGGGTGGCGGCCCAAAAAATAGCCTCTGCAATATCGTCCGCCGTCATGTGATCAATTTTCTGGTAAGGCTGTTGGGCTTTCTCGGCATCTCCTTTGAAGCGGACGAGCGAAAACTCTGTCTCTGCCAATCCAGGTTCAATACTTGTCACGCGCACATTCTTGCCTATCAGGTCGGCACGCAAATTAAGCGAAAACTGATGTACGAAGGCTTTGGTTGCGCCGTAAACGTTCCCGCCAGGGTAGGGATAGCTGCCAGCGACGGATCCAATATTTATCACGTGTCCCCGGTCGCGCTCGACCATACCCGGGAGAAGCGCTCTCGTGCAGTAAATCAATCCTTTACAATTGGTATCGATCATCTGCTCCCAATCATCCAAATCCGCACGCTGCGCCGGCTCAAGTCCAAGAGCAAGGCCGGCATTGTTCACGAGGAGATCAACCTCGCGGAAAGCGTCGGGGAGCGACGAGACCGCCTGGGCTACAGCCTTCTCGTCACGTATGTCCAGTGTTATGGGCAAGAAACGGTCGCCCAGCCTGTCATGGGTCTCTTTCAATCGGTCATCGCGCCGGCCGGTCCCGATTACTTTAGCGCCGCTGTCGATGAAGCGGCGGGCGGTTGCGGCACCAAACCCAGAAGTCGCGCCAGTGATAAAAACAGTAAGACTTTCGATTTTCATAAAAAATCCTTATTTCAGATAGTTAAGACGTATCATGGTTCTGTTTTCTTAGCCTCCTGCCAGCGGTTCTCGAGATCAGTCAACGAAGCGTCGGCAAGACCCATTCCGGAATTTTCCAGTGAGCGTTCTATAAATTTAAACCGTCGTTCGAACTTTTCATTTGTCCGCCGCAGGGCGCTCTCGGGATCGAGGCCAAGGTGACGCGCAAGGTTCACAACCGCAAACATCAAATCACCGAGCTCAGCCTCTAGATGATCTTTCGGGCCGTTTCGGGATAACTCTGTACGTAACTCGTGCAACTCTTCGTCAATTTTTTCTAGAACAGGATCTAGATTATCCCAATCAAAACCGATAGTTGCTGCACGTTTTTGAAGTTTTAATGCGCGTGTCACTGAAGGCAGATTAGTAGCAATACCGTCGAGGAGGCTGGTGGTTTCGCCATTGCGGTTGGCTTTCGAACGCCTTTCCTCCTCTTTATGGGCTTCCCACGCCGTTGTCTGTCCGGAAGGGTCGTTTATCGTTTTATCGTCGCCAAACACATGCGGATGTCGACGTTCCATCTTGTCGGAAATAGCGGTAGCGACATCAGCGAAAGAGAACTCACCGAGTTCCTCAGCCATTCGGGCGTGAAACACCACCTGGAGTAACAGGTCACCGAGTTCCTCCTTTAAATCGGAGATGTCGTTGCGCGAAATCGCATCGGCAACCTCGTAAGCTTCCTCAACCGTGTAGGGGGCGATGCTGCGAAAGGTCTGAGCCATATCCCATGGGCATCCGGATTCTGGATTGCGTAGTCGCGCCATTATGTTGATGAGCCGAGCAAGAGTGGCTTCTGGGGAAATTGCTGGCATGTTTGCGTTAGGGCTCTCAGTCATGAATGCAATCATATGCTAGGGATCGAGGGGCGCAAGGTTTTGGACCCGTGAGGGGGACGTCTATATCATCGGCATCTCTCGCCAATCATAAACGCGCATAATGTATATTATGGAAAAAACAATCACTCCAACGAGGTGAGCAGTTTACTAAGCAACATGTTAAGAGCCGCCTGCTCCGAATCGGAAAGCGCCTGCTGTATCATTTCTGTGTGGTTTTCCAAGACTTTGGGAAGCAACGTTTCAATTAACTCGCGGCCGGCGCCTGTAAGGCGAACGAACTTTGAGCGTCGATCTGTCTCAAAACAGAAACGCTCAATATAGCCCTTCGTTTCTAACCCCTTCAGCGTTTTAGTCATCCCGCCTGAAGTAAGCAGTACAGCACTCGCTAACTGAGTTGGAGTCATCTCATACGGCCTGCCGCTGGAACGTAGTGTTGAGAGAACGTCAAACTCTGACGGCGATAAAGGTACTGATTCCATAACCTTGCGGCCATTTTGGAACAGGATATCGCGTACGCGTAGCAAACGAATGGGAATCGCTGCCTGAACTGCAAGGTCACAATGCCAGTTGCATTCAATCCGGTCTAAACGTGCTTCTACAGAATTTCGCGAGTTCAATATGACGCCCTCCAACTTTTATCTTGCTAGAAAGGTTTCTAGTAGTTATATGCCCCACCTCCTGACCCGTCAAACGCCGGCATGGGTCTTAAGCGCACTACGTAACTCTTGGCACGTCAAAGGCACCCTAATGAGAGACGTTAGAAAAAAAGCTCAAGCGATTGTTATTATGATGATAATAGCAATATTAATTTTGCCTACTAGTTTGCGCGCCCAAACTCCAGGTCAAGCGCCACAAGTCAGTGTCGTCCGGGCGATCGAAAAAGAGATCGTCGAATGGGATGAATTCACGGGGCGGTTTGAAGCGGTCAAGTTTGTTGATGTTCGGGCGAGAGTTTCTGGCTATTTGGAGTCGATCCACTTTACCGATGGGCAGTTTGTCGAGAAGGGTGATCTCCTCTTTGTAATTGATCCCCGCCCCTTCGAAGCCGCGGTCGACCTGGCTCAAGCAAATGTGGCGCGATTTGAGAGCGAGCTAGAGCTTGCCATACTTGAACTGAAGCGCGCCGAACGGCTGTTGCCCAATAAGAACATCGCACGTGAAGAATACGATTCCCGAGTGGCAAACAAGAAAGTGCAAGAAGCACAGTTGCGGGCCACCAAAGCGGAACTGCGCAGCGCGGAACTCGACCTTGCCTTTACGGAAGTACGCGCTCCTGTTTCGGGGAGGATTTCCAGCGCTGAAGTCGATGAAGGAAACTTGATCGAGGCTGCGTCCGGGGCTTCCACCCGTCTGACGACGATTGTATCGCAAGACCCAATACACTTTGTTTTCGACGTCTCGGAATCCGATTATCTTAAGTACATCCGTTTGAATAGCGTTTCGGGCGCTGGGAATCCGACTGTTGCCGGAACTACCATAGAAGTCGAACTCCGTCTCATGGATGAAAAGGACTGGCCCCGTAGGGGACGGATTGATTTTGTCGATACGGTGTTTGACCGAGGGACAGGCACTTTGCGGTTGAGGGCAACCTTCGAGAACAAGCGCGGCATCCTAGTGCCGGGTTTGTTTGCGCGCTTGCGGCTTCCAGCAAAAACCCCGGCGGTTAGCATTGTGATTCCGGAAGTTGCCGTGCTGTCCGATCAGAGCACTAAGATAGTTCTAACTGTGGATCCTGAGGGAACAGTCATACCCCGTCCCGTCGTACTAGGCCCCTCGATCGATGGCCTTGTGGTCATACGAGAGGGATTGACCCTGAACGACGAGGTAATCGTCAAAGGATTGCTTAGGGCAAGACCGGGTTCCAAGGTGGCACCAGAGGTAATCTCACTTGAGGCCCTCCAAGGCTCGACCGGAGGCGGCCAGTGAAAATCGCGCACTTCAGTGTAGATCGGCCGATTTTTGCGTCGGTTCTATCCATCCTCATTGTTTTAGTTGGAGTAATTGCATATCTGCAATTGCCCGTAACCCAGTATCCCGAGATTGCCCCGCCAAGCGTCACGGTCACCGCCAACTATCCGGGTGCGACCGCTGAGATTGCTGCTGACACGGTCGCATCCGTGCTTGAGCAACAGATCAATGGCGTCGAGAACATGCTTTACATGCGCTCTGAGAACACTGCCAGCGGTACGACATCCCTGACGGTAACCTTTCAGACCGGTACGGATCTTGATATTGCTCAAGTGCTGGTGCAAAACCGCGTTTCGCTTGCCGAGCCCCTACTCCCGGACGTTGTACAACGTCAGGGAATCGATGTGCGAAAGAATTCGCCGGACCTGATGATGGTCATTCATATTCTTTCGCCCGATGATACGCGTAATAGCCTTTATGTATCGAACTATGCAAAGACCCAAGTTGTAGATCGGCTGGCTCGCATCAATGGAGTTGGTGAGGCGCGATTATTTGCAGAACGTGCTTATGCGATGCGGGTTTGGATCGATCCGGAAAGGGCCGCGTCCTTTAATATGACGGCAACCGAGATCGTTGCCGCGTTGCGCGAGAACAATGTGCAGGTCGCAGCAGGTGTTTTGAACCAGTCGCCAATGCACAGCCAGGATGCTTTTGAGGTAAGTATTCAGACGCAAGGTCGTCTGCTAGAAACCGGCGAGTTCGGCAACATCATTATCAAGCAAGGTAGCGGCGGACGGACGGTGCGGCTTCGTGACGTTGCGCGGGTAGAGTTGGGCGCCCAAAACTACGACACGATTGGTTACCTTGACGGCAGTTCGGCATTGCCGATTGGGATTTTTCAACGACCCGGTTCCAACGCCTTGGAGACAGCTGCCGATATCATCGCAGAAATGGAAGACATCGCTGAATCAATGCCGCAGGGCATCGATTACAGAATCGTCTATAACCCAACGGACTACATCCAGAAATCGATTGATGAAATTTACCGGACCATCATCGAAGCTGTTTTGCTGGTTATTCTTGTTGTTATGCTCTTTTTACAAAGTTGGAGAGCTTCGATAATCCCGATTATCGCCATTCCCGTATCATTGATCGGGACCTTTGCGGTGATGGCGGCCTTGGATATTTCTCTCAACAATTTGTCGTTGTTCGGGCTGGTGCTAGCAATTGGCATTGTCGTGGATGACGCGATCGTGGTCGTCGAGAACGTCGAGCATTACATTTCCAAAGGATTGGCGCCAAAGGAAGCCGCGCACCGCACTATGGATGAGGTAGGAATGGCTTTGATTGCCATTGCACTCGTGCTGTCCGCTGTTTTTATTCCCACGGCCTTTATCACCGGGATTTCAGGGGCCTTCTTCAAGCAGTTTGCGCTCACTGTCGCTACTGCCACGATTATCTCGGCTTTGGTTTCTCTTACCCTATCCCCTGCCCTCGCCGGCATACTCCTAAAGTCGCGCGCAGATGTGCGGCGCCCACCCGCGCTGTTCCGAGTGTTGCTGTTGCCGTTCAGCGCGATTGGCCAAGGATTCAATTGGATCTTTAGTCGTACGGAGCAACTGTATGGGCGGCTGACGCTTCGCCTGGTCCGAGGGAGTCTATTCGTTCTCGTACTCTACGGTGGATTGGTGGCCCTGACCGTGACTGAGTTCAAGAACACGCCAACCGGCTTCATTCCGGAACAGGACCAGGGTTACTTAATAGCGGTTACGCAGCTTCCCCCCGGTGCCTCGTTGTCCCGCACAGACGAGGTCATGCGTCAGGCTGCCGAGATATTTGCGAAAACACCCGGCGTTGCTAATGTCGTATCCATTGTCGGGCTTGATGGTTCTACCTTCACGACCTCTTCCAGTGCAGGCGTGATATTCCTGCCCCTCCTTCCCTTTGAGGAACGAGTTGCAATGGGACTCGATGCCGGAACCATTTTGCAGAATGCGCAGATGGCGGTGATGGAGATCCAAGACGCCCTGTCTTTCGTTATTGCCCCGCCTCCAGTGCGTGGAATTGGTAACAGTGGGGGATGGAAGCTGTATCTGCAGGACCTAAATGGTCGCGGGTTGGAGGTGCTGGAGGAAGCTGCGGGAGTCATTACGGCCCAGGCAAACCAGGACCCGTCTTTGACTCGTACCTTCACATTCTTCAATACCCGAACGCCGCGTATCTACGCCGACATAGATCGCACACGCGCGGAAATGCTGCAGGTGCCGATTGATGATCTAATTGATACCCTAGAAATTTATCTTGGTTCTAGTTATGTCAACGATTTCAATTTTCTAGGTCGTACTTATCGAGTTATAGCCCAAGCTGAGGGGCAACACAGGAAAGAATCCTCTGATGTACTGGCCTTGAGAGCCCGCTCTGCAGATGGGTCCATGGTTCCCCTCGGCACGGTCGCCAGCCTGCGGGATACGACCGGGCCAGTGCGGCTACCGCGCTACAACCTTTATCCGGCGATTGATATTCAAGGCAGTGCGGCGCCGGGTATCTCGACGGGCGAGGCGATCAGTGCCGTTGAAGCGTTGATGGCGGAGAGCTTGCCTGATGGCATAGGCTTCGAATGGACGGAGCTAGCTCTGCAAGAAAAGCTGGCAGGTAACACGGCCTTGATCATGTTTGGCATGGCTGTTGTCTTCGTGTTCTTACTTTTGTCGGCTCTCTACGAGAGTTGGCTGCTACCTCTCGCAGTCATCTTGATCGTGCCAATGTGTTTGCTTGCAGCTGTTGTTGGCGTGAATATTCGGGGCTTGGACAACAATCTGCTGGTCCAGATCGGGTTTGTCGTTCTTATTGGTCTCGCGGCAAAGAACGCAATCCTGATTGTCGAGTTTGCAAAACAAGCAGAAGAGAATGGGTTGACCCGGCGCGAGGCGGCTGTCGAGGCTGCCCAGCGCCGATTGCGTCCGATTCTGATGACATCTTTTGCTTTTATTCTGGGGGTCGTGCCGCTGTTGATTGCCAGTGGCGCTGGTGCGGAGATGCGGCAATCCCTGGGGACAGCAGTGTTCTCAGGAATGTTGGGCGTTACCTTCTTCGGACTTATTTTTACGCCTGTTTTCTATGTTACAGTTCGGTGGATTGGTTCGCGGTTGCATAGTCGAGAGAAAGTCACAACGCCGGTATGAGTTAGACCCCCTCACGCATGCCGCTAAGCCGTTTCCATGCTTTTGTGCGGTTGATCAGGCGGGTTGTCCAACGGGCAACCCGCTTTTGATTGATACCGAAATCGATCATTCCATATCGAGATCGACTAAGTATTGCGATCGTGGACTGTTGCTCGCCCAAGGGAACGATCTCGGCCCAAATATCATCGGGCAAGTGGAGATACCGCGTTTTTTGGGAATGGTGCGACGTCAAGGTTTCAGAGTTTGCTTCCAAACAATGGGTGCGTGGTGCGTTTTCGGCGATATAAAGCCAGAGAAGCCACAACTCCTGTGCTGAAACATCAAGGAGTGGTGCTGGAGAAACCCTGCCTCCGACTGTGAACCAATCCGGTGGGGAAAGAATCGAATAATTTCTTGAGCCTAATTGCCGATACTCTCGAATTCTCATAAATCAATCGTCAAGCCATCGTAGCCTGGCTGGACTCCTTCGGGGCAGTTCCGGATCAGCCAATCATAGTCCAAACTGTGGTTCATATGGGTAAGTATTGTCTTCTGTGGTTGGATTTTTTCAATCCATCGGAGTGTTTTTTCCAAGTGTGAGTGCGTCGGGTGGGGTTTTATCTGAAGGCAGTCGACAATCCACAAATCAAGGTTGGAAAGGACTTTCCAACTCGCGTCGGGCAAATCAACAAGGTCAGTCGAATAGGCAAATCCGCCGATTCGAAAACCCAGAGTGGTTTGCCCCAAGCCGTGGTCTTGCACAAACGGCCGCACGGCGGTGCCAGCGACATCAAATGCTTCACCATCGATTATCCGGTCATCGAGTATTGCCCTGTACAATCCAGTAGCAGAGCTTTGGCTTTTCAGCGCATAGCCAAATCGTAGGGCCAGACAATTCTGTGTTTCTTCGGACATGTAGGCTGGTATCGGTCCTTGATGAAATGCAAAGGCGCGGAGGTCGTCCAATCCATGGCAGTGGTCGGCATGATCATGTGTGAAGAGCACTGCATCCAGACTATCGACGGAGGCGTCCAGCATCTGCAGCCTCAAATCCGGTGATGTATCGATCAATATGCGGCGATTGGCATTCTCGATCAGAATAGAAGCCCTGCGACGTCGATTCCGCGGATTGTTCGGATTGCAGTTGCCCCAAACTCCATTGATCAACGGCACGCCACCAGAACTACCACAGCCGAGCACGGTGATCTTCATTGCCGGTGGCCCCGAATCTCATCGAAGCTGGCCTTTGAAAAAAGGCGAAAGAAGTTTTCAGTCGTTGCCGTCTCCACAGCTTCCAGGCTTATGCCTTTGAGATCGGCGAGCGCTTTTGCTGTATGACACACATAAGCGGGTTCATTTGTCTTACCGCGCAAAGGCACTGGCGCAAGGAACGGAGAGTCGGTTTCCACGAGCAATCGATTCAGTGGCGCATATCTGAGGGTTTCCCGGATATCATCAGCCTTTTTGAAAGTTATGATTCCTGAGACGGAAAGATAAAACCCAAGTTCTAGAACCGCCTCTGCCAGGGCACGGCTTGCAGTAAAACAGTGGATAAGCCCAGGAAAAGCACCGTCCTGGTAGGAATCGCGGAGAATTGCAACGGTGTCATCATCTGCATCCCGGGTATGGACTATCAGTGGCAAACCGCTTTCCCTGGCCGCTTCAATGTGGGAACGAAAAGACCGTTGCTGATCTTCTCTCGGCGCGTTGTCATAATAATAGTCCAGGCCCGTTTCACCGATACCGATGACACGCTCGTCTTTAGCGAGCTCCAGTAATTGAGCTGGGCTTTCTTGGCCTTCCTCGTCTGCGTTATGAGGGTGAACGCCAACAGTGCACCAGATCCCCCGGCAGCCGTCGGCCAAAGCGCGCACCTTGGGAAAGGTAGACAGTTTGGTCGAGATGGTAACCATCCCCGACACACCTGCCTGATGGGCCCGAGCAACAATGGGATCAACTGCCTCGTCTTTCATAAGGTAGTCGAGGTGACAGTGGGAATCGATTAGCATTCGTACTTCCTATTAGGGGACAGCGTCCTATCGCTTAGTCATTTCGTTAAGCAACGAGGCGCGACAAGTCAGCGAACAGTCCGAGCATCATTTGGCGTCGGTTTGCGGCAGTGTTGTCGGCGCGGCTCAGCAGCTTGGACCACTTATCCCAAAAGGCCATCCAGGCTTCAAGGTCGCCGCTGTTGTACATGCGTACCATTAACTCCCTCTCGTTCGCCAGAACTGGTGGCGGGAAGGTTTGGGTTGCACCGCTACGCAGCATTCGTGCAAACCACCACGCGAGTAACTCGCGTAACGTTTCGAATGCTGTAGCGTCCTTGGGCCCTACTACATGGTCGACGAACGTTTGAGCCTTTAAAATATCCAGCCTTGGCATTGATTCCAGAACGACAGCTAGATCCTGAAGCAGTCCAAGTCCACCAGCTTGGCGCAAGGCAAGTGCTTTACCGATCGATCCGCCGGAAAGGCGAGCGAGTGCTTGCGCTTCGTCGACGGCCGCTTCGGGTATAAACCGTGCAATCAGCGCTGATAAATCACCCTCGGACAATTGTCCAAGGGTCAAATGGCAGCAACGGGAGTGCACAGTGGGAAGCAAACGCCCTGGTGCATGGCTAATTAGAATAAGCAAGGTTTGGTCGGAAGGTTCCTCAAGCGCTTTGAGCAGCGCATTGGTCGCTTGATTGTTCAAGTCTTCGGCTGCATCGACGATCACGATCCGCCATCCACCGTCTCCAGAGGTGCGATGCAGAAAATCGGTAGCACCCCGAACGTCGTCGACCACGATGGAACTGCGCAAGCGACCCTTTTTGTCTTCCTTCCGTTCTAGTACCCGCAGATCGCCGTGGCTTTCAGCGGCAATGCGCCTGAACACTGGATGATTTGCGTCTACGTGCAGCGTTTCGGCGTTGTCGCCAATATCTCCAAAAAGCTCGGCATCGCTTGAAAGGCCATCATTCGCAAGTAGATAACGAGCAAACCGGAAAGCCAGCGTTGCTTTCCCAATACCTTTTTGACCGGCAAACAGCCAGGCATGTGGCAACCGTCCTGATTTATGGGCCTTTAGCAACGTTGCCTCGGCCGAGGTTTGCCCAAGCAGATTCGGATTGTTGCGGGGGCTAACCGTCGTCGAGTCTTCAGCTAGAGGTGATGTCGTCATGTAGCAGAAAGCTTTAGGTTTCTTAGGACTAGATCGAGCACAACGTCAGCGACCTGAATTTCATCTAACGTTGCATCCACGATATGACAACGATTTGGTTCACGTGCTGCAATTGCCAAGAACCCTTGGCGAAGACGTTGATGAAATGCCAGCGTCATGGCTTCATAACGGTCTTCACTTCCCCCACGAAGTTTTGCCCTTTGCAATCCCAGCTCAGCAGGGGCATCGAGGATGATTGTTAAATCAGGGACAAAAGATTCCAAAACCATCGCGTACAGTTTGTAGAACAGTTGATGATCCAGCCCGTGGCCATATCCCTGATAGGCCAGGGTTGAATCCGCAAACCGATCAGAGATAACCCAAGTCCCCTGTTCGAGCGCAGGCAGTATCGTTTTCTGAACGTGGTCTCGGCGGGCTGCAAAATGAAGCAAAGCCTCAGTTACCGCATCCCACCGATCCGGTGGGCCCTCCACAAGCAATCGCCGAATTTCCTCCGCGCCGGGGCTACCGCCAGGTTCTCGGGTTGCAAGTACCTTGAGACCCCGAGCTTGCAGCGATGCAACCAATCGCTGCCGCTGTGTCGACTTCCCCGTACCCTCTCCGCCCTCAAGCGTTATGAATCGGCCTCTTGTCATGATGGGATATGGTTGCCCGCTCTAGAGCGCGGGTCAATCCATGCTGGCGGATCCGAGGATCATATGCTTCGCACCGGTCCAAAGCCGTCCTATCGGTCCCTGCCGATCAATGTTGCTACGTGCCATCAAAGGAATGCTTTGCGTCTCCATTCCCTCAGCCTCTATTACGAGGTGGGCCATGATTTGTCCTCTCTCAATGGGGGCTGGTACCGGACCATCGTAGACAACTTTGACCAGCAATTTGTCGCGGCCTCTCTTGGGTAGCGTGACAGCAATGTCACCAGTTGAAACAAGCTCTACTGAATCCTCCTGCCCCATCCATACATCGGCACGTTCGACCGTTTCGCCAGCATTGAACAAAGTGTAGCTTTCAAACTCGCGAAATGCCCACTCGATCAACCGGTCTGATTCCTCGGCGCGGACTTTACTGCTGGCCATTCCATTGGCCACGAGGAGAATGCGGCGACCATTTCGGACCGCAGACGCTGTAAGGCCGTAACCTGCTTCCTCAGTGTGCCCGGTTTTCAATCCATCGGTTCCCGGCGTGCGGTACAGCAAAGGATTGCGATTCTGCTGTGTGATGTCGTTCCAAGTGTACTCGGTCTCGGCGAAGTAGTGATAGTACTCAGGAAAATCCTGGATCAATCGTTGTGCCAGCAAAGCGAGCTCGCGCGCGGTCACATAGTGGTTGGGGTCAGGCCAACCGGTCGCGTTTGCGAAATTGCTTTGGTTCATCCCAAGCTCACGTGCTTTTCTGTTCATTATTTCTGCAAAAGCTTCTTCGGTGCCGCCAAGGGCTTCGGCGAAAACGACGCAGGCATCATTGCCGGATTGGACGATAACACCGCGTAATAGCGCCTCAACCGGAACGCGGTTTCCAACTTCAACAAACATCTTTGAGCCACCCATCCGCCACGCCTTCTCGGATACCGACAGCTCGTCGTCCAATTGCAGTCGACCCTGCTTGAGAGCTTCGAAAACCAGATAAATCGTCATGATTTTGCTCATTGAAGCAGGCGGCATGATTTCATCTGGATCCTTGGCAAGGAGTACGGTGTTGGTGGTGAGATCAACTAAGATGGCTTCGCGTGCTGAAGTCTCAAGCGCATTAGCGTTATATCCGGATGCAAACAAGGCTAGGCAGATGGCAGCTCCCATAACCTTGTTCATGATACGCCGCTGCATATTTTTCCCCTTACCGGTTCTGTCTATGTGTTTCTGCCAATCAAAACGTAACAAGCAAATGAGCCAAAAATGTGATCTTGGGGCCACCGAATTCTGGTGAACGGAGTCATCTACTGGCAAAAAACTCAATCAACAACGATACGTGAATCGTTGTAGCCGTTGGCTATCAACTGCTGAAGCTTTATGTCGGCCTCCTCCACCGATGCCAAAGGGCCGATCCGAACTCGAAAATACTGCTGTCCATTGACCATAGCTGGAGAGATCAAGCTTGGGCCTAAGGCCGCAATTTGCGCGCGCAGTCTGTTTGCGTTGTCGTACACTGAAAATGCACCGGCCTGAATGAATAGATCGCTCTCGTTGACAGCTTGTAATTCTACCGGTTGGTCCTCTGCTGGTAGAAGGTTCACCGAGTTTGGGACAGGGGCACCAGGGGTGACGGTCGTTTGGGTTCCTTGGGCGCTGTTGTTCGTGTTTGCGTTACTCTGTTGGCCGGAGAGTGTTTCGACCGCAACCTGCTCTGTCGGTGCAGCATCAGGCTGCGGATTTTCTCCTCCCCTTCCTTGGGCTAACGCGGCAACTTGCCGGCTTTCATCTTCCAGAATTTGGACACGTACGCGTGCCGTGCCTTTACGCTCAATATCGAGGAGTTGAGCGGCCCTGCGTGAAAGGTCGATGATTCGGCCATGAGCGTAAGGCCCTCGGTCATTGACCAGTACCTTGATTGATCGCCCATTCTCCAGATTAGTCACGCGGGCAATGGATGGTAACTGCAGCGTCTTGTGGGCGGCACTAACCTTGTTCTCGTCGAAAATTGCACCGTTGGCAGTGCGTCGACCGTGAAATCCCGGTCCATACCAGGATGCGATGCCAGTTTCGTCATAATCGGTTTCCAATTTTGGATAGTACCAAACGCCGTAGATCTGATAGGGCTTGCCGACCTTGTATTCTCCAATCTCATCGCTCGTTTGGTTATTACGCAGTTGCTTGGCGCCGTGAGCCACCAACTCAATTTCCGAACAAGCGCTAAAAAGCAGTCCGATTGGAATCAGGATTGTTGCAATCAGTTGCCGTGATGACATCAACATATAGTATCTCGCACTTGCCCAAAGCCCTAGATGAACTTTATCGGTCATCCAACTTGTCAGCAAGCGTTCCTACTGTAAGAGCGTAAAGATGTGCGCAGTTGTAGCGAAGTACACTGCGATAATTTGAGTAAACGAGGAAAGCGCCGCCGTCAGGGCCATCCGGTTGTACTATGGCGGCGGGAATCGGGCGACTCGGCAAATCACTGCCATCTTCATTCCGAATGCCTAAAGCCTGCCATTCCGGCAGAATTTTTGTAACGGTCATAGACCGTTCAGCCCTGCACCCTTTTTCGCCTTTATATGCAAAAGCATCCAAGCTCCTTTGGAAATTTACCGGTAGGCGAATGGGACGGCCCCACGTCAAATCATCCGACCAACCATGTCTAGAAAGATAGTTAGCGATTGACGCAAAAACGTCGCCGAGGTTGTTCCATATATCTCTTCGGCCATCGCCGTCGAAATCCTGCGCGTATTCCATATAACTGGTGGGCATGAACTGAGGTTGTCCCATCGCGCCTGCCCATGAACCTCTCATCTCGCTGAGCTCAATGTAGCCTTTATCCACCATCTGCAAGGCTGCGAACACCTGCTCCCGGAAGAACTGTGAACGGCGTCGATCATAGGCGAGTGTCGTCAAGCCGGGCAGGATGTCATCGCTTCCGGTGATAGCGCCGTAACGGGTTTCCAAGCCCCAGATCGCAACAATAAACCGAGGTTGGACGCCATAGGACTGGGACACCTTGTTTAAAAGTGTTGCATGTTCCTGCAGTAAAGCCCGTCCTCTATCAATATTCTCTGCGGTGAGCACCCTAGCGCTATAAGATGCAAAAGTGAGTTTGAACTCAGCTTGGTTACGATCTTTTTTCAACACTTTTTCAAGTGGCTTAATATGGCTGAGCGCCGCTTGGATTGTCGCCGCGGAAATCCCACGTTGAAGTGCTTCTTCGCGAAGCTGTTCAAGCCAGGGTTCAAAATCGGGGGCAAGAGCATTTTGTTCAACTGTGGGGGAATGCGGTAAAGCCGTGGTTGCTGCCAGCAGGAAAGTAATGATTGCGCCGGATAGGAGAGTTGCGCAAAAGCGGCTTTGTTTCGAAATCACCGACATCATCGACCGTCCTTTACTTCTGGACTCGGGAACGCCGAGTCGCTCCAACCAAGTCTATGATAGATGACAAGCCCAGCCCATTCCTTGATTGCAAGCTTTAGGTCGTCAAGGTTCCGGAGCCAACGTAGGAATCCGCTTTTGAATCGGCGACCGCTGCGAAAATCTACCGGATAAGGATGCACGACCCATCCTTCCGAGCGGAACGCTCCTACGGCGCGGGGCATATGCCACGCGGATGTGACCAGGATCCAAGGCGCGTTTATTGCTGATGGGTCGCCAGGAATTAGTCTTCTCGCCTCTACGGCATTTTCATGGGTGTTACGCGAACGCGGCTCTATCAAGAGGCGTTGAGCGATTTTGTTTGTGATCCATGGAGCATAGGCGAGTGCATCCGCATCGCCCCTGCCCTGCGCCCGCCAATCTCCCGGGCCTCCGCTGTAAATGATCGGCACATTCGGGTAAAGCTGACCCAGGTGCAGCATTGCAAGCACGCGATCACCCGATGCATTTAGCTCCATTGCTTGTCGAATGTGGGAAATTTCAGCATCAATGCCTCCGCCCAGGACCAAGATTCCGGCAGGTGACGGAGGCAATGGCTGTTCATCTTTTGGGAACCGTTGCTCCAGCGGAAACAATAGAACGTTCCCCAGAGGTAGGCCAACGACGAGAAGCGAAATGGCAACAGTGTAGCAGACGAACCGAGCGGCAACGGCTCTCGACATAGCATTTCCATAAACTAAAATTGCTGTTGAGATGAGGGTAAGCAGCAGAAAAATCGTAACGGGGTCGAAAACATCCCAAAGCACCTTTAGCGTATTGGTCATGACGGTTTCCTTCGGCCGGATCTGCTTTCTGTAGCGCGCTAGGTCGGCACTCTATCGATCCAATACAGACATTATGAGCCAATATTTTGGATACATTTCGCGGGTTCAGTGCGTACAGCTATTGGGACGCCCACTAGCATCCGGGTAGTCTGCCTTGAATGCTGTGCCGACGTGTGGCATCTAGGCCGTCCTGATCGCACAGCTGGATGGGTGGCCGAGCGGTTGAAGGCACCGGTCTTGAAAACCGGCAGAAATACTACATGTTGATGCTATTTTATAAATGTTACGCGATCAATACTATATCTACGCTAACAAAAGCCCCTTTTCTACCCCTTCGATGACCCCGTTTTCAGTCAAGTGGCGACCATTTGGCGACCATTTTAGCGACCGGCGGCCTTCGGGTCGCCCCTAACTCTTTACCCCACCAAGGCAGCGCACCGTCGCGATAATGCTTGAGCGTAGATTCGTTTACGAGGATCGCCGCTCCCAATAGGCAGGCACCAGCAAAACAAAGACGCTCATCAACTCCAAGCGCCCGAGGATCATACCAATAATAAGGAGCCACTTAGCAGCGTCAGGCAGGCTGGAAAAATTACCTGCAGGACCGATAATCGCCCCAAGACCGGGCCCTACGTTCGCAACGGCGGTGGCTGCACCACTGAGGCTCGTCTCAAAATCAAGGCCAAGAAAAGCAAGAGCAAGGGCTAACCCGAGGATTGTGCCAACGTAGAGAAAGAAGAAACTCGCGACTGAGCGCAGGATATCAGCCCCTATAAGCCGCCCTGCATATTTGGGTAGCAATACTATGTTGGGAAACAGCAGGCGTTTCAGGCTGATCCGCGAGAAGATACCCAAAATTTGATAACGGTAGATTTTGAAGCCTCCGGCTGTAGATCCCGAGCAGCCCCCAACGAAAGTGAGAAAGAAGAAAACAATGATCGAAAATGTACCCCAGGACGTGTAGTCGCTACTCGCATACCCTGTAGTGGTTGTTATCGATACAACGTTAAAAGAAACCAGTCGCAGTGCATCGAAGAAGGGCACGCCATCATACAGTACGAGCCACAGTGTCAATCCGACGATCGGTAGGGCCAACAGGTTGACAAAGGCACGGACTTGGCCGTCCTTGTGGATTGCTCCAACCTCCCCCTTCAAGAATCGCATATAGAGAACAAACGGCAACGCACCTAAGACCATGAAGAGTGTTGCCGTCCACTGAATCACAGGAGATGAAAAGTGGCCAAGTGATGCATCCGAGGTGGAGTACCCGCCAGTGGAAATAGTCGTCATCGCATGATTGATGGCCTCGAAATAGGTCATTTCTTCGATAGCATAAAGAGCGGCGCAAGCAAGGGTCAGCGACACATAAACAGATAGAAGCGTGATGGCGAAATCCTTTGCACGCGGCATCACCTTCTCAGAGCGATCGGAGGACTCCATGTGGAAGAGTTGCATGCCACCAACCCTGAGGAAGGGAAGGACCGCAACGCCCATTGCGATGATTCCGATCCCCCCCAGCCACTGCAAGAGTGAACGCCACAGCAGGATGCTACGCGGTAGGGAATCCAGCCCCGCCACCACGGTAGAACCTGTTGTGGTTATACCCGACACTGACTCAAACAACGCATCCACAAGAGAGAGATCAAGGCGTGCCCACATGAAGGGGAGCGCTCCAAAGACCGGGAGCACTACCCAAGCCATGGTGGTCAGAAGGAAGCCTTCATGTAGGTACAGGCGATCCTGTTGCGAACGAAGTGCTAAAATCAAGGTGCCCGCCACGAACGCAGTAACAGCAGATGCGGCAGCAAAGGCTTGCCAAGCCGGCTCCCCCATAGCAAACCCCGCTGCCGTGGGTATCAGAAGTGCCACGGAAACGACGGTAAGCAGATACCCAAGAATGAACCCAACCATACGCACGGCAAGACCCCGTAATACCGGCTTAAGATGCCGGAGCATACAGAGTTGCTGCGCCAAGAAAAAGGCGAACTCTAACGGCCTTCGAAACTGCGCGAACTTTTCGCAGTTTCCCGCTTCTCCCAAATCTCCTTCCGCCGCTTCAGGTGCTGGGCCTGCTCGCTCGGGGTCAGTTCCGAGCGCATTAGGTGACTGGAATTTTTCTCGATTGGGTGAAGTTTGTTGTATTAATGCAGTTACAATGTATATACATTGTGTAGGCAATGGTCAAAAGAGTATGGAGACGGGACATGCAGTCCGCAGCAATCGAAAAGACGGGGGCGAAGAAGGACAGCACATTTTCGCAAATGCGGATTGCTGAAGAGGAGCGCAACCTTATTGTGCGTGCTGCGAGGTTGCTCAAGATCAAGCCGACGCAGTATGTTCGAGACGCGGCTCTGACTCGCGCCCAGATGGACCTCATGGACCAGCGCACCTTCACGCTCGACGAGGAGCGCTGGAAGGAACTTGACGAAATCTTGGCTGCTCCCGCCCAGCCTCTGCCTCAGCTAGCGAAAAGGCTCCGGGAGAAGCCCGTTTGGGAGAAGTAAGCTATAACGTCAGCGATATCAGCGCCCCGGTTCTCCTTGAGCCGGGGCATTCGTTTGACAGTTTCGATTGCGGCAAGCCAGCCATTGACAGATGGCTTCTGGAACGTGCCCGCAAAGCCCACGCGACGTATGGCGCCCGCGTCTTCGTCGCATGTATCAAAACCCAGGTTGTTGCCTACTACTCGCTTTCTAATGCTTCCATTAAAAAGACAGACGTGCCAACCCGCGCCAAGAAGGATATGCGCGTCAATCCCGTCCCGGCCACACTCATTGGTCAGTTTGGCATAGATCGCAGGTTGGCCGGTCAGGGTGTTGGGCGCTCACTGGCTCAGGATGCCTTGCAGCGCGCCTTTCGCCTTGCCAGAGAAAGCGGGTCGGCGTTGATTCTTGTTGATGCACTCGACGATGAGGCCAGGGCGTTCTGGGAGAAGTTCGGTTTCCAGCCGACCAAGATAAGCGACTACAAGCTTTACCTACGAGTCATTGACCTAGAGGCAACGTACGCATCCCTCTAGCTGGCGTTGGGGGCGCGCAGTCACGTGGTAGACCCGCTACGACTACGCCGCTTATCCCAATCATCTGGCGGTATTAGCCCCGCCTTGATGTTCAGATCAATCTGCGGCCCGTATCCCATTTTCCGAAGGTCAGAGCGTGTGATCGTGTCGTCAGCCACAAAGGGGTCGTCGTAGTCGTAATGAAGTATGAAAAAGTAAACGCCCGCGCCGCGTCGGGAGTCTTCCGGGTGCCGTTCATCCAGCACGCGCTGACACTCGCCATAATCTCCCACCTCAAGCCATATCTGGACGGCGGGCGGCAGTGTGCCGTAGCGGGCGCTGCGTTTACGGCGTGTTCTGTTAGTCGGCATCTGTTAGCTCCCCGGTGGTCTTCCGGGCATGTCCCGGAGGGGTTCTAAATCCAAGTTCAGTGCTTTCAACGCGGCGAGCATGGCGGCGCGGCTGTCGCGCTCGACCACGCAAGCAGGATTGGCTTTGGGCTGCTCAAATCGATCGACAAACACCGCGCCACGCTCCGCGATTACCGCCTGTGCCTCACGCATTCTGTCAAAGGCCTCTAAAGCCGTTGTGAGCAACAAGCAGCCAGCCGCATCGGTAAGATCGTAGTCTGTGCCGATGCGCGTCCATAGCTTGCGAGCTTCGGCGGAGAGGTGCTTAGGGGCTGTGGTCATCGGTCAAAAAACTCAAAGCGAATCCTCAGTTTTACAAAAATCTGCCCAATCGCAGCGGTTCCCGCTCGGCAGGTGCCAGGTATGAGAGGCGCCCCCGGGGGTAAGCGATGCCGGAGGCCGACAGGGGTTCTTTGCCCTTGTCCAGCCTCCAACACCACACCGTCGCGCGGCAGGTTTCCAGGCCCGCCGCTAACTCGGACCATTCGGGCGGAGAGACACATGGTCTAACCCAAGGCCGATCCGTTGCCTTCTCGGCGGCGGAGTGAACGCACGCCAAGCCCACTAGTCAGCCGTAGGCGCAAGAGCCGCATGCCCGAGCAACGCCACCACATAGAGCGGCGTACTTCCCGGACTATTCGCAGCCGTTGCGACACAACGCACGTAACGCTTTGAACCGACATAACCAACACGGTATGTGTTGAGGTCTTCCGTATCCGCATCGATGGTCAGGAAGACGCCCGTTGAGGAATTAGGCGCAGCCACAGGAGACTTGGCCGACCCGACCAAAACGATGCTGCTGTCCGTCACGTCCGAGAAGTTGCTGGACTCACTGTCGCTGTCCTGCAGCTTGAAGGTCCAGGTACTCTGAGGTGATCCGCTGATGCTCGTAACCGCACCGATCCCGATAAGGAACTCCGCACTATCGAAGCCGCGAAGGTCCACACCGCTGGACGGCGTTTGAGTGGTCGTGTAAGCAGCCGCAGCAAGGTGCTGAACCGCCTTGATATGGCTGTGAAGATCACGAGTAGCCATGATTCAGCCCTCCTTAGCTTGCTGCGAATTTCAGAAGTTTAATGGCATCGAAATCCACCACATCGCCCCCGGTCCGCTTGGTTGTATAAAACTTGACCCACCCCTTGGAGGTTAGGGGATCACGCATCACGCGCACGCCCTGGCGATCTACGATGAGGTAACCCCTCGAAAAGTCGCCAAACGCGATGCTATAGCTGTCGCTGGCGATGTCAGGAAGATCCTCGAAGTCATCCCGCACAGGGTACCCAAGCAGCGTTGCAGGCTGCCCGGCTGCAATTCCGTCTTGCCAGATAAAACGGCCTTGGTTGTCCCTGAGATTGCGCAACACTGCCGCTGTTGAGCGGTTCATTACCCATGTCGCATTGCGTCGGTAGACTCCTTTGAGTTTGCCGATCAACGTGTTCAGCGCGCTCGGATCGTCAGCCCCCGGCGTGCCGGACAGCTTCGGGAAGCCACCAGCCGCACCTGTGGGAACGTACTGCAGCACGCCCCAGGCTCGGGAGCCGTCGTCAGTCGTGACCGCCGCTGACTTGTAATCCAAGAAGCCACGGGGCTGTTTGACACCAGTACCGGACACGAGGCTGGTCGCTTCGACACGCCCCAGCTTGTCCGCGATCTTGCCTTCTAGCCACGTGCCGACATCACGGATGCTGTCGTCTATCAGCTTCTGGGTTATCTTAGGTAGGGCGTACTGTTCACGAGCATAGATTGTTTGCTCCCCGAGTTCTGAGGTATCCGTTTCTGGGCGGTCCTCGGTTTCCCCGACCCAGCCGCCGCTAATGGCGTCGTTGGTGTCAATCGGGAGGGTGTAATGGTCAGATGCAATGGTGACGGACCCGGCAATATCTCGCAGCGGCGAAGTATCATACATCCGGGTCAGGATGTTCTCGGCCATTTGGCCCGGAACCCAGTACCCGCCATCCGGGTCGGAACCAACAGACATGGCAGCCTTGATGTTATGAGCCGTCGCGTCTCCGCGTCGGAGATATGAGCCATAGGCCGAAGCGTAGGCTTGCATTTCCTCGGGATCAACTTCGCTGGGCTTTACGACCCGACGCTGCGAGTTAGACAGCACGGCCTCTGCAGCGAGTTTGGCGTTGAAGCCGGTCGAGGTAGTGCTACCGCCTAGTCCGGCGCGATTGCTCCGCGCTTCAAGCTCGTCAATCCGCGCGTTTAAGCGCCCGCTGTATTCCGCGAGCGGCTCTTTCAGCGCTTCCTTGAGCGCATCGATCTGTTCGTTTTGTGCCATGAAATTGGCCCCCCAGTCTTTGCTGCCCGGCGCTCTATGGCGTGAGGTCAGCATGAAAAAAATTACCCAAACGCTATGCGCCTGGAGTCATGCGAACCGCAACGCCAGATAGCCCTTGCCGCGTCTCGCGGGCCAGCGTCACGCTGGCTTGGCTGCCCTGGTGGGGCGGAGATGGCGCTCGGCGTGGCCGTTGTCTCTTCGTCTCGAAGAGGGCGGCGATGGCCGGTGCCAGAATGTGATTCCAAATATAGAACAGATAGGGAACATTTTCAAGCATTTTTTTAGTGCCTTCCAACGTTTCCCGGGTTTATTGCCAAGGCGACCTCGCCTAGCCACTGCGCCGCTCCGCCGCGTCCGTGCGACCGGATTGCCCTGGTCAGCAGCAGGGTGAGCAGGGCCGTGTTGACGGCCCCAGCGTCGAAACCTTCTTGCTCCAGTTTCGCGATTCTGCCGCGCAGTATCGGTTCGATTACAGCAGCCTGCCGGGCGTCGTCATCGCTGCACTGGATGGTGGGAATGTTGTTGTTCATTTCTTAGGCACCCCTTTTTTTGTTTCGACGGGCCAAAAGTTTTCGCAAATGCCGGGTTCCCATGCGGTAGGTCGCAGCTATGCAAGGCCGCCCCCGGTCACACCTGGCCCCCCAGTTGCCTCTAGACGCCAAGCACGGCAGCGTGCCGCTTCACCTGACTGCGAAACAGTTTCGCCCGGTGCGCCCGCTCTTTATCGTCTTTCGCGCACTGGTACCGCTCGTACCCTTTGGCAAGTAGCCTCATTTCGTAGATGTCGCTGATACCTCGTTTTGCTTTCACCCAAGCCGCAAGTATCTTGCAGGCCGCAATGCCGTCGCCTGTCAGTTCAACGAGGTCTTTGGCAACCTGTGGAAGGTGCTGTGTCATGACTGCCTCCCGGCCAGACGCGCTATGTCTTTGCCTAGCCAATCGCTTTTGCTGTCTGCGAACTCAGTCCAATCCGACGAGTCACGGTTTTCGGGCCGCAGGAAGATGTCACGCAAAACCTCGACCTTGAAGTGCAAGTCTTTAGCCGTGCGCGAAGGAAAGTCCTCCATCGAATGCAGGGTTGCCATCCAAAGGCGCGCCAGACGCTCGATTTCGGCCTTGTCGTAGCCGGGCAGCCAAGGGAGGTCTGGTTGGGCGTTTTCGAGTGCCGTGATCCGTTTCAATTCGTCGTAGATTGCGACTAGGTCGGAAGACACGCCCTCAGCCGCCTCAGCGACACCCGTTACCGCTGCAGCCACCACACTTGCGGCAGCCGTTGTGATCGCATCCCTTCTCGTTAAGTATGTCATAACGAACCCTCCATAATCTGTTCAAGATCGGCCAACAGGCCCGCCAAGACATCATCGCGGTCGCCGTTCTGCCATTGGAGATCGTCAAGCCACGGGAAACTATCCCGCGCGACTTCACATTTGAGCTTAACGTCTGCGCGTTTTAATGCTGGTTCGCGCATGAAGTTCCCCATTGCTTTACTGGCTTCCTCCATAAGGATTCGTGGATATCCGGGCGGTTCTTTTGAGTGGTCGTTGGTTTTCTTCCTGTTGCCCTCAATCCATGCATCAAAGCGTGCTGAGGCTGCGCGTTTGGCTTGCCATAGCTCCAAAAGCCGAGCGGAAGGAGATTCGACTACCGGGGCCACAGTCGTGGTGGCCGTGGCCGGTCTTGGCAACGCCATGGCAGCAATAGCCGCCGATCCCGTTGTAATGGCCTGTCGCCTGTTCATACATTCACTCATCACTTTTCCTCCTTCAATGCGGCCTGATGGCCGCGCACGCGGGCGTCACTGCCCGCCACTCACGGCGCACTTCTGCACCGCATCCAGCAAGGTCTGCGTCGTCAGACTGCCGTCCGCTTCTGCGCCTTGAATTTCGGCCAATTTTTTTTGATCAAGCACCAGAAGGGCGTTCCAAGCCTGTTCGGCAGCCAATCCGGCGCTCACGAGGCGGGAAACGAGTTTTCCATCCGTTGTAGTGGCGCTGATAGCCTCACCAGATTCACCCGTAGCCTGGTATTTTATAAGACCCGCAGATTTTGATACCGCTGGACCCTCGAATTTGCCGTTAGCGGGCGCAGGATTTGATACCGCTTTAACGGGTTTCTGGTTATTCTTTGGGAGGTGGGGTGCAGATTTTGATACCGCTGGCCTCAAATTTTGCGCCCGTTGTTTTTTCTTCTCCGGCGGCGGATCAAGCTTCATAAAGTCCTTCGTTGCCTCGGAATGGTTCAAGTCGTTTGGGAATTCGGTCAGGGCGAACAATCGGCACTCGCCTTGGGCCGCGCCGGTTTTCCAGTTGAAATCCGCTGCGCGCATGACCCTTAGAAATCCTCGGTCAATGAGGTCGTTCAGCGCCTTTCGTGCGGTGTTTTCGGCAACACCCAGCGCACCTGCAAGCCATCGGATGCTCACGCCTATCGAACCGTTGTTGCGTCCGTTATAGATTCCGGCAATTTCTGGATATGCGGCACGCGCAAGCGGTGTCAGTGAGCGCCAAGCGGGGCTGCTGGTCAGCCAATAGTACAAGCGCACATGCTTGTTGCCAGGACCCTTGCCGTCCTTTGTCCGTCCGGTCGCGTTCACATTGCTGCCGCGCCCCATCAGACGCTCCCGGTCGTAGCCGCCCGCCTTGCATTACCATGCAGTTGCATGTAATATGAACGGGTTGTTGAGATTGTCTGCGCCCTCGTTGTGCCTGCCAGCACTGCGGGGGCTTTCTTCTTTGATATCATCCCACCAGCCCCCGACCCTCGCCGCGCACGATGTTCAACGCGCCGTGCATCCAGTGTTCAGCGACTGGTTCGCCGTTCATCCATTCGCGGATGATCTCGACTGGGAACTTGTAACCCCTTCTTCCCGGCAACGCCTTCCAGTGAGGGATGCGACCCTCCTTCGCCAGCGCGTAGGTGGTGACGTGGGAATATGGGAACCAAGGTTCTGCCGCTAACTCTCGTGCGGACAGGTAGGTGATAGCTCCTTTTTCCATTAACTGCCTCCGTAATTTATCGTAAGTCGCGTTCGTTCATGTAAGTTACGATAACAAAAAACACGGCGACGGTCTATGAAAAAACACGAAACGGGGCTATAGTTAGCGCAACAAAGGCCCTAGGAGCGCAGCAATTGCAGACAATCGCGATGAGGTTTCCCGCCGACGCGGTAAAGATCACTGAATTCGAACACGGGATGCTTGGTGCACAGCAGTATGTGTTCAAGGTGGATCTGCAACGAGGTCGGGCGGTCGATGTGACCCTACCCCGATACAACCTGCTTTTCCTTGAAGCTGCCCTAGCAATTGAAGGCGACGACACAACGACGGGATTCCCTCCCAGGCGTAAACGCGGAGTGCCCCCCGATAGCCTTATCGACTTTATTCGGCGTTTTGGTTTGATGGACGGTGGGTTTCTGTCAGGTGCCGAGGGCGGCCTGTTTGAGTTTTATTGGTACGTTGCCGCTTTAATGAAATCTGCCGGATTTTTTGATGCCAACGATTACTTTGCCGCTCGGATGCCCAATCTGATTGGCGAGGGCGCTCCAAACTCCCCACCCGAGGCAAGATTGTTGTTGAAAGACCGAATGAATGACCGCTCCAAGTTCCTAACCGCGCATTTCTTTGTCGAGGGCACCGCTTTGAATGTCGGGTTTGAAACGCCTGCCTCACTGGATGGCTATCTGCTTCAGCAGCTCTTGGCCTTCGTGCGGCAACCAGCAGGAAGCATTGAATGTCGTTTCTGCAAATATTGCGACATACCATTTATGCCGACCACCAAGCGGGCGGTATTCTGCTCGTCATCTTGCCGTTCAATGGCCTCTAGGGAGCGACGCAATGACGATTGAGCGCCGCAACGGAAAGTACCGCGTCAGGGTCTTCAGCAAGCGCCACCCCCTCACCGGCAGGCGTGAGGTTTTGACGGGAACCTATGGCAAGTTATCTGAAGCTCGAAAGGCAGAGACAGACTTCAAGACTCAGGCGCGGACGACAACGGATCATCATCGCGACACCCTCGCCGCCTATCTGGACCGCTGGCAGAAAGGCCGAAAGATTGAAGTTGCTGCGACTACCTGGGAGCGACAGGGACAGTTGATCGAGACGGTGCGGCCCCATATCGGCGCACTCAAGCTCAAAGACCTATCGCCCGATGATCTGAAAGCCCTTTATGCACTCCTGCTCACCGAGGGACGGATCAAGGGTGCGGGCGGGCTTGCACCTCGCACGGTTGGTCACGTGCATCGGATGTTGCACAAGGCGTTGCACGATGCAGAGAGGGCCGGAACGATCTACCGCAACCCGGCAGCGATAGTTAGCGCACCAAAGGTCCAGAAGGTGCCGGTCGATGTTCCCTCGCCTGAAACCCTACAAAGGTTTGTCGAGACGATCCGGGGCGACCGGCTTTATCCGGTGCTGATGCTCCTGTACGCGACGGGATTGCGACGGGGTGAAGCCCTCGCCTTGCGGTGGGCAGATATAGACATAGAAAGGCTTTTTGTAACTGTTAACCGCAGCGCCGTTAGGGTGGCCGGCAAGACTATCATAAAGCCGACCAAATCGGGGCGCGGGCGCAGCGTAAGGTTGCCATCGTCTCTTGCGCTAGTGATTGAGGATCATCGTAAGGCGCAGCTAAAAGAAATGATGCGGAAGGGATACCGGAATACGGAAGGACTGTTTATCACGAACACGCGCGGCGAGGTCATTAATCCCAAGGCGTTTACCCCTCGTGTTCGGACCCTCGCAGAGAAGGCTGGCGTCAAGCTCTCCCCTCACCTGTTACGACATGCACACGCAACACTGCTCTTGCAGGCCGGGGTTCATCCGAAGGTGGCACAGGAGCGCTTAGGTCACTCAACGATCTCCGTGACGCTTGATATTTACTCGCACGTGATTCAGGGGATGCAAGACGCCGCCGCAGATGCTACAGAAACGGCGCTTTCAGGGATGCTCAAAGACTGATTGGCGACCATTTGGCGACCACAGTTGCAATTTCCGAAAGTCTGTGGCATCTAAGCCATTGAAAATAAAGGACGGATGGGTGGCCGAGCGGTTGAAGGCACCGGTCTTGAAAACCGGCAGGCGTTAACGCGTCTCGTGGGTTCGAATCCCACCCCATCCGCCAACTCCAAAACCGGCAGGTCAATTCCGCCTTTCAGGATAGAGAAAGGTTCCCGCCCGCAATGGAAATTTGGTCTATAGGTCAATAGATAAAAAGCCAAATATTAATAATTGTTTAACAAATATTAATACACTTATTCTATTCCCGATAGCTATTCTTCCGGCTGGGGGATTTGGCCCACGATCAGGCGTGAGTACCTTCAAAAGAGTCCCATGTTTGGGACCGAAGACACTCTAGGCGTCGTGACCATGGAGAGGGCGTTTGTATGACTACGTCCGCTGGAAGAACGGCATTCGGAAAAGCCGTTTCATTTACGATTTCTGATAAAGGCGAGGGAGTATTTCTACTTCCCGTCGATAGCGCTATGCGCATCCAACAAATCGCTCAAGTTGGTGATGATCTCATTTTGACCGGCGCGGACGGTTCTTCGATTACAGCACAAGGATATTTCGCGACAGCAACCCCCCTTGCTTTGGCAATGCCCAACGGGGAGTTGATCACGCCTGATGACGTTGCGTCCAGGCTTGAGAGTTTGCAGTTTGCTCAATCAGAGTTGGTTGCCAGTGACGGGCAGTTAGCACAGGCGCTGCAACCAATTGGTCAAGTTGAAACGCTCACTGGTGATGCTCAAGCGACCCGTGGAGGGGTACTTTTATCGCTGGATGTAGGCTCTCCGGTCTTTGAGGGTGATGTCGTCCAAACCGGCAGTGACACAAAAATCGGTATTTCTTTCATCGATGGAACGGTGTTCTCCCTGACATCCAATACGCAGATTGTATTGGACGAACTGGTTTACGACCCGGGTGGCTCCGACAACTCCCTCCTTTTCAACGTAGTTCAGGGCACTTTCGTCTTCATTACCGGGCAAGTTGCGCCGACGGGTGACATGAAGGTTGATACACCCGTTGCGACGATCGGCATTCGCGGCACTACGGGTAGCGGTGCCTGCGAGGTTCGTGGTGACGTCTGTGATTTCAAAGTTCATCCCGATCCGCCTGCAAAAGGTGGAGGTGTAGGCGAGTTCGTGTTGATTGATCGGAACTCACCTGATCTGCAAGTTGTCGTCAATGACCCGGACACCGTGTTTCGTGTGACGGGCAGTTTGCGCCAGGTCGAGCAGTTTTCGAAAACCAATCTTGATCTTCAGGATGACAAGTCCCTACTTGATCTCAGCTATGAGAGCTACCGTAGTTTTTCGGGTCGCAACGAAGAGTTTCAGAATGACAATGTGCCGGGCAACGATCAGCGTGGTGATGTCGATGGTCTGACGCCTGCGCAGCTTGCGGCAATCCTGGGAATTGAGCCTGCAGCGGGTCCTCCGGAAGCACAACCTCAACCAGAGGGAGATCCTCAATCAGGCGGCCGAAGCGAGTTTCTGGTCGGTCCAATCTCGCCATTATTGGGCCTGGATCCTTTGGGGCTGCTTGGTGTTGAGGCTGGATTAAAGGTTGGTGCCAATTTCACCTTCAATGACCGAAATCTTATTTCTAAGCCCGTAGAACCGGGCTTTTTGATCGCGACGCCTACCGATGTTCTGCTTCAAGAAGATGATGGGCAGAGCGGCGCAACGCTCCCGGGAAACCAGGAAACCGTTGGCAGTGTCATAGCAGTTGATCCAATAAACCAGAATAATCTTACGATCACATTGGACCCGAACGAAAGTAATGCTGTTTGGTCTGACGGTGTTCTAAGCCCCGAACAAATTGAAACTTTTATCGGTGGCTTTGACTTGGTTGACAACGGCAACGGCGAGGCATCCTGGACCTACACGATTCCTAATAGCGAATTACAGTTTCTCGACGACCTTGAATCAGTGTCTTTAACCTTTGTCGTTCAGGTTGGCGGAGCATCTTCAGCTCTTCCAGAGACAATGGCCACGATCACCATTGTTATCGAGGGTGTGGATGACGACCCAATAATTTTGGGTGGCGGGGAGTTTACAGTCACGGAAGATGTGCTGCCGGAAGGTCAGGAAAATTTCCTGGTGCCAGATCCAGGGTTTTTGTTCCACGAGGGTCAACTTACCTACTCCGACCCTGACGCAAACGACGTAGTGACACTCGATTTTTCACAGACTACGCCTCCGGCTTGGTCTGCAGGAACTCTCCCGCCGGACGTTGCTGCGGCCCTATCCAGCGGATTTTCCTTGATTGATAATGGCGACGGGACGGCTGACTGGTTCTTCACTATTGATAACGGTTTGGTCCAATTTTTGGATGCGGGTGAAAGCCTATCAGTGACATTTACTGTTAGCGCGTCTGATGGTGATGACCCTGATGCCACCCAGGATATCACAATCATCGTTCAAGGAACCGAGGATGGTATCGTTGTCGGCGACGATACCGGTGCGGTGACGGAGGACCTTGCGGTCGACAGCGGCAATCTGATCACGAGCGGCACGGTGAGCCTGTCGGACGAGGATGCGAACGATCAGGCGGCCTTGGCCATCGATCCTTCGTCGGTCACCTACAACGGCGATGCGGTCTGGTCGGACGGGACGCTGAGCGCGGGTCAGATCACGGCGATCAGCTCGGGAACCTTGGGCATCGATGCGGCGGGCAACTGGACCTACACGGTGTCCAACGCGGCGGTGCAGTTCCTGGATGCGGGCGAGACCATCACCCTGTCGTTCGACGTGACGGGCAGCGACGGCGAGACCAGTGACAACGGCACCATCACCATCACCATCAACGGCGTCGAGGGGCCGATTGGTGTGAGCGATGATACCGGTGCGGTGACAGAAGACGCCACCGATCCCAATTTGACGACAAGCGGTACACTGAATCTCAGCGATGAAGACTTTAATGACGCGGCAGG
>NZ_JBEPTJ010000013.1:0-31466 GCF_040549425.1 Limibacillus sp. MBR-115 | reverse complement strand
ACCGCTACTTGGCCGATGATATCGCCAGTGCTGCGGCGATGATCGCCGACGGTCGCCTCACCCACGACCTCAGTTTGCCGGAGCTTGGGGGATGAAACCTGTCGAGGTGTCACGCGGCGACGGGCCGATCGTATTGGGTATACCGCATAGCGGTACATGGCTGCCAGGCCACATCAAGGCACAGTTAAATGACCGCGGTCGAACCCTCGCCAATACTGATTGGCACATCGACCGCCTTTATCACGGTCTATTACCCGGCGCGACAACAGTGCGAGCAACTTTTCATCGTTATGTGATTGATGCTAATCGCTCACCAAAAAACGAGAGTCTCTATCCGGGTCAAAATACGACTAGCCTGGTGCCCGTTACGGATTTTGACGGCCGGCCGATCTGGAGCAACGCGCCCGACGCTGCGGAAGTAGCTGCAAGGCGAGCAGCCTTTCACACTCCCTATCATACAGCGTTGGAGGTCGAATTAAAGCGGGTGCAGAAGCGCCATGGCGTTGCCATTCTTTACGACTGCCACTCCATTCGATCTCAAATACCTTATCTGTTCGACGGAAAATTACCGGACTTTAACATTGGCACCGCATCAAGCAGCAGTTGTGATGAAAGGCTCGAAGATTTGGTGCAATCAATCTGTAAAGCAACAGAGTGGACGACTGCCACCAATGGGCGCTTCAAGGGCGGTTGGACCACGCGCCACTATGGCCGACCTCTTCATGGAATTCACGCTATTCAGATGGAATTGGCGCAATCCACTTACTTAGTAAATGAAGCTCCGCCATTTACATATGATGAGTTGAAATGCGCCCCCCTACGTTCAGTTCTGGCAGAAATTTTGGGTCGGATTGCATCACTGGCGCCTGAACTGGGAATATAACGCCTCTTGATAATGTAGGAATCACTGTCAAGGAACGCGACTAGTGTTCCCAGAAAACCTGAAAAGTGGGGCGGTTCCTTGACCTTCGTGAGCTAGAGCGTCAACGCCGCAGATCAAGCTTTGAAGGACTGAGCCGCAAAGCTGCAGAATTGATCCACCAGAGCGCTTGACCGCAACCGCATTGATCTCGCCAGCGCAATGTGATGCGGCGCGAGATTCCCCTCAAGAGGCATTCGTATAACGGGCTGCCCATCATAAGCAGTGTTATGGGTAATATCGGTCGCCAAAAGCCCGACGCCCAAGTTATTTGCGACCATCGACCGAAGCATTTCGACCGAGCCGGTTTCATACGCAATCTTTGGACTTATCCCATGCATTTGCGCCAGTGTCAGAAAATACCCGCGACTGTGCGGTAGATTCATCAGGATCAGTGGGTCCTGCAACAACTCGGCCATGCTTACGGATTTACGGCCTGCCAAGGGGTGAGTGCTTGGCAGAAGACCATAGGGGCGCACATCAGCGAGCGGTGTGATATTGAGACTTGACGGGGGACCAAAATCATAAGTCAACGCGACATCTATTTGCCCGGACTCTAGCCAACCCGACAAGGTTTCCAGATCTGCCTCGTGGAGCCGAATATGTGCCTTTGGATGTGCCTCCTGGAATCTGCGAACCAAAGACGGCGCATAGCGCGGGCCGAGAGTTGAAAATACGCCCAGGTCAAGAATTGCCTGTGTCGCAGCGCTAGTATCGAGAACTTGCTGAGCCTGCGCACGCAAGGCTCGGAATTCTCCCAATTTTTGAAGCCCGTAAGATGTTGGAACGACTCCCTGTCCGGAGGTGCGCGCAAACAAAGGACGGCCAAGATAACCCTCAACTTTTGCTATAGCCAGTGACACTGACGGCTGTGAGACGTTCAGAATGCGCGCAGCTGCGGCCGTGCTGCCACCATCGGCTGCTGCAATCACAAAGTCGATCTGTCGTAGTGTGATAGCTATAGGTTTCATTTATTATGATATCAGTTTTTAGTATTTTTTACTATAGCACAATTTGCCCTAACCTCCAGTGAGCAATACTGGAGATGCCAATGCAACAGAACCCAATATCCGGCAACCTAAAGCCCCTCGATGGTGTGCGCGTTCTGGATTTCACCCGCGTTCTCGCCGGCCCTTATTGCACGGCACTGATGGCCGATCTTGGAGCCGACGTGATCAAGGTGGAGGCGGCCCATGGGGATGATTATCGCCATGTCGGCCCCTTTAATCAGAACGAAAGCTTACTATTTCAGGCCATTAACCGGGGAAAGCGTTCGATTTCTCTGAATCTGAAGTCAGATGGAGACATATCTAAGGTCAAGCATCTTTTGCGTGACACGGACGTGTTGGTTGAGAACTTCAGGCCTGGCGTGATGGAAAAATTGGGACTTGGCGCCGACGCTTTGCGGGCTGAATTTCCATCTTTGGTTTATGTGTCGGTCTCAGGCTTTGGTCAAACTGGCGCCAACGCGGCCAAACCAGCCTATGACATTATCATTCAGGCAATGAGCGGATTGATGGACGTAACCGGCGAACCAGACGGATCGCCAACGATGATCGGCGAAGCTTTGGGTGATGTTGCGGGCGGTCTTTTTGCTGCATGGGGCACCATGGTGGCGCTGTTTGACCGCAGTCGAACCGGTAAGGGGCGGCATGTGGATGTTGCGCTCTTTGATGCGTTGACCTCGATGATGCCACTTTTGGCCTGCCGCACTTTGATGGGCGGTGACGCCCCGACCCGCACTGGCAACCGTCATTCGCTTTCGGCACCGTTTGGTACGTATCCAGCAAGCGATGGGCATTTCGCCGTGGCGGTTTTGAATGACCGCCTATTCGCAACATTCTGTGAGGTGATTGGCCAGCCTGAACTGGCAAAAGACCCACGGTTCTCCTCAGACGCTTTGCGTCACGAAAACGAGCCTGCGCTTGCCGAGAGGATTGAAGTCTGGGCCGGGGCTAAGACCGTTGATCAGATCGTTTCCAGCCTATCTGCTGCTGGAATTCCCGCATCCGAAATCCAATCAGTTGCGCAGGCTTGGGCATCGCCACAGGCGGTCGAGCGGGGGCTAGCATCCGAGGTCGAACATCCTGTGCTTGGGCGCTTGAATGTGCCGGAGCAACCAGTTCATTTCAGTGACGCGCCGCGCGGCGGCCGTAAGGCTGCGCCGGGTTTGAATGCCGATGCCGAGGAAATTCTGGGCGGCCTGGACAAAGGAGAGACCGAATGAACTATCCTGTTTCCGAGGACGAGATTGCCGTCATTGACCAGATCGAGCGGTTTTCCGCGGAAGTACTCGCGCCGCAGGCTGCAAAGCTGGATGAAGAGGCTATGTTTGCCACTCTCCATTTGCCCGCGATGGCTGAGATGGGTTTACTGGGCATCAACCTGCCCGAAGAAATGGGAGGTATCGGCCTTTCGGGTCCGGCGCTGTATGCTGCGGTCGAAGCCATCGCCGGGGCCTGCGGCTCCACTGCCTCGATGCTAACCGCCCATTTCCTAGCAACCGATTCGGTTTTGCTGGGCGGCGACGCGCAGTTGCAGGCGCGCTTTTTGCCAGATGCCGCGGCGGGGAAAAAGCTTGGCGCATTTGCTCTGACTGAACCGCAGGCTGGCTCCAATCCGGCAGATATGACGACTTACGCGGTGCGTGAAGGCGATGGATATCGGATCAAGGGGTCCAAGTGTTTCATCTCTAATGCAGGGGCCGCGGATTTCATCGTGGTCTATGCAAAAACCGACAGAGGCGCCGGTGCGCGGGGCGTCAGCGCCTTTATCGTCGAACCGAAAATAATCGCTGGTGTCGATATCGCGTCGAATGAGCGTACCATGGGCCTGAAGGGCGGCCATGTGTTTGGCATCACCTTTGATTGCTGGGTGCCAGAAGCAAACCGGCTTGGCGACGAGGGCACTGGCTTTCGCACTGCAATGAAGGTGTTGGACAACGGGCGGATCGAGGTGGCGGCGCAAGCGACCGGCATCGCCCACGCGGCCTTGCAGGCGGCGATTTCATACGCCAAGGAGCGCAAGGTCGGCGGCCACCCGATCGCCGACTTCCAGGGCCTGCAATGGATGTTGGCCGACAGTGCCACCGAACTGGCTGCGGCCCGGGCGCTGTCGATGCAGGCGGCTGTCAAACGCGGAACTGGAAAGCGCTATTCGACCGAGTCCGCATTGGCCAAGCTTTATGCGACTGAAGCGGCGTGGCGCGTTGCCGACAGGGCGCTGCAAATCCATGGCGGATACGGATATACCCGCGATTTCCCGCTGGAACGATACCTGCGCGACCTTCGGATATTCCGCATCTACGAAGGATCCTCGGAAATTCAACGAACCATCATTGCGCGCGGTTTGCTGGCCTGAGGGGGTGTCAGACAAATTCAAACTCGTCTCAGTATGTCTCAGCAATAGCGAGGCCGTTGACACGTTAACTCGGCAACACGAGAGCAGCCGCTTCGCTGGTGTGGTCATGTGTGGACGGGGCACTGTCAGTGCCTTCGCACCGGTTGGAGTCAAGCAATGTCCATGGGGAGAAAATCCGCAGGAACGTTTTGGTAACAGACAGGCCGCAGGAACCGTCGGATCGAAAGCGTGCCGACGGACGTCGCGCCAAAATTTGTCGAGGCCGGATAAGGCCCGCCATGAACCATCGCGTCCGCCACCTCGACGCCGGTCGGAAAGCCGTTGACGAGAAGTCGACCCGCCTTGCGTTCCAAAATCGGAAGCAGGCGGCGAGCCTGGTTACTGTCGCCTTCGTCCATATGGATCGTGGCGGTAAGTTGGCCTTCGAACCTTTTGGCAAGTGTTTCCATATCTTCAGCACCTGTTATCCTGATTACCAGCCCGAGCGGCCCGAAGACCTCTTCACCAAGCGCGTGATCCTGAAGGTAACTCTCCGCACTTGTCTCGTAGAGGCTAGGTGAGGCAGAGCGACCTTCATCGGCGCTGGTCAGCAGCGGTTGTACCGCATTGCGACTATCGAAACGAGTTTTGCCGGCCCGGTAGGCGCTAGCAATACCGTCAGTCAGCATAACCTGCGGACCGGTGGAGGTGAGTGCCTCCTTAGCAGCGTTCACGAAGGCATCGCCGTCGGGGCCTCCGGTAACTACTGCGATGCCGGGGTTGGTGCAGAACTGCCCTGCGCCCATTGTCAGAGATCCAGCCCAACCCTTACCAATCTCCGCGCCCCGCGCTTTGGCCGCTTGGGACAGGATAAACATCGGGTTGACCGAACCCAGTTCTCCGAAAAATGGAATAGGTTCAGGGCGCCTGGCGCAGAGATCGAAAAGCGCGCGGCCACCGACAAGTGAGCCGGTGAAGCCAACCGCCTTGATGAGCGGGTGCTGAACAAGCGCCTGGCCAACGTCGCGCTTACCACCTTGGATCAGCGAGAAGGCCCCTTTGGGCACGTCACATCTAGTGATCGCGGCGTGGATTGCCTCGGCCACGATTTCACTTGTGCCGGGATGGGCGGAATGGCCCTTAACCACAACTGGGCATCCAGCCGCCAGTCCGGCGACGGTGTCGCCGCCGGCTGCTGAGAAGGCCAGCGGAAAGTTGGAGGCTCCAAACACCGCAATTGGTCCGATTGGTCTTTGCACCATGTAGAGTTCGGGGCGAGGCAGAGGTTGGCGTTCCGGGAGCGCCTTATCATGACGGATGTCAAGGTAGTCACCCTTGCGGATATGCTCCGCAAAGAGACGAAGCTGACTAGTAGTACGCCCGCGTTCGCCTTCGAGGCGGGCGCTGGGGAGACCGGTTTCAGAGGTCCCAATGCTAGTGATCCGCGGTCCTCGCGCCTCGATTTCATCGGCGATTGTTTCAAGAAAAACCGCACGTTGAATGCTATTAGTGTAGCCGTAGACCCAGAAAGCTTCTTCCGCGGCCTTGCAGGCACGATCAACGAGTTCGGGGCTGCCAATAGAGTAGTCGTAGGCGGTGCCGTGTGCGGGTTCGGAGGTGAATGTCGTGTCGCAAGCGACCCATTCGCCAGCGATCAAGTGTTTGCCGTGGGGAGTAGAGTCCGTTTGGGCGCCATCCATTCTTATGTCCTTTCAAGCCAGTGATCAGGTTGGGCAAGTGGATTCAAGTAGGCCGTTGGTCGTGAGGAAACTGTACAACTTTGCGTTCTGGGCCGCGGTTAATGGCCAGGCGGAGGGCGGCCGGGTCGGGCCGCAATCAATCCCAAGCGCCTGAAGAGCAGCTTTGACCGCGGTGACGTTGGCGCCGTTGAGTTCTTCTGTGCGAATGACTTCAAAGGCATTCATCCCGGCGATTAGACGGTTCGCTTCGGTGTAGCTTCCCGCCTCAAGCGCGGTATGAATGGCAATCGACCGCTGCGGCCAGACGTTGACAAGACCGGAGGTGAAGCCACGCGCGCCGACAGCATAGAACGCAGGGGCCCAAACCTCCGCCAGTCCGCCAACCCAGACGATAGACGGATCACTGACGGCCTTAGCTTCGGCCAGTTTCAGCGGGTTTGGGGTCGCCCATTTCACACCCTTCACGCCCGGCAGGTCGCAAAGCGCCTTGATGCAGGAGGAGCCCATCGCGTCGTTACGCAGGTAAAGCATGATCGGGAGGGCGCCTGAGGCGTCGGAGATGGCATTGACATAGTCCACCATGCCGCGCGGACTAACGAACGGATCGGGCGGCTGGTGGATCATCAGCGCCGCAGCGCCTGCATCGGCAGAGACTTTTGCAAGTCGGCAAGCATCGCGGATGCCTCGCCCGATTCCAGCCAACAGCGGCGCACGGCCTGCGATCATGCCCGCAACCTCTCGCACCATGGTGCAGGCTTCGTCAGTGGTCAGGGCGTAGAATTCACCGGTATTGCCGTTGACAACCGGTAGATGGACTCCTGCCCTGATGGCCTTGTCGATGATTGGCGAAAGCTTTTCTGGCGCGATGTCCCCCCCAGCGCTATAGGGTGTGATGAGGATGCCAGAGACACCAGTCAATGCTTTGTCGAGGCCAAGAACCATGGCGTGTCCTTAGAAAGAGTGGGTTTTGTTGCTGAAGGGTCAGAGCCCGCCTTGAAGCAATCGAATTTGCAGCCCTTGTCGGTGAGGGTGATGCGTTGAGAAGGCGATGTATTAAAAAACGAATAGGACTGCGTTCAGTCATGGCTGGGCGTTGGACATCCGCCCGGCAAACGGTCTATTGCCCCTCCATTTCACGCCATCGAGCGAAGTCGGTGAGAGTCTCAGGGTCGGTGGGAGGATAAAGCCCCAAAGTAGACCTTCCACTCATGACCATCTCAGAGACGAAGTTTTCGAAAATAGTCATCTCGAACGCCTCGTTCGCGATTTCGCCCGCAAGATCACGCGGGATAACAACCACGCCATCGCCATCGCCAACAATCATATCTCCCGGCCAAACGGCGACGTCACCACAACCAATCGCAATGTTAAGGTCGACCGCCTGATGGAGCGTGAGATTGGTGGGCGCCGACGGTCGGTTGTGATAAGCGGGGATCGCCAGCTTGGTGATTTCGGGAGTGTCGCGAAACCCGCCGTCAGTTACCACCCCGGCCACACCACGTTTCATCAGGCGAGTCAACAGTATGGAGCCTGCGGAGGCAGCCCGAGGATCCTTGCGGCTATCGATGACTAACACCGCGCCGGGGGGGCACTGTTCCACCGCTTGGCGTTGCGGATGCGAGTGATCCTCGAACACCTTCAATTGATTTAGATCTTCCCGGGCCGGGATGTATCGGAGCGTGTAAGCTTCACCGATCATCCGCTTTGTAACGTCTCCCACCGGATGCACGCCCTGGATAAATTGGTTACGGAGCCCACGCTTAAAGAGGGCAGTGCAAATTGTGGCGGTGCTGACCCTGCTGAGTTTTCCCCGCGTATCGCACATTCGGTCTATCATGCTTTTTTTACCTCTATTCGTTTGATCTTTGATCATCTGACACGGAAGATTGCTTCGACCTCTACTGTGATCCCATTCGGGAGCGACCCTGCGCCGATTGCGGAACGAGCGTGGCGGCCGTCTTCTTTCCCAAAGACCAATACCATCAGGTCTGAGCAACCATTGACGACTTTGGCATGGTCCGTAAAGGTTGGGGCAGCGTTCACAAAGCCAAGAAGCTTGATGACCCGTTGGATACGATCAAGACTTCCGAGTTCGGCATTGCAAGCTGCCAGCAGCAGCAATCCGACGGAACGGGCGTGGTCATAGGCTTCCTCCACTGTGATACCCGCCCCCACCTTGCCCGTAATGAAGCTACCGTCGCTCGTTTTCGGGCCTTTGCCGGAAAGGTAAAGCAGATCGCCATCGCGCACGCAGTGCACCAGCGGTTCGACCATTGGGGTGATCGATGGCAGGACGAGTCCTGCCTCGCGAAGTTTCGTTTGGGGGTTCATGATTTCTCCTGGTCGTTGTGATCATTGATCAATTTGCGTGCGACACCGCAACAACCGACTGCCCTTAGCACCCAAGTGCTTCGGGCATTCGGGCGATCCATAGGGCATAGTCCTCATAAGCACGTTGGGGGCCATATTCGGCTGACCATCCGAGAGCTTTGAGCCGCGAAACATCCATCCGTGCCCGATCGACGGTGTCAGGCAATTTAACATTGACTTCCACCGCATCTGCCGTCTGCTGCCATCTGAAAGCGGGATACAGCGTGGCAAGCTGTTCCGGCCAAAGCAGAATCTTTGGCCCCCATGGTAGCCCAGAGGCGACGTTGAATACGCGATGTGGCAAGACCCTAGTATCGAGCAGGCACACAAGCCCAGAGGCGACGTCGCGGGAATATGTCCAGCTGCAGGCAGGGATATTGTATGGTAAAATAGCGACCTCGCCGGAGAGCGCTTGTACCGCCATAATCCAATGTGGCGTGATGAAATCGCGCAGCCCGGTGTCATGCTCCCAGGGCCCGAATGTGCCCCCGATCCGGGCAATGATGACCTCTATATGCCAGAGGTCGGAAAGCCGTAGGGCCGTGCGCTCGGCCGCAAACTTCGTGGCGCCATAAATATCAACAGGCAGGCATGGCGTGGAAGTTTCGTCCACCACCTCACGGTCAAGGTAGCTCTCACCATAGACTGCCCCGGACGCTGGAGCAACGACGCGGCCCACCTTGGCGTCGCGTGCTGCTCGAAGCTGACCGATGAAAGCCAGCAGGTTGATTTCGACAACACGCTCCGGAAATTCGCTCTCGCGCTGTCGCCCTGAGGTGATTGCAGCGAATGGGAAAAGTGCATGGACTGCGTGGGCGCGCATCAACTCTGTCAGTGCGCCGGTTTCCCGGACATCCATGCGGGCTTCCGTGAGCTTCCCGGGGAGACGTCTAAATACCGCACGCGCCGCCGCGGGCACCTCATCAAGGGCAACCACTACGACGTGCTCCCCCCTAGCAAGGAGCGTTTCAACTAAATTGAGCCCAATAAATCCAGTCCCGCCGGTAATCATTATCGACATTGCAGTCCTTTCGCCGAGTTATGAAGAGGTCGTTGCCGTAGCCCTGTGACTGAATGCATTTAGTCATAGTGGGCAGAACCGGTCCTCAGCGCCCTCCAGCAATAGCTTGATGTTCGTAGCGACTCAGTAAACGGACGACCGGCCAAAGCAGTATGAAGTAGGCCAAAGCGGCAACCACAATTGGGGTGGCGTTGTAAGTGGCATTCTGTGCCTGGCGGGCCGCATAAAGAAGTTCAGGAATGGCAACAACTGCAGCGATCGATGTGAGCTTTACACCTTCCAGCGTGTTCGAGATCAGATCGGGCAGCACGTTTCGTACGGCCTGTGGAAGGACGATATAGGCCATAGTTTGCCATTGTTTCAGGCCTGTCGATCGAGCGGCTTCGATCTGCCCTGTCGGTATACTTTCGATCCCCGCGCGGAGGATCTCGCCGTAATATGCGCCAAGATTAAGAAAGAACACCAATACCATGGACGCGACGGCAGGCAATTTGAGGCCGGCGAAGGGCAAGCCCCCGTAAATAAGGATGAGCAGTACGAGAGGCGGGATAGATCGGAATAGGTCGATCCAGGCTCGCCGAAACATCAAAACCACCCTGCTGCGCACGGTCGACAACACACCCAGAATCATTCCCGCAGCTAGCGCCAGCGGAATGCCGATGGCGGCGAGCATAAAGGAGCTAGTCAGCCCGCCAAATAATAGGCCCCAGGATCCGATTGCGATCTCGACATTGAAAAACGCGTGAACAAAATCGGTCATTGGCACCTCCCCCATGCCAGTTTTGCCTCGAGCCTTCGGGCGAGGATGATAAGCGGCCAAAATAGTAGAAGATAGACGACAGCTGCGAGCAGGAGGGGAGTGCCATTAAACGAGAATGTCACTGCGGTCTGAGCAGCTCCGAGCACATCCTGCACGGCCACCACAGAAGCGAGGGCAACGCCTTTTGTGATGGCGATCGTCCTATTCGTGAGCGGCGGAACGGTTATCCGGATAGCCTGCGGCAAGACGACATAACGCAAAGCCGCACCGAAGTTTAATCCGGTACTACGCGCCGCGTCCCACTGCCCCCGTGGGATTGACGTGATACCGGCCCAGAAGATTTCTTCTGAAAAAGCCATGAGTACCAATGAGAGAGCGAGCCATGTGCTCACTTCGCCAGAAATGGTAACTCCGGCCGAAGGAAGGCCAAAATAGAAGAGGACTATCAGCACTAGGCCTGGAATCGTACGGAAAACATCGATAAAAAAAATGATGATCCAATTGATTGGCGCTATACCTAAACGCCGAATGACAGCCAGCGCAAGGCCTGCGCAGATCCCCGTGATGACAACGCACACACCGATGAATATCGTAAGTATCAGCCCATCCAAAATCGAGGGGAACCATTGGACCGCAATCTCCACGTTAAGAAAAGCGTTGACAAAGCCACTCCAGCCCATTTCCTGCCCTCACCTGTGCTCGATTTGACCAATGAACGAGCGTGTGCGCTCGTGCTGCGGATCACAAAAGATTGCATCTGGTAAACCCTGCTCAATGATCTTGCCTTCCGCCATGAAGATGACGCGATCAGCGGCGGCTCTGGCGAACGCCATTTCGTGACTGACAACGATCATGGTCATGCCATCATCCCGCAGTTCACGCATGACATGCAGCACACCGCCAACAAGCTCGGGATCCAGAGCACTTGTTGGTTCATCAAACAGCATTACGCGTGGCTCCAGCGCAATCGCGCGTGCGATCGCAACACGCTGCTGTTGCCCGCCCGAAAGCTGGGAAGGGTACTGGCTGGCGAACTCAGCCATATGTACCCGCCTCAACGCTTTATGTGCCTTTTCCTCGGCCTCAGCTTTCGACAGCCCAAGCGCCCTGCGAAGTGCAAGCGTCACGTTCGAGAGCGCAGTCATATGCGGATAGAGATTGAAAGACTGGAAAACCATTCCTATCCGCTGGCGCACGTCATTAATATCCGTTTTGGGTTCAAGGATGTCGACGCCGTCGACAATGATGGAGCCAGCAGATGGCTCTTCAAGACGGTTAAGGCAGCGAAGGAATGTCGATTTTCCTGATCCGGATGGGCCGATGATGAATACGAGCTCGCGATCGAAAACTTCAAAATCGATTCCCCTAAGCACCTGGACGTCACCGAAATACTTCTGAACACCCCTGGCTTCGATCAGCCTTGGCCTCGCTGCGGGGACGAGGGGGGGCTCCCCCCCCTCTCGTTGCGATTCAGGGCCCATTATCATTGCTCACAGATGGGATTCTGTGGGGTAGTGTCATAACCCTTGAAGCCCGGCGTTCCATAACCCGGGAACTCGGTGAGCTCGGCATCTCCGGCCTGCGGCGCCACACCAAACCACTTCTCAGAAATATCTGCGATGAAGCCGTCCCGCTTCATACAGACCAGCACATCCTCAATTTCCTTCCGTAGCTCGGCGCTGTCGCCGTGAAACGGTGCGGCCCATGCGGTACGGGTGTCCGGCATCACCCAGTCGGGGACAACTCCCGGCACCTGGGTTGCGACATACTTCACAGCGGAGGAGCCATTCACATAGCCGTAGGCGCGATTCTGTAACACCGCCTGGATGGCGTCAGCCTGCCCTTCGAACGGCAACACTTTCACATTGAGCCGCTCAGCATTGTCGTGAAACCACTTTTCGGCTGGAATACCCTTAATAACTGAAAACGTTCTGCCCCGGAGACCTTCCTCCGAGGTTATTGGGGCATTGCCTTTCTTGATGGCAAATTGCCAAGCAGTCCACAAGTAAGGCTCCGTAAATAAGATCGTCTCGGCGCGCGCTTCGGTGACGGTCATTGGCCCGCAGATAAAATCGATGCGTTTGGAGGAAAGAGCGGGAAACTCGCCAGCATGCGCCATGGCTTCAATATTGATAGCACGTCCCATGCGTCGCGCGACCTCTGTAAACAGGTCGATCTGAAAGCCCTCAAGTTCTCCCTTCAGATTGACCATCGCATGGGGCGCAAAAGTTGGATCAATGCTGCAATGCAACGTCTCCTTGTCTTGCGCAATTGCCGATCCAGAAGTCAGAACGGCCACAATCGCAAGGGCTGAGCCTAACCCAAAAAGGCGCCCGAGGGCGGGTACTCGGTCCTGTACTCTCGTCAGGTTGTAGGACGGCATATTCATTACTCCTTATAATTAACCTGGCATTTCTGGTAGTGATGGAAAAAAGTTGTAAAATTCATCTGACGACTTGTCAACTAAGAATAAACCGGCTATTTGTGTTTCCAGCAACTGCCGAACCGGGATAATAGATTCATGGAGGCCACCTTTATCTCGCCGACAGGGCGGAAAGGTTAGTAGAAACACGCAGGATGGGATTATGCGAGGCAAACAAAAAAAAATATCGAAACCGGCCGCCGAAGGGGCATTTGCCTCCGACATCCATTTCAATCGACAAGGCAAACTCTCAGACCGAGTTTATGAGGAAATTTTCCGGGAGATCACGCTGCGCGGGGCAGCAGAGAATCAAAAGCTTCCGAGCGAGATGGAGTTGTGCGCCCACTACGGCGTTTCCCGGCCGGTGTTGCGGGAGGCCATAACCCGATTAAAGGCCGACGGCATAGTTGTCTCCCGTCAGGGGTCAGGCAATTACATACAGCGACGCCCCGAACCCGATTTCCTGCAATTCGCACCGGAGGGCGCCATTGCCGACGTCCTACGCTGTTTTGAGTTCCGGATTGGAATCGAAGGGGAAGCCGCCTTTTTTGCCGCTGAAAGGCGTAGCAAGCATCACGTCGCGTTATTGCGCTCTATCGTCGATGAAATGGATGCCTGCATCGAGCGAGCGGAACTCGGCAACGATGCTGATTTCAGGATGCATTTAGCGATTTCCGACGCGAGCGGGAATGATCTTTTCGTTGACGCGCTTTGGTCAATGAAGCGCGCAATGGATTTCGGCATGGTGATCGCCCGCAATCTTTCACTTCGAAGCCCGGAAGGACGTTCGGTCCTGGTGCAGGACGAGCATCGCGCTATCCTGGACGCAATCGCCAAGCAAGATCCGGAAGCTGCTCGATTGAGCATGCGGAGTCATATCTCCAACGCCCGCAACCGAATGCTCTCACGAGCAGAATTCTTATAGAGGAAGCATCACATGAGCCGTATGTTGAACGTCGCAGCGGGACAACTTGGTCCTATCACTCGCAACGAGTCGCGAGCAAATGTGGTCAAACGCATGATAGAGCTGATGCGAGAGGCCAAGGCGAGAGGTTGTAGGCTAGTTGTCTTTCCTGAAATGGCGCTGAGCACTTTCTTTGCGCGCTGGTATATGGAAGATGAGAATGAACTCGACAGCTACTTTGAAGCGAGCATGCCCAATAAGGAGACGCAGCCTCTCTTCGACGAGGCAAAGCGACTGGGTGTTGGCTTCTATCTCGGCTATGCCGAACTCGCCTTCGAGGAGGGGCGTAAACGTCGTTTCAATTCGTCGGTGCTCGTCGATGGCCGCGGGCAAATCGTCGGGAAGTATCGCAAAGTACATATGCCCGGTCATATTGAGTACAAGCCAGATCGCGCGGTCCAGCACCTCGAGAAGCGTTATTTTGAACCAGGCGATTTAGGCTTTCCAGTGTTCCGCTCTTTTGAAGGCATCATGGGAATGTGTCTTTGTTTCGACCGCCGCTGGCCGGAAACCTACCGCGTAATGGGTCTACAGGGTGTCGAAATGATACTCGTCGGGTACAACACACCGGCGGTTAACCGGGAAGCCCAGGAACCCAATCATCTCAAAATGTTTCACAACCATCTTACAATGCAGGCCGGCGCTTATCAGAACGGGACCTGGGTGGTCGCCTCGGCGAAGGGCGGGCGTGAGGATGGTTTCGATATGCTGGGCGGCAGTTGTATCATCTCCCCCGCTGGGGAGATTGTTGCAAAATCGTACACATTGGAGGACGAACTAGTCTCCGCCTCCTGCGATTTGGATCTCGGCAAGTACATTAAAGACACCATTTTTAACTTCAACGAATATCGACAGCCGGAGCACTACGGCCTCATCGTCGAGCAGAAAGGCGTCGTAGAGCCGCCTCATAAATCGTCCTGATAAACTGCTTATCTTTTGCAGTGCAATCTTGAGGATAACAATGAAAACGCGCGATTTAGTGGGATATGGGCGAACTCCACCCGACCCGCGTTGGCCCGAAGGAGCGCGGTTAGCAGTCCAGATTGTCGTCAACTATGAGGAGGGCGGAGAGAAATCCGTCCTCTATGGTGATGCAGAATCAGAATCATTTCTGCTCGAACAACCGACGCTCGCCTTGAAAGGCATCCGGAACCTCAGTGCAGAGTCCCAGTACGAATATGGTAGCCGAGCGGGATTTTGGCGATTATTCAAATTACTGACTGGACGGCAAGTTCCGGTGACCGTGTTCGGTGTGGCTACAGCACTTGCGCAAAACCCAGAAGCGGTCGTCGCCATGAAGGAGTCGGATTGGGAGATCGCATCTCACGGTATGCGGTGGCGCAGCTATGCCGATATGCCGCGTGATGAAGAGCGACGAGAGATTGAGCGGGCCATCGAACTACACACCGAAGTCACTGGGGAGCGGCCTCTAGGATGGTACACAGGAGGATTGAGCCCCTCGACCCGAGAGCTGGTCGTGGAAGCGGGTGGCTTTCTGTACGAGTCAAATTCCTTCTCGGATGACCTCCCATATTGGGTTGATGTCGACGGCAAGCAACAGCTCATTATCCCCTATTGCCACGATACGAACGATATGCGTTACCTTATGCCCTTCGGCTTTCAGTCGACCTTTTCGGAATATCTTTGTGGCGCTTTCGATTTCCTTTACCGGGAGTCACGCGGCGCACCGAAGATGATGAATGTCGGTCTGCACTGCCGTATCTCTGGTCGACCCGGCCGTGCAGCCGAACTCGAACGTTTCCTTGATTATGCGTTGAAGCATGAGGGTGTGTGGTTCACGAAAAGAATCGACATAGCAAGGCACTGGCACACACACCACGGGCGTTGACACGTGTAAATGCCCCTGCGAGAGGTGAGACATCGTCCCACAAACTTGAACGAGCATCATTGCGAAGACCAGCGTCCAAGGGCGAAGCACCTGGGCGAGTCCGGTCATGATGGTCGCCTATCGTCCCTTGAAAATCGGTCGCCGCTTATCAGCAAAAGCATCGACAGCTTCAGCATGGTCCTCGGTCCGACTGGATAGGCTTTCGACACTGACACGTTAACTCGTCTGTCACGTCTGGGCTCCAGCGTCTAAACTCCCTAGATGAAACCACTCTCCTTCAAGCGACATCGCTTTCCAGCTGAGGTCATCCGCCACGCTGTTTGGCTCTATGCCAGGTTTAGGAGCTGTCAGACTAATTCGAACTAGTCTCAGTATGCCCCAAACATGCTGAGCTTCAGGCAGCGAGAAGGCCGCGCCACTCGGAGAGAGCGGCGGCGCGGTTCAGCTTGAATATGGTACGAGAGGAAAGGCTGCGTTCCCGTGTTGAAGAGGTTATAGACGGAGGCATGGATGGCGGTGAATTGCTGCAAACTTCGCATCTGCCTGAAGCGAAGCATCGCGCGCTCTCGTCGTCGGAAGGGCAGATGTGAGTTCTCTGCTCGGTTGTTCAGCCAGCGGCCACATGCCTGGCGAGCTGCGGTCCCAATATCCCTGAGTGCCGCACCGTACGATCTCAGCCGATCTGTCACGATAACTTCGGGCCGACCGTGTTTGCGCAGTGCTTTTCTTAGGAATTTCAACGCAGCTTTCTTGTCTCGTTTCTTTGTCACGAAGCTTTCCAGAACCTCGCCCTCGTGGTCGACGGCTCGCCACAAATAGTGCTGCTCACCGTTGATCTTCACGAAGACCTCGTCCAGGTGCCATTGCCAGAGGCTTGACCGCATGTTTTGGATCCGTCGCTTGCGGATCTCCGCGGCGAACATTGGACCGAAGCGCCGCCACCAGAAACGCACCGTTTCGTGGCTGATATCAATCCCATGCTCGTGAAGAAGATCCTCCACATTCCGTAATGAAAGTGGGAAGCGAATATACATCATGATCGCCAGGCGGATGATCTCGGGCGACGTCTTGAAGTAGCGAAAGGGGCTGCGTTTGGTCATGAACGCAGGGTAGGGGGCGGCACAAGTTCTCTCAACCCAAGTTCTTCTGACAAGGCCCACTGTCTCGTGGCTGATATCGATCCCGCGCTCGTGAAGGAGATCCTCCACATTCCGTAATGAAAGTGGGAAGCGAATATACATCATGACCGCTAGGCGGATGATCTCGGGCGACGTCTTGAAGTATCGAAAGGGGCTGCGTTTGGTCATGGCCGGACGCTACGAAATCGCCCGACCTTGCTCAAGGTGATTTGCTCTGACAGCGCCCGTCAGACCAATTCGAACTAGTCTCAGAATGCTCCAGTCGAGCCGATCGTCAGAAGCTCAAATCAACCCTTGCGCAAACGGAGCTGTCCACACATGACAATACCATGTCAATGTTTGGACACGTTATATTCTGCCATATCCGGCGTCATAGCTTCGACTACAAAATCAACAAATGCCGCAGGCACATCCATATAATGCTCTCGGTCTGACCAACTGCCCAACGTCGCATCCAACCCTTGCTTGCGCGCCCACGCCGCTAGTCTCTCAAGATCAGCACGCGGCGTTTCGCTAAGGAACGCCACTTGTGATCCGCGCTTATCTTCGTCCCGATTAACAACTTCACTCCTTGTGAACTGAAGGTCGACGTTTGCACCTTCTTGTCGCATCCAGATAGCTCTTTCTGTGCGACGAAGTTCAATGAATCCAAGTTGGGTTTTGAGCATTTCGACGATTACTTCGAAATGCTTAGCGTCTAGTCGATGGGCAACGTGATTCAACTTCATTGCTGTGATATCCTCACCAGTAGTAATTATGTCGTTTCAGAAATTGGGGTGTATTTTGCGCGTTAATATAAGATTTCTCCTAATATGCGCGACACCGCTCCACTTTACTTTTTCTAGACTTATTACTTTGGCTAGACAGCGTTCTCTACGCGGTGGTTACTCGAAGAGCAGAGCAGGAAATCGCAATTCTCTGAATTGCAAGTGAGCGACAGGTTTGCACACATGGCCTCGGCCGAGGCGCTTTTCCGCACTTAACAACGCTTAGTCCTCTCTGTTTGCAGTCTTTCTCACCAGAGCGCATGACGACCCTCGCAATAATTCTTAGCCAGTGGAACAGGATGCCAGAATAATCATTCAATCCAAAACAGAGGGCGGCCGCGAGGGAGCGATAGAATGACGCGCAGAAAATACTGCGCGTCATTTTCGATGAGAAACATTCTACACAACTGGTTTCACGTGACCCAAATCAATCAATCTCGAGTAATTATCTGTCAATCCCCATTGTTCTATTAATCTACCATCCACTACACGACATATCATCATGTCTTTTACTTTGAAGGATTGACCTGTTTTCGGCAACGGTCCATCTCCCAGGCTCGTTCCACTAAGCGTCATTCGCACTGACACAAGCTCACCGCTGCCAAATATGATTTCGACTTCCTCATGATAGTCAGGCCACATTCTTCTAATTTCTGAAACGTGTTCAGATAGCCCATCCCAACCTGGTCGCCATTGCATCAAACCATAACCGCCCTGATGCGATTTGAACTCCGGAGAGTAAAACTCCGGGATCCTTTCCAAAAGGCCTTGGTTAAAGATGACATCAATGGAACCGAGAACCGTCTTGACGTTGTTATCTGCAATCATTTGTATTTTTCCGTCCTTTTTTGTGCTTGGGTCTTCACTATCAGCACTGCCATACCGCTAACAAACGCCTATAAGGGCGATACAATAGCAATCTCAACTCTGATAAAATGGGAGTGCATTTACATACACCCAATGGTGGTAATTTCTGTGAAAGCCAGAGAATCTCTGCTTATCGCCATTTCATACGGTTAATCCACATGCTGGTGAGGCGATATAATGCGATCCCTAAAATTAGTGCCACCAGAATTAGTGCTGCCGCTGCGGCGGCTGTAACGTCAACGCCATATTGAATTCCGGAGAAAAATCTCAGTGGCAAGGTTTGCGTGTTCGTGTCGGCGACAAAATACGTAACTATGAATTCGTCCCAAGAAATAATAAAAGCAAACACTCCGCCCGCGATAATAGCCGGCGCAATGATGGGGGCAGTAATACGAAGGAAACATTCGATTTGTGACGCCCCAAGGCTCTGTGCCGCTCTCTCCAACGATGCATCGAAAGTTGAGAGGCGTGATGCCACGTTGATATAGACGAATGGCACAGCAACAGCGCTATGTGCCAGAATAAGGCCGACCGTTGTGCCTGCAAGATTTAAACGCGAGAAAATTCCAAATACACCGATCGCAAAAGTGATATGTGGGCCAATCATTGGAAACAGCAGAAATATAGAGATTGCATGCCCATAACGCATTTTCTTTCGCACGATAGCAAAGGCAGCAAGCGTTCCACATGTAACAGAGATAATTGTTGTAAATACTGCGATCTGAAGACTCTTGATGGTTGCGTTTACCCAGGAAGGCTCTGAGAAGAATGCCGTAAACCATCTCAGAGAAAAGCCTTGTGGCGGAAATGATAAGAATGTGGCTGAGTTGAAAGCAAAAGGAAAAATCATAAAAATTGGGAGCAACGTGAATGTCAGAACCGCTATTGCAAATCCATACAAAGCGATCCAAGTGGGGTTCAGGAATTTGTTTCTCATTTCGGTTGACTCCCGAACAATGTTCCCAGGTTGAAAAATCGGCCATACGCCAATAGAAGCAGTATAGTGACAACCATGAGAAGCCATCCCATCGCCGCTGCTATACTGAATTCTCCGAGGTTCATAACCTGTACTTGGATTATTTGGGCAATCATGGAATCCTTTCGCCCGCCCAGAAGTGCAGGTGTAATATAGAAGCCAAGGGATAGAAGGAAAGTCAGGAGCGCGCCTGCGCTAACTCCCTGGATGCTTAGGGGCAAAAAGACGCGAATGAACCCACGTAATGGCGATGCGCCGAGGCTGTTTGCCGCAGAAATAAGACATGGATCAATGCTTCTCATTCCTGCAACCATCGGTAGAACGCAGAATGGCAGCATAACATTGACCATACCAATCATCAGCCCAACCCTGTTGTAGACAAGTGGAATTGGTGCTTCGATGATTCCCGATGCAACGAGGGAAGAGTTTATAATTCCGCGATTCTCAAGTATAGCAATCCACGCAAAAGACCGGATTAGAGCACCTACCAACACCGGCGAAACCACGGCTGCCGTCATGATTACGCGGACGCGTGGAGGAGAATGGTGTATGACATAAGCTAGGGGGTATCCGATCAGCACACATAAAACTGTTACTTCAATTGCGATCACGAATGACCTGTACACGACGCTCGCAAAAACTGATGTATCGAAAACCTGCGCATAGTTTGCCAGGCCGTACCCGGTTTCGGTGACAAAGCTTTTCCCAAGCAGCCATGCGAGCGGATAGACAAGGACCAGCGCGTAAAGCGCGATGACTGGCAGTAATAGCATCCAGGGCGAGCTTGTTGCCCTCTGAAAGCCTTTCGTGAAAACGGTACCAGGCCCTGCCGCTTGTGAAGATTGCTCAAGTGTCATGTCAATCCAATTGTCCCTTAGCGCCTAGCTTGGAGGCGGGCCTCGTAAAGTTAACGAGCCAGGCCGTCTTGCGATGAGTTACCTGACAGCCTGGCCGTGCTCAGGTGGAGTGGAAAATATCTATTTGAGAATCCAGGTTTGCCAGCGCGAAAATACGGCTTTCAGATTCTGCGACCACCAATCTGAATTCATTGTTACGAGAACCTTCTCGTTATCCGGATAGGTGGGCATGTGCTTCTGATGTGCGGCACTGTAGTTTTTATCTGCAGCTGGATTGTTGCCACCATATGCCATCAAGTTTCCAACGACCTCTTGCCCGTTTGCTTTCGATATCAGGTCCAGGAATTTCATGGCATTTTCCGGATTCTTGGCGCCTTTAGGGACCACCCAGTAGTCGATAAAGTTGACGCCCCCGTTAAACGTGTAGTCAATATCCAACCCATCTGCACTGGCCTTGAATGCGCGCCCGTTGGGGATAATGCCAATTTGAGCCTGCCCGGAGGATAGAAGTTGCACCCCCTGTTCATTGGCGGTGTAAAAAATTATTTCATCCTTGATTTCATCAAGCTTGCTGAATGCACGATCAATATCCAAAGGATACAAATTTTCTGCGCTCACCCCGTCAGCAAGAAGCGCAATTTCTAACACTCCATAAGGCGTACTTGATCTTATCGCACGCTTTCCCGGATAGGTTTTCAGATCAAAGAGCGCCTTTGGTCCTTTGATATCCCGTAGGCTGCTCGAATTCCATGCCACGACGGAGGCTGAATAAAGGGCTGCGAGACGCTCAGGTTTCGCTGCGCCGTCACGCAACCCGGCTGAATTAACGACGCTGTAGTCGATCGGTTGAATAAGGCCATCTGCCTTTGCAATCTCGCTATCAATCGGTGCAAGATAGACGACATCCCATTTGACATTTCCCGCTTCCACTTGTGCTTTCAGTGGGCCGACCGTGCTGTCTTGACTCGCTACTGCTACGTCAAGTCCGGTCGCTTCTTGAAACGGCGTGATATATGCCTTTTTGAGTACATCCTCAAATGATCCGCCGGTCGCTGCGATGACTAAGTCTTGGGCAGATGTGGCAGAACCAATTCCTAAAAAAATTGCTAGAGCAATTGCTCCCTTTACATAGTATAGCATATTTAGGTCTCCCTTTTTTGTTGGTTGTTACAAGTCGTTAAGATTTTGCATTCTCGGAATTGTTCTGCTGCACAGCAATTATGTGAGCGGGATCGATGTGAATATCGACCTTGTTATCGCGCAGTTGCGCTGCCTGACTCACACGGACTACCAGCTGTAACTCCCCCAGACGCACGATACCTCTTGACGTTGCACCACTATAAACCCAGTCCATTACATCGGCTTGAAACACGTTGCTATCGCCGCTCGGGATTTGGCCATTCGAGATGCCGATATGTTCCGGACGGATCGACAGGGCAACCCTGCTGCCGGCTTTGAGCTGGGCCGCGGTAGTCACAACGGCACCTGAGTCGAGCTTCACCGATGAACCCGTTGCCTTGTTACCGGTAACCCTGCCGCGGACAAGATTTGTTTCACCAATGAATTCGGCAACAAAGTCCGTACTTGGTTGTTCGTAAATCTCATCGGCCGCGCCCGCCTGAATGATCTTTCCATCGTTCATGACGACGACAAGATCAGACATCGTTAGTGCCTCTTCTTGGTCATGGGTTACGGCAATAACCGTTATCCCGAGCGATCTCTGGATTTGCTTGATTTCAAACTGCATTACTTGCCGCAACTGCCTGTCAAGGGCACTTAGCGGCTCGTCCATCAATAGCAATTTTGGCGTAAATACTGTTGCTCTGGCCAGTGCGACGCGCTGCTGCTGTCCACCACTAAGTTGGGATGGGAAGCGGTCGGCAAACTGCGTCAGCCGAACAAGTTCCAAGGATTCAGCGACCGCGCGATCAATATCGTCAGAAGGCCAACGGCGCATTTTTAGCGGGAATTCGATATTGTCCCGAACCGTCATATGAGGAAACAACGCATAGCTTTGGAATACCACGCCGATATCACGTTTGTGGGCGGCCAGATCTGTAATTGACTGGCCATCTACAACAATGTCACCAGACGTAACGGATTCGAACCCGGCAATCATCATAAGAGTTGTCGTTTTGCCAGAGCCGCTGGGGCCCAGAAGCGTCACGAATTCTCCAGACTTAACTTCCAGATTGATACCTTGAACGGCAGGCTTCATATCTTTGCCGTATTGCTTGACAAGAGATGTCAACGAAACACTGGCACCATGTGCGCTTCGATCAGTTTCACCTACCACGGGTTTAACATTGCTATAAGTCATTCTGCTCGCGCTCCTGACCAAACCGGATTACATTTCATCGGGCCCTCTTTCATCTAAATTCGTGGAGGCTCTGCATTCTGATCTTCGTGGATATCGCCTGTTTCTGAGTAGCGTTAGAGATCTTTTGCACTTTTCGACGGTTCCCTGGGCCTTCTCCACGAACAGTAGCGTCAGATTTATGCTCTTTTAGGCAGAGCATTGGGCTCCAGCGATGCGCTGCTGCTAGACGGCGGCGAGGCCCGGGTCGGGCTGGCAGGACAGGATTGTGGCGGCGCCCTGAATTCACCTATGTATCTCTCGCTTGATCTGCCCCAACGGATTTTTTGTGCTTAGTTTGCTCCGTTGAAATTCACAGGATAGACAATGGCTAAGGGTCTCGTGGTTGTGTTTTCCTCCAAATATCAATCGAGAAGTTACATGCATTTCTTGATACTAATAGATAAGAATGAGTATAAATAACGAGATTTCTACATACTTTCATGCGAATTTAGAATGAATATGAGGCAGAGACGCTTCCTTCCCTCGACAAACTGCTCCTTGCTCTGGATGCGGTTATGCGCCACAGGTCGGCGACGGCGGCTGCAACAAAATTGAACCTGATACAAAGCATGGTGTGTTGATTAATCCTCTCGCTGGAGCAGCAACTGATTAAGGAATTGTTCGCGAGAGAGCGGCGGCGTCAGGTGCCCAACTCTGCGGCGTTCACCTATCAGCGCGTGCCGGTGTTTTAGATATGATTCATCGTGCCAGCATGTTGGTAGTGGCTAATCCCGACGGTGGAATACTAACACTTGTGATGCCGCCGACATTTGCAACGCGTTGGTTTGGTCAAAACCTTAGGTTTGGGTGATTCCCCGGTGAGCACTGCTATGCCATCGCATCCTACGCGTCCCTTGCAAGCTGAGGGGCCTAGATCGCTCTCGGTTCGTATGTGCGACTATGCTGGAGTAAAGCCCAGGTGATCGCGCGCACCGTCGGAGGTCTGGCGTGGCACGATGGATGCACAGCCAAACAGCAAACTGGCTTGCTGAGTGCAACCGCGGCCATCAGCGATAGTGGCCGCAAGAGCCCCTTTGCGGTGATCAGCCCGTCACCCGGGGTCGTCTTAGGCCCCCTTCGAACTAAACAGTGCCTGTGCGCTGGCCAAATAGCGCAGCCTCATCACTGCCTGGAATTTGGTCTAGTGGCGCTCTACCGTAACTTGTTTGCGGCTATCTAACGTCGCGCCAATGGGGAAGCCTAGTGCTAATTATTTTTTGACCTAGCCGTGAACGCCGCGCTTTTGTTTGGAAAATATGCCCGCTCATCGATCATCAAGCCAAACTCAAGCGATCCCCACTCGCTAGGCTGGCGAACTCGTGCGTCAATGTTGGTGTCAGGGTTATCACAGTTCACACTTTACTTGGGACTACCGTGGTAATAATTCCAATCGCGCCATAGGGAGCAAGGTACGATTTCACCGCGAGTACCTGTTTCAATTTTCCGTACAATCTTACCAAAGCAAGTTCGGTACATACAAAATCAAGTCTGGAAATGCGATGAATATCAACATCGCGACAACCATCAAAGCAAAAAAGGGCAACGATCCTCGAACCACCAGCCCCACGCCCGTTTCACGCGATACCTGCTGAATAATGAAAAGGTTCAGACCTACGGGCGGCGTGATCAAGCTCATCTCGATGAAAAGCCCCATCACGACACCAAACCAAATCGGATCATATCCCAGTCCCATCATCAGCGGGAACATGACTGGGAACGTCAGGAAGAACATACTTGTACCTTCGACAAACGCGCCAAGGAAGATATAGAAAACACCGACAAGAATGGCAATCATCCATGGATCCAGCGGCAGACCACCGATGAAAGCGCTAATCTGAGCTGGGATCTGAAGGACCGACAGGCTAACCGTTATAAACTGTGTCCCGACCATCATCAGCGCGATCATGCAGGTCGTCCGTACAGATAACGTCGCCGCTTCACGGACGATCGACCATTTCAGCCTGCCTTCGAGGACTAAGATCAAAAGCGCTCCGACAGATCCCACTGCTGCGGACTCGGTCGGTGTGGCGAATCCTGAGTAGATCGATCCCATCACGACAGCGATCAGGAAGAGCGGTGCAATCAGGTCTTTCATCGACACCAGGACCTCGCCAAAAGTCGGACGAGAGATGCGCGGGCCGATGTCTGGGTTTAAAATTGCACGGACCATGATATATGCCATGAACAGCAGAATCAGGATAAGCGCCGGCAAAAACCCTGCCAGGAATAGCTTACCCACGGATTCGTTTGCGAAAGACCCGTAAAGAATGAAGTGAATGCTGGGTGGAATCATGGTTGCCAAGGTCCCGGACGAAGCCAGAGACCCATAAACCAACTTTTTTTCATACCCTTGCTTGCATAATTCGCGGGTCGCAATGCCACCGATGGTGGCGGCACCTGCAAGGCTTGATCCAGAACACGCACCGAACACTGCGCAGGCCGCCACATTTGTTTGCAATAGACCACCGGGCAGAATCGATACCCACTTGCTAAGACCGGTGTAAATCTTGGCGGCAATATCACCTTTGAACAACAAGTTGCCCATGAATATAAACATCGGAATAGCTGCCAATATGAAACTGTCCAAGGCATTATAGGGAATTACCTCAACCATCCGGATCATCGGGGCAGGGAGAAAATAATGGACGCTGACGAGGCCGATTGCCGCAAGGCCGATCGCGATCCACAGGCCACCAACTAGCAGAACGACACAAACGCCGATCAGGGCCAGACCAATTGCAGATTCTATTTCCATAGGTCTAACCTTTTCGGGAGCGCATCGGACCCAAGTTGGCCCTCAAGTACGAAATCAGAACGATGATAAAAATGCCGGACCCTAACGGTATTAAAAACCGCGGAATCCAAAGCGGAGTCTGCACGACGGTTTGTGCCGTTTCGCCGGTTACGATTCCATCCCAAAAAAATTGAGCGCCGAACCAAGCAATGACAAGTATTACGAGGATTGCAACAATAGCCATAATGACCTCAATCTGGGCGCGTCTATGCGCGCTGAAACGATTGAGGACCATTGTGACACGAACGTGATCGCCATGCCGAAAGGTGTCGGCAAGACCCAAGAATGCTATCGCGATGAATAGGTAGCCGGTGTATTCTTCGGCGAAGGTAAAACTTGCGACACCCGGCATAGCCCGAAACAGTGTGTTGGCCGCAACGAGCGCCGTCATCCCAATGATTGACAAGGCCGCTAGATATCCCGCCGCGTCTGATAGAAATACGCTGAAACGATCCAACCGAATGTCGGCAACGTATTCATCCTCGGGTGGAATATCTACCGGATCAACCAACTGTTTTCTCCCCTATTAGAGCCCATTCCGAAAAACCAATTATCCTGTAGAATCGGCTGTGATCCACTGCTGGAACCTTGGAACTTTCGCATGGGGGCCCGATATGAACCCCCGAGAACCGTATTGCCGGCAGGTCTCGCGACCTTCGCTATCCGAACGATCTGACTAACCGCGAATGTGGGCACCGGTCGAACCGCTGATTTCGCTGGTCAAACACGGCCGATGACATCGCAAAGTGAATGTTCGCGACTCTATTTCTCACCTGCTGCCAGTGGCAAGCCCTGCCATCCAAGAACACAGCGCACGATAATCTCTTGTTGTAGGGTTGAGATGGCACGCTCAAGAGCATTCATTATGTTTCCTGTGTGTGTCGCTGCACCTGTCCGACGGGAACCCAACCCAGTGCCGCCTGTGTCGGCTTCACTATGATTCGCTACATGCATCGGCGCTTGATTAGGACAATTTCTTAGCCTTAGTTCTCAAATGCCAGAATGGGCACTGACAAGAAAATCCCGATTGCCGGGATTCTCTCGTTCTGACAGTCGGGGGCACTAGGCACTATTTTTTGCGCGATTCTGCTATCGCCTTATAAACCGTGTAAGCTGATTTGCCTTCGTCTCCCGTTGTTTCCAACCAACCTTCAGTGATCGGCTTTGTGGTTTCACGAAATTGGGTAATGGTCTCTTGGTTTAGACCGGTTACCGTGATCGAATACTTTTCGAGAGATTCGACTACGACTTCAGCTGGCAAACGATCCTGGAGCGCTTGTACATCTACTTCTGCCGCTGCAGTCGCTTCACGGACGATCTGTTGGAGGTCTTCCGGCAGACTTGCCATGGCTTCTTCATTTACCATAATGTATTCGAAAGCATAGGACCAATTCCACCAGGTATTGTGCTTGACCACCTCGTAAATTTTTGAAGCCTGCGCACCCAGCATACCGGTTACCGCGCCGTCGATAGTGCCGCGCTGTAGGGCCGTATAAAGCTCGGCGAAAGCAACTGTTACCGGTGTGCCGCCGAGCAGTTCGATCATTTGGCCGCTTTCTTTCCCAAAGACACGAATCTTACGGCCTTTCAGAGCGTCAAGCGAATTCAATGGCGCATCAGCATGAATAGCGGCTCCACTGATCAAAAAGCCTAGCAACATTTCAGAGTTATATCTGTCACGCAGAATTTTCTCGAAATAAGGTTCTTTCAACGCTTCATAAGTTTGCTTGGCGTGCTCTAGGTTATCGAACAGGAATGGCAAACCCATGAAGGCAATAGCAGGTTCCATGGAACTGACATAAACGTCCTCGGTGTTGCCCATCTGAATAATGCCGTCACGAACGGCCGTCATGATTTCTCCGCCCTTGTAGGGGTGCTGGCCGGCGGTTAACAGCGTGATTGACAGCCGACCGTCACTGCGTTCCCTGATATCATCGATCATCTTTTGATAGAGCGGTACATAGGCGAGTGCCGGCGTCAGCGGCGATGCCATTACCCATTCAAATTTTTCAGTAGCTAATGTCGACTTGTAATGCGCGTCTGCCATCACCCCGATGGCAATCAGACCGGCCACCATGAGCACTTTAAGTTTGTTAGGCTTCATCACGGCATACTCCTATGATGCTGGCGGCTGCACCGCCGGTAAATGTTTTCAAACGATACAATCCATAGTTCGTAACTACACTTTCGTCTCAACCACAACATGCTGTTCGAAATTCTGCTCTTCATGAGTTGATCGTACCCATGTTTACGAACAAAAGATGGCTACGTTCTGCGATAGGAAGAAAATACCGTTCTCCTGAGCCCAGGTGACGACGCGATGGCGAGACTGTTCTGCCCCGACGGGATTTTTTGCGCTTAGTTTGCTCCAGTGAAATTCACAGGATAGACAGTGGCTCAAGGTTTCGTGGTTGTGTTTTCCCCCAAATATCAATCGAGAAGTTACATGCATTTCGTGATATTAACAGGTAGAAATAAACATAAATAATGGGATTTCTACATAGTATCATGTGGATTTAGAATGAATATGAGGCAGAGACGCTTCCTTCCCTCGACAAAACTGCTCCTTGCTCTGGACGCGGTCGTGCGCCATAGGTCGGTGACAGCGGCTGCAACAGAATTAAACCTGACACAAAGTACAGTGAGTCGATTAATCCTCTCGCTGGAAGAGCAACTGGGTAAAGAATTGTTCGTGAGAGAGCGGCGGCGTCTAGTGCCCAACTCTGCGGCGCTCACCTATCAGCGCGAAATCGCCGGTGCTTTAGATATGATTCATCGTGCCAGCATGTCGGTAGTGGCCAATCCCGACGGTGGAATACTAACACTTGCGATACCGCCGACATTTGCAACGCGATGGCTTGGTCCGCGTCTGGGGCAATTCCTGGGCGAGAATCCAGGCATCACAATTAATATATCAACGCGAATTGGGAGGCTCGATTTCGAAGGTGAGGTGTTTGACGCGGCTATTTTTTTAGGAAAGCAAGATTGGAAGGAAGTGAATTATCTGAAGCTCTTTGACGAAAAAGTAACAGCCTGTGTTTCGCCGGAGTTTGCCACTTCACATCGATTAATGCGTCTCGACGATTTGGAGGGAGTTCCTATGCTGCAACTTGATTCTCTTCCAAATGTCTGGGCAGATTGGTTTCGTGGGCAAGGCGGGGAACCTTCGGCACCGAGCGGAATGTTGATGGACCAATTTTCGATGATGATTCAGGCGGCTATTTCTGGCCTTGGGATTGCTCTATTACCCGACTACCTTGCTCAAATCGAAATTACTGAAGGGCGCTTGGTGCCAGTCCTAAAGCAGGCTGTGCCGTTGCACGAAGCCTATTGGCTGGTTTGGCCGAAACGCAAAGATAACGACGTACCCTTACGCGTGTTTCGATCTTGGCTTAGGCGGAGCTGTCAAACGGATTCTAACCAGTCTCGTCAGAGGCCCTGAGGTTGCCCTTTATGCCACGCCGGTCATTGACATACATGGACGCTCCCTGTCGGTGCAATGCCTAGGTGATGCGCGCTGACTTGTGCACCATGACGACGGGCACGACATCGGGAGGTCTGCGGACCAAGTGTTTTTTTGCCCGATCCAACTACCTTCAACATTTTCGGGACATACTGCGAATCCACGCAACCCGCTATGAGAACCGCGGCTTGTCATGACTACTCAAGCCCAAAAAAACCATCGTAAACATCAGGGCGCCGATCATTCGCTAAATTTACAAAACTCCGATACTGCGCCACACGATCCATATTTAATTCGGCACGAAGGACGGCTTCTTCTTCGTTGGCGATCTCACCGACAACTTGCCCGTCGGGTCCACAAATGACACTCCGACCCATAAATCGGTATCCGTTCTGTAGGCCAACGCGGTTGCACGATAGGAAGAACACACCGTTTTCCTGCGCCCGGGTGAAGACGCGATGGCGAAACTGATCTGGGTCTGCCGGCGGCGTGCTGTCCTCTCGGAAGGATGCCCAGATGTTGGTAACGATCGTGGCCCCTCCTAGTGCCAAAGCCCGCGTCACCTCAGGAAATCGAATGTCATAGCAAACTTGCATACCCAATGGACCAAACCAGGTTTTTGTAACAGGAAAAGATCGGCCCGGTTCAAAGAAGTGCTTCTCATTTTGCCAAAGATGAACCTTCCGATAGACGGATAGCACCCCTTCTGGCCCGATTAAGACAGACGAATTAGTCAAGTGACCTTCAACAGGCCCTTCTCGCAGCGCCAGGCCAACGACAATGTAACCCTGATATTTGGATGCGATTTTCGATAATTCGGTTATGGTCGGCCCGCTGATCGGTTCGGATGCGGCGTGATATGCCTCAACGAAAGAAGAAAAACTATGATCGCCAGATATGGTTAAACCGGGCACCAATGGTTCGACATAACCGGTTATGCAAAGCTCAGGAAAAACGACCAGATCAGCACCACCTTTCAACTCCTGTTCTGCTAAATCGACCACTTTGGTCCGGTTTTTTACAATCTCCAGCGACGTAATATCCATCTGATATAAGGCGACGTTTATCTTGTTGCCCTTGTCTTTGATCGTATTCTGGTCAGTTTGAGTCATATCGCATAGGTCTCGCAGAAAGGATAAACTTTTGACGTATCAAGACGTTTGTAAGTTAAAGTCGTCAAGTCTGCAGGGCCGTAGTCAGGCGTATCAACAATAATAATCCGAGAGGATTTTTCTTCAAAAAACTGTCGAAAGTGCGTTTTAGAGCGTAATACAATGATATCAAAATCAGACATTTTCTGTCCAAATACTTTAAAAATATCCTCATCTACTGTGAAGGCGAAATTGCTGACGACGCTAACCGTCACCCCGCCGATTCGGAGCACGGCTGTCATGCCTAAATTCACATGTTGCCCGCGAAGCATCTCGCCGGAGATGCGATAGCGTATAGGTCCTGTTTGTAACACCTGACAAAGGTATCTTTCTCGCGACCCCGCCTTGTCAGAACTCCAAGCACCCAGCATCAATTGTATTTCGGCTCCGACCCCAGCGCCATGCGCTTCCATAGCCGCTTTACTGTCCCACAGAAACGGAATTGCTGTTCTTTGCGCATCTCTTTTAACCAATTCGGACAGCAAATAGGTTGAATCGTTCATACGATCGGCATGCTCCAACAGGATGATCGGTTTACGAACGCTTGATGCCTCGACCATTGCCGTCACAACGGCTTCTTGGACTGAGAATACCGGTTCCGGATGGTACAATTGAGCACGCCTTGCGTTGATTAGGTCGGAAAGGGAAAGGGCAATATTCCGTCCGTGATCTAGACTTGCTCCACTAACGACTACAACACTGAATCCGGTATTGTGGGCATCGGAGTAAGAGAACCCAGCCATGATTGAGATATCGAGGAAGCACGCCGCCTCTCGTTCTAATTCTCGGGCATAGGCAAGAATTGAAGCGAGCGGCTCCAGTGATGTAGCACTAAATATACTCGGAATCGCCAACCCTGGCTTTTCAACTACGACTGCAGGGGAAAGGATACCTTCAAGTATTGCCGATAGACAACGCGCGGCACGGGCACCTGTTTCCGCCATATCGGTATGCGGTGATTTTTGGTAGGCGAATGCAGCGTTCACGCTGCGAACGGTATCCTGGTCGATATTGCCATGGTAGTCGAATGCCACGACGATCGGCAGATTCTTCCCGACTAGCTCGCGCAGTCGGTCCAGGATATATCGCTCTGGATCGGTAAAGGTCGGCGCCCAGGTCGCCCCGTGAAGATGTAACAGAATGGCGTCGACGTTAGAAGCTGCGGTAGAGGTGGCTATTTCGCTAGCATAGGCCTCCACTGCCTCATCGGAGGCTGGACCAAGCGCCCCCAAATACCCATAAACCAACGGGACAATGTCATAATTTTTTCCGCGACACACATTTATGAACCCACCGGGCACCGTGTTGGTTCCTTCGTAGGCAGTAACAATGTCTTCGCCGCGTGTCGTATTCCGTTCGAAGTCCTCAAGGGTGGAAATTTGGGGAAGCCAGCTCGCTGACTCGAGATGAAATCCCGCGAAGGCTACTCGCATGACGAATCCTGGAATAGAAATGGATGACTATCGGCAAGATGCATAATTTCTATTGAAATAGGAAGTCAACAGATGCTGTCAGAGCAAAAACTTTGAAGCGGGGAACCCGGCCAACTAGCGTTCGGCCATGATTAAACACATGAAAGGGTGCTGTCATGTGTGGGCGTATATGGACCCCGCAACGATCGTCAGAAGCTCAAATCAACCCTTGCGCAAACGGAGCCAATGGTATGGACCCCGCCCTCGCGGCGGAGTGAAATCTCGGACGTAAACTGCAGCGAAGGAGGAATGTCATGCAGATCGTTCGGATAGGGTT
>NZ_JBEPTJ010000012.1:0-48505 GCF_040549425.1 Limibacillus sp. MBR-115 | reverse complement strand
AACAAGCACCTAGCCCACGCCTGCTCCACCGATTCCACCCCGACCTCGGCCAACCAGGAAGATCACGTCAGCATGGCCGCCCATGCCGCCCGGCGACTGCACCGTATGAACGCCAACCTGAACGTCATTCTTGGCGTGGAGGCCATGTGCGCCGCTCAAGGCATCGAGTTTCGCGCGCCGCTAAACACCAGCACCACGCTCCAGGGCGTGATGGGGCGACTGCGCAGCGAAGCGCCTCGCGTTACCGAAGACCGCTACTTGGCCGATGATATCGCCAGTGCTGCGGCGATGATCGCCGACGGTCGCCTCACCCACGACCTCAGTTTGCCGGAGCTTGGGGGATGAGCAGTTCCGTTTTCTTTGGCCAACCAACTCAGCAAAACATCGCATCCGCAGCATCGGCCTACAGCGAACCTGATCGGAGGACAGCATGACCAACCCTCGCCACAACGTCCGCGACATCTTTCCCGCAACCGGAACCGAGATCACCGCAAAAAGTTGGCTGACGGAAGCGCCGCTTCGGATGTTGATGAACAACCTGCATCCCGATGTCGCGGAGAATCCGCACGAGTTGGTGGTTTACGGCGGCATTGGCCGTGCGGCGCGCACTTGGGACGACTTCGACCAGATCGTCGCATGCTTGCGGGACCTGGAGGATACCGAGACCCTGCTCGTGCAGTCGGGCAAGCCTGTCGGCGTGTTCCGCACGCACAAGGATGCGCCGCGCGTGCTGATCGCCAACTCGAACCTGGTCCCGCATTGGGCAACCTGGGAGCATTTCAACGAGTTGGATAAGAAGGGACTGGCCATGTACGGCCAGATGACCGCCGGATCGTGGATCTACATCGGCACCCAAGGTATCGTGCAGGGCACTTACGAGACATTCGCCGAAGCCGGTCGTCAGCACTACGACGGCGACCTGACGGGCAAATGGATTCTGACTGCGGGCCTTGGCGGCATGGGGGGTGCGCAACCTCTGGCCGCGGTCATGGCAGGGGCTTGCTGTCTGGCCGTCGAGTGTGACGAAACACGGGCCGATTTCCGCATCCGCACCCGCTACTGCGACGCCAAGGCGCAAGACCTCGACGCCGCCCTGTCGATGATCGCGGACTGGACTGCCAAAGGCGAGGCGAAGTCGGTGGCCCTCATTGGAAACGCCGCCGAGATCTTTCCGGAACTCGTCCGCCGCATGAAGGCAGGCGATGCTTCGGTCCCCAATGGACGCCCAGATATCGTCACTGATCAAACCAGCGCCCACGACCCGGTCCATGGATACCTGCCTTTGGGTTGGAGCGTTTCGGAATGGCGCGCCAAGCAGGAAAGCGACCCCAAGAATGTTGAGAAGGCCGCACGCGCCAGCATGAAGGCGCACGTTGCTGCAATGGTGGATTTCTGGAACGCCGGCGTGCCGACACTCGACTACGGCAACAACATCCGTCAGGTGGCCAAGGAAGAAGGCTTGGAGAATGCCTTTGCCTTCCCGGGGTTTGTCCCGGCTTACATCCGGCCTTTGTTTTGCAAAGGCATCGGGCCCTTCCGCTGGTGTGCGCTTTCCGGCGACCCCGAGGACATTTACAAAACCGATGCGAAGATGAAGGAGCTGTTTCCCGACAACGGCCACCTGCACAACTGGCTCGACATGGCGCGCGAAAGGATTGCCTTCCAAGGCCTGCCGGCGCGCATCTGTTGGATTGGGCTCGGCGACCGGCACCGCGCCGGACTGGCCTTCAACGAAATGGTGCGCAAGGGCGAACTGAAGGCACCTGTCGTAATCGGCCGCGACCATCTGGATTCGGGTTCCGTGGCCTCGCCCAACCGAGAAACCGAAGCCATGAAGGACGGCTCCGATGCGGTTTCGGACTGGCCGCTGCTCAACGCTCTGCTCAACTGCGCAAGCGGCGCGACCTGGGTCAGCCTGCATCATGGCGGCGGCGTCGGCATGGGATTTAGCCAGCACTCGGGCATGGTGATCTGTTGCGACGGCAGCGAGGACGCCGACCGGCGCATCGGCAACGTTTTGTGGAACGACCCCGCCACTGGGGTCATGCGCCATGCCGACGCAGGTTATGACATCGCCATCGATTGCGCGCGTGAGCACAAGTTGAACCTGCCAGCGATCCTGAAGTGATGGTGAGATTGCGCGCTTGTCCCTGAAAGGCGGGAAAGTCCGGATCACAAGCCGGCTACTATGACTGTGGATCAGGGATCGTTCTGAGAACGCCGCTCGCGCGGACGCTGGCAAGCCCTGCCGCCGATACTAAGCCTGTAAAAGGTTGAGGTGCTTGAGGAAGGACTGCTTGACGCCATCGATATGTGCCGCCGTCAAGGCAGCGGCTTCCTCGGCATCACCTGTTTCGCAGGCTTCGAGAATGCCAAAATGCTCGCTATTCGCCTGCTCCATCCCATTGCTCAATACGAGCTGCGCTCTCAGATAGCGGTCCAACCGGTTCATCGCGTTGTCTGCGACTTCAAGATGAAATTTCAGCTTACTGGCGTTGTATATTTCCGAGTGGAACGCCCGATTCAGGTCGCCCCAACTCATTGGTTCGGTGGATTCGGAGAAGGAAACGCAGCATTCACGGGCTTTGTGCAAAACTTCCGGTGACAACAAAGGAACGGCACGGCGAATTATCTCCGGCTCGACCAACAATCGAAGATCGAACAGTTCTGTCGCCTCCTCGGCAGACAGTCCGGAAACGACCGCTCCCCTGTATCTTTGGGTTCTGACGAGACCTTGAACCTCGAGCCGCGATAACGCTTCACGAACGGGGATCCGGCTTACATTGAACAATCCGGCAATTTCATCTTGCCGCAATGCCTCGCCAACAGCCAGATCACCTTTGATGATTGCTCTTCGGAGCTCTTCGAAAACAATCGAAGATGCCGACGCCGTTTTTGAAATATCGACAGGATTTAGTTTCATCACCTATGGCCCTCTTTACGATCTAACAATACAGGATCCAAATGAAGAGAGGAACGGATCTTATATATTGATTATTGTATCCAATCTGCGAGACTAAGTGCGCATAATTTGCGAAATAGCAATGAACTGGGAGGATTCGATGCAACTCAAAAAATTGCTCACGCTAACAGCGATACTGCTGACAGCCGGCACCGTGGCTTCCGCCGACACCTTGGATGAAGTCATTGACCGCGGCACTCTGAGATGTGGCGTGGTTCTGGATTTCCCACCAATCGGATACCGAGACGCTAACAACGAGCCTGCCGGGTTCGATGTGGACTATTGCAAAGACCTCGCAACTGCTCTTGAGGTTGATCACGAGATTCTTCCATTGACTTGGGCTGAGCGCCTGCCGGTCATTGTGACGGGCCGTGCAGACGTCGTCTTCGGCGCGACATCGGATTCCTTGGCGCGCGCGCGCACGGTCGGCTTTTCCATCCCCTACGCCATCTACTACGCTCAAGGCGTTGTCGGCAAGGACACGGGCATCAAGACTTTTGAGGACATCCGCGGCAAGCGGGTCGCCGCCGCGGTCGGGACGGTGCCCGAACAGGAGTGGCTGAAGATCGCCAAGGAATGGGGCGAAGAGAACCTCTACCAAGGCTATCAGTCCGAAAACGAGGTCTTTCTTGCCGTCGCACAGGGCAAGGCCGATATCGGCATCACCACCAACACCGCGGTGAAGCCAATCACGGAGCAATACGAAAGCATTGTTGCCGGGCCGCGGATGCCCTGGACCACGGATTACACCTCGGTGGTCGCGAACAGGAAGGATGTCAGCTGGCTCAACTATTTGAACCTGTTCGTCACCCATCAGGTTCGCTCTGGGCGCTATCAGGAGCTTTGGGCCAGTTATGTCGGCGGCGAGGCTCCCGAGCTTCGCATCCCCGGCGTAATGTACTGATCACGTCTCGTTGTTACCCCCGCCTGAGGAATTAGGCGGGGGTAACTGACGCAGAGCCGCACAATGTTCGAGTACAATTTTCACTGGCGCCCAGTGATGAAGAACTTGCCCGACTTGCTCGAGGCAGGCTTGGTCACGCTTCAAGTCGCTTCCCTGGCCATGGTGTTGGGGATTCTGATCGGGCTGGGGCTGGCCTTGATCGGGCTCAATGCGAAGGGCCCTCTGCGCTGGTTCGCTTCCAGTTGGATCCAGCTGGCGCGCAATACCCCGGCGCTCTTCCAACTCTTCTTCTTCGGTTTCGGGCTAGGTGCGTTCGGCCTGCACCTGACCCCCTACACCATTGTCCTTTCCGCCTTGACGTTCAACTGCGCCGGTTACTTGGCCGAGAACTTCCGTGGCGGTTTTCAGGCCATTCCCCAAACGCAGATCAAGGCGGCCCGCTCACTCGGGATGACGGCTACTCAGGCCTACACGCGCATCGTCATTCCGCAAGTCCTGCGGATAGTCTACTACCCAATCACCAACCAAATGGTCTGGGCGGTGCTGATCTCGTCGCTGGGTATGTTGGTCGGTTTTCGCGAACTTTCCGGCGAGACACAGTTTTTTGCCTCTAGAACCTATCGAATCTTTGAGTACTTTGCCGTCACGGCCGTCATCTACTACGTGATCGTCAAGATCATTCTCCTGGCATCGCGCCTCCTCGCCACCAAGCTGTTCAAATATTAGGGGCGCGCGCAATGGAACCAACCATTCAGTTCTTCAGTGGCTTTAACGCAAACGACTTCGTGTTCCTAGCCGAGGCTGCCTGGCGCACCTTGCTGATCTCTGCCGTATCGATCGCGCTTGGGACGTTTTTCGGCGTCGTATTCGGCTGGATCCTTTACGAAGGAAAGCTACTGGCCACGGTTTTGCTGGCGCCGATCCTGGATGTTTTCCGCTCCGTGCCACTGATCATCCAACTGGTGCTGTTCTACAACTTCGCGCCGATTATCGGCCTCAACATGGACCCCTTCGCGTCGGGCGTTGTCGTCCTGTCGATCTACACGGCCGCTCTAGTGGCCAGTGTCGCGCGTGGCGGCATTGAAGCGGTCGGCACGCCAATGCGGCGCGCGGCGCGCAGCTTGGGCATGACCTACTGGCAAGACCTCCGGTACGTCGTTCTGCCAATCGGCGGGCGTGCGGTGTTCCCCTCCTGGGTAGGGGTTGCTTTGGGGGTGATGAAAGACAGCGCGTTGGTGTCGGTCCTGGGATACATCGAGCTTCTCAAGGCCAGCCAGATACTGATCACACGCACTCAAGAACCGTTTTTGATTCTGAGTTTCGCCGGCGCATTTTATTTCGCTTTGTCATATCCGGTCTCGCTCTATGCCGAGAAACTAGAGAAAAGGTGGGCGCAATGATCGAGATTGTTGATCTACACAAGAATTTTGGCGACCTCGAAGTGCTCAAGGGGATCAACCTCGAAGTCAAGAAGGGCGAGGTGCTATCCGTCATTGGCGCGTCGGGATCGGGAAAATCCACCCTGCTTTACTGCATCAACGGTCTAGAGCCGATCCAGAGCGGCTCGATCAGAGTCGACGGTGTCGAAGTGCACGCAAAAAGCACCAACCTGAATATATTGCGTCAAAAGCTCGGTATGGTGTTCCAGCAATGGAACAGCTTTCCGCATCTGACAACGCTCGAGAACGTCGCCGTTTCGCCAAGGATTGTCAGGGGGTTATCCAAGAAGGATGCCCGTGATCTGGCCCTCAAACAACTTGAGCACGTCGGGCTTAGCGATAAAATTCATAGTTATCCGGGTGCCCTCTCCGGCGGACAGCAACAGCGTTTGGCGATCGCCAGGGCGCTGGCAATGGAGCCGGACTATATGCTTTTCGACGAGGCTACCTCAGCCCTCGATCCGGAGTTGGTGGGTGAGGTGCTCGATACTATGCGTTTGCTCGCTGAAGAGGGCATGACGATGATTTGCGTCACCCACGAAATGGGCTTCGCAAGGGACGTTTCCGACCGCGTTGCCTACTTCCATGAAGGAATCATGGAAGAGATTGGGCCACCTCAACAGATCTTCAGCGATGCTCAGTCAGAGCATACAAGGAGATTCCTGTCCAAGATTCGTTAGAACGCCCGCGCGGCACCTCGGGCTTGCGGGCAACAGGCAGATTAATGGCAGCGGCGCGTATCGCTGAAAACAAAGTTAGCAAAAGAGGACTACGTGATGGACAACAAGATTTTCACGGGCTGCATTCCAGCGTTGATGACCCCCTGCAACGCAGATCGCAGCCCCGATTTTGACGCCCTTGTCCAACGGGGACGGGAGCTGATCGCCGAGGGCATGTCTGCGGTGGTCTATTGCGGGTCGATGGGCGACTGGCCGCTGCTGACCGACAGTCAGCGCCAGGAAGGCGTGACCCGCCTCGTCGAAGCAGGGATCCCGACGATCGTCGGCACCGGAGCAGTCAACACGGCCAGCGCCACGGCTCATGCCGCGCATGCCGCGCGTGTCGGCGCTCAAGGCCTGATGGTGATTCCGCGTGTCCTTTCGCGGGGCTCCTCGGTAGCGGCTCAGCGGGCGCACTTCGAGAGCATCCTGAACGCGGCCCCGGAGATTCCGGCGATCATTTATAATAGCCCCTACTACGGGTTTGCTACGCGTGCCGATTTGTTCTTCGAATTGCGCGCCAAACATTCGAACATGGTGGGCTTCAAGGAATTCGGCGGCGCTGCAGATATGCGCTACGCGGCCGAGAACATCACGTCGAAGGACGGCGATTTAATCCTGATGATCGGCGTTGATACCCAGGTTTACCACGGCTTCGTGAATTGCGGCGCGAAGGGCGCGATTACCGGGGTCGGAAACGCCTTGCCGAAAGAAGTGTTGCACTTGGTGGCGCTTAGCGAGAAAGCCGCGGCGGGTGACCCGGAGGCTCGCGTCAAGGCGCGTCAACTGGACGATGCACTGCATGTTCTCTCCACCTTCGACGAAGGCCCGGATCTGGTACTTTATTATAAGCACCTCATGGTTCTGGAGGGTCATGCGAACTATGCAACGCACTTCAACGAGACCGACGCGCTGACCGACAGCCAGCGCAAGTATCTGGAGCAGCAGCACCGCCTGTTCAGAGATTGGTATGCGGCCTGGGCCAGATGAAAAAACACGATGGCGGCGTCATAGCCCCGTCCGCGTCCAACCCGACCCGCTCGCACCTAGCTTGCGGACGACAAGCAAGGCACTCCACATGGCACAGCTGATCGTTCCCGCTGCGGTCGAAGGCCCGGTTTTGACCTGCTCCGATGGACTGAGTTTCTGGGGTGGAGTCGATCCGGAAACAGGCCGTGTTATCGATGCCCACCACGACCAACACGGTCAACTTCTAACCGGGTGTGTCGTCCTGATGCCTACCAGCCGCGGCTCCTGTACGGGCAGCGGCGTCCTGCTGGAACTCACCCTGAACGGCAATGCGCCTGCAGCGCTGGTCTTCAAGGAGGATGAGGACATCCTCACCCTGGGGGCGATGATTGCCGGGAGAATGTTCGAGCGCCCCCTGGCGGTCTTACGAGTCCCCGAGCGGGAGTACGAGGCCCTATCCAAGGTTCCATATCTTCGCATAACCGAAACCGCCGTCGAGGGCGATGGTATTTCCTTGCCGCTCGCGCCTCTGTCCGCGTCAGATCTGAACCTGACAGCGGGCGATCGCTCCCTCCTGAGTGGCGCACGCGGCCCGGCGGCGAAGTTCGCCATGGAGACATTGTGTGCCATGGCGGCCTTACAGGGTGCTGATCGGTTGATTGACGTGACCCGTGTCCACATCGACGGCTGCATTTATGCTAGTCCCGCCAACCTGCGTTTCGCCGCCGCAATGGCGGAGATGAATGCAAAGGTCGTCGTACCAACGACTATGAACGCGATCTCGGTGGACTACGCCAATTGGCGGAGCCAGAAGGTGCCGCCCGAGTTCGGGTTGCCGGCCAGTCAGCTGGCCGACGCTTATGTGCGGATGGGCGCACGGCCGAGCTTCACCTGCGCACCCTACCATTTGGATGACAAGCCGTTGGAAGGCGAGGACATCGGTTGGTCGGAGTCGAATGCGGTAATCTATGCCAACAGCGTGCTCGGCGCGCGGACGGCAAAGCATCCGGACTTCCTGGACCTCTTTATCGCTCTGACCGGGCGGGCGCCGCACGCCGGTGTCTATCTGGAGACGAACAGGGCAGCGCGCCGCAAGATCGAGGTTGAACTGCCCGTAGGATACGACGATGCCTTGTGGCCGCTGCTGGGATGGCTGGCCGGACAGCTATCACCCGATAGGATTCCGGCCCTGAAGGGCCTGGAAGCCACCGCGCCGTCGGAAGATGACCTGAGAGCCCTTTGCGCGGCATTCGGCACCACCTCGGCGGCACCGATGCTTCATGTGGCGGGAATCACTCCCGAGGGTAACCGTCCCGCAACGGACGATGCCGATTGTGTTCGTATTACCCGCGCCGATCTCGCCCGCGCCTGGAAGGGATTTAATGCCGGTGGTGGAGACGTCGATCTCGTGTCTTTGGGAAGCCCTCATTTTTCTTTGGCCGAGACTCGCAAGTTCGCCGCGCTTATGGAGGGCCGTCGGTGCCACCCCGCAGTTTCGGTGATCATAACCCTAGGTCGGGAGACCCTTGCTACGGCACGAGATCAAGGTCTTGCCGCCCGGTTGGAGAAGGCAGGCGTTCAATTGATCCCCGACATTTGCTGGTGTTCCATCTCTGAACCCGTTTTTCCGCCGCAAGCGCGCGTCTTGATGACCAACTCCGGCAAGTACGCTCATTACGCTCCAGGCCTCTGCGGCCGCGACGTGCGCTTTGGCGGCCTTGCGGACTGCGCACTTGCAGCCCAAAACGGCAAGGCGCCAGCCGACCTGCCAACTTGGCTGAAGTAAACGTCCGCCGGAACGCCGCCAATGCGGCCGAGCGGTCCTGCTTGAAGGCTTCGCGGGAGGGAATGTGACGGTCGAACAGGATTTCCTCCACCTTGCGGAGCGATAGCGGATATCGGATATACAGCATAACCATCAGGCGGATCACTTCCGGCGATGAGTTGAAAGAGCGGAACGGATTGTTCATCCGCTAAGGCTACAAACCCACCTCACGTCGGCTCAAGCAAGTTGGATCCGGCGTACAAAGCCGGAGTTCAGCACGAGGTCGGACATGGTTTTGATCCTTCGGGAACGGCGTGGGACGGCTGTGTCCGCGTTCAGTCCGCCTTGGGTGCTGCGGCCGCGCCCGCCAGCAACCCGCCGTCGACAGTCAGTTCCGTTCCGGTCATGTAGGCGGCCTCGTCCGAGGCGAGCAGAAGTGCGATGGCCGCGACCTCTTCGGGCGTTCCGAACCGGCGCATCGGCGTGTCCGCGACAAAAGCTGTCATGCGGGCTTCGCGGTCCGGTCCATTGCCCAGCATCGGCTCCCACATCGGCGTCAGGATGGCGGCGGGGTGGATCGAGTTGCAACGGATGTTGAGGCCCTGTTCGGCGCAATAGAGTGCAACCGACTTCGTGTGGTTTCGCACGGCGGCCTTGGACGAGGCATATGCGGCCGCCGCCGGGATCCCCACAAGGCCGGAACGCGACGATATGTTGATGATCGATCCGGCTCCCCTGGCGCGCATCGCACCGATCGCGTAGCGGCAGCCGAGGAAGGTGCCATCAAGGTTCACCGCATGGACGGCCCGCCAATCCGCCAACGTGGCATGCTCGGGATCGTGCGGACGGATGACTTCCTCGAAGCCAGTGATCCCAGCATTGTTCACCAGCACGTCGCAAGCGGGCCAAGCTGCAGCAAGTTCGGCCCAGTCCGCCTCTGATGCCACGTCGAGCCGCAGATGAACCCCGCCGATCTCCCTCGCAACCAACGCGGCGAGGTCTTCGGCCTTGTCAGTCACGACCACCCTTGCCCCTTCGCGGGCGAAAGTCCGCGCGATAGCCGCGCCGATCCCTCGACCGGCGCCCGTAACAATGCAAATTTTATCGTCTAATCGTGCCATAAAATTTAGCTGTGTCTGCATAACCGGTTGGTGCCGGCGTAGGCCAGCGTAGTATGACAAGGAGCTTCCGGTTTTCCGGGGGTTCCCATGCTGTCTACAGAGGCCAACCGCATTGTCGATGCGTTGGGCCTGATATCAGTGGCGCAACTTCAGCGTCTGACAATACCCATTATAGCGCTAAATGGCGGAGGAGGCAGTCAGGAGCGAACTCGTCTTTGCAAGAATCTCCCTGACACCAGGGGAAATTTTGCGCGAGCAGGGAACTGACTTGTGATTGCAGGGAATGCGGACGTTCCGCGCTTGTCCGTTGAATCCGATCCCCACAATCCAATTCGGAGCGGCGATTCGCCGTCTCGCCGCGAACATCGGCAGATGGCCCCTAGCCTATCTCTCCCCGTGGTCGTGGTGGAACCTCCACCAGTAGGACAATTGAACAATCTTACCTGCGCCGATAGCGTATCCGTCTAGAGGCTTGGAAACTGAAGGGGACGAGGCGGTCATGCCGGGAATGAGTGTTCTGATCGCGGGCGGCCGGGTGTTTACAGCGGACCCGGAAAGGCCTTGGGCGGAAGCGGTCGTGATCCAGGACGGCAAGATCGTCTATGTAGGCGATTCGGACGGGGCAACATCGGCGGCAGGGGTCGATAGCAAACGGATCGATGCAGCGGGCGGTCTGATTTTACCGGGGTTCGTGGATGGCCACGCTCATCTCGCGATGACCGGCGCGGCGATGCGCAAGGCGCAGCTGCGTGGCGCGGGAAGCCTTGAGGAGATCCGCCGTCGAGTACGCCAATGGGCCTACGAGAACCCCGATGCGCCAAGAGTTCTTGGCACCGCCTGGGTTCATGGCGATGTGCCAAACGGTCGGCCTGACAAGACAATGCTCGACGATATTGTCCCGGATCGGCCGGTGTACCTAGACGCGTTTGACTTCCACTCGACTTGGGTGAACTCGGCGGCGCTTGAGGAACTCGGCATCAATGACGAGACGCCCGATCCTGTCGGCGGCGAGATCGTGCGCGATCCCGAAACCGGCGAGGCTACCGGCTGGCTGCAGGAGACGGTGACGTCGAACATGGTTTGGCCGCTCCTGAACACCGTGTCGGAAGATGAACTCGACCAGCAGGTATTGGAAGCTCTCAGCGCGTTCGCTCGGGCTGGAATCACTTCGATTGTCGAGATGGCCCTCGAAGAGCAGGTGCTTGAATCCGTGGCCCGCTTGCAGGCGGCGGGCAAACTTTCGGCACGGGTCATTGGCCATATCATCATGTGGCGGACTGGGAACTTGGACGAGGAGTTGGCGCAGGTAGCGCGTGCTGCGGAACTCGCCGGGCAGCACCAGGGAGACATACTGCGGGTCACCGGCATCAAATTCATTGGCGACGGAACCATCGACGGCTGCACGGCAGCGCTGAGCCAACCCTATACCGACGGCACCAACTGCGAAGCAATCTGGCCTGCAAAGGCTCTGACGTCGATGGTCGCGGCGGCCGACAAAGAAGGATTGCAAGTTGCCATCCACGCCATCGGCGATGCGACGATCGACGACGCCATCAATGCGATCGAGAACGCAGCGAAGGTCAACGGAACGTCCGGTCGACGCCACCGGATCGAACACCTGGAGTACGTTCGGGAAGACCAGATTGTGAGGATCGGCAGGCTGGGCATCACCGCGTCGATGCAGCCGGTTCATGTCGACCCGGCTTACCTAGACAACTGGTTAGAGAAGTTGGGCCCTGAACGAGGCGCCAACGGGTTCGCGTGGCCGCTATACCTGAAGGCTGGTGCGCCGCTGGCATTTGGTACGGACACGCCGACGGCACCGTACGAGGCGTTACCGAACATGTACATCGCGTCGACCCGCAAGTCTCCTAGTGACGATGCGATCAAGCCGCATCGGCCCGATTGGGCTTTGCCTATAGAGGAGGCGATCCGCCACGGCACCCGTGAACCCGCCTGGTCGGCACACCTTGAAACCATCACCGGCACATTGAAAGCGGGAATGGCTGCGGACATTGTCGTGCTTGATCGAGATTTCTTTGCCGAAGGCCCGGGGGCTCTTCTGAGAACCGACGTTCGTCTCGTGATGATGGACGGCAAAGTCATCTACTCAGCTTAGCCCTCCGAACTCTGTCTGCCGCTAGAGCAATGGCCCGCTTCAGACGAATGTGAAAGTTGCAGAAGTTTACCGACATCCACGCCGCCTTCTACAACCTCTACAACAAGGGAACGCAGCCTTTCCTCTCGAGCCACTTTCAAGCTAAGCCGTGCTGCTGCTCTAGCCGAGTGGCGCGGCCTCATCGCTGCTTGAAAAGTAGCTCAGTCGTGCTCTATCGAGACTGGTTCGCGTTTATCTGACACCTCCCTAGCAACTGCCGATTCAACTCGAAGGGTGAGTTAACACTGTCAGTGCCCAGGACATTGGTCCAGGCAAGCTATCGCAAATCCGTCTTCCTCTGGACGGGTGTTCTCAGAGTGGGCCGAGCCGTCATTGCCCAGTAAGCTTCTCGTAGTTGTTTTGTGACCGGCCCTTCGACGCCATTGCCATAGATCCGATCATCGACGCGCACGACAGGTACAGGCCCGCCGCCGGATGTCGCCGTGAAGATTTCGTGCGCCTCCAGGAAATCGTCGAGGGGGACGTCGCGAATCTCCACCATGATTCCGGCCTCTGCTGCTGCTTCCAGCACAGTCATTCTTGTGATGCCTTCCAGGCAGTTCCGGGCAGGGGTGACCAGCTTGCCCTCCTTCACCGCGAAGACATTGAAGCCCGGGCCTTCAGCTACCGTCCCGTCGGCAGCAGTCAGAAGAACAGTGTCCGCACCCTGATCGTAGGCCTCGAACAGCCCGGCGGTAAAGTCCCCCCAGTGGTAGTTCTTTACGCGCGGATTGACGGCATCTTCGCCTATGCGCCGCACAGACTTGGCAACCCAAAGGTGAGCCCCTCGGGTCGCTACATCCTTTGGAATGACATTCACGTAGGGCACGCACCAAGCAAAAAAATGATTGCCGCAGAGACGTGGATCTCGGATGCCGGGAATCTCAGGAGCTCCCCGCGAACAGACCATAGAAACATAGGACCAGGTGAGCCCTGAAGCTGCGACGATGGTATGCAACGCACCGCGAATAGCCTCGCGATCTTCGGCGGGTTTTAGACGCAACGCGGCCATGGAGGCCTCAAACCGATCGAGATGATCCTCAAGGCGGAAGAACGCGTCATCGATCACCATGACCACATCGTAGGTGATGTCCGAATGCGTGAGCCCCCAGTCGGTGACACCGATGGAAGCCTCCCCGACGGGAATCAGTCGCCCGCGCTGCCAAGCCGCTCCCTGATGGAATTTCATGCTCTGCTCCTACTGGCCGCGAGGACAATGAGATCCTCAGCTAGGCATTGACACGATAACTCGGCAACACGAGAGCAATCGCTTCTCGCCATTTTATCCTAGGCAGCTTTGCAGGCACCAGCCCATACCGCGAATGCATTGGATCTTAGGATCTTGTAGCTGGGTCGACTGAGGAGATGACGTTGACAGTTGAAGGTGTTGTAGGTGGCGGCGTGAACGGATAGGCCAAGATCGGCGAAGGCTTTTGATAGGAGCGCAACCTATCCGTCACGATACTGGGCGGCGATGCGCCGCCAACCCTCCTACGGCAGCACCTCCAGCAGGGCATTCCGTTGAACTGGTCAACCCAACGTAAGGCCCATGATTCCTTAGAAAATCCGGCCTGAACGTCGCCTGGAACACAAGCCCCCCGAAAGCCAAAGCGCACCGCCAAAAGACATCGTAGAGAAAGACGGTCCTTTACCGCCCAAAAGAGCAGCCACTACTCAAAGGTCAGCGCCATCAACATCCACTCCGTGAAGCTGAAAGGCTGACTTGGCAAGATCAATCCCGAGGGCGCTTTCAGGGCAAAATGGCAAAGCTTGGTGAGCGTCCTTGAGCTTGGTGAGTTAAAGTGTGAATTCCCCCTCGATTGTATGGGATGCTATGCGCCTGTTAGGCATAGCCTCTGGGTAGTTAGGATACTCTTTATAGCGACATTGCCACACTTTTAACGATTCCTATTCTGGCCCTGATAAAGTACAAAATTAGCATGTCACAGATTCCCAGCAGGCCTTCCCTGAATGGCAACGAGCCTCACCCAATCGACGAACGCCTTTTCATCGGCGGGGTTCAGAAAGCTTTGCTCGTACTCCGAGCCTTCTATGACCAAACGCAAGCACTGAGTTTGAGCGAGATTGCCAAATCAACCGGTATCGGCAGAAGTGCGGCTCAGCGGTTCCTTTATACATTAAAGGTTCTAGGATATCTGAGGCAGGACACAGCAACGCGCCGATACACACTATCGCCGAAGGTCCTGGATTTTGGCTTTGCCTATCTGCGCAACGATGCTCTCATTGAAAAAGCCTTTCCCTACATCCTAGAAGCGAGCAAGACGACACGAGAGACCGTCAACCTCACGGAACTGGATGATACGGAAGTGATTTACGTCTCCCGGCTTCCTAGCAGAAACATAATCAGCGTCGATGTCGTGCTTGGCCAACGGCTTCCCGCCTACTGTACGGCGCCCGGACGTGCAATGCTCGCTGCCTTGCCAGATGAGATAGCCGCTGAAATTGTGAATCGCTCTCACCGAATCAAGCGAACTAAGTATACCATCATTGAGCCAGAAAAGATTCTGACGCAGCTCAATGTCATTCGCGCGAAAGGATACGCGATAAGCAATCAAGAGGCCTTCATGGGCGATATTTCCATCGCCGCTGCAGTCCGGAATCACAAAGGCGGCGTCATCGCAGCTGTGAATATTGCTGTGCCACATCCCAGGTGGTCGCCGAAAAAGGCAGAACAAACTTTTGCGCCCGTCGTCATGGAAACCGCACGAGCCATCGGAAAAACCCTGGGTGGTGCGTGACAACAGGATTTAACGCAGTTCCGCCGCTTCCAAGAGCATACGGCCGATAACGATATCCGCAAGAGCAACACCTGGAAACAAGAAGGCAATCCTTGCCTCGGCATCTACTCTGCCTGCAACCCGGCCCGTGGCTAAATCTCCCAGGTCGCCGGTGAAATCGGCCGCCTCAAAGGTTGGATTGCTCGCACGCAGCGTTAGGCTTTGCTGATTGTCGTCCGTGAAGGTCTGATCAAACCCTCGAAGGCAGTCGCTCCGCCAAGAACGGCCCAGGTCTACCATCGCTGCAAATGCGCCAGGCGCTAGGCGGTCCGCCCTTAGGAAGGGCTTGAGCCCGGGTTGTTCGGGGATCGAACTAACCACAATATCAGCGTCCGTTATGGCCTCGTCTGCCTCTTTGCAAAGCCGCGGCGCGATGCCTCGCTCCGACGCTTTCTCGGCAAAGACGTTCACGGCTTCCAGCCTGCGCCCGTAGATCGCCACTTGTTCGAGTGAAAATTCCGAAGCTAGAGCTTCTAGATGGGTCCAGGCCTGCAGCCCGCAGCCTATGACCGCGAGCCTACTAGCATCAGTTTTGGCTAGGTAGCGGGCCGCAAGTAATGTCAGGCCCGCAGTTCGCAATCCAGTCAGGTGGTTGGCTTCCATGACCGCTAGCGGTCGGCCGCTCTGCGGATCGGACAGCACCAGCAGAGCGTTGATATGTGGCAATCCCCGGGCGCTGTTACCAGCGGCTCCACCCACCCACTTAACGCCCGCCGCCATTCCCGGCACAAGAGCGGGCATGGCATGAAAGAAGGTATCATTCCCGACCGTCGTCAGTTTGGTTTTCGTAGGCATGGCAATTTTGCCTGCAGCGCGCAGCTTGAAAACGTCCGCCAGAGCGTCGGCAAGCTTAGGTGCGGGGGGTGCAAGCGCTGCCACCTCGGCCTCATTGAGGAACAGCAAGCGGGTCATCCTAAATTCCCAGGATGGCTTTCCACGGAATCGCCCTTCGATCCTCTGATGAGCCCGTGCGTCGCGAAACGCTCTGGACGAAAGGGATGAATATTGATCGGCGGCTCTTCCCCGGCGACCAGGGCGGAAACGATATTCGCCGTTGTTGCACTAGCCGTCAAACCTGTATGTCCATGACCGAAGGCAAAGATCACATCTCGGTTCAACTGGGAGCGGCCGATAACAGGCAAGGTGTCGGGTAAGGTCGGCCTTGAACCCACCCAATGGCGCGGTCGCGTCCGGTTGAGATTTGGAATATAACGAGTGGCAAGTCGCTCAAGCATTGCAATGCGGCGCCCGTTGGGCGCTTTGTCGATGTTCGTTGTAAACTCTGCCGTGCCTGCGACGCGCAGCCCCTGGGCCATGCTGTTGGCCGCCAGCTTTTCCTCGGCAAACATGATTGCGTTGTGGAGGGTAATTCCTGGCTCTGCGTACATGATGTGGTAGCCACGTTCGGCAACCAAGGGAAAGGCATGACCCAGGCCTAGCGCCAGTTGTGCCGACCAAACGCCCGCAGCCAGGACGAGGGTGTCGGCATTGATCGTCTCCTCTTCGGTGACGATTGAGACGCCTCTCTCTGCATTCTGCGAAAGCGCCCGAACTTCGCGTTGCAGGATGCGACCCTGTCGATGTTCAAAATCGGACGCCAGTGCCTTCACAAGACCACCAGGGTCTAGAGTTCGGCCGTGACCACTTAGAAGCACCCCGTTAGTAAAGCCAGCAGCGAGCGCAGGCTCTGCTTCGCGCAGCTCTCCCGCACTCAGTTCTTCGATCGACATGCCCAGTTCACGTCGCAGCTTCCAGACATTGCCGTCTTTGGCATAAGCTTCCTTGCGTCGGTATACATGCAGATAGTTACAGCGCTGAACCAATTGCTTGCAGTTAGCGGCTTCGGCTTGCGCAAGGTGATCTTCAACTGCCTTTACATGAAGGGCATGCAAAGCCTGCCCCACCTTCATGACCCGGTTCGGCGTGGCCGCTCGCTGTGCGGTAGCGAACCAGGGCAGCAGCGTCGGGAGACTGCGCCAATCGACTGCCAACGGGCCGTCGCGCGCTAAAAGCAATCCGGGGACTTGCTTCCAGGTCCCCGGGAGAATCTGTGGCACGCAGGAGCTTGTCGAGATGACACCCGCATTGCCATGAGAACAGGCCTCACCCGGCGAAAGCCTGTCGATCAGGGTCACCTGATAACCCTTCTCCTGAAGCCGTCGCGCTACGGAAACCCCTACGATTCCCGCACCCACCACCACAATCTTCTTTCCTTTGCCTGACCCCAGCATCGCTACAGCCTCTCGTCTTTTAAAGCATACCATTTCATCGCTGCGCGCTGCCCTAATCGCCTGAAGGCCGCCATTGGGTATTTCGGCAGGGCAGCGGTAAGAGGCGTCGGCAGCGACACCTGCTGGCCAGTGATTTTCTCGGCGATACGGCGTCCTGCATGCAAGCTGCAGGATACGCCGCTTCCGATGTATCCCAACGCGTAATGCAAGCTTTGATCATCTTCCGCCGTGGTGATATGGGGAAGGGAATCGGGGGTCAGGGCAACCCAGCCTCCCCAGAAATATTCGACTGAAGGCGCCTTCATGAAAGGAAACTTACGTTCGATAACCCGAAGAAGTTCTTGCCTGTGTGCCGCCATTTGGCGAGGCGTGGCTCTGACCGGCCCCTTACCCCCCAGCATGATGCGATCGTCCGGCAATCGCCGGTAGTAGTGCAGCAATGTGCGGGCATCACTCATGCAATCGCTAGTCACAAAATTCCCCGCCTGTTTTTCCTCCAGCGTCATTGGTCGGGTGACAACGATGTTGGACATGACAGGTAAAAGACGGTGGCGCAATTTTGGAAACAAACCCTCGACGGTATAGCCGTTGGTACTGATGACCAGGTGCCGAGCACGTACCAAGCCGCGGGGCGTAGAGATCACGTGCCTGCCTCCATCTTTATCCAGGCCAAGCGCAGGCGTATCGCGGAATATCACTGCCCCCTGGCCACGCGCCGCGCGGACGAGCCCATAGACCAGTTTCAAAGGATGCATCGCAAAGGATAGTGGCCATCTGAGGGCGCCATAGCCATCACCGCATGCAACATGTTCGGCAGCCAGACGCTTGGCATCCAAAAACTCAACAGCCATGCCATAACGGTTACGCAGTAAGTCGCCTTCTCGTTGGAGCGCGGCGACCCGCCCGGCCCGATGGGCAATCTTTAACCAACCTTCCGGCATCACATCGCAGTCGATGTCGGCTTCCTGAATTACATTACGCGCCGTCTCAAGGGCGGCAAGGGCTTCCGCAAACATCGCGTCCGCGATCTCAGCACCCCATTTCCTCTCCCAATCCGCGTGGGGAACCCGGCCAATAGCCGGACGCGCAAAGCTTCCATTGCGCCCACTACAGCCCCATCCCGGTTGGTTCGCCTCGATCACCGCAACGCTGGCAACCCGCAGCTTGGTGAGGTGATATGCGCAGGAAAGCCCTGTGTAGCCCCCGCCAATGATGGCTACATCGCAATCTAAATCGCTCTCTAACCGACCATCGTCATCGGGCGCTGTCCCCGCCGTCGCTTGCCAGTAGGTGGGTGTGACGGGTTGAGCGGTGGGTGGCCGACTCATCCCCAAAGGGTCAGGGTAGGAAGGAGCGTCGATCACCGCATCCTCTCGCCGCGCCGTCTTAGATATTCCGAAGTCAGGATAACAGCAGTCATGAAGACCAACACCATCGCCGCGACGGCAGCCAGTGCTGGTGAAACCTGCAATAGCGCGTTGTCCCACATCTGCCTGGGCAAGGTCGTCGTATCGCCCCCTGCAACGAAGAGCGCTATGGTCAGTTCATCAAAAGAAATGACAAAGGCGAACATGAAAGCTGCAATTAGGCCAGACTTGAGCAGAGGCAGCGTTACATGACGCAACGTGCGCGCCTTGTCGGCGCCTAGCGTGTAGGCGGCATGGTCAAGCCGTTCGTCATATTGCTTGAGCACGGCCACCATAGTGACCACAACGTAGGGGACCGCCAAAACAGTATGTCCTATCGCCAATCCTGCAGTGGTGGCGACCAGCCCGATGTCCGCAAAAAGATAGAACAAGGCAACCGCGATAATGATGTTGGGCATGATGATCGGCGACACCAGGAATCCGATAAGTGCGGTCTTAAAGCGTGCACGCCGCACAATATAGAAGGCAGCAGGGACACCGAGTAGCAATCCGGCCAGACCAGCAAGCGTCGCTACGACGAAGGACCTTATCGCCGCCTCAACCCAGAGCACATTGTCAAAGACCGACCCGTACCATTGGAACGAAAATCCTTCCGGGGGCCATCCGAGGAACTGCCCCTCGGTAAAACTAACTGGAATCACGAAGAACGCCGGACCCGCCAGGAAAAAGAGAATCAGCAGTACACCCATCCAGAGCATTCGGCGTCCTACATCCGGCCTGCGACGGTCGGCCCGAATCGGTCTGATCTTCTCAAGGATTTCGGCAAGGAGTTCACAAATGAACGCTGTACACTCGACCAGGAGAGAGCCGAGGCGGCGGCCAACCCAACCAATGGGATTGCGCCAGACCGAACCGTCCTGGCGCATAGCGCCTCCCGACAACGTCGACAGTCCTACCAAGCGATCGTAGATCAAAAAGATGACCAGCGCCACGAGCAGCAAGGCGACGGCTATGGCCCCGGCGAAGCTCCAGTTCAGCAGGTCTTTGATTTGGAAGATAATGAGTTGCGCAATCACTGTCTCCCGCTCGCTCCCGAGCAAGGCCGGGGTGATGAAGAAACCGAGCGCAGTGATGAAGACTAGGAGGCCGCCTGCCGCGACACCCGGCAATGACAACGGCAGGTAGACCCTCAAGAAGGCCTGGGCCGGGCGGGCCCCAAGAGTGGCAGCAGCCCTAGAAAGGTTGCGGTCGATGTTCTCCATGACGGACAGCATCGTGAGCACGGCAAGCGGCATCAGTGCATGCACCATACCGATCATGACACCGGTGAAGTTGTATAGCAGGCTGGGTGGGTCCGGCAGCCCCAGCGCCGACGCCAATTGGCTGACGGCGCCGTTTCGCCCCAACAGCACGATCCAGGCAAAGGTGCGCACCAGAAAGCTGGTCCAAAATGGCATCAGGACCCAAATTACCCAGAAATTCCTCTGGTTCTTCCCAAGCGTTGAAAGAAGATAGGCTACGGGAAATGCCGCCGCGATCGATATGAATGCTGTCCAGCCCGCGATTTTGAATGTGATACCTAGAACCCGACCAACGACAAAGGAATCCTGGAGTTTTAGATAGTGCTCGAAGGTGAGTTCGTTGCCCGAACCAGTCACACTGAGCGACAGCAAAAGCACCACCGGGAAAACGAATGTCACACCAAGGAACAAGATTACCGGAAGGATAGGCCAAAACTGCTGGGCCTTTCGAATTACGCTTCTGTTAGAACCAGTGAGACTTGCCATGACGGTCCTCCCTTCAATTATCGGGGAGGACAACAGCGCGCTCGGCGGACCACCCGAGATGAACATGACGGTCACCCGATTGTGCGCCAACCGGCCCGCTTGTCAGGGACTTTGCAATTATCTCCAATCCGCTGGCAGCTCTGCAGAAAGTCTGGGTCATGCCACCGGTCATGATCACATCCGTGACCCGCGCTTCAACCCGGTTGTCCAGTATCACGTCGACATCTAGGCTGACAGTTTCCGGCCGCACCATGACACTGACTTTCTGACCCTTAAGGAGCGAATGATCGCTAACTCCCAGGACACGCGTGCCGTCGGTCAACTCGACTGCGACTCTTTCCGAATCGCACCCGACAACCTGCCCTGCGAGCAGATTGGCTTCACCAAGGAAATCCGCGGCAAAGACTGACTGCGGCCTGAAGTATAGATCGTCGGGTGTACCAATCTGCTCTATACGACCATCGCGCATAAGGCAGATTCTGTCGGACATCACCAGAGCCTCTTCCTGATCGTGAGTGACATAAAGGACAGCGATGTTGTGCTCCTGGTGTAATCTCTTGATTTCGAGCTGGAGTTGGTCGCGCAGCTTCTTGTCAAGTGCGCCGAGTGGCTCGTCCATCAGGATCACCGAAGGTTCGTAGACCATGGCACGGGCCAGCGCGATTCGTTGTTGCTGACCACCGGATAACTGTCGGGGGTAGCGGCTAGCCAAATGTGGGAGTTGGACGACCTCAAGAACCTTCTCGACCGCCTCGCGTATCTTAGCCGCGGGCCATTTGCGCATCTTGAGCGCGAAAGCGACATTATCAAAGATCGTCATATGCGGAAACAGGGCATAGTTCTGAAACACCATGCCGATGTCACGTTTAAAGGGTGGTAGGTAAGTCGCTAGCTGCCCGTCGATTCGTATCTCACCACCATCCGGTTCATTCAAACCGGCAATCGTAAGCAGCAAAGTTGTCTTGCCCGAGCCTGACGGTCCTAGAAGGGTCAGGAATTCCCCATCCGCAAGATACAGATCCGCACCTTCGAGAGCGACAAAATCCCCATAGGTTTTGCGCAAAGCGCGCACTTCCAGCTTTTTCTGATCCTGTAGTGAGGTCATAGGCAGATTCCAGGTTTGACGCGTCAGTCGACAAGTGCTTGACGCAAGAAGCCTTGGGGGAAGCAGCAGCTCCGGTCGCCGTAGCGACCGGAGCTACCTGCATTTTATCTATCAGGAAATCAGGAGAGCAGCCATTCGTTGAAACGCTGCTCGGCCGCTTCCTTATGCTCGCCCCACCAACCCTGGTCGGCAAGGACCATACGTTCAATGTTCTGCGGAGCCGTCGGCAGAGACTTCGCCCGCTCAGCAGAAATAAAATTGTAGGCCTTCGGGTTCGTCGGCCCATAAGCGAGCTTGTTGGTGAAGGCTGCCTGGCGTTCAGGGTCGGCGCAATAGGAGATGAACTTCCGGCCGAGATCAGCCTTCGGGTTCCCCTTGGGAATTGCCCAACCTTCCATCGAATAGAGACCTTGGTTCCACTCTATGGACACTGGCGCACCACCATCAATGACGGTTTGTGCACGCCCATTCCAAGTTGGCAACATATCTACTTCACCAGTCTGCAGAAGTTGGCTTGTCTGGGCGCCACCTGTCCACCAGACATCAATGTGGCCTCTTATATCGTCGAGCTTGTTCAGAGCGCGTTCGATATCGAGCGGATAGAGATCCTTCGGATCCACGCCATCCGCCAACAGAGCAATCTCTAACGTGTCAATAGGGCTGCGGCGCAATGCCCGACGGCCGGGAAAGCCCTTCACGTCCCAAAAATCCGCCCAGGAGCGAGGCTCTTTACCCTTGAGGGTATCTTGCCGGTAGGCCAAGGTCGTCGCATAAACGTCCGTACCCATCCAGTTTTTGGCGCGAGCCTCAGGCATAATGTCCTGCATGTGCTCACCGGACCAATCCAGATCCTCTAGCAGATCACGCGCACCCAGCAACACTTGTCCTGCCAACGTGACAGTTACAACGTCCCAGGTATAAGACTTGGTCTCTACGATGGCCTGGATATGACTGGTGGGCTGATGTTCTCGCGCAATGTTCGCGACTGTGATTCCCGAGGCTTTTTCGTAGGGCCGGTAAAAAGCCTCCCCAAAAGCGTCCTTGAAGGGACCACCCGGATCCGCAACCGTGATGCGCTCGGCGGCAAGCAATTTGCTCGGCAAGCCCATGGCGCCCACTGATGCAACTCCCGCACCTGCAGCCAACAACAAATCCCTTCGCGTGACCTTCATATTTCCACTGTCGTACTTCATCGGCATGTTCTCCTCCCTAGTTGCCACTCTTCTACAATGGCGTTTCAATAAACTTCCGCAGGAGCCTTGAGCCGCGCCAAGGCCGCACCAACTCCGATTACGTCATTGACAACGATGGCTCCTGCGCGTTCTAAAGCGGCGCGCTTCCCGGGGACGTTTTCTTCAGGGGAACCAAGGATGGCGCCCGCATGCCCCATTGTTTTGCCAGCTGGTGCGTGCAGGCCCGCGATATAGGCCACTACGGGCTTTTTCATGTGCCGCGCGACCTCAGCCGCCTGCAGTTCACTCCGCCCCCCAATCTCTCCTATCAAGACCACTGCCGTGGTGTCTGGGTCTGCGTCGAATAGGTGCAACGCATCGGCATGGGACATTCCAATGATGGGGTCGCCACCAAGGCAAACGACGCTGCTTTGACCAAGGCCCTTCGCATTGAGAGAATCGATGACTTCATAGGTCAGCGTTCCACTTTTTGAGACGATTCCAATCGGCCCGCGCCGCAACAGTTTCCCATTGAGGTCCGAAAGATTTGCCAGCCCCGGGCTTATGCAGCCCGCAGCATTTGGTCCTATGAGATTCACCCCTCGATAAGCCGCATAAGCGGCAATGCGCGCGGCGTCTTGGACCGGGACGCCTTCGGCATAGACGACCATGGTTTTGATCCCGGCATCAATCGCCTCAAAGGCGGCCGCACACGCTTGCCCTGCCGGTACCGAAAGGAACGCGCAGTTAGCGCGGGCGATGGCAACTGCTTCATGGCACGAGGAAAATACCGGCAGACCGGAAACCGTTTCGCCACCACGCTTAGGCGAAACCCCGCCAACCAGAGGCGTGCCCTCAGAAAGGAGCTTATCCGCCAAGTTTCGCCCAGTATGGCCTGTAATGCCTTGAATCACGATCCGGCTATCGCCATTCACCAGTATCGCCATCAACTGCGCCCCTTATAATGCGTGACCGCCTCTATGGCCGCACTGAGGTCTTCGAATACTTCAAACCCTTGTTCAGTGAGCATGGCCCGTCCGCTTTCACTGTTACGTCCCTTGAGCCTGATCACGACCCGGCCCCGCAACGGCGCTATCTTTTGCGCTTCTACCAGCATCCGCGCCAGCTCATCGCAAAGCGCTGTATGCAGGTAAGCATTGAAGAACGTGATGAGGGGGTTAGCGTCGGATACCGCCTCGAAAACGCGGCCAAGCGCCTCGCCGCCGGCTAGCACTGACCCGCCTAGATCTACAACACCGCGTACCGACAGTCCCCTTTCGGATAGCAGATCAAGCGTGGCCATCATCAGACCGGCGCCGCTAACAACGGCCATGATCTCGCCGCCGGTGTTTATTTCGATTCCGGTTGCACCGGCAGAAGCGACGCCCGTTTCAAACGGGCTGCGGTCGTCCGCCGAATCTTGCTGCATTTGTTCCAACGCTTCTCGCCGAAAGGCTGCGTTATTGTCCAAAGTCACTTTGGCGTCGGCGGCATAGACCTCGCCCGATACAGTCAGCACCAAGGGATTGATTTCGGCCAGCGTCGCATCTTCAGCAACGACCAGAGCGTAAAGAGAAGTTAGAGCTTCAGCGACAGGCACCTCGAGGGTAGCACTCAAATCAAGATGCTTAACCGCCGCCCTCACATGGTATTCCCGCAGACCGACCAAAGGGTCAATCGGCAACCGAAGCAGTTCTCCTGAACTAGTCTCCTCTATGTCCACACCTCCATTGGGAGACGCCAGAATCACTAGGCTCTTGCGATCCCGGTCAAGGGCTATGGCCAGGTAAATTTCCCGCGCGATATCCAAACGCTGTTCTACATAGACACCCTTGCAGCGCTGGCCATCCAGAGTCAGATCGGTGAGTCGGGGCGCCATTTCCTCAACGGCTGCAATACTGTCGGCAAACTGGATAGCGCCGCGCTTACCGCGCTTGCCCGTCGCCATTTGGGCCTTGAGTACATAACCTCCGTCCCAGTCTGGTCGATTGGGCCAAAGAGTGCCGTACGGCACGGGAATCCCGTGCCGCGCGAAGAGCGCTTTACCCTGGTGTTCCAGAAGATCCATCGCTTCGTTGCTCCTCAGGCCGACTGCTTGCGCCTGGCACGGGTGGCAAAGAATTCTTCCATCATTCGCTGAGGCTCACCGCTGGCGTATGCTTCTTTCTGATTCCGGCTACCTGCTGCGACAGCGTCCTTAAATCCCGCGTCGGTCATTTCCGCAAAACGACGCTTGTTGAGCGCCATGGCAACCGGTGGTTTTGCCGCGAGTTCCGCCGCGACTTCACGCGCTTTTGCTGCGACTTGGTCTGCGGGCACGAGATGATGGATAAGGCCGATGCGATAGCATTCGTCGCCGTCCATCATACGGCCCGTCAGAGTCAGTTCGATGGTCCGGGAAAGACCCAGCATTTGGTTCATGAGCCAGGGGCCCAGAGTGCTAGCGATGCCCGAGTTGATTTCTGGTTGTCCCATACGGCTCGCAGCATGCCCAACTCGGATGTCGCACTGCAAAGCAACCTGGAACGCGGATCCGGCAGCCACGCCATTGAGCGCTGCAATCAGCGGCTTGTTCATTCCACGGATTGCTGCGTAAAGGTTGCGCCACTCTTCGACCCAGTCACCCGCGCGGGCAGTATCAAAAGATTTTGTCTCGTTCAAGTCCTGGCCTGCGGAGAAGGCCCGATCACCAGAGCCAGTCAGAATGACCGCCCGCACGGAGTCATCGGCGTTCATGGCATTCAGCGCCTTGGCCAGTTCCTTGCGCATCGGCGAATGCCAAGCATTGAGAACGGCCGGACGGTTCAAGGTGATAGTGCCAATAGCGTCTTTTATATCGGTTATGAGAAAGTCATACATCAATGTCTCCTATTGCCTCTAAGTGTTGGTTTGCTGACTGCGAGATCTAAGAAACTGCTCCATAGCGGCTTGAGGCTGGCCAGTCCTGATTGCTTCGGCCTGATATTTCGCCGCCTTTGCCTCTGCATCCCCAAGTCCGGAGCTCGCGAGGCTGTGCAAGAATCTGTGTGTCAAAGCCATCGCAGTCGGTGCCTTTTCCGCTATCTCGGCAGCCACCGTTCTGGCTTCGGCAACGAGCTGGTCAGGCTCGCTCAACCGATGAATCAAACCCCATTCCTGCGCCTCTTCGGCATGGAATATCCGCCCTGTGAGAACAAGTTCGCGCATACGTGATTGGCCGAGATGAATGCTTAGGAGATAGCTGCCGACGATCGCAGGGAGCCCCACATTTGCCTCAGCCATAAGCAACCGTGCAGAAGGCACCGCGATCCGGATATCCGCCATCAGGGCTAACTGCAAACCGGCGCCTGCCGCCGTTCCATTGATAGCGGCGACCATTGGCTTAGTGCATTGACTTACGCCCTCGAAAAATCGCCTCCACCCAGCCATCCAGCGATCACCATCGGAATGGCCCAACGCGGCGCTCTCATTCAGGTCCTGCCCGGCGCAAAAAGCCCTGTTGCCAGCACCGGTGATGACAATGGCGCGGATATCCTGGCTACGAGAGGCAAAATCCAATGATTCAACGATTTGGTCCCGCGCCGCTGCGTCCAACGCATTCAATCGCTCGGGTCTTGAGATCGTAACCCAAAGAAGGGAGCCCTCCTTGTTTGCTATCACGCCACCTTTCATTGGGCCCCTCATCTGTTAATAAAATATTGTATACCAATAATGTATATTGATTATCAATTTTGCTCACAAGCTATTAAAATCGTCAACAACCTTTTGCATGGTACCTGGTGCCGTCACCTATGGACGCTTCTCCGATTGCAAGGGAAGTGTTGTTAGACAAATTCGAACCGGCGTTGACTTACACAACTCGCGCCAAACGTCTGGCAATGAGAAGCACGCGCCATTCGGCGAGAGCGGCGGCGCGGTTCAGCTTGTAAATGGCTCAAGAGGAAAGGCTGCGTTGACGCTGGCATGTGTCCAGCCTGTTTGCGCGGTGAATGCGACCGCTAGCCCTGATGAAGTCCGCTTGCCGGGCCCCAAGCAGACAATTGAACTTTAACGCCCTGACTGCACCTAAGGCCCAGGTGCACATACATTGCCGAACGACGCCGTCAGCCAGCTTCGAAAGCGTTTCACGTAATCCAGATGGGCGGATTTATCCGGCACCACGACAAAATATCCCTGCTGCGCCGCAATTGTTTGTTCCAGAGGACACACCAGTTCATTGCGCGCAAAAAGATCGCGCAGCAGAAGCTTGTGCCCCATTGCGATACCGCCGCCAGCCCGCGCGGTGTCGATGGCCATGCTATAATGTGTGAAGAATTGGCCGTCGCCACCCAATGACCCTGCAACACCGGCCGTCGTCAGCCAACGCGTCCAGTCGTCGGACCAATAGGTATCGTGCAGTAGCAGGCATCGCGAAAGATCCTCGGCTCTGTGAATTGCCATCTTCTCCGCATAGTCCGGTGTGCATACAGGCGCCAGCGTATCGTGGCCCAGGTATGTCGCGGTCAATCCCTCGGTGTCCGTCGTCCCATAGCGAATCCCGAGTTGTGCGTCAGAGCGTGAGAAATCGACCATCTCCGCGTCCGCAGATACGACGATGTCAATGTGCGGCATGGACTGTTGAAAGCCGGGCATTCGGGGCACGAGCCAAATGGATGCGAATGCCGGTAACACTGTGATCTTGAGTTGGCCACGGACCCGCGATCCGGCAACGCGCTCCGTTTCCTTCTCGAGGATGTTTAAAGCGTTTCGGACCGCGGAATGATACCGGCGGCCCGCGGCTGTCAAGACCACCCGTCGACCAGATCTTCTAAACAATGAAACGCCCAGAAACTGCTCAAGCTGCTTTATCTGCTGGCTTACGGCACCTTTTGATACCCTAAGGTCATTAGCGGCCTGGACAAAGCTCTCGTGTTCCGCCGCGAGTTCAAAGTACCGGATCGTTCCCAAGGGTGGAATGGCGCGGACCATTGTTTAGTTTGCCTATTCAGTAGCGTAGTTTTTGATGATTGCACCGCGCTGAAAAGCCGTCAATGCTGATAGCCTCATTCAAGGACTATCGGGTGGTGGCGAAAATGAAACTGACCGATGCGCAGATCAAACAACTTGAGACGGACGGATTCATCATTATTCCGGAACGCTTCACTCAGGCCGAGGTTGCGGCAATCCGTTCCCGCCTTCCGCAAATCTTTTCGCAGCACCATGAGGCAAACATCATTGAGCGGAATTCCGGTGTCGTCCGCACAGCGATGGGTCTGCACCTGCGTGATGATCTGTTCGCTGCTCTTGTCCGACATCCCCGCCTGATCGGACCGGCGCAGCAGTTATTCGGCGAACCGATCTACGCTCAGCAGGTGAAGGTGAACGTGAAGGCGGCATTTTCCGGCGAGATGTGGCAATGGCACGCGGACTTCGCAACGCATCACGAGGAAGACGGGGTCAGAATGCCGCGCGCCCTCAACTTGCACATACTTCTCGACGAGGTAACCGAGTTCAACGGCCCGCTCTATTTTTTGCCCGGTTCGCACCGTGCCGGCGACCATGCAGCCAAGCTCGACAACAAGACGACAAGCTATACCCTTTGGGCGACCGACCATGCGCGCGTACGCGAAATGGCCGAACGCGGAGGCATCGTCGCCGCAAAGGGACGGCCAGGCACCATGCTCATATTCCATGACACGCTTATTCATGGTTCCCCGAACAACATGTCTCCATGGGACCGGTCGATCTTCTCGCTCATCGTCAACCCGGTATCGAATGCCTACACGGCCCCAACCCGGCCTGACTACAAGCATCATCGGGATCTTACGCCGCTCGAACCTCTCGCAGATGATTGCCTGGAAACCTATGTGAACAGACTAAGGGCGCCTGCGGCATGAGCCCGAACAACCTAAGAACCGAGCGCATGGATGATACCGCATCGGTCTACTTCCGCACTCCGCTCTCGTCCGCCGACCCTGACGTCGCTGCCCTCGTTGCATCGGAGCGAAACCGCCAGCATCAGCACATCGAGTTGATCGCTTCGGAGAATGTCGTCAGCCGGGCCGTTATGGAAGCGCAGGGCTCGATCTTTTCGAACAAGACAGTCGAAGGCTATCCCGGTGCCCGCTACCACGGCGGGGCCGAGATCGCCGATGCCCTGGAAACCCTGGGGTCACAACGCGCTTGCAAGCTTTTTAACGCTGCCGAGGTCAACCTGCAGCCTCATTCGGGTTCTCAAGCTAACTTGGCCGTTTTCTCGGCCCTGCTTCAGCCGTTCGACTCGGTGCTCGCTCTCGATCTCAAATCTGGGGGACATCTCAGTCACGGGGCGAAAGCTAACATCAGCGGCAAGCTGTTCACGATCCACACTTATGGCCTGCGATCGGATACCGGCTTCATCGACCTCGACCAGCTTGCTGACATGGCGCGCGCCAATCGACCGAAGTTGATCGTAGCGGGCGGATCGTCATACCCGCGTGCGTTAGATTTGAAGGCGTTTCGGCAGATTGCCGACGACGTTGGCGCTTATTTGCTTGTCGATATGGCTCATTTTGCAGGATTGGTGGCCGGCGGCGTTCTCGACAACCCCGTCGAGTTCGCAGACGTGGTCACGACCACCACTTACAAGTCTCTACGCGGCGCGCGCGGTGGCATGATCCTATGGAACCGTGACGACCTGAGCCGAAGGCTCCGCTCGGCGGTATTCCCCGGCGTCCAGGGCAGCCCGCTTTTGAACATGCTGGCGGCAAAAACTGTCGGGCTTGGCGAGGCATTGCAGCCGTCGTTTCAGCTATACGCCGAACTGGTGCAACGGAATGCCCGTGCGCTCGCCAATCAACTGGCGTCCGACGGTTTGAGCATCGTCACGGGCGGAACTGATACGCCCCTGATGCTCGTCGATCTGACGGACCTCGATATGGACGGACAGACAGCGAGCGACAAACTTGCCGCCATCGGGATCACCTGCAATAAGAATTTGATTCCGAACGATTCGCGCTCTCCTGCAACGACCTCGGGACTGCGGTTGGGTGTATCGGCAATGACTTCGCGCGGCATGGTCGAGGCGGACGCGCGTCAGATCGGGTCCTGGATCGCCGATTGCTTGCTTGGCCGAACTGTGTCGCCCCAAGCCGTGCGCCGCGACGTCAAAGCAATGGCGAGTGGCTTTGACTTCTACTAAGGAAAGTTGGCACTGAGATTCCTAAGGAAAGCAATGCGCAGGCATGGCCAGCCTAAGATCATTGTAACCGACCGGCTAATATCCTATGGGGCCGAGATGAAAGAGATCGGCAATATCGATCATCAGCTAACCGGCCGCTGGATGAACAACCGAGTAGAGAACTCACACCTACCATTCCGACGAAGGGAGCGGGCTAGCTTCGATTCCGCCGAATGCGAAGTCTTCAGAAATTCACCGCCGTCCACGCCTCCGTCAATAACCTCTTCAACACGGGAACGCAGCCTCTCAAGTCGAAAAATTTTCAAGTTCAACCGTGATGCCGCCCTCGACGAGTGGCGTGGTCTTTTCGCTGCCTGACGATCGGCTCGACTGGAGTATACTGAGAGTAGTTTGAATTAGTCTGACACCTCCGCAGCCATTGCTCAGAGAAAGCGACGGAACACACCGCTCACTGTCCCCACAAGCCATTGAGATTGCGGACAGAGTTCAGCGCACTACGATACCGACAATGTTGGGGCTGACTGCGTGGCGGTGGAGGCAGTCTGCTGCGAACCGACCTCTGCACGAATTTCCCTGATAACAGGGAAAATACAGGGAAATTTCGGTATTTAGCCGATTTTGAGACGATTCTAAGCGCGCTAACCGATTGTAGTTGCCATGTTTTTTCGTGAAATTCCCTAACCTACAGAACAGGGAATATCTTTCAATGAACAGGGAATTATATTTCAGGATCAGGGAAATGGCGGGCTCGCTTAAGAAAGTGCCTCTTTGTCTCATTTCTTCTAGATGATCGTTTCGGTATGCCATCCTTGCATCCGTCCACAATCTCTTCAACATGAGAACGCTACCTTTACTCTCGAATCACCTTCAAACTAAACCGCGCCGCCGCTCTCTCCGAGTGGCGCGGCCTCGTCGATATTGGCCTGTCGGCCCGGCATGATCGTGGGCTTAGAGCCAACAATAAAGCCGAGAACTCTCATCAGCCCGTTCGACGACGAAAGCGAAAGCAACAAGGCTTCAAGTCACCAGACTCCGCTCAACGGTTGCCATCCGTTCACGACGCCACCTACAACACCTTCAACTGTCAGCGTCATCTCCTCAGTCGACCAGGCTACAAGGTCCTAAGATCCAACGCATTTGAGGTGTGGGCTGGCGCCTGCAAAGCTGCATAGGATCCAACTGCGAGGGGTGGTTGCTCTCGTGTTGCCGAGTTAACCTGTCAACGCCCTCTCAACGCCTCCGTGAAGGACGCCACTTCAGAAAAATGTTCTCGTAAGCCGCAACCGCACCCACGCCAAGTGATGTAAAAACGGTGATGGATAGCAACGAGGCGAAGACAAGCGATGTATCAAGGTTGAACTGTGCGGAAAGGATCAGATATCCCATTCCGGTATTACCACCGATGAACTCTCCGACGATCGAGCCGACGAGAGCCAAGGGGAATGCCACTTTCAGCGCATCGGTTATATAGGGGATAGCATTCATGAGCCGTATCTTGAAGAAGATGCGCCATTTTGTCCCGCCAGCAAGTTTGGACAAATCAAGCACATCGGATTCGATTTCGTCGAGTCCAGTTAGAGAATTTACGAAGATTGGGAACAGTGCGAGCAGGAAGGCCAACAGAATCTTGGATTCAACACCTAGCCCAAACCAGATCACAAAGAGCGGCGCAATCGCAACCTTTGGAATACCATTGAAGGCCGCGAGAACTGAAACGATGACGTTGCGTAGGGAACGAACATAGACAACAAGCAACGCCAGCAGGACACCGGAAAAAAGTGCCAGTGCCAAACCAACCAACGTCGAAAAGCCAGTCCTGCTCAGATGATGTACTTGCAATGGAAACGTCTGCCAAAACCGCTCAGCAATCGCCGACGGAACAGGCAGTACATATTCCGGCAGACCAGCAAAATGCACGCCATACTCCCATATCAGCAACGCCAACACGATACCGAGTACCCCTTTGGCCGGGCCTGCTAATTGAGTCACGATCTTAGGAAGTAACCTGTCGTACATATTATTCGCTCCAATTGGACTGAATCTCACCGCCCAGCCTCTCGGCCAGTTCCGTGAAACGACTCCCGCGCATGGTTTCGCGTGTCCTCGGTCGCGGAAGGTTGATCTCCACTACATCCTGAACTCGGCCAGGTCGCGGACTCATGACAATCACTGTGTCGGACAAAAGGATTGCCTCGGTGATGCTGTGCGTCACAAAGAGAACCGTATTCCGGCTGTGAGCCCAGATCTTGAGCAGTTCGAATCCCATCCGTTCCCGGGTTATCACGTCAAGCGCACCAAACGGCTCATCCATAAGTATCAGAGCTGGGTTGAGCAGGAGGGCCCGACAGATACCCGCGCGCTGCTGCATTCCCCCCGACAACTGGTGGGGGTAGGAATTCTCAAATCCAGTAAGTCCCGCGAGCGCGATAAGCTCCATCGCTCTTTGACGGTACTTCTCGGGTTTTGCGCCACTCATTTCACAGGTCAACAGTACGTTGTCCAAGGTTGTGCGCCACGGCAGCAGCACAGGCGATTGGAATACCATACCGGTGTCTTTTGCCGGGCCGGAAACAGGCACACCACCAATCAGGACTTCCCCACACGTTGGCTCCGACAACCCTGAAACCACACGAAGCAATGTGGACTTTCCACAACCGCTTGGGCCTATGATCGAGACGAATCGATTCGCCGGAATGTCAAAGCTAGCGTTATCGACGGCCACGACGTCGCCGAAATGCTTGCTGACACCTTTAATTTCTATGTTAACTGACATTTGCGCCTGTCCTTGTGTTCCGCTGTACGCGGCTCGCCGACGGAACGTCGGCCATGGAACTGCTGGCCCCTTATCCAAGAGCCAACAGTTTCACGTCTGTGAGTTCAACTATTGAGCGGGAATAGCGGGCGCGAAGGTATCACCGACAACCGGTGGTGTTTCCAACTTCATCGCCTCGGCCATCAGATCGATCGTGCGTTGCAGACGGTCATCGGTCGCGGTGCCATACCCGTGCTGCTTAACATAGTCTGTGTTGATAGCCTTTATGGACTGCCGCCACTGGGCAAGAGTCGTCTCGTACTTCAGCGCAGCATTGTGCTTGACCATAATCTCAGCGGTTTCTTCGGGATGCTCGATTGCATATTCAACAGCCCGCTTGGTCGCTTCAGCGAAACGGCGCGCCTCCTCAGGCTTCTCGTTCAGCCTGTCTGCCTTCGCTATCAGCAAATATCCGAATACGTCGTAGCCCCAGTTCGCGAAGGACGAAAAATACACCTCCCTAGTCTGGCCAATCGTGCGCTGAAGGGATGGCACGTCCCCATCAATCGACGCCGTCATGAGATCTGCCTGGCCGCCAGCAAGAAGCGATAGATAAACACTGGGATCGGCTGTTTCCCAATGTACATCGGCAGGGTTCAAATTGTGCTGCGCGTAGATAATCGGCAGGATCACACGTGCGCTGTCTGTCTGCGACGCGACGATCTTTGCCCCTTTAAGAGATTCCGGGGTTTCATAGGGCTTGAGCGAAGCGAGGCCGCTCGTAGCGGTATCCATAAAAACCATAAATCCCTTGACTTTGGCGCCCTTGGCGACCGCCTGCACCACCGGGCCAGCGTCCGCCATGCCATAGTCAGCCTGACCAGCATCTACAGCCGCGACGACAAAGCCGCTACCGGTGGCCGGTGAGATTCTAATGTCAAACCCAGCCTCCTTATAGAATCCCTTTTCAAGCCCGACGAAGTAAGGGGAGTGACGCCCATGGAAAGCGTAGTTCGTTAAGAACTCGATCTTCGTCAAACTATCTGCAGCCGCCGGAACCACAGCTGCCATCCAAAGTGCCGCCAAAGCGGCGAAGTAGAATACTCGCTTTGTAACATACTTCATTAGATCCTCCCTATTTCGACTCGTGGAACTACTTGATTGCGCCGTGTGCACTTGGGTCCGTGACGTAGTCCTCAAGTCGCACGGCCCCAACTCCTGGAATCCGCTTTCGCTCAAACTCAGCACGACGTGAGAATGGCGCTGTTGCATCAATACCGACTCGCCCCCAGTGGTCCTTGTCGGGATCGCGGTAAAATGTTGGCGTATCGGGAATGACAATCATGTCCTTGTCGGGCCTGCTTCGTGTTAGCGTTGCCCACATGACATCGTCCATGCTGTAGATATCAACGTCCTCATCGACGACGGTGCAGACCTTCGCCCACGTAGGATCTGCGCCCATCACAGCCATCAGAACCTGGCGCGCATGCCCTTCGTACTGCTGCTTGATTTTCACCACCGTGTGTAGCACAAACGGCTGGCAGGTGACATCGACGATGCCTGGAAGGATGGCGCTGATCTTCTGGTAAATGTTGGCAGCCACTGAAAGCTCGAGGGTCAGAACTTCCTCAGCTGAACCACACAAGATGCTGTGAAAAATAGCGTCTTTACGACGTGTGACGCCAAGCACCTCGAAGACAGCATTTAAACCGACAGGTGTGTAATACCCCATGAATTCGCCGAAAGGCCCTTCCTCGCGTCGCTCATTCGGCAGAAACCGACCTTCAATGACGATCTCCGTGTGCGCTGGCACCATCAGGTCTATGTGCTTGCATTTACGTAGAGGAATGGGTTTGCCTGCCAACTGTCCCGCCACCTTGAGTTCATCGACATCGTAGGGCAGCGGCGCCGCCGCCGAGAGGAACGCGGTCGGCGGCGTGCCAATTATCATTGCTGCCTCCAGGTACTGCCCTTTCTGCTCGGCTTTCTCATGATAAAGCGTAAGGTGATGCCGGGGCGCGAGCCGACACCGCAACTCATCGTCATTGACATACATAGAGCGGTGAAACGAGAGGTTGCCCACACCAGTTTCCGGGTCCTTCGCAAAGAACATCGCCGACGTGAAGTATGGCCCAGCGTCCTTTTCCGAATAGATAATCAGGGGCAGGTCGCTCATCTTGCAGTCGACGATTTCCGGGATTTCTACAGGTTGGACATTACCGCTTTCAGACTGAGCGCCAAGAGTAGCGAGCTTGCTCCATTGCCTGCAGAAGTCATCCGGCTCAATGCCGAGAATCTCCGCAATTCGTTCGCGTGCGCCATAGAGATTAGTGACCACAGGAAGTGTCGTTCCCGCCACGTTGTGAAACAGGATCGGTTTACCCCATCGCTTATGCGCCGCAGCCGTCACAGCGGCAAGTTCGTGCTTAGGGTCAACTTCACGATCTATCTCAACGAGTTCGCCACGTTGCCGCAGCCGCTCAATATACTCACGCATTCAATCACCTCGATCCGCTTCTTGATTCAGTGGTATCCGCAAATTCGGTCTCCACCGCCATGCGCGCTCAACGACCGCACCCGGTGGTGGGCTGTAAGTCTTTGCCGACTTCAAGCCCTTCGCCTTTCAATTTCTGATGTTGTTCTGATTGGTTCCGATGGTTCGTTCCGGGCGGCCCGTTCTGTAGTTTGGTCCAATCCAGATTCGCCCCACCGCGCTATGCGGCCCGTATCCAAGCCGAACAGATCAAGGGCTCGCCCAATCGAATGGTCGACGATGTCATCAACCGTCTGCGGTCGCGCATAGAAGGCAGGAACTGGCGGCATGACGATGGCGCCCATTTCCGTGACTTGGGTCATCGCACGCAAGTGTCCCAGATGCAGCGGTGTTTCTCTGAGCATCAGAACCAGCCGTCGGCGCTCTTTCAACACCACGTCGGCTGCCCGTGCTAGCAGACCGGTTGTGACGCCGCTTGCAATTGCCGACACACTACGTATCGAACAGGGTGCCACCAGCATGCCATCTGTACGAAAAGAACCGCTTGAAATCGCTGCTGCGATGTCATCCTCGCGGTATACCACCGAGGCTAAGTTTGTTACCGCCGAAACTTTGATAGGTAATTCGTGAGCCAGGGTAACTTGTGCTGCGCGGGTCATGACAAGGTGGGTCTCAACTCCGATTTCACGCAACAGCTCTAACGCGCGGACGCCAAGGACAACCCCGGATGCGCCACTGATTCCAACAATAATGCGACGCGTTCTCTGCGGATGCAGATTATCTGCGATCACAGGTTCCCCTCCCCACCCGACCGTCTCGGAGCGCATAAAACGGCCCGAGTCATCTGTTGCATATTTTGCAACACTGTTGCATTTAATGATACTATTATAATATCCACTGTCAACGCCAATCTGTTTCCGTTAACCACTACCGGACCTACAACGAAGACGATGGAGTCAAACAAGATGGCACCCCTTGCAGGCATGAAGACCGTCCGACATGCAATCGTCGTACTTCGCTGCTTTTCAGTGGCTGAATCTCTACTTGGCGTGAACGAGATCGCACGCCGCACGGGCCTACATAAGAGTTCCGTATCGCGCCTCGTCGCTACGCTGGAAGAAGCTCATCTTTTAGAACGGGACACCGCAACCAAACGATTGCGCCTTGGCGATGGGCTGTTGACGATCGCAGCGCCCTTATTCAGCAAGATGGGATTTTTGAATGCGGTCCGCCCAGTGCTTGAAAAGCTCTCGCAGACAACTGAGGAAACAGCATATTTCAACATCTGGGACGGCAGTGAAGCTGTCGTCGTCGATCAGGCGGTTGGGCCCAACGCGGTCACGCACTTCGCCCCATTGGGGATGAGAAACCCCGCGCACTGCACTGCAACTGGGAAAGTACTTTTGGCCTTTGCTTCAGAATCCGAGGTCGATGCCGTCTTATCGGTTGGCCTGCACAAGTATACGCCCAGCAGCGTCACGGACCCGGTTACACTGCGAGAACAACTCGCGGATATCCGTGCGAATGGCGTTGCTCTAAATATCGGTGAACTTGCCAGTGATGTCGGCGCAATCGCCGCCATCGTCCGCAAAGAACATGGTGCCATAGCAGGTGCCATCGCCGTCAGTGTACCCCTTTACCGGTTTGGCAGGGACCGCCAAGAAGAACTTCGTAAAATGGTCTTGGAAGCCGCAAAATCCCTGTCCCAGCGTTTAAGCTAAGCAAGACGCTTCGGTGCTGATTAACTGCACAAGGCATCTTCGAGCACCGAAAAGCCCTCATTAATCATTAGGAGAATCCAACGGCCCGCGAAGGCCGATTGTCTCGCCCCAGCGCTGCAAGGTGCCAACATCGATTCCAAACAAATCCAGTGCTCTGCCGACACTATGATTGACGATGTCATCAATGGATTTTGGTTTGGTGTAAAAAGCAGGGAGCGGCGGCATGATGATCGCTCCCATTTCGGTAACCTGGGTCATACTGCGCAGATGACCCAAATGAAGTGGCGTTTCGCGCACCATGAGAACAAGCCGGCGGCGCTCTTTCAGAACGACGTCGGCCGCCCGGGAAAGCAAACCCGAGGTAACACCGCTAGCAATTTCCGAAAGGCTTCGGATCGAACAGGGCGCAACAAGCATCCCCAGCGTGATGAAAGAGCCGCTCGATATGCTTGCCGCTATGTCATCAGCCTTGTGAATGACATCGGCCAACTGGTGCAGATCGGCCGCTTTCATATGGAGTTCTTGGGCAAGAGTAATCTGCGCGGAACGGGTCACGACAAGGTGAGCCTCGATATCCGTTCCGCGCAGCATTTCCAAAGCGCGCACACCATAGATGGCACCTGAAGCACCGCTGATGGCTACAATCATTCTACGTGGAGGCGCCTTTTTCATGGGCTGAGTCTCCGACCTAGTCCGGCTTTAATGGATAAAGTCGTTGGTGTAATAGGTAGTGACGTCCTCCACGGTCGTATTGAGGCCGCCAAACTCCTTCATCAGAGCCTGGGTCGCTTCCCAACGCTCTTTGACGGAAAAGCCCACCGTGTCTCCCTCGGACCCTTTCGCATGCAGCAACGCAGCGGTTGCCTTCAGTTTTTCGACTTCCACTGCCTTCTTTCGGCTGGGTGAACGTTTTAGAAGCGCGTCGATAGACTCTTCGGGATTTTGGAGAGCGTAGTCGTAGGCCCGCAGGGTCGCTTTCACGAATGCGGCAACGATTTCGGGTGAATTCTCGACAGTCTCTGTATGGGCGGCAATTCCGTCACCCATCGTATCAACACCAAATGATGCATAGGTGAAGTGGTTCAGCTTAACTTCGGCCGCATCGGAAAGGCTAAGAAGGCTGTCATTGGGAAATCCTGTGATAGCCTCCGTACGCTTGGCTAGGAAGGTCTGGTTTCGCGTACCGCCATCGGAAGCAATGATCTGCACTTTCGATGAGTCGATGCCGTTCTTCGCAAGCAAGGCGTACAGCATCGTGGTGGTCATGTCGCCCTGAAGGGTCGCAACCTTCTTGCCTACGAGATCAGCAGGCTCCTTAATGTTCTGCTCAGGCCAGCTGATCAGTGCATTGGGGCTGGTTTGGTATAGTTGAGCGACCTGCTTGATGGGCATGCCTTGCGCCACGCCAAGCATCAACGACGGCGGGTCGATGATCGCGAAGGTATCCTGTTGGGCCGCTACGAGCTGCATGGATGACGTAACGCCCTTACCTTCCAAGACCTCAACGTCGAGACCTGCTTCTTTGTAGAACCCCTTGTCCACTCCGAGTAGATAGGGCGAGCGGTGGCCGTTGTAGCTGAAGGCCAGTCGGACGGTCACCTTCTTCAGTTCCTCCGCATTGGAAGGTGCTCCAAAGGTAATTACCCCTGATAAAGCCACCGCAACGGTTGCAGCTATGACAATCATTCTGCGTGTTAGTCTCATAAGTTCCTCTCCTATTCGCTAATTGTTAGTACGCTTTCAGAACCCCATGTTGCTCGAACAGATGACGCACTCGCGCCACTGTGTTCACAAACTGCTGGGATTCCATCGTTCCAGGCCGCCTGGGATGTGGCAGGTCGGTTTTGATAATTTCGGCAATACGCCCCGGACGCGGCGTCATCACTACGACGCGGTCCGCCAGAAGGACGGCTTCCTGGATATCGTGCGTGATGAAGATCACGCTTTTCTGTGTTTCGAGCCAGATTTGGTGAAGCTCCATCACCATCTGTTCACGAGTCAGTGCATCGAGTGCACCAAATGGTTCATCCATCAACAGGATCGGTGGTTCGTGAATCAACGCCCGGCATATGGAGACACGCTGGCGCATGCCACCTGACAGCTCGTAAGGAAACTTTTTCTCGAATCCACCTAGACCGACTTTATCCAATAGAGAACGCGCTCGGTCCTCATAAGCTTTGCGGTCAAGCCCGCGCATTTCTGGCTGGATGAGCACATTGTCAAGCACGCTGCGCCAATCCAGGAGAACATCCGTCTGGAACACAATGCCCAACTCAGTCACGGGCTTTGTGATTTCATTGCCATTGGCTAAAATCGTTCCATTGGTCGGAAATGCCAGCCCAGACGCCATAGACAAGAGCGTGCTTTTACCGCACCCACTTGGACCTACAATGGAAATGAATTCACCCTCTGCAATTTGCAGGCTGAAATCTCGCAGTGCTTCAATCGGACCGCTCGAGGTGTGATAGGATTTACTGACATTCTGGAATTGGAGCGTATCAGCCATCAGCTTTTCTCCTTGCCGTGGCCAGAGGTGCGGTGTGAGACATGCCACGGGAGCAGTAAACGTTCGGCAAGATCGACCACTGCGAACAGCGCTATCCCGACAAGGCTCAGCACGACGAGAATTGCGAATGAAAGGCCTACGTCCAGCGTCCCGTTCGCGACGATAAGTTGGTAACCAAGCCCACTGTCTGCGGCTACGAACTCACCAACCACGGCACCGACCACCGCCAGTGTGCTGGCGACTTTCAGCCCAGCGAAAATATTTGGAAGGGCGCCGGGCAGCTGAAAGTTGAGAAATATTTTCCGCCGTGGGGCCCCCATTGACCGCGCCAGCCAGATCACCTCTTTAGGCGTCGAGCGGAACCCTATTAGCGAATCAATGACGATTGGGAAGAAACAGATCAGGAATGCGATCACAATCTTCGGAAAAAGGCCGAAGCCGAACCAAACAACGATAAGCGGGGCAATTGCGACCTTCGGAATCGTCTGAGACGCGACTAGAATGGGATAAAGCGCCCGCTCCAGCGTACGGAATTGGGCTAAGATTGCTGCTAGTGGAATGCTGACGACGATAGCCAGCGCAAACCCAACCACTACCTCATTTGCGGTTACCAAAGTGTGCATCAGCAGTAAGCTGTGATCCGCAACGATGCGCACAAAGATGGCCGAGGGTGGGGGCAGCAAATAGCTTGGCACCTCGCCAATTCTCACAACGGCTTCCCATAACAGAAGCAATCCCAATGCCAGAAGCGTGCTATCCAGAGACGACGGCCAACGCCACCATCTAGAATTCGATTTGTTTGGGGCCTCGGATGTCATTGAAGCGCCTCCAATGCTGAGATCAATTTGAGGTTCTCAGCGTGTCCGCGTAGCGAGACGCGGAGCACGTTATGTTTCTCAAGCCCACGGAAGGAAGTTGCATCCGCAACGACGATCCCATTGGCTGCCAGCTCGGCCGCGGCAACTCCTGGATCACGGTCGCCAATGTCCAGTAGCAGCATGTTTGCGTTGCCGCCCCTGATCGACAACCTGGGGATGGACGCGACCCTTTCCAGAAACCAAGCGACTTCATTGCGGAATTGGGCTTTGCAGGCCGGCAGGAAGGTAGTGTCCGCAAGCGCGGCCGCAGCAGCGCACACCGCTGATGCGGCCATATTGAATGGTGGCCGGCCTACTTCTGCCACTCGGACCAGCGAAGACGGGGCAACCGCATATCCGATTCGAAGTCCGGCCAATCCGAAATACTTTGAGAAAGTACGCAACACCACGATGTTATCATGCTTGCGTGCGAGAGGAACTGCGCCATCCTCGGAGGGGTAGATCAACGCTTCGTCGATGATAAAAATGGTATCGGGGTGACGCCTAGCCATTCGTTCGATGTCGTCATTCGATACAGTCGCGCCCGTCGGGTTGTTAGGCGTACAGATAAAAGCAAGCGCAATATCGGAAGCGGTCAATTCACGTGCGATTGCTGCCGTACTTATTTCCTCTGGTGGATCATTCTCGACAACGACAAGGGTACAACCTCTAAGCCGTGCTTCGAGCTCATAGCGGGGAAAGGTAGGAATGTGGATTAGGACCTTATCACCTTCGCTAGTCCAAGCCTGGAGTAGCAGCTTAATGACGTCATCCAACCCCGCTCCAAAAAACAAGCACTCTTCCGACAGCTCGTGCCGTGCCGCCAACGCACTCCGGAGTCGCTGGAAATTGATATCAGGATAAAGGTTTGACCGTTCTAGCGCTGCACTTGCGGCGGCGATTGCCGAGGGTGGCGAACCAAGTGGATTGACGTTTAGCGAGAAGTCGATGACCGCTGACGCCTCAAGCCCGTACCGTAAGGCAATGGTCTCTACCGACGTCTCAGCCTCGTATAGGCGCAGCGAGGCGAGCTCTCTACTCTGACTGTTAAGAGTCATGATGATAGCACCTTGCCAAATCCTGGGTGAATTGTGGGCGCGCCCAACGCCCGTAGAATTGCCCAAAGTGTGACTTGGTTGCTGCTGAGCACCGGTTTCCCAAGCTCCCGTTCCAGTCTGCCAATCACTTCTAGTGCGCGAAGGTCGGTGCAGCTCAGAAACAGCGCTTCGCTGTCGGGCGTGTCGGCTTGATGCGCGAGCTGGACGATTTCTTCAGTAGGCACTTCGCGGATCGCTGATCCCGAAAGGCCCAGTCCCACAACCGAACGGACATCGATTCCGTGGCTGGCGAAGAATGATCGCTCGGCCTCATTGATCTCGTCACGGTATGGTGTTGCAAGTGCAAGTTTCGTCACGCCCAAGTGGCAAAACGCATCAATGATCGCGCGCGATGTGGCGACCACAGGACACCCTGCAATACTGGCAATTCGATCAACCTGGTTTTGCAGTCCAGCTTCGCCGTCAACAAAGCTGCCACTCGTACAGGCGAACGCAATGACGTCAGGCGATAGGTCAGCAAGCAACGAAGCCGCCGACTCGACACACTCGTTCATCGCGCGGAGCCCCTCAGGCGTGGTCGAAGTAAGCGGCACCCGTGTCGTATGGAAAGTGAGCCCTGCAGGCGCTATCCAGGCGAAATCAGGCTCGACCACCGCGTTGACGGAAGGCACGATCATCCCGACGCGACGACCTGCTGGTCGAACCCGCATTTGTGTCACTTCGTCTGCCATGAGTTCTGATATCCGCTGATGTTCGCGCCTTCGCGCTGGCTGAGCAGGACGATTGAGCGCAGTAAGTCAACTAGACACGCGTTGGCGTGCGCATCGGTGCCATCCACATAAAGTCTGTGTTGCCCGCCAACGGGATCAATCGCACCGGCTCGCACACAAGCCTCGATCAAACGTTTTTCATGCTCTCCGTCGTGGAACGCGTCGCTGTTGCCGACCAAAGCGGCAAGGCAAGCGGCAATACCGTATGCCCCCCAATTCGAAATGTTGGCAACGACCGTGATATCCGCTTTCTGGCGTGCCGCAATTACGTCACCAAGGGGAACGTCAGTTGCGACAATGTCAGCAACCGCACCCATTCCGAGCTCGTTTCCGAGATCGCCGACACCGATAGTCGGAATTCCGACCTTCCGTGCTGCAGCAAACAGAATATCGGTTTTGGCAGTGAAGGATGAAATCTCGAAGCCACCGCCGCCGTGGTAGTGACCATCTTCACCGGCGCCTGGCCGCTCAATCGCAATCAGAGCTTTGGGCTTGTGTCGGTCAAGTAACTCCTGTGCGGCGCGGACTGCCTCAGCCTCATCAACCGGAAAACCCGAGAGTCCGTAACGGTGGCGCCCGGAATCCAGTTGGCCGTCCGAGGCTGGCACTAATCCCGCCGCAGAGAAACAGGCTTCCATACAAGGGACAATCGAGTCTTCTGAAATGCCAATGGGAACGGCTCCGAGTCCAACTGACAAGGCACGGGCCATCACCGCGGCACCAATCGGCCCATCGGTTTCCGGCAAGCCATAATCACGCATGATGAACCCACTCAAAACCAGCACCCGGTCGCCTCGAGATACCTTTTCCTTCAGGAGATTTGCCGCAGCCAGAGTTACCGATCCACCCGCCAGTTTTCGGGCGGCGGCATGAAGCTTGGGCAGCGGCAGGCCTTTGAGAATTGTCCAGTTGGAAATAGGTGCGGTGACAAGATGATCGACCGCATCGCCGATACGTTTTGGATCAAGAATTGTGGTCTGCATTTATATAGTCCTCCAACCGGATTTCCGCTTCACCGGGAAACCGGCGGCGCTCAAAAAGTTGCTGCATGGCGATTGGCGCAGTGGCATCAATCCCGACTTTGCCTCGGTGCACGTCACGAACGTCCTCGCGTGTGTAACTTGGAACACGAGGCACGACGTAGATGCCGGTTTCTGGCGTGCAGCGGGTCTGGATAGCCCAGAGGACATCGGCTGCATCGAAGGGGTCGACGTCCTTGTCCACCACCACCACCACTTTAGTCCAAGAGTACCCGCCTAGCGCCGCCAACATGGCATTCTTCGCCTGATCTTCATTCTGCTTGTCGATGGAGATGACGCATCCGAACACGTAGCCAGGCGTGGCGATATCGCGGATTTTCGGGACGAAGCTGGAGACCTTCTTATAAATCTCCGCCTGAATCGGTACGCCAACGAGGTTCAGATCTTCAGTGCCCCCGGCAAGGATAGCGTGGTACATCGCATCACGCCGCCGCGTGATTGCAGTGACCCTGAAAACATGATTTTTCATGACGGGAACGTATCCGTCAGTGAATTCTCCAAAGGGGCCTTCGTCCTCGCGAACACCGGCCACAACCTCACCCTCAATCACAATCTCGGCGTCGGCTGGAACATCGACAGGGATTGTCTTGCAGCGGGTCACGCGCAGTGATTTACCCTGCCATGCGCCCGCCACTTCAAGTTCGTCGGCCTCATAGGGCACCTTGGATGCGGCGGAGAACATCAGGCCCGGAGGTGCGCCAATGACGATAGCACAAGGTAGGTTCTTCCCCTTTGCCTCGGCCTCGGCGTGATAGCGTCCTAGATGCTGAGGCGGCATCATCCTGACGCGCAGCTTGTTGCCTCCCGCAAGTTGACATCTGTTCCAAGACGCATTGTATGCGCCGGTCTCAGGATGCGGCGCCACCAGTACACCCGCGGTTATATAAGCTCCGCCGTCATGTTCGGAAAAAACGATCTGTGGGAGGTCTCGGGCGACATCGATGCCGTCACCAATCTTCACAACTTCCTGCACTGGAGCCACGTCAACATGCTCAACAGGCAATCCCTTAGCTTCCAACGACACCATTGTGCGCAGGAGATCGCTTTCGGCTAAACCGAGTGATTGAGCGACTGTCTTACGAAAACCGAAGACATTAGTGATGACCGGAATGTCAGAACCCTTAACTTCGCGGAACAGAAGTGGCCAGTTCGGACCCTTCTGCATGCGACGCATGACAGCCGTCAGTTCATGACGTGGATCGACCGAGCGGTCGACGAAAGCCACCTCCCCGCTGCGCTGCATAACTTCCACAAGTTGTCGAAAAGTCTCAAAAGCCGGCATATCTTCCTCAGTGAAAAAAGGATGTTGGCGTGTTGCCAACGCTGTTGGTTAAATATACTATCCTTTGTTGACGCCACTGCTGTCAATAAAAAATCCGTGGAAAGGTTGAGGCTTTGAAAAGAAATCCATCCCCAGAAAAAAGCGCGCGGACGGTACACGCAGTTAAACACCTGACAGATATCCTGCGCTGTGTGTCTAAATCATCCGACCCTATCGGCGTGAACGAGGTTGCTCGCCAAGTCGGTCTCGACAAGAGCTCGGTTTCCCGCCTCATCGCTTCGCTGGAACAAGAGCGATTACTGCAGAAGGGTCGAGATGGCGGGATACGCCTTGGGTTAGGGCTGTTGGCAATCGCCGCGCCGCTGATGCGCGATCTTGGGTTGTCAACTCGGGTACGGCCAAGTCTGGAAGAACTGGCAGAGCGTACCGGGGAAACTGTTAATCTCAGTGTATGGAGTGGAAGCGAGTCGGTGAGCATTGCGCAGGCGCTTGGATCGAATGCAATTACCCATTTTGCTTCGCCTGGACAGACAAATCCGGCCCATTGCACGGCATCTGGCAAGGTGCTTTTAGCTTTTGAACCGCCCGAGGTAGTAGAGCATGTCCTCTCGCAACCGCTCGAGAAATACACCGACCGCACCGTGGTCGACCCCAGAATTATACGCCAGCAGTTGCAAGAGATACGGGCAAGGGGATATGCGGTTAACCATGGTGAGTTCGCTTTAGATGTCTGCGCGGTAAGCGCGGCTGTGTGCGATCTCGACGGAAGCCTGGTAGGTGCCCTGACCGTCACCATTCCAGCGTACCGATTCGACCAGGATCGCCAAGCCGCGGTTCTCACCTCGACACTGTCCGTTGCAAATGATCTGTCCGAGCAATTCGGCTTTCGTGGTAAAGCCTTTCGCAGTGCGCTTTGACACATCCGCCCTATCGAGCGGTGATGCTGAATGGAACTGTCGCTGTCTGGTTGATCGGATGATGATGCAGGATGCAGATTCTTCGACCTGAAGTCACAATCCTTCCCGCAGCGACTTCACCGCTGCGCGATAAGCGGCTGTAATCGATTCCTTTGCCACGTGGCGTCCATCGCGCACCAAATGCCGGCCTGCGGACCATACATCACACGGCATGTCGTTGCCGCCCGCAAAGGCGAAACTGTCGAGCACGGTGTCGCCCTGCAATCCCTCGAGATCTGGGTGTCGCATATCCAGCGCCAACAAGTCGGCCCACTCGCCCTGGGCGATTGTTCCGCTACCGCGCCCCGCCGCTTGCGCGCCTCCCTTGGCTGCCGCCTCGAAGATTCGCCGCCCTGTGGATTGTTCGGCGCTGGCCAAAGCTGCGCGGGTATGGTCGCGAAGCCTCTGTGACGTATCGAGTTGACGCAACTCCTCGGCCAGCGAAATACGAATGTTGCTATCCGACCCAATTGCGATAGCGCCTCTTGAATCAAACCATCGCACCGCGTCGATAATACCATCGCCTAAGCTTGCCTCCGTCAGCGGACAAAGACCGGCGACTGCCCCTGTTCGGGCCAACCCTTCAATTTCATGGGGTTGCATCTGAGTGCAATGAATTAGACACCAGCGCGGGTCGAGATCTAGATGATCAAGTACCCATTCTACCGGCCGGGCACCATAGGCAGCCAAAACTTCATGGACTTCGGCCTGTTGCTCGGCCAAGTGCATATGGATAGGACCGGCCCCAGCCAAAGACGCCGTAGTTGCTAAATCTTCAGCAGCGACTGCGCGCAGTGAATGTGGCGCCACGCCCAATACAGCGTCTGAGGATAAATGGGTCAGCCCATTTCCCGCCGCTTCTAACAGACGTGCAAACCTTGAGGGATCGTTGCCAAATCGACCCTGTCTAACTTCGAGCGGACGACGGCCACAACCCGCGTACTGATAGTGCACTGGCAATAGCGTCAGACCGATTCCGCTCGCGGCTGCGGCGGCTGCGATCCGTTCGGACATCTCGCCCAGGGCTGCATAAGGCGTGCCGTCCGGTTGATGGTGAAGATAGTGGAACTCGATACTGGCACCAAATCCGGCCTCTAGCATTTCCATTTGAACAAATGCAGCGATGGCTTCCAGGTGATCAGGTGTGATCCCGTCCAAGAAGCGATACATCAAGCTGCGCCAAGTCCAGAAGCTGTCGCTCACATCCCGGCCGCGCTTTTCGGTCAGACCGGCCAAGGCTCGCTGGAAGGCATGCGAATGGCAGTTGGCCGGAGCAGGAACTAGTACATCCACCTGAGCCCCCAACATCGGCTGCCCAGTCAATACCGACGCAATTCGCCCATCAGCAGCGATATTGACAGCCACATCCGTCGCCCAACCCTTTGCCAGCAGCGCCTGGCGGGCCCATATCGTCGTCATTTCACTTCCACCTTGACAGATTTATTATGTATATACATAAATCATATACAATCATATCAAACAAGGTTTTTCACAGTGCTGCTGAGTAACGCAAAAATTGCCACGATGACAGGCTCCAACCGCTACGGGCTCATTGAGAACGGAGCCATTGTTCTCTCCGGAGATTCAATTACCTGGGTGGGGCCAGTGGCTGATCTTCCCAGTCACCTGAAGGGTGGTGAAATTCGCGATCTTGGCGGTCGTCTGGTCACTCCCGCATTGATCGATTGTCACACGCATGCTGTGTTCGGTGGTAACCGTGCACGTGAATTCGAAATGCGCTTGGAAGGCGCTACTTATGAAGAGGTTTCACGCGCTGGCGGCGGGATTGTTTCAACCGTAAAGGCTACGAGGGCTGCCCCAGAAGAAACCCTATTGGTTGAAGCGCTCGCCCGAGTCGATGCGCTGATCGCGGAAGGTATGACGACGATCGAGATCAAATCCGGCTATGGGCTCGATCTAGAGACAGAACTGAAGATGTTACGCACCGCGCGTTCGATCATGGCGAGGCGCGCAGTCCGTGTGATAACGAGCTTTCTAGGAGCGCACGCAATTCCACCTGAGTATGCAGGCCGTGCGGACGCCTATATAGACGAAGTCGCGATCCCAACGCTCGAAGCTGCCCATCAGGAGGGACTCGTCGATGCGGTAGATGGATTCTGCGAAGGCATAGCGTTTGATACCGCACAAATCGGACGGATATTCGATAAGGCAAAAGCACTCAACTTGCCTGTAAAGCTGCATGCGGAACAGCTTTCTCATTTCGGAGGCACTGCGCTCGCCGCGCGCTATGGCGCGCTTTCTGCAGATCATCTGGAACATGCAACTGATGACGACGTAAAAGCACTGGCTGCCTCAGGCACAGTAGCCGTAATACTGCCCGGAGCCTTCTATACCATTCGCGAAACCAAAGCGCCGCCGATAGAATTCTTACGAGCCCACGGCGTACCGATGGCACTCGCCACCGACTGCAATCCTGGATCCTCGCCGCTCACTTCTCTTCTATTGGTCATGAACATGGGATGCACACTCTTTCGCATGACCCCGGAAGAAGCTTTGGCTGGCGTTACCCGCAATGCTGCTCAAGCGCTTGGCTTAGATGACGTAGGCACGATCGAGACGGGCAAGCGCGCTGACCTCGCCGTTTGGAATGTGGCCGACGCGGCTGAGCTTTCTTATCGGATCGGGTTTAACCCGCTCCATAGCCGTATTTTTGGAGGAACCACATGACGCTCACGCTCGTGCCCGGTCAGGCGACACTGGAGACGCTGGAAGCGATCTGGCGTGGGACAGGCCCCATACGGCTCGATGGTTCGGCCCGCGCAGGCATTGAGGCCGCCGCCAAGTTGGTCCGTGACGCGGCGGCAGGCGATGCCGCTATCTATGGCGTGAACACCGGCTTCGGCAAACTTGCCAGCGTCAAGATCGCGGCAAAGGACACGGCGAAGCTGCAACGCAATTTGATCCTCAGTCACTGCTGCGGCGTGGGCCAAGCGCTCGACCAGGCGACGACACGGCTGATGATGGCTCTGAAGCTCCTCAGCCTGGGACGCGGCGCTTCGGGCGTGTCTTGGGAGACGGTTCGCTTGCTGGAGGAAATGCTGGCCGCGGGGGTCATGCCCGTCGTCCCCGATCAAGGTTCGGTCGGCGCCTCCGGTGATCTGGCGCCGCTGGCGCACATGGCTGCGGCCATGCTGGGCGAAGGCCGGGCAGCCCATGACGGCGAGGAGCTCCCGGCGGCGGAGGCCCTGAAGCGCGCCGGACTGACGCCTATCGTGCTCGGACCGAAGGAAGGTTTGGCGCTCATTAACGGCACCCAGTTTTCGACGGCCTGCGCGCTCGTTGGCCTGTTCGGCGCCTGGGCCAACGCCCGCGCCTCAGTCGTCACGGCGGCTCTTTCCACCGACGCCATCATGGGCTCCACCGCTCCGTTGGTGGATGCGATCCACACGTTACGAGGTCATCCGGGCCAGATC
>NZ_JBEPTJ010000011.1:0-50219 GCF_040549425.1 Limibacillus sp. MBR-115 | reverse complement strand
GGGCGCTCCAGCGTCCCGCCCGACAGGCCGCCGTCGTCATAGCGCGCGGGTAGTAAGTGCCAGCCCTCGCCCCGCTGGCTGGCGATGTAGGCCGCGCAAGCCTGGTGCTGGGCGTCGAGCGAGTTGAAGTCCTGATCGAGCCCATCGTCCGATGATTTGCGGGTATAGATGGCGCAGCGGATCTTGCGGCTCATGCCCCTGCCCTCCTGTCCAGCCCAAAGAAGCGCGGGCCCGACCAGTGGGTGCCGGTGATCTCGCGCGCGATGGCCGAAAGCGAGCGCCAGCTCCGGCCGCGCCAGGAAAAGCCCTGCGCGGTCACCTCGACAACATGTGACACCCCGTTCCACTCCCGCAGGAGCCGTCCGCCTGGCTGCAGCGCCGGGCTGCGGGCCGGCGCATCAACACCCACAGCCCGCTCGAGCTTGGCCGTAAAGCCATTGGGCAAGCCGCCCTCTGCACGCGCCTGCACCTCAAAGGCCAGCACGCGTTGCAGCCCCGCACGGCTGAGGCTCTTGGGCGGTGGCTCCCCGAAGAGCGCCAGCCAGAGTGCCCTCAGATCGGCCCGCTCCAGCGTCTCGATCTCGGCCAGGCTGGTCATTGCTCCCCCTCCCCAGCGCCCGCACCCGCAATGCGGTAGCGCGAGCACCCACCCTCCTCCTCAAGGCGCTCGACGGCGTGCCCCGCCTTGCGCAGGCCGCTGAGCGCCGCCCGCAGCGTATGACGCTGCCAGCCAGTGGTCCTGCAAAGATCATCAAGACTGGCTCCCACCGGGCGCGCGAGCAGCTCGCGCAGCAGGGCCGCTTTTGTCTGACGTGGTGGTTTGAGGCGCGCCTTTGGGGTTGCCTGGTCGCGCGTCTTGGGCACGGTGGCGGTTGCGGGGGATTTAGGTTTAGCCTTGATCATCTCGGTCTCCCGGGTGACAAAGCCGGCCCCATGCCAGCCCTGCTACCGGGAGAAGCCCAGCGCAGCCGCCGGGCATGCCCACAGCAACGCTCGCTATGCCGCGGAAGTCCAGTAGGATCTTGGGGTATTGATAGGCTGTGCAAGCGGAAGCAGCGTCGTCGTCAAGAGTTTGTCTCAGGCGGCTGCGAGTTTCCCAAGCTGAGGGCCATGGGTTCGATGCTTTCATCGTTCTCCGCTCATCTCCCAGTCAAGGCTCAAGACGCAGAAAACTCTAACTCAGATCGAGGGCGTTGCCGGGAAGCAGATCAAGTCGCGCATTTATGGCCTATTGAGGCGCTATACATCTCAGCTTTCTTGGCAGCACATAATCGGCCCCGTGCTCTGCACATCTGTCTACTAGAGAACTCATGACAGCATCTTTAACGCTATTGGGCAGGCTGCTCAGTTCCCTTTCGAACCGCTCAATCCCCATTTCGCAGTAGGACGCTGGAAACAGTTTCGTCGCAATGAAGCCGTGTGGAAAATCCTGATAAATCTCTGCGCTTAGGCCGAAATAGTGCTGCAATGTCTGGTTTGTGAGCTGGACCCAATAAGGCATGCGCACCACTTTGTATCCCAAGCTTCTAGCTGTGACATCCTTTTCATTGTCAACTTTCATCTTCAAAGGGTCTCGGTAGTGGGCATCTCCGTCGAATTCGACAACTGTAACCTTGCTCCCGAGTTCATAGGCCATATCCCACCGACGCCTCGTACCAGGAACAAGCAACTCCCGGCCCTCCCAGGCGCTGTTTCCAACAATTGCCTTCAACGCATCCTCTAGCTTCTTTTGTACCAAGTACCCATCGACTCTTACTTCAGTCATCTTTTCCCATCCTTTGCTTGTCATCCGGGTCTGCACACCCGGGTATCCGTTCAGGCCCTAGGGAAAAGACGTGGGTGGTCATACTCTGACGCGGCCCTCCATGGCCAGGAACTTGCCGACCCAACCCACGCTTCTGGATGGCATTGACCTGAGACCCGACTTCCCTTCAGTCATAGGGAGAGTCCGGTTTCAGAATGTTGCCCGTTGCGGGCGGTTTGTTCAAGGCGGTATGGGGCATGCCCGCTATCGGCTTTTTCGGCGAACTCGACCGGCGTTTCTCCACCATGGGCGGAGTGTGGCCGATAGTGGTTGTAATCGTGCTTCCATGCCGTCCACATATGACAATGCCGCTCGCCGCCCTCGGGATCGCGACGATCTCGCTGACCGGCTGCGCGACGGTCGCTTCTGACCCCCGCGTGGCGACCGTCTGCCCACCGGTTGTCGAGTATAGCCGCGACTTCCAGGCGCGCGCAACCGACGAGCCCGACCTGCTGCCGGAGGGGTCGGCTATCACCGAAATGCTCGCCGACTACAGCGTTATGCGGGATCAGGCGCGCAGTTGCCGAGTGTCATTCTAGATTTTCCGAATGACCTTCGTCTCGATTAGAGCATGAAGATGGGCACGTAGTCCTGCGGGGACGTGTCCACCGCTGATCACGACGCCGGCCTCCATATTCTTCTCCAGCGCGTGCCCAGTCAGGTTAGCACTGGTCAAGAAGGCTGAATTACCGTCGGCAACAGCCGCTTTCGCGTGAACCCGTCCTTCGGCGAACGGTGCCGGCCGGTCGGCCCAGACATACAGCGCTGCCGAGGGAACACAGCGCCGCATCGTAGCAATAGGATCGACGGACAGGCTCCCGCCATGGCTCGTGGAGGTCTCCAACAGAATCCGGATGTCGATGCCGCGACTGCTTGCAGCATTCAATGCATCGACCACCGAGGAGACGTCGTATGCAACGAAACTAACGAGAAAGAGGTCACTTTGCGCGTGACCGATGAGATCCAAGAGCACCTGCTCCGTGCGGCGGGTGGCGACGAATGGTGTCGTCGGGCCCGTCCAAACGAGCTCGACACTGTTCTCGCGCTGCACCTGTTGGCGGGCGAAGGCGGCGCCGACCAAGATCCCGGCCAGCACATCGCCTGATATTTCCGTCTGCTTCCAGGCGGTGATCAAGCGATCAAGTGCTGCGCGAGCAGCCGGCGTGCTCACGAGCTGATGCAGGCTTCCGTCTCTTTCGATCGGCATCAAGCCGCGGACACGATCTGCGAGCGCTTCGATCCTCGACGGTGATAACATGGCCACGAGGTCTGTGGCAGCGACCAATATCGCTTCCATCAGACGGTCTCGAAGAATGCCGCGTCGGGATTTTCAAGGGTGGGTACCACGAAGGAACGATCGAGATGACGATTTCCCCTCTCACAGGACGTTTCCGAGACGAATGAACAGGCGTGACATGCTGCGCCGTGAAGTGACTGGTCCTTGCTCGGATTGTGTTCCGAACAGAGTGGATCGGAGGCGCAAATATGGGCGCGATCCAGCGCTTGGCGCAGAAGTCGCCCGAGATTTTCAGGCTTTCCCAGCTCTACGAGACCCCCCAGAGTGCCATCAGAATCTGCTGCAGCCGTGTAGATGAGAAATCCGGCTTGATCCCGGCCGTCCTCGACGTCTGCATATATACGCTCACGAATACTCGCGGCGTTGTAGCCGCACTCCAAAGCCAGTTCCCGTATCAGCATGTGCGCGAGCGTGTGTAGCATGACATAACGAACGCCCGGGTAACCTTGGTTTGGGTCCAGGTTCCTCTTTTGCCGCCATCCGCGATGGCCTTGCCGTAGCCGAGAGTCGAGAGCCTTCACCGGATCCTTATCCGCCCAAGCCCCCAATGCATCTGCATCGAAGCGAACGAAAATTCCTTCACCGTGAACTTGAGTGGCCGGCACCCAGTTTGGTGCTGCCCGTGCGAGCGGGGCTCGTGGGGCTGCCTCATCTCCCGTTCCTTCGTCAGGAGACTCGACTCGTGTGAATCCAAGGAGGGCGTTCACCTCACGAAGCCGCTCGAGCAGCAGAACGCGTGTGATCGCCGCACCGAAGCCCGAGGGCACGCCCACCTTCTTGCTCATGAAATGCGGATAGTCGGTGGGTGGGTTCTCGGCCGTGAGCACATCCCATTCCGGCCCTTTGAGGTCGCTCTGTTCGACGCCCGGTCGGCCATTGCGATGGGTTTCGATTGCGGACCAAATCTGCTCGTCAGTGAACTGCTCGACGCCAGGCAGCTGCGCCGTCTTCTTCAGGGTTTTGACGACGAACGCCACTTCGGCCGCCGATGTGACGTCTTCAAAGAACGTCCAGCCATCCGCGACCAGTTGCGCCAGAGGGCTTCCCACCTGTGGGATCGCGAGAACCGAGAGTGTGACCGGGAACCAGCTATTCGTTGCGCCGAGTAGAATTGCGCGAGGTTCCTCGGTGCATTCGTCCTCGAACCGATCCACGTGCGGATGCCGCCCTCGGCAGGCTGGAAGGTTGTCTCGACCTGCCTGACCAAAAGCCTGCGCCATGTTCTTCGATGCGCCGCAGCCATCGCATTTGACCCAAAGGTTCTCGGTTTGAAGTGATGCGCCGCTCTCGAAGAACCTCAGCGTCGCACGACAGGTGCTAGATCCGCCGTGAACGAACCAGTGCCATGCAAAGTCGTCCAGGTGGCCAGCCCGACACGCCATGAGAAAGCGCGCCGGAACCGCATCGGCATCCCTGGCCCTCTGATCGTTATTCGATCCGCGACAGCCCTCATGGACGAAACGCGTCAGCTCGGGGCGATACCTGTTTTCCTTCAGCTTGAACAAGCCGGCGTCATAGGGTGATAGCAGGCCGCATTTGACGCAGCGCAGCCACCGCGGGAAGGGCTTGACGGGCACGCCGATCAGCGCGGCGGCCGAAAATGGGTCTGCGATTTCCCTCTCGCCCACGGGCGGCATATGCAATGATTCGACTTGGGGTCCGAGCACGCCCCGGACGTTGGCAAGCAACCGTGCCTCTTGTATCGGCTGACACCTGTCTTTTTCCCAGCGGTCGATCCCCATCGTGACCACCGACATATTCGGGAGGTCGATCAAGGCTCCCGGGCCGTAGGTCCAAAGCAACTGGCTCGGTCGAATTTCTCCTACGGGTGTCCTGCTCATTGCTGATCCTCCTGGGGCTGCGTCACCCGCGGTCTCCAAGTCGGATCACTCGTCGAACGGTCGTCCTCCATCACGAGTCTGACACCAGGCTCGACTTCGCGCATGGACATCGGGACCGTCCAGTCGGTCCAAGGCTTGATGCCCGGCACCGAAAGCAACGGATATGCGGTGGGTCCTGCGCCGTGCTTCTGGTAGACGAGCGTGCGGCCGCCTACGCCCGCTTCATTGGCCCAATCGTCAGCGCGGCTCTTCATCTCGGCTTCGGTTAGAGTCTTCTTTCCCGAGTCTTCCGTGACTTCCCAGGTGCGAGCGGCGACGGCGCCTATCGTGTCCAACATCTCTTTGCGGCTCGGACTGTTCATGGCGCCAGCGCCGTCATTTGCCGCGAATGGATCGTAGGAGTGACGCATGATGGAGAGCATCGCGCCGGTGAGCCCTCTGTCCAACGCCCGTGGCGAGAACGGGGTGACGGATTGAGCTTCGACGTGCTGATAGAAGGTGGCGTGGTAATGCTCGAAGGTCTCGTAATGCGACAAGTCCCGAGGTCGCGCCCAAGTCAGCACAGTGGCCACCAGTCCTGGCGGCGTTCGGCCCACACGGCTGGTCGCCTGGATGTACTCGGCCGTTCCCTTAGGTTGGCCGTTTACGACCATCACTCCGAGACGGTTCACGTCGACACCGACCGACAGCATGTTCGTCGCGAGAACGGCATCGATCGGCCGGGCTTCCCCTGGCTTCCTGTTGGTCACCCATTTGCCTAGTGCCGGATCGAACGCTCCCTCGAATGGCACCTCGAGCTGATCGAGGTATCTCGGGATGTCCTGACTGGAGACCCGCGATGTCAGTTCGCTGATTTCCTCGACCCGCCGCTGCGCGAGCCCCGGTCGGTCCACCAGGCTCATATCGACACGGAAGGAACGCGTTTGGACGTCGTCTTCGGCCAGACGCTTCATCCCTCCGAGTTCTCGCAGCGAGTTGAAGTAGCCGACGAGAGTCATATAGGGGTCGGCCACCGGGCCGAACCGATCGAACAACGCCTGCGCGGCGGTGAGGAACGCCGTATAGGTTCTGATCAGCACTGCAGGGCGAGAGCTGCCGGGAGCGCAGATTCCCATGTACCGTCGGCCGAGTTTCTCGCGGATGGGTCTCTGGACCGAGAAGAAATTGTCTTCGACGTCCAGGCCGGAAGGCGGGAAAACGGAAATGCGGCGCATGAAAACATTGCGCACCTGATCGTCGGCCCGCCGCACGGTCGCGGTGGAAGCCACGACCTTGGGGCGAACCTTCTCGTCGCCCAGAACCCAGCTGCTCAGCTCGTCGACCGCCGTTTCATAAAGACCCACCATGGTGCCCAACGGGCCGCTGATGAGGTGGAACTCGTCCTGGATGATCAAGTCTGGTGGTCGAATTGCGCGGACCGGCTTCACACTAGCGGCCGGATATACCCCCCTCGCTCGGTGCCCCGTCCCGCAGTCATGACTCGGCCAGAGCAATCCATGGCGTCCGCATTCCTGCTCGATGCGGCCGAAAAGGTTCCGAACCTCGGGACGCCACGCCATCATCGCGAACTTGTCCACTGTCGCGATCATCATCGTCGGCGGGCGGTGATAGATTTCCTCGTCGACGACTTTCACGGGAAGCCCCGGGTGAGGCTGCCCAGTGGATTTCGCCTTCGAGAAATCGCAGCCGCCCAGCTTGTCGCCGCAGTGGATCAGCGTTCGGCCGGCGACCCTGTCGACCTCGATGTCGCGACCACCGGAGATCTCCGAACCGCACCAAGGGCAACTGGTCAACTGTGCAGGCGATGCAATGCCCGCCTTGTTGCGATCGTTGTTTCGAATGGCCTCGACAGCCTGGTGAGACGCTTCGGTCGTGCCCGGTGTCACGCGATTGCCGACCCAAAGACCGAGCGTGAAAGGTTCCTTGCCCCAGGTCTTGTCGTCTGCACGACGGATGACCTCCATCGCGCAGAGCAGCGTCGTCGCCCTCTGGAACTGCTGCAGAGTCAGCAGTCGCAGCGTGTACCGCATGATGACGGCGAGACCACGTGATGCGTCGAGGCCGCCGAGATCATTCTTCAGTCGGCGCATGGCCATGGCGAAGGCTGCCACACCAAGATAGGCCTCGGTCTTGCCACCACCCGTCGGGAACCAGAGCAGATCAGCGAACGCCTCGACCGGCTTCGTCCGGTCCGGGTGTGTCGGGTCGGCGAGCGACGGGATAGACAGCAGCAGGAACGCCAGCTGGAACGGGCGCCAAGATCTGTTCTTCTGCACGTCCAAAGTGGTCACGTCGACGGCTTCGTTCCGTCGGCGCTTCAGAGCGTAGATGCTTCGGACACGCTGCATGGCCATGGACCGGTTGGCGAAGCGGAATGCCTCCAGCGCTTTCCGATCGGCGAAGAGAGTATCCATACCCTCTCGGAGGCGGCGCAGGATCTCCTCGCAGCGCTGAATTACGTCCTTGCCCGGATCATCGAAGCCAGTGATCTCCGACCCAAGCCGGGTTTTCTGCTCGCCGATCCAAACGGCGTAATCGTCGACGAGGCACGAAAGTGCGTCGCGCAACGCATCCGGCGCCATCTCGGCCAGACGCGTCATGTCGAGCCAGCCCTCGTCGACCATGCGCCGCATGGCAGGACGGTCCCTGGGATCGAGGCCCGGCGTTTCGGTTACGGCGACTTCGTAGCGCGGGATGATCTCTGTTCTGACGCGATGGGCCTTGGTCGGTTCCTCGAGCGTCGTATCGGCGTGAACGGACACCCCGTGTCCGACCGCGAACTCCAGCCTGTTGCGATAGATGAGCGCGAGACGGTCGCGTTCCGGGTCGTCGACGACCACTTCGTTGGAGGGGCGACGTCGAAAGACCGACTTGTCCCCGTGATCTTCGGAGGCCTCGACGGTGATCTCCGGCTGGAACAGCCAGGCGCGGTCCTTGTTGTCTTCGGGTTCCAACTGCCCGTTGACGAGGAACAAAGTGACCAGGCGCTCCCCCTTGTTGTTCGTCCGAACCGTCCCCTGCAGGCGGACATCCGGTTGATCGGGGTCGGGAGTGGACGGCTTGATCGGCCCATCGACGAGCGGAACCGTGACGACGCCACCACACGGGATGCGCTGCCAGACCCTGACCTTTACCTCCTCCTGGTGACCGGTCTGGCGATTCTTTCGCGTCTTGACGATATCGTGTTCATCGTTCGGTACGCGCTCGTACCGTCCCCATCGTGCATCGACGGCCAGCTTCCCGACATCGGGCGCTACGCAGAAGGTCAGGCCCATGCTGGAGGGAACCAGCGACTGGTTGTTCGTCGTGTCGATCTCGTCGAGCGCGTCATCCTCCGGCTCCACGCGACCCGATGCACTGGCGAACTCGGCACCGGGTTCATGGAGAGGCGCCGTCCGTTCGTCCTCGAGGTCGCCAGCCTCCTCGGCTGCCGAGGCCGATTCGACCCGTGCTGCCTGGTCGTCATCCGGCCGGTGCGGCGCCAGCTTGCCGACCAGATAGCGGTCGCGGACGCTCATGTCCTTGATCAGCTCATGGGGGCCTCCGGCGGGGCCGAGCAGATCGTCCCGCACGGAAAGTTCCAGGAGGTCTCGGGTGTAGACGACATCATTGATCAGGGGCACTGCTGCGGGGTCAGGAACGCCGAGCAGCGGCAGAATGCGGAGGAACTCGTCCCATGGCAGTCGCGCGGCGGGGACGGTCCGCGCGGTCAAGCCGAGGACGGCGAGCGGCACGGACGGTTCGACGGCGCGCCAATGGTCGAAATGGATCGTGGTGTCGTCGAGGTCCGAACGGATACGAAGGATCCTGCCCACCTCCGAGACTTCGCCGCCATCGTCCAGAACGACGGCCCAATGGCTCTCCTCGATTGCGCCGTGAGTGGTCGACCCCACGTCGATACGGACGGAATAGCGGGGCGAGTTGGACGTCTTCTTGAGGATCCAAGCACTGACGGATGGTTCGGTGGTCGTGGTCAGATCGGCCATAGTCATCTTCCGTCCGCCGCGGTCAAAGTTCGACACGAGAAAAGTGCGGGTAGATGCGGTAGAACTTCTTAAAGACCGAGAACGGGTCCTCGCCCATATCGGACTTGGGCAGGTCGAAAAGCAATTTCCCGCGTGGATCCTCGTGCGACTCCATCGTCAACCGCTCCAGAGTTGAAAGGGCGGGCAGGTCGAGACGATGCGGCAATTCCGGTGTCGAGTAGAACTCCCACTCTTTCACGAGCTCTTCGATGGAGGTGTCATTGGCAGCACACACCACGAGCGCCGCAGTCACCATGGCCTGCCCGTCGGCATAGTGCGTGCCCAGCACCCATACGACACGGCGATCACGGAAGCTGAGCATTTCTTTCTCGACCGCGAGCTTCAGCGCACGGAGAAGGCTCGGGCCGTAGGTTTTAAAGCTCATCCCTTCGGTCGTCAGTCCGCTCGGGAATAGCGTACCGAGGCGCTCCTTGAAACGCGCGAGCCGCCATTCTTGAATCGTCGGCTTCACTGCACGATCACTGGATTCCTCACCGTCGATCTCCACCGAAAGCTCACTGGGGTCGGGTTTGCCAAGTGAGGACGGATTTGCGTTAAGCGTCATCCTAAGCACGCTTCCGAGCGGAACTGTGCCTACCGTCCGTGCGAAGCGCTCGATCTGCTTGGTGATGCCTTTCGGCTCCGTGTAGTCGAACCAAATGATCGCCGGCACCTCGAATTCGTGCCCATCAAGGTAATCTTCGAGCGTCTTGTGGACGCATTCTATTGAAGCGATTGGGCAATTGAATTGTTGGCGCTTGTGAACCTGCTCTTCGGCCTCGACGCAGGTCATCGCTTTGAGGCCGAGCCGGGCATGCACCAATCTAAAGTCTTCGAGAAACGGGCCGCCGAGACCGACATATTGGTAGTTCTCCAGCGACAACGCGGGAGCCAGCCGCATCAGGAGTGACAGGAACAGTTCCCGGTCAACGGCCTTGTTGGGCCTCAGCCGGTAGGGAAGCGAAGATCCGGCGCTCATCTCTCAGCCGTCCCGCTTCTTGGCCTTGGTGAGCGTCAGCTCGAAGCACTTCTCGCCCACGATTCCCGGCTTCTCATCATCTACGTCGAATAGCATTCTGGAGACGAGCCGTATTTCCTCGACTGGCCGCGAGAACACAATCCTTCGGGAGGATGGCGTTTTGCCCGGCGGCTCAGGCAGGACTTTTGCCTTCTGCGGGTTAAATTCGACGTAGTCGTCAGTCTTCCTGGTAGCATCACGCGAAGTGACTGCCGCGATCGCTCCCCTCAAAGGAAGCGAACGTGCATCCTCCCAGTGGTTCGACTGATCGGCACGCGGGTGGTTCTTCCACTGGTTCGTATACGAGATCCAAACCCGCATACCCTCCTTCATCTTCACCAAGGACTCGAGCCAAACGTTCGACGATGTGTCGAGTGCCCGCTTCGTCGTCGTGACCGGGAGCTTGTCAGCATGCTTGGAGCGGAACTCAATGATGCCGGTGATGATGGCGAACTGCGGATGGTACAGGGGAATGCCATCGCCCCAGCCGGTGAGACGGCTCTTGTCGCCTACGATTACCGCGCGGTCGTTGCAGAGGACCGTCCAGCCGGCGGTCACCGACGATCGGTCGCGCTCAAAGCCTGAGTCTTCATCCTCTTCGTCGCCCAGACTCCGACCGGTGTTCAATCCAACCGTGATCGAGACGAGGACGTCGTCGATCGTCTTTTGAAAAATGAACGGTGCTGGTCCATCGTCGCGTTCTGACACGAGCACTTCGACGAGTACCGGCTCCACGGGTTTGCCGTTGAGGTCGACCTTGAGTCCCCATTGGAGGAACACTGTGAAGTGCTCAGAGATAGCCGTGCGGACTTCGTTCTCAAACGCCTCGTTGGCAAAATGCCTGGAGACTCCGTCGTACAGATCGCGGACGGTGATGACCGTACCGGGCTCGGGGAGCTTCTCGGCGGCCTCCGCCGGCTCATTGATTGGCAGTGGATCCCATCCTTTGCCTTCTAGCCAAGTCGAGGTTATCGGCACTTCGAACGTGTCGTCGCCATACCGGGTCCGCACGAGCGCCTCGCGACCCATCTTGAAGATCGCGCGCTTCATTCCCACGCCATACATACCAATGGTCTCTGCGTCGGAATCGCGGTCGTCACCGGGCTCGCGGCCCATTTTAAATGCGTAATTCTTAGCAACGTCGCGCGGGATGCCGCCGCAGTTGTCTTCGATCGAAAAACGACCCGCTGCGAGTTCAATCTTCACGAAATGCTGCGAGTAATCTACCTCGTTGCCGTCTGCGAGCCGGAGCGCGCCATCAAGGCAGTTGTCGAGGAGGTCAAGGATCGCGTCGGCAAGGTTAATGTCTCGCGTCAGCATCGACACGAAGAACCGCTTCGTTGGACTGGCCTCTGCGTGGTCTGTGGTTGGCTTCGTCATTGGCATGATCTCAGCAATGGGTCGTTATTTGTTGGGGAGATGTCGTCGAGGTCGAGTGTCGGTTCGGACGAAGAAGCAGCGCGAGGTCTGCGTCCACGCGCCTTGCCTGTGCCAGACGTTCCGCCGTGCAGGCCCTGATCGACTTCTTCCTGGTAACGCTGCCGGTTCAGCTCCGCCAAGCGACGCAGAACCTCTAGGCGCGCAGGCTCTGAGATCGTGAACCGGACCCGATCATTCTCAGGTAGGTAAGGCACCTCATAGAAGCCGTGCCCGAGTACAAGGTCGTCCCAATCATAAGCCTCGGCCGTAGCCTCATCTATTTCGCGATGTGCATCGCGAAGCGCTTGAATATTCGGAGAACATTCCGTTGGATTATGAAATCTATTGTACAGACGCGTGAGGCCAATTCCCTCCTGATGCATCAATAATTCTCTATTCTGGACGAGCTTTTTGCGCAAATCGTCAAATGAAATTCTTTGCTCGGAGGGAAAAACAAAAGTTTCGAATGCGGATGTTGTAATGTATTTTAGTCGCGTCTCCAACGTAGAAGATTGTTTTCTTGCCCAGCATTCATGTATTGCGGAGTTAAGAATACAAAACATAGCCGGAGAATCGCTGGCTATTATCTTTAGCATATGCGACAGAACGATCGAGTTTGAAACGAAAGAAAACGAGCAGTACTTTGTGGTTTCAGGTATTGCAATCACCTGATCAAGCGGGACCTGATCTGGATCCCACCATTCTGGATGGCGCTCAAACGCGTGACCTCTGCCGATCTTGTGGTAAAGGCCAGGGCGCTTTTCGCCATACTGCCACCAGCGCTGCGGCAGCGGGTTCCTCAGTGCGTATTCGCCGTTTGACTTCCGTCTTTGTCTCTCTGGCTTCACCCGCTCTTCCACTATCTTCCATGGCCCGTCGTACGTCTGCGCCCGTTCTTCAGGCCAATCCCAGAAGTTAATGGCCCAGCGGGTGGGTTCTTGGTTCGGCTCTGAGTTCAGATCTTGGCCATTCATGTAGGGAAACAAGACATCAGCATTGCGAGGATCTAACGCAATCAGGTCGCTCGCTTCATCTGGCGCGATGACGAACCCCATCCCAAGAACGATAGAACCTTGAAAGGCTATGTTCTCGTTGCTCTTCAACTGCTTAGGACTCCACTCTTCATGATCGGAAAGAAACGCGGAGATATGGGGTGCCGGCCGACCAAGAAGGGTCCGCTGCCCATTCCAGTTTCCCTTCTGCACATGAACGCGGCTGGTCGCTACGGCCGCCGTTCCAGGCCACGGCTCGTTCGGATACGCGGCACGAATGACGGCGCCGTCCCGGATCATTGCCTCCAATCCGACCAGCCTTGTGTCCCCCTCCGAGATCGTATTGACCGCGAGCAGGCCGAAGCCCCCCCCGTTTCGCAGCAAGGTGAATGCACGCAGGAAGAAGTAAGCCACGAGATCGGCTGATCCACGTCGCCCTTCCGCAACTTGCCCCACCAGCCAGTTGCGGAAGGTGGTGCCCATTGCTCCGGTGATCCTTTGGCCGCCTAGAAACGGCGGGTTTCCGACGAAGGCATCGAACCCACCGTTCTCACGAAGGAACACTTCGGGGAACTCCAGCGGCCAATCGAACGGGGTTCGTGCGACACCGTCGGGGGCATCTTTGGCCAGATCATTCGATGCATCACGCAAAAGCCTATCCCTCGCCGAGATGTCGCCGCTTGCGGCGGCGTCGGCGAATGCAGCCAGAGCCTCGATTCTAGCTGCTCGCTCTCCCGCACGCTCCTCTGCGAGGATGATGCCGACGAACGCATCGGCGACGAGTGCCGGCAGTGCTAATTCGCCTCGCGACCGAGCATCGAGCGCTGCCATCGCTTCGACATCCTGTATGTCGCGAATGGGGATCTCCCGCAGACGAGCGCGGAGTTCGAGGGCCCTGTCGACCGCAGACCGAATGGTCCGACCGAACAAGCGTAGCTGTGCCTTCCCCTTCGGGTTCATGTCGAGCTCGACCAGCTGACCGAGATCGTGAATGCCGAGAAGGCTGTCACCGCTACGCAGGTTGTGGTCGAGGAAGCCGAAGGGGCGCCCCTTGGACATCGTGGTCAACCAGAGCGACAGCTTGGCGAGCTCGACGGCGAGCGGGTTTCGATCCACACCATAGAGGCAGCGTTCCACGATGAGACGCCGCGCGAGGACCGCGCGCTCCTCGGCGTCCGGCGACAAGGGATCGAAACCTTCGGCGTCGCCCTCATCGATAATGCGTCCTTCACTGTCGATCCGTTTGTCGCTGGCCTCTGCCGCCGCCCAGGCCTCGACTAGACGATCGGAGAGCCAACGGCACGCCTGCACCAGGAAGGCTCCGGACCCCATGGCAGGATCGCAGATTTTCAGATCCAGCAGTTCCTCGGCACCCTTAAGGTCCCATTCCTCGGGCGACTTGCCTTCGGCTGGGCCGCGGTAGGCGACCGGGGAGAGGGTCTCCTCGACGATCTTCTCGGTCAGGCTCTTCGGCGTGTAGTGCGTGCCGCTCTCGCGCCGATCGGCGCCGAGCACGACGACGAAGGCACCCTTGTGGTGCACGAGCGGATAGCCCCAAGGGTCGGTCCGCAGAAGGGACGCGTAGGGCAGAATACGGTCGCGCAGACCGATGTCGCCCCGGCAGACGGTGAGCAGGCGCGCGGCGAGACGATCGTCGGCGGCCCGCTCAAGGGCGTTGCGGATGGCGGGCTCCGAGCGTTCGCTCCGTTCCTTCAGCAGCTCGGCGACCCTTGCCGTACCATCCAGGCGCGCCGACTCCATCTCGCCGAGCGTCACACGCGGGCTCTTGGCCTTCGCGCCGCTGTCGAGTTCCAGCGTCACGCCGTCGACGCGCTTCACCGTGCGCTCAAGGAGACCCTCATAGACGTGCCCGATCTGCTCAACGTCGAGCGCGCGGTAGGACAGCGTGCGACCTTCGAAGGTCTGGATCGCTTCCAGCAGGAGCAGAACGGTGCGGTCGTCTATCGGCAGTGGTTCAGCCGGATCGCACCGCCAGCTCGTGCCCTTCTTCCGCCCTTCGAGAAAGGGATAACGATCGGGGTCGAACAGCGAACCTCCGAGTGCCGGAAGGCGCAGCGTCGGATGATCAATGCCGCCATAGACGCCGCGAAACAGGGCGAGCAATCGCGACCAGGCAGACCGGCGACGCTCGAGGATCTCTTCGGAATCCGCACGCAGCTGCATTCGCAGGCTGGAGATGGCGTAGAAGGAGTCGTAACGGGGATCGCCGAGCAGCAACAGGGCGCGTTCCTCGGCCGATAGCAGGAAGACGAGCCGCATCATGACCGTCAGGCCGGCCTCGTAGAGCTCTCGCGGATCGACGTCGCGCAAGAGCTCGCGATTGCGGTCCTGGTCGGCGCGGTCGAGAGCCTGCACGAGCACTTCGACGGCGCGCCGGACCTGCTCGCCGAGCGCTTCGGTCACGTCGTCCTGGTACTTCAGGGACCGCTCATAGAGCGCCGGCAGCTTGCCCTCGTCGGGTCCGAAGAAGCGACGGACACCCAGAAGGCTGACGAAGGCGCGCAGCGTTTCCGGTTCCTGACCCCAGAGGCGCGCATACCAACTCGCGAAGCCTGCCACGGCACCGACGGGCGCGTGGACGAGCATCCAGCGCTCGCCATTGGTCACGATGCCAGTGGGACATCCCGTCGCCCGGAGCAGCGCGACCATCCGGTCGGCCGGGGTGATCGCGAGGCCATCGAAACGGCGCGTCGCGTCCAGATCGGTGTCGGGCTCGTAGACATGGATGAGTAGAAGCGGTTCGTCGGAGTTCGTCGGATTCACGACGGCCAGATCGGGCGCGACCGTGACCCCGTGTTCGGGCATTGAGACAGTGAGCTGCTCAGGCAGCGTCGCGCTCTTGTGCAGCAACGCCTCATCCATTTCCAGCGCGGTGACCAGCACGTCGTCGATCCACGCCGCGTGCAACGCGGGGAGCTCGAGGTCGTCCATGTCGACGGCATCGCGCCATTCCTCATAAGTCCGACGCAGCCGCTGAGGCCGCCCGGAAGGCAGAGCTTCGAGGCCTTGCGGGAATACATCTCGCAGCACGGGTACCGCCAGAAAGGGCCCGGAGATTTCGATGAGGTTCAGCCACTCGTGATCGTTGCTCATCCGCGCTTCTCCTTCGCGAGGGAGTTCGGAACCAGCAGCACCACGGCCACGGGGAAGGTGTGCTCGACGGCATTGGAGTGCCGTTCCTCGATCGCGCGTAGCTCCTGCTCGCGCTCCTTGGGGATCCGGGCCAAGCGTGCTTCGAGGGCCGCTCGGTCACGCTTGAGCTGAGTGCGCTCGTCTTCGGAGAACAGAGAGAGCTGCAAGGGTTGCTGTTCTGCGGCGATCTCGGTCTTCAACGCTCGTTCGAGATCGTCCAGCACTTGGCGGATGTCCTCGGCCTCCTTGCGTTTCCGGGTCTCTATCGTGTTCACGAGGAAACGCAGCCGGTCCTTCGAGCGTGCCTCGACGGCTGCGAGAACGGAATCACGCTGCTTGTCGAAGCGCGTCCTCAACGCGTCGAACGTCGCATCCGACAGGGCCGCGGGTTGTGAATCCTCCAGCCATCGTCGGACTTCCGTGACCCGTTCCTCCCGCCGGAAACCGGCATCACGCAGGTAGCCGCCAGCCTCCGTGAGTTCCTCGTGCAGCCGGTGATGGTTCCCGCCCGTCACGACGAGCCGCGACATCACCACCACGGCCGACCCGTCGATCCGCCCATCCGGAAGCGAGCGGACGGTTACGCGATGAAGCTTCTTCATGTCGTCGCGCGCCCAGATCTCCGCGCGCAGGAGTCGGAGGCTCATTTGGACCAGCCGGTGGTTCAGGTGGACGAGGACAACGTCGTCACGGCCCTTGGCGACTTCGTGGTCGAAGGTGATAGGGCGGACCTTCTGGGTATAGGGGTGTTCGAGCCCCTCCAGGCATCGGGACCAGGAACCCGAGAGCGGCGGCATTCGGAAGACCGTGCCATCCGGCGCGCCAGCCAGCGAAACGGGCTCCAGATCCGGTTTGTCCGCGAGACGCAACGCGGTGCGTACGGCTTGCTCGATATGATCGGGCACCAAGCTCTGCTCAAGCCGAGTCTCGTTCAGCCGGTCGTGAAGTTTGGCAACGCGCTCGCGAAGATCGCGCTCGACCTTCACGAAGCGGCGGGATTTCTCTATCCGGGATTCGGCTTGCCGCGTGTCGAGATCGCGCCGGCGACCCTCGAGAAGGTCGGGCAGTTGAGGCGCGATGACCGGGTTCACGCTACCCATGTCGGCGCGCATCGCATCCAGTTTGCGGAGCGCACGCAGGATATCGTCTCCGTGGCCACCCTCTGCATCCACCGGATGCCAGATGACGACCTCGCTGGCGCGTTGCCCATGGCGGTCGATGCGGCCGTTCCGCTGCTCCATTACATTCGGGTTGTACGGAATTTCGAGGTGGATCATCAGATGGCAGTGGTTCTGGAGGTCGATGCCCTCCGAAGCAGCGTCGGTCGCCAGCAGTATTCTCACAGGGGAGTCCGAGGGGTTTGCCTGGAACCCGGCTTTCACGGCCTCACGCTCCTTCGGATCCATGCCGCCATAGATCAGAGCAAGTCGCTCGGCCCCGAAACCTCGGGCCGCGAGGATCTCGTGCACCCATTGCTGAGTGGCACGGTATTCAGTGAACAGGATCACCCGTTCGTTCGTCCACCTGTCACCGTCCTTGAGGTGTCGGGTCAGCCAATCCAGCACGGCGCTGGCCTTGGCACCCGTTCGACGAGCCGCCTGCTGAGCCCATGACCGCAACCGGTCGAGCATCCGGCGTTCTTCGTCGGTTGGTGGACGAACGTGTTTGCCGGCCTCCTCGATCGCTTCAGCCTCGGCGGCGTCCCGCTGGGCATCGTCTGCGTAGTCTTCCTCGGTTTTCGCTATCGCTCGCCGGAGGATACGATCATCGAATTTCTTCTGGCCGCGCTCGCTCGACGACCGGCCTTCGATCGTCGCAACATGCCGCTCCAGCGTGGCTGCGAACGCCGCAGGAGACGATGACAGGCGCTTACGCAGCAATTGGTGTACGAAGTGATCGACGGTCCGCCCTCCATCAGCACCGCCTTCGCGGCTCTTGATGTATGCCTCCAGCTGCCGCCGGGCGCCCCTCTCGTCTTCGCTATACTCCACCGGCAGCGCCTCGAGTCGCCGCTCGGGGTAAATGTGCTTGCCGTTCGCATCGACCAGATCGCTCTTCAGCCGACGGACCATGACCCGGGCGAGCTGGGGGTCGCTTGGGAGGACGTTTCTCGCAAACCGCTGATCATCGAGAAGTTCAAGGAGCGCGGTGAAGGATTCGGTGTAACCGTCATGCGGCGTGGCGGTGAGAAACAGCTTGTGCTGGAAGTGTGGCGCGGCCAGACGAACCAGCCGTGTCCTCAGGCTTTCGACAGCATAGCGGCCGACGGTCGGGGCAACGTTGTGAGCCTCGTCGATTATCAGCAGGTCGAACTTCCTGGGATGGCTCACGTGCGGGGGCAGTGCGTCCCGCAGAAGGCGCAAGCCTTCACCCTGCTTGGCCCAGTCCATCGACGTGATGAGACGGGGAAAAGACGTCCACGGATTGGCGTGCAGGCCTCGCTCACGGCGCAGACGCTTGACGTATTCCGTATCGACGATCCGGAACTCGAGCCCGAACTTCTCCTGCATCTCGACGCGCCACTTCTCCTGCAAAGAGGCGGGGCAAAGCACGAGAACGGTGCGGGCACGATGCCGCAGCAGCATCTCTTGAATGACGAGTCCGGCCTCGATGGTTTTTCCGAGGCCGACGTCGTCGGCGATCAGCAGATTGGTGCGCGCCATGTCGATCGCGCGCACGAGCGGATCCAACTGGTAGTCCTCGATGCTCACGCCGCTGCGGAATGGTGCCTGAAGATAGCCGCGATCCGCGTTCGTCGCAGCGCCCCAAACCACCGCATCGAGGAAGGCTTGAAGTGTCGAGGGGTCGTCTAGTCCGGTCATGCGCGGCAGTCCGGCTCGCTCGATTACATGGGCCCCGGGCTCAAGGTCCCAGAGAACTTCGATCTCTTCGCCCAGCGCGTCCTCGTCGATCGAGGCCAGCCGGACGAGATGCCGCTTGGGGAGTCCGGGTGCAACCGAACCGCCTTCGACTTCGGAGACGATCCATTGGCGGCGGCGAACCTCGACCAACTGGCCCGGCTCTGGGGCAGTTGCGTGAGCGACATTGGCCACCATTTCATCCGCAGTCATCGACATAGGTGGGCCCCATTCTTCTTGCGCGCGTCGACGAGTTCGGCGATGCGGATCGCGGCTTCGGTGGCGTCTTCGTGTTCCCAGATCCGGACCGACTTCCAACCAAGGGCGTTCAGCCGCTGATCGGTATCGGCATCCCTGGATCGATTGGTTTCGATCTTTTCCCGCCAGAAATCGGCATTGCTCTTCGGCCAGGAAGCGTGCTGGGGACACGCGTGCCAGAAGCATCCGTCGACGAACACTGCCAGCCTCGCGCTGGGGAAAACGATATCGGCGACGCGTCTTGGCTTCGTCAGCAGCGGAACGTGGAGGCGGTAGCGCAAGCCCTTGGCATGCAGAACCCTGCGGAGGTAGATTTCCGCTTGCGTGCCCTTCTGTCGCACGCGGGCCATCCGACGACTGGCGTCATGCGACGAGGGACTTACGCGCGTCATCCGCGACGGCTCCCTTCTTCTTTCTTTTCGTCTTCTCGGCTTCAATTCCGAGATGGGCTGCGATGCTCTGGCCGATCACCTCGCCGAGCGTCACCGGCACCGCGTTCCCGATCATTCGGCCCAACGCCTTGAAATGAACGGGGGCTCCATCCGGGATGAAAGAATAGGACTTGGGGAAGCCTTGAAGAATTGCCCCTTCTCGCAGGGAAATGGCGCGATCCTGTTCGGGATGACCGAACCGACCATTTCCGAAGCCGTAATACTGGGTCGTCAAGGTCGGCGCGGGTTCGTCCCAGACCATCCGTCCATAAACACCCGGATACGTATGGCCCGTCTCACGCCGATGGCAGTCCGCAACGAGATGCTTTGGCCAGTCACGCCACGTACCGCCCGGTCGGGAGGCACGAATTCTTTTAAGGTTCAGGTCGGAGAGCTTGGACGCGGCATGCAGCGGATCTTTCGGATGGGCCCCACCCTGAGCGATCGGTGCGAGCTTGCCAATCGCCGCGCGAACGGTCGTCGGGCGACCATGCGTCGGGGCGACCAGTTCGATGGGGCCGAGGCGGGAGGCGAGCAGGACCATTCGTCGCCGATTTTGCGGCAGCCCGTACAGGGAACAATCAACTACACCGTGGTGGATGTGGTATCCCATTTTCTGCAGCGTCTCGATGAAGTCGTCGAATACCGCGTGCTTGGCCACCGACGGAACATTCTCCATCGTGACCAGATCAGGACGCGTCGATTTGATCAGGCGGCCGAACTGATAGAGCAAGCCCCAACGGGGGCTTCCGACGACGTCATAACGCTGGGCATAGGTCGAGAACGGCTGACAAGGGGCGCAACCGGCGAGCACCCGGATTTCGGCATCACCGAACATTTCGTTGAGACGCTTGGGAGCGAGGAGGCCAACGTCTTCGTTGATGAAGCGCGCTGCGTTGTTGGCTTCGAAGGGGTGACGGCACGCTTCATCGACGTCAATACCCGCGACGACCCTGATGCCCTCCAAGATCAGGCCATGCGTGAGGCCTCCGGCCCCGCAAAAAAGGTCGACGCACGCGACATCAGCCATCCGCTTTCTCTCCCCCCGCATGCTTCCCCTTCTGTGAACTGGGCTCGGCCGCTTCGCTTTCCTTTTGATCGTCCGATGCTTTTCCGTGCCTCACCCAATCATCGACTTCGTCCATCTTGAACTTCCAAAGCCTTCCGACCTTGTGGGCAGGCATCTCCTTCTTGGCGATCCATCCGTAGACCGTGTCCTTACTGACACCCAAATATTCGGCGATCTCCTCCACGGAGACCCAGCGGTCGGACATGGTTTGGCCCTTCAATGGACAGCCTTCGTCAGTTTTCGAGTATGTCACGCGGCCGGCTTGGCGTAAACCGGAAATAAGACGGTTTAATCTGATTAGACGGTAATTGATCGGGTTATGGACGGGTCTACTGGATGGTTCTGTCATGTGTGGACGTATATGCACCCCGCCCGATTGCAACGGGATGGCTGGATCAGGATCAAGGGCCACAACTGCTGACCTATATCCGGCTTCCTGATGCGGCTCGACTATTTTTCGCCGCGAGCCTCGATGGGTTTTCGCCCGCTTCCACCTCAATGGCTCCGAGACAATGCCCGCCGAGAAGCATTTGCGGTGTGGGCTAGCGCCAGCGAAGCTGCATAGGAACCGATTGCGAGAAGCGATCGCCCTCGTCTCGCCGAGTTAACGTGTCAACGCCGGAAGGAGCTGTCCACACATGACAGCACTTGAACCTTGCATAGAGCCAGATTGCAATACGGATGGCTTCTTGCTGGAAAACGGCTGCGGCCATCCCTGAGTGGCACGGCCTCCTCGCCTCTTGCCCTTCAGCGCGGTTTTGCGTTGGCGGGTAGGATCAGGGCAGGAGGATAGAAGCCCCCACGGTTTTGCGCTGCTCAAGGGCGGCTTGCGCACGACCGGCTTCTTCAAGCGGATAGCTATGGCCCACCCGGGCCGTCACCACACCGCTCCCAATTACACTAAAGAGATTACCGGCGACTTCCTCTAACTCGGCCCGGGTCGAGATATAGTGGAACAGCACAGGCCGTGAGAGAGTGAGCGACTTTTCGCTGAGCTGCGCCACGGCAAAGCCCTCAATCGGTCCAGAAGACTGGCCGAAGTTAACCAGATGGCCTCGCGTCGCGAGGCATTCCATGGAGCCAAAAAAAGTATCTCGGCCGACGGAATCATACACCACCGGCACGCCTGCACCTTGTGTGATCTCCTTTACCCGAGCGACAAAATCTTCCGCCTTGTAGTCGATCACGTGGGCGCACCCCACTGCGCGGGCAATCGCGGTCTTTTCGGGGCCGCCGGCAGTCCCGATAACCGTGACGCCGAGGTGTCGAGCCCACTGACAGAGGATCTGTCCGACCCCGCCAGCGGCAGCATGCACGAGGATAGTGTCGCCAGCGTGCACCTTATGTGTCCTGTGCAGGAGGTATTCGGCTGTCATGCCCTTCAACATAACGCACGCAGCGGTCCGAGCATCGATAACGTCGGGCAGCTTGACCAGATTATCCGCTTCGATCAGGCGTTCGTCAGAGAAGGCGCCGTAGGGTCGGCAGGCATAAGCGACGCGGTCTCCGGGCTGCAGGTAGTCCACATCCGCTCCAACCTCCAAGACAACGCCCGCCGCTTCTGTTCCGAGAACGAGCGGCAGAAGATCTTGCACGGGATAGAGGCCGGAGCGCACGTAGATGTCGTGGAAATTGACGGCGATGGCTTCGTGGCGGACTTTCGCCTCGCGCGGTCCCGGGTGACCCACAGTAACCTCCTCGATTTCGATGACCTCGGGGCCTCCTGTACGACGAATAACGGCTGCTCTTCCCATTTTCTCACCTTTCCAATTTCGATAAACCTAGCTGCCAGCGTGATAATAGGGATCGCAGCGAAAAATTGAAACGTTCCATATTATATAATCGTTGGATTTTCTTGTTTATTTTAGCATTATCTCTAAGGTTACCAGTTTAAACATGAATGGTTTCATATTGAGTAGCGAAAGGCGTACAATGGCGGAAATCAATGCCCAGGGTCTTAACACATCCTTGCTTCATGATGCGATCGAGCGACTGAAGGGCCACTCGGTGAGTGAAGCTTTGTGCTGTCGAAACCTACGCGCCATCGCGCCCCAGAAAGCTTTTGTCGCGCCGGCACATACACTGCGTCTCAGCCGCGCCATCGAACTGGATGGCGGCGAGCGGGAGCGCGTCATGGCCGCATACGACAATGCGCCCGGCGGCACTATTCTTGCTATCGAGGTCGTTGGAAATCTAGGTGGCGGCGTTGTCGGAGATGTCGTTGCCCATCGTTTGAAGAAGCTAGGCGTCAAGGCAGCCGTGGTTGACGGTTGTATTCGCGACGTGCTGGCCATCGGGCAGTTTGATTTTCCGGTCTGGGCGCGTGAGATCAGTATGGCGGGCATGGTGCCGAGCGAAGTTGAAGTGGAGATCGGCGTGCCGATCAATCTGGATGGCGTGATGGTCCGTCCCGGCGATCTCATTTCGGTCGATATGGACGGAGTGTTCGTTTGTCCCGCTGCCTACGCCCAGGAAGCAACTACCTTGGCACAGGAGTTTTTGACCTCCGAAAGCAAAACCCATGAAGGCGTGGCCAGCGGCAAGTCGATAGTCGAGGCCTATCCCTCGAAAACCAAGGCCAAGCTTCCCAAGGCTTAGGAGGATTCATGACCGAGCAAAAAAGTTTCTCAGGTCGCTACTTCGAGGATTTCCAGGCTAATCAGGTCATTTACCATGCCGGTGCGCTAACTGCGACCGAAGGCATGGCTACACTCTATCGGGTGCTGTCCGGGATTCGCTTTCCGACGCAATGTGCGGAGCCTTTCGCGCGCGCGCTGGGCTATCGCGATTGTCCGCTGGATGACGTTCTGGTGTTCAAGATCGCGTTCGGCCAAACGGTCGCCGATATCTCGATGCGCGCCATCGCTACCCTCGGCTACGGGGGCTGCGTGTTTGGTGAACCTGTCTATTCGGGTGATACTATACAGTCGGAAACCGAGATCATTTCGCTGGAACCAGGGCCGACGAAAGACGTCGGACTTGTGCGCGTCCACACGACTGGGCGCAACCAACATGGTGCTATGGTTGTTTCCTACTATCGCTGGGTTACTGTGCGTCGGCGAATGCCTGCAACAGTGACGGCGGTGTTGTCGGCGGACTCATTGCCGCCGCCGGTATCCGCAGAGCAAATACAAGGTCTCGACGGATTGTCGATGCGAAACTACGACACCCGGGTTTCGGGCTCTCAACACCTCTGGGAGGACTATGAGGTCGGAGAGCGTATCGACCACGTCGTTGGCTGTACGATCGAAGAAAGCGAAGCCATGACGGCGGCCCGGCTATACCAGAATGTTGCACCGCCGCATTACGACGCGCACTTCATGTCCTCTACGCCTTTGGAGCGGCGCATTGCCTTTGTCGGACACATTGTCGGTTTGACGCGAGCGCTGTCCTACAATGGTCTTGGCAACGTCTTCCGGATGGCATCGATTGATCGAGCACGGCACCTCCAGCACACCTTTCCGGGTGCTACGATCTATGCCTGGACGGAGGTGGTTGAAAAATTAGCAATCCCCGGTAGCACCGACATCGGTGCCTTACGGCTGCGGAGTACCGCGACCAAGAATCAGCCTTGCGGAGACTTTCCGCCAGCACCTGCCGCTGGGCAACCGGGCGACGTGTTACTCGAACTTGACTACATCGGTCTCATACCGCGCCGCACTACGAAGGCCTGAGAGGAGAATGACTATGAGCTTAGAAGATATCGATCGGTTGAACGCCTCGCTGATAGCAGACGCAATGCAGCGGGTGGGTGGCGTTTCTTTTGTGCGCGGGCAGCAGCTTTCAGGCTTTCAGCCGCAGTCGGGAAAACCGGCGGTCGGGCTCGCCTATACGGTCCGTGTCCGCTTCGCACAGGAAAAGACTGGAGAGGAACGGGCTCGCTGGTTCGATGCCATTGATACCGCACCCGGTGGCGCGATCTTCGTGATCCAAGCCGACGAGGATGTTGGTGCCGCCGTCTTTGGTGAGATGGTCGCGCTGAGGCTCAACCGGCGCGGCCTCGCTGGCGTGGTGGTTGACGGCGACGCCAGGGATGTCCTCCAGTTGCGTGAAATCGGACTGCCTTTCTGGACGCGAGGCGCTACTCCGACCGGCATGATACCCAACGATGCGGATACCTCGGTCGCTGTTACCCTCGAAATCGATGGTGTCGAGGTTGCACCAGGTGACCTTGTCGCTGCGGATGCGGATGGTGTCATGGTTTGCCCCGCCGAGCGCATCGAAGAAGTACTATCGGTTGCCCGCGCCTTTCGCGACTCGGAAGCAGTTACGGTGGAGAATTTGAAAGCCGGACATGCGCTGATCGATGTTTATCCGAGCAAGACCTCAATTGAGGTCGAAAAAAGCGCTAAGTAGCGTTGCGCCACCGGCTCTAGAGTGCTGATGCAAAAACCCCGGTAGACCTCTCGGCCTACCGGGGTTTTTCATTTGGTCTTGCACTCCTGTTCGATTGACTACTTCTTGCAGCCCATCTCCTCTGCGGAGGGCATCACTTCGGCGCTGGAGTAGCTTCGCTCCGCGACCCAAGAGTAGTTAACCCCAAACTGCGGTTCGCTTAATTTATGGATCGAACCTTCCAAGAGGGTGTTAATGGCTTGCTGGTCGGGCTGTCGGAATTTTACGGTGCCGTTGAAGTTCTTGAATTCCTTAGTCGCTAATGCTTCGCGAATGGCTTCGCGAGTTGGTTCTTGGGTCGCTTCAATCGCATCGAGGATAATGTTGGTGACAGCGATCTGCTGCAGCGTCTGCTGTGACGGCGGCTCTCCGTTGGCCTCGTAGTACGCCTTGGCAATATCGTGCGCCTCCGGCAGAACGAAGTCGGTCTGATACGAGGTGCTGATCAAGCCGATGCCGTCGTCTCCCAATGTTTGGATAGCATCAAGAAAGGGGAGGCCTACCGGAAGGAAGACCTTGGTCTGCTTGAGCAGGCCAAGCTGGCTGGCTTGATTCAAGAACTGCGAAAGCGACGTTCCAAAATTCACGGGAAGCCAGATTGCATCCGCCCCGGAGCTCAATGCCTTGTTGATAACCGGCAACCAGTCCTGGGTGTCGAGCGCGGCTAGGTTGCTACCTACTACCTTAGCGCCAACCTTGGCGAAGGTTTTCTCCATGCCGTGACCGTAGGCGGAATCGGAGCCGATAATGTACCAGCCATTCTGGCCAACAGAAGGATTGCGCTCAAGATAGAGCTTCATGGCATTGATCATGGTCGAGATATTCGGAGCCACGCGGAAGGTCCAATCGTTGCAGAAATCCCCGGTGATGTTGTCTCCAACGTTGTTTCCGTCGATGTAGGGAATCTCGAGACGGCCTGTTTTCAGGGCCCCGCTGATCGCCGCGGCTTCCTGGCTGTAACCAAGGCAGGTGATCGCACGAACGTTGTCATTACCGGCTAGTGCCTGCGCTTTCTGCAAGGCATTGGCCGGGTCGCCGACCGTGTCTTGCAGATTAAGTTGAACTTCCCAGCCGTTGACCGTGGGGCGCTGACTGATTGCAAATTTAGCGCCAGCGCTCAGACGATCACCGATTGGTGCGGCAGCACCTGAAAGTGGGGTGATGCAGCCAATTTCGATCACGCCCTTGCTGGCCGCCGCCGAGGCTTGCTGGAAGGAGAAAACTGCCCCCAGCATTCCGGCAAATACGAGAATGGCATTTCTCATCAGAATCTCCCTATGAGATTGGAGTGGGATCCGGGCTCGGTGACTTCCGAGTACCCAGGCTAAGTATCGATTCCGCGAAATCCGGATTGGCCCTCAGATCCGCTGAGGAATGGATACCGGTAATGCGGCCCTTTTCCAGCACCATCGCCTGGCTGCTGACAGTCAGTGCAAAATTCAGGTGCTGCTCGACGGTAATCATGGTCACGCCCGACGCTGAGACATCGATCAGGGATTGCTCGAGGTCGCCGATGATCGCAGGCGCCAACCCGAGGGATGGTTCGTCGAGAACGAGTATGTCCGGCTCGTTTGCCAGCGCCCGACCCAGCGCTAGCATCTGCTGCTGGCCGCCGCTAAGCGTTCCGGCGACCTGTGTCGCTCGCTCCTTAAGAACCGGAAACATTTCGTGAATCCGCTCAAGCGTCCAGTTCGGTTTGGCGATCTGACGGCGAGCTACGCGAAGGTTTTCAGCCACCGTCAAACTGCGGAATAAGCCACGGCCTTCGGGCACGTAAGCATACCCCCGGGCCACGACGGCGTGTGGTTTGCCAATTCGGACCGCTTCGCCTTTGACCTGGATGTCGCCGGTCCAAAAAGGCGACTCGGAGCCAATCAGACAGCGCAAAAGAGAGGTTTTTCCCATGCCATTTCGGCCGAGGATCGCAAGCGAGCTTCCGACTGGCACATCAAAGGAAAGATCATGCAAGACCGGTACTTGGCCGTACCATGCGCACAGGTTACGAACCTCTATCATCTGTGCCCCCGACGCATATATGCGGCCGCGACGACGTCATCCCGCTGAATTTCGTCCGGCAGGCCGCTTGCTATCACCGCACCCTGGTCGAGCACGATGATGCGGTCGGAAATATCGAGTACGAAGTCGATGTCGTGCTCAATGATCATAACCTGCATGATGCCGCGGAGCTCTCGTATCACAGAGGCAATCTGGGCGGTTTCCGCCAAATCCATTCCCGCTGTCGGTTCATCCAGCATGAGGACCGACGGAGAAGCCGACACGATCATTCCGATCTCGAGCAATCGCTGGCTAACGTGATTGAGGCTCTCAGCCTGAACGTCGGCGAAAGTCTCGAGATTGAAGATATCAAGAAACTGCTCGATGGAATGCCACTTGCTGCCCGGCCCCAGGTTACGCGCCATCAGAAAAAAGTGCTCGCGAGGTGTTAAGCGCCCGAAGATACCTGTGTGCTGGAAGGTGCGGGCGATCCCCATTTTCATCCGCTGACGCATCCGGACACCGGTGATGTCTGCACCCTTGAACTCTACCTTGCCTTCATCAAGCGGTATTGCACCGCAGAGCAGGTTGAGCAGGGTTGTCTTACCGGCACCGTTCGGCCCAATGATGGTGGTGACCGGTGCGTCGGGGCCGAGTTCGAGCGATACCCTGCGCACTGCATGTACGCCGCCAAAACTCTTCGAAAGATTGCTGCCGGAGAGCACTACTTTGTTCACGTGCGCCTCCTCCGCCGGTACCAGCCGGCAAACTCGATGATTCCGGGGACGACGCCCCGCGGGGTGAAGTAGACGAAGAGCACTACGAGCGTCCCGAGGATTAGCTCCCAGTGAGCAATCACACCGGATAGCCAATGCTGCAGGTAAGTCATAAAGAGTGCGGCGATGAAGGGTCCGATCAGCGTTCCAGGCCCGCCCATGAGCAGCTGGATCATGAAGTGGCCTGAAAGTACCCAATGGGCCTGACTCGGATCGATCGCGCCTTGCAGATAGACGAAGAGCGCTCCCGCGACCCCCGCCACCGCGCCGCTGATGCCCATCGCTACCACTCGGTGACCATAGACATTGATCCCTGCTGCTTCGGCCCTTTGAGGGTTGTCGCGGACCGCCTGCAAGGACAAACCGTAGCGGGTGCGCACGACCTGCTTTAGGATCAAGAAGATGGCAAAGGCGATAAGGACGCTGACATAGTAAAGTGCGCCGGTACGGATGGGCATGCCGAAGAATTCCGCGAGCGGCAGGGCAACCAAGCCATCAGTTCCGCCGGTGATGTCGCGGAGCTGAATAAAAAGGAAGCGTACGCTAGATGCCAACGCCAGAGTGCCCATCGCGAAAGCAACACCTTCCAATCGACCAAGCAGGATGCCCCAGAAGGCGCCGAGCAGAGCAGTGGCTAGCGCGGCCAACGGTAGCCCAATAAGGATTTCCGTGTTGAGGTGTAGCAAGACGAAGCCGCCCATGTAGGCGCCAAATGCGAACAGAGCTGCGTGGCCGAAGCTCATCATGCCGCCGTAACCGAAGACGTAATCAAGACTCATCACGGCAATGCCATAGACCACCACGAGACAAAGCAGGGATATAGTCCCGCTCGACGGATTAAATGCCGGCGCCAGCATCAGGATTAATGTCACAGAAACGGCGACGAGGTAAGGCATCGGCAACCCCAGCAGTCCACCGGGCTCGCGCGTCCGCTTCATGGCTTCAAGCGCGGTCATATCAGCACCCTTCCTTCGCGGAAGATGCCGCGTGGCTCGAGGATCAGCACAACCAGCATCAGCAGAAATACCAACATGTTCGACCAGGCCGCTACGTAAGCGGAACCTACCGAAGTAAGTACGCCAACCAGGAGGGCAGCCAGCACGGTACCGCGCAGGCTGCCCAAGCCGCCGACTATGACGATGACAAAGGTGTAGATGACGATCTCTTCCATGCCTACTACGGCGGAGTACAGTGGCACGCTGACCACACCGGCAAAGGCTGCAAGCCCACTCCCCGTTGCGAAGACGACCCGGAACATGCGCTCGACATCAATTCCGATGAATGCGGCTACGTCCGGGTCCTCGGAGGAAGCGCGAAACTTGAGCCCAATCTCTGTGCGGTAAAGAATTGTAAGCAATCCGACAGCGACTGCCAGGGCAATACCTCCAGCCGCCAATTGATAGCGGCCGATACGGACGCCCAAGATTTCCCAGAAACCCTGAAGGGATTGCGGAATGTCGATGTATTGGCTGTTGGTTCCCCAAACTTCCCTGGTCAGGTTGGTCAAAATTAACAGCAGACCGTAAGTCAGGATGAACGTCATCAGCTCTGAGTGATGACGAACCTTATGGATCACCAGATGGTCGAGAAATATTGCGAGTGCCGCGACAACCAACGGCGCCACGATCATGGCGCCAAAAAGGCCAAGATAAGGAGCCAGGGAAACACCGACGAAAGCACCCAAAGCGTAAAACGCGCCATGCGCGAAGTTCACGACCCGCCCGATTCCGAAAACCACCGTTAGCCCGAGAGAAATCAGGAGCAGAATCAGACCGTAGGTAATTCCCGCAATCATCTGCCCAATGAGCTCGGCCATTACGTCTCCCCCCGCGTGGTAATTGGCGCGATGCAATTGGTTGAACCGTGCTTAAATCGAATGATTGCGGACCGCAGCCACCGATTCCGCGCGCAGAAGCGATGTCGACGCCCCGTTGCAGACGCAATGGCACCAAAACGCAGTTCGTAGGTTGCAACTTCCCCCACAGGCAAGGCTCCCCCCTCGGCCATGAAATTACTATAATATGAGAACGTTTCATAGAAGATTCTCATAAATTAATTTGTTGTGCAATGGCCTTTTGAAGGAGATTCTATTTCCTTCTTTCTTGAAAAAATTATCTCGATATAATAACGTTTCATATTTGATAATTCAGTCGAAAGATGTCGCGTTATGCAGTGGATAGGGCGCCGTTTGGCACGGTGCAACCGCATTGGCCTTCCAGCAACGGAGATATCGATTGCCATCTGAGCGTTCCACTAGGTGGGCAAGATCGGTGAACAATGCCTACAGCATTGCCGATCTCCGCTCGCGTGCGCAACGGCGCTTACCGCGTGTGGTCTTCGATTACATCGACGGCGCCGCCGACCAAGAAATCACAGCCACACAGAACGTGAGGGCATTCGCCGAGATTGCTCTGTTGCCACACATGTTGCGGCCAACTCCAGATTGCGATACTGGAGTGGAGATCTTCAGTGACCGCTTGGCCATGCCGGTGCTCGTGACGCCAACTGGCTTCACCGGCATCGTTTGGCCGCGCGGGGAGGCAGCTGTCGCACGCGCCGCCTCTGCGGCCGGCAGCGTAATGGTCGTAAGCGCCGCATCGAGCCTCAGTATGGAGGAGATCGCCCAGTCATCACCCGGGCCAAAGTGGTTTCAGCAGTTTATTTACAAGGATCGCGGTGTCACGCTTGACCTCGCAGCCCGCGCTGAAGCGGCTGGCTACAAAGCGCTCGTCGTCACGGTTGACGTTCCAGCACCCGGCAAGCGTTTTAGAGATCTGCGGAATGGTTTCACCGTTCCGCCTAGCCTCACCATCTCCAGCGGTCTCGATATGATGCGACGGTTCGGCTGGCTGCGTCAGATGGCAAGCCAGCCACGCATATCCTTTCCAAACTTCGAGGGCTATGGGAGCTCGGGCCTGTTGGACATTGGCGAGTGGCTTAACGGTTTGATTGACCCAACGGTGCAGTGGCGAGACCTAGAATGGCTGCGGCAGCATTGGTCAGGCCCTTTGGTTATCAAGGGGATCATGCACCCTGACGACGCAAGGCTCGCCATAGAAGTCGGTGTCGATGCGGTAATGGTTTCAAATCACGGTGGTCGGCAACTCGACACAGAACCAGCAACGGTCGAGGTTTTGCCAAGAATCGTCGAGGCCGTGGACGATCGGGTGCCGGTTATTGTTGACGGCGGCATTCGCCGCGGTAGCGACGTTCTGAAATGCCTCGCGCTTGGCGCACGCTGCTGCCTTATCGGCCGCCCCTATCTATGGGGCCTGGGAGCGGGGGGCGAAGCCGGCGTCACCCGGGTCTTTGACATTCTCAAAGACGAGTTGGCAAGGGCGCTCGCTCATGGCGGTTGGAACAGCATCAATCAGGTTTCCCGACGCGACATAGCGCTACGCCAAGCCTTTCCCTGGCCAGCGGGTTTCGACAGTGAGGCGACCAGTCAAGGCAAACAACAAGGTGGCGCGGCTTAACGGATGACCTGCCCTATTCATTCCATCCTTCAAGCGAATCTGAAAGGCGGGGACATATGAGCATATTTAAAGCAGTGGATTTTGATGGGCACGAGGAGTTGCACTTTTTCAACGATCAGGAATCAGGACTGAAGGCGATCATTGCCTTCCACCGTCGCCTCCCCGCCGCGCCCTCCGGTGGGGGAATCCGCATGTGGCCCTATCCGAGCGAGGAAGCGGCGGTCGCAGACGCACTACGCCTCAGCCGCGCTATGACATACAAACTTGCTGTATCGGGGATCAGGATCGGAAGCGCAAAGTCGGTCATTATTGGCGACCCTCGGAAGGATAAGACCGAAGCCTTGCTCCGCGCCTTCGGACGTGTCGTCGAATCCTTCGGCGGACGTTACTTCTGCGCCGAAGACATTGGCATCGTGGCCGAGGATCTTACCTTTATCGCGCAGGAGACGACGCATGTCGTAGGCCTGCCTGGACAGGACCCCTCGCCCGGGACGGCTTTGGGAATCCTGGTATGCCTGCGTGCGGCGGTAACCCATAGACTCGGACGCGACAGCTTGGAGGGCACTTCCGTCGCCGTGCAAGGGCTCGGTGATGTCGGCTACAATCTCTGCCGACTGCTTCGCGACGCCGGTGCACATCTGGTGGTCTCAGACATTGTGGGCGAAAGGGTGGTCCGCGCTGTTACCGAGCTCGGTGCCACGGCTGTCGATCCCGAAGCCCTCCTTTTCCAAGACGTCGATGTCCTGGCTCCTTGCGCTCTCGGCGAAGTGGTGAATGACCTGACGATCGACAAAATACGCGCGAAGGTTATCTGCGGGGGGGCGAACAATCTCCTTGCCGAACCGCGCCACGGAGAGCGCCTTGCAGAGCGCTCAATCCTCTTCGTGCCCGATTACCTATCGAACTCGGGTGGCGTTATTACCGTCGCGGCGATCCGCGCCGGGCAGGCGAGTTTCGACGCTGAACGCAAAATTGATGCGCTTCATAGCCTTTGTCTCAATTTCTTTGCCGAGGCGGAGCGTGCCGGAATCTCCGCGAATGCCGGAATTGCTCGCTTCACCGACCGGTTGATCCTCGATATCTATGGAAACCGATCGACCGCATAGCGAATTCAACTACGACGACCAAACAGGAGAAGACCATGGCCCGCGTAAAGCTTCTGCAACGACATGAAGTCTCACCCAATGCCCTCAAGGTCTATGATCAAGGGCTAAACTACGGATCATTTGCCAATCAGATCGCCGTTCTGGCGCACCGCCCTCCAATCCTCAACAGTATTTTTAAAATGATGCTTGAGATTCGTGAGGAAGAAGTCGTGCCGCGCAAGTATCTCGAGGTTGCGTTGGTCGCGGTATCAAAGCTGAACCTCTGCACCTACTGCGTATCTCACCACACACCTATGTTGATGTCGGAGGCCAAGCTTACCGCGGAAGGCGTCGAAAATTTGCTTGATTACGAGGATCATCCCGAACTCGACGATGCGCAAAAGGTGATCGTCGAGTACACCATCGCCCTGTTCCGGGACCATCACCGTATCCGCGATGCGATGTTTGACAGGCTCCGTCAACACTTTGACGATGCCCAAATTGTCGAACTGACGTTTAGGATTACTTTTGGTATCGGTCTCAATCGCCTCAACGATGTGCTGCAGATCCCGATTGAGGACGATGTCGCGGTCCTGGATCAGAAAGCCTGAGACGACTTCTTCCCGCGAGCTGGCGGAGCGCAAGAATCCCGCAGGACAACTTCGGTTTCGAGGACAATTTGTTGCACCGGCCGATCTGAGTTGTTTCGCAGGCGAGAAATCAAAAGCTCGGCCGCGTAGCGACCGATCTTGGCGGCATCCCACCGAAAGCAGGTAACAGCGGGCTTGATCATTGCGGCAAGATCGGAATCGCCGCAGGCTGCTATTGACACATCATGTGGGATCGAAAGCTCGCACATGTTTGCCGCCTGGACGACACCGGGCAATTCATTCACAGAAATGATTATGGCGGAAGGTCGATGTGCCTGCGTTAGCATCGCGTAAGAGTCGCGAAAACCCGTATCAACGCGATTTTCTCGATCCTTGATCAGCAAGGTGTCGGCGCTGAGACCAAAATCGGCGTGTGCGCGATGAAAGCCCCGGATGCGGTCCCGCCCCGGTCGCGACTGGTGCGGCGGTGTCAGTATCCCGATCCGTCTGTGACCGAGATCGAGCAGATGCTTGGTTAGAAGATAACAACCGCGTTCTTGATCGCTGACCACGGAATCAAACCAATCCCCGAACTGCCGCTCCATTAGGGCGATAGGAATTCGCGCGTTTCTCAGAATATCCGGAACCGTTTGCGAATCATCGTAAACCACAGTCCCGATCAGGCCGTCGACCCGCCGTTGCCTGAGGAACTCGAACAGTCGGTGCTCGTGGCGTAGCTGATCGCGGTGGCTGGTCAGCACCATGCCGTAACCAGCGTCGCTGAGCACCATTTCCGCCGAACTGACCATCGTGGCTATGATAGGATGCGTGATATCCGAAATAGTACAGCCAATGATACCGGTGCCGCTCCGCCGCATTCCTTGAGCCAACGCATTCGGCTGAAAACCAAGTTCCTCGATCGCGCGTATGACTCTTTCTCGCAGAGCTTCGCGGACAGTTGCATCCTTGTTGATGACTTTGGAAACTGTGCCAACCGAAACCTCGGAAACACGGGCTACATCCTTGATCGTCGGCGCCTTGTTAGCGGATTTTCTGGTATCTGGCATGCTGGTCCGTATGATCTCTCAAGGGTGGAAGGGCGCTGCGCCTGGAGGCCCAGTCCGATGTCAGCGTTTGTAGAATGGGATATCCAGCGTCGCCGTTTGGCCGACGACTGAATGTCCCACCAATGGTTGCGCTGCAATCCCATCACTAATTTTAACTCGACCATCACGCAGTCTATCTGTCAACGGCGAAGGCAGAACCATCTACGAGGCGCAGTCTGGTTGCCTTGGCAATACTGTCACGGTGGCAGTGTCAGAAGAACTTGGGTTGAGAGAACTTGTGCGGCCCCCTACCCTTGCGCACATGACCAAACGAAGCCCCTTTCGCTACTTCAAGACGTCGCCCGAGATCATCCGCCTAGCGGTCATGATGTATATTCGCTTCCCACTCTCACTTCGGAATGTGGAGGATCTCCTTCATGAGCGCGGGATCGATATCAGCCACGAGACAGTGCGTTTCTGGTGGAGCCGCTTTGGACCGATGTTCGCTGCCGAGATCCGCAAGCGACGGATCCAAAGCATGCGGTCAAGCCGCTGGCGATGGCACCTGGACAAGGTCTTCGTGAGGGATTGTCAGAAGAACTTGGGTTGAGAGAACTTGTGCTGCCCCCTACCCTGCGCTCATGACAAAACGCAGCCCATTCCGATACTTCAAAACCAGCCCCGATATCATCCGCCTGGCTGTTATGATGTATATTCGGTTTCCACTCTCACTTCGGAATGTAGAGGACCTCCTTCACGAGCGCGGGATCGATATCAGCCATGAAACGGTGCGCTTCTGGTGGAGCCGCTTTGGCCCAATGTTCGCTAACGAAATCCGCAAGCGCCGGATCCAACGCCTGCGGTCAAGCCTCTGGCGATGGCACTTGGACGAGGTGTTTGTGAAGATCAACGGCGAGATACATTACCTATGGCGCGCCGTGGATCACGAGGGCGAGGTTCTTGAAAGCTTTGTGACAAAGAGACGAGATAAGAAAGCTGCGTTGAAATTCCTAAGGAAAGCAATGCGTAAGCATGGCCAGCCTAAGATCATTGTGACCGACCGGCTGAGATCCTACGGGGCCGCTATGAAAGAGGTCGGCAACATCAATCGCCAGGTATGTGGCCGCTGGCTGAACAACCGAGCAGAGAACTCACATCTGCCCTTCCGACGACGAGAGCGCGCGATGCTTCGCTTCAGGCAGATGCGAAGTTTGCAGCAATTCACCGCCATCCATGCCTCCGTCTACAACCACTTCAACACAGAACGCAGCCTTTCCTCTCGTACCATATTCAAGCTGAACCGCGCCGCCGCTCTCTCCGAGTGGCGCGGCCCGATCAAGCCAAGTCCGGCAGGAATGGCGACAAGGCCCATGAAACTCAGTTCGATCATCCCACGGCGGCTTTCACTTCGAAACCGCCCTTGGCGATCGCCGCAATGAGATTGCGTACCGGCGCTTGCTCTTGATCATGCAGGATGCGGGCACGGCGACCCTCGTAGGACGCCTCGGCCTTTCTCACGCCGGGCACCCGACTGAGCAGGGCCTCGATCGTTTGTGCACAGCCATCGCAATGCATTCCGTTGACACTCAGAACCGTTGTTTTCATCATTTCAGCGTCTTCCCTTGATGGTTTTCCTTCGCCTGGCGATACGGTACCGAACCCTGCGTGCCCCGCTCCATGGCCTCGAGAATGGTGCACGCCTTGACATCTCCGCCGCCCGGGCAGCTCGCGATCAACTCGTCGAGGGCATCACGCATATGCGAAAGCTGATCGAGTTTGGCCTGGACTTCGTCCTTCTTCTCGATTGCGCGCCTGCGTACATCGGCGCAGTCGGCATCGGGGTCGGCGCGAAGCGAAAGCAGGTCGCCAACTTCACGCAATGAGAATCCGATCTCCTGTGCTTGGCGCACGAAGCGGATACGGGATACGGTCTTGTCGTCATATTCCCGAGAGCCCCCACCGCTGGGTTTGGGAGGCTGCTCGATCAGTCCTTTGCGCTCGTAGAAGCGTATGGTCTCGACATTTACGTTGGCCGCTTTAGCGGCGCGACTGATAGTGAATCGCGACATCGCTTAACCTCCTCGCCAATCATGCACTTCGTAGTATGGTACGGAGTCAAGAGGTCGTGACAGGGGATAAGCGCGCTTTGCTGTGTGAGGGCCTGGACGGCACTGCCACCGGACCTAATCTCCATTTCGAGATGCGTATCAATGGGCATTCAATTGACCCTCTGAAGTCTGGACCCGAGTTGGTCAACAACCGTCCCTCTCAGGTTGAACTGCAGCGCCTCGAAAATTTGAGAAAACAATACACGGCCAGTGCCAATAGAAGATTTCAGTTTGCCTCTGGTATTAGATAATAGGCACGGGTTGGAAGGGCGGTTGGATAGAAACCTTAATCCACAGCACCTGGTTTTTGCGCGCCCTACGGTCGTTTTAATCGAAAGCTTGGGCCATTGCGCCTAGTTGCGACGAACTGTCTCTAGACAAACCCCTACAAGTATCTTATCTAATTTCCATGTGGTCACGTGCTCGTATCGGAATTTTGGTTCTTCTGGTTGCTTTCGCGGTCAGCACAGTCGTGCATGCGGCTGGAATCTCTTCCATGGCTGCGAAGATGGCCACGACTGACTCGAGCGGCATGATGAGCGTGGATTGCCAAGCCTGTGATCGGAGTGGCAAGGAAGATGTAACGCCCACCTGCGACATGGTCTGCACCACGTCTATGACAGCGATCCTGGTTAAGGAAGTCGATTTGGTTGCGCAAATTGCTCACCAAAATTTGCCAATCCTTAACAGCATTCTCATTGGACGATCAGCGCACAACGATCCTGACCCTCCCCGAAATTTTTCCTGATCTGACGTAAGCCGGACCCTGTTCGGCACATTACGCCAGAATGCCGTTCGCCGCAGGGTCAGAAATCGACCGCTCTGCATGCAAAAGCGTTCTGTGCCCGGCATCTGCATTTCGGATGTCTGGCCATCAGGAAAACAAAAAATGTCCAGCAAGATAGTCCCGGCGATCACACGCCGGGGATTTCTCAAATCGGCGGCTCTGATATCCGCGGGATTCGCCATATCCGGGCCACACATCTCGAAGTCGAGCGCTAAAACAACAACACAGGTCCGCTTGAAGGCGGGACAGGCGAGCGTTCGCCTTGCGCCCGAACCGGCTGGTGAAACCGCTGTCTGGTGCTACAACGGTAGCGTTCCGGGACCCGAGATCAGAGTGCGTCAGGGTGACCGACTTCAGGTCATCGTCGATAATGCATTAGATGAACAAACAACCGTGCACTGGCACGGCGTCCGGGTGCCCAATGGAATGGATGGCGTGCCCGATCTGACACAGCCCCCCATAGAGCCTGGTGGAGAGTTCCTATACGAGTTTGACGCCGTCGATGCCGGGACCTTCTGGTATCACCCGCACCAGCGTGGCTTCGAACAAGTTGGCCGCGGCCTCTATGGCCCTTTGATCATAGAGGAAAGGGAACCGCTGCAGGTCGACAGGGAGGTTACCTGGGTGCTCGATGACTGGCGCCTCACCCCTTCTGCCGCCATCAGCGATGACTTCGGCAACGCACACGACATAAGCCATAGCGGCAGGATCGGAAACAGCGTCACGATCAATGGACGCGTGCCTGACAGGTTCACTGTTCACAAGGGTGAGCGCATCCGCTTGCGTCTCATCAACGCGGCAAACGCTCGCATCTTTGGGCTCGATTTTCAGAATCACGAACCCATTGTTGTCGCGCTCGATGGGCAACCGGTTACACCCCATGCACCAGATCGAGGGTTGATCGTACTCGGGCCGGCAATGCGCGCTGATGTAGTGCTCGACATGAAGGGCGAGGCAAACCAGAGCACCACCGTTATTGATCGCTTCTACAAAGATCTCGAGTACCGCCTGGTCGATCTTGCCTATAGCAATCAGCCCTTGAGGTCGCAGCCACCGGACTGGCCGCTTGAACTGCCGGCGAACCCAATACCGGAACCCGATTTGAACAACGCCATCCGCCATAGGGTCGTCTTCAACGGCGGCATGATGGGCGGCATGGTCATGCAGGAGATGGGCGGTAGCATGGGTGACAGCAGCCCCACCGGCATGATGGGTGGCATGGGGTCAATGATGGGCGGCATGCATAGCGGAAATATCTGGTTTATCAACGGCGTAGCGGCGGAGGGCCATATCCTCGAGCCAATGCTCACGCTAGAGCAAAACCGCAGCCATGTTATCGCCATGACGAACGCGACAGCCTGGCACCATCCTATCCATTTCCACGGCCATTCTTTCCGGGTCATCTCAAGAAACGGTACGCCGACAACGCACCGAGAGTGGCAAGACACGGTGCTGATGGCCCCCAAAGAACGCGTCGATATCGCCCTCGTCGCCGACAACCCGGGCGACTGGATGTTCCACTGTCACATCTTAGAACACATGGCTGGCGGCATGATGGGTGTCATCCGCGTTGCCTGACCAAACACATTTCAAGAAAGGAGCAAACCATGCGAAAGCGATTGATGATCTTCGGCACGATAGCCGCGCTAACCATCACCGGAGTCACTTATTTCCTACAAACCTCAAAAGTGGAAGCGCAGGAGGTCAAGCTTTTCAAGAACCCTCAATGCGGTTGCTGTGAGGGCTACGCGGACTATCTCCGCGCCAACGATTTTACTGTCGAAGTAAATCCGACCCATGAACTGGTTGCCATGAGTCGAGATGCCGGCATACCCGACGATTTTCAGGGCTGCCACCTTGCCTTTGTCGAGGGCTATATCGTGAGCGGACATGTTCCCGTGAACACTTTGAGGAAGCTGCTCGATGAAAGGCCCGAGATAAAGGGTATTACGCTACCGGGCATGCCGATGGGCTCCCCGGGTATGGGAGGACAGAAGAGTGAGCCCTTCACGATCTATGAGGTCGGGAAAGAACAGCCCCAAGTCTACGCGGTCGAGTAGCCATCAATAGACGGCGCAAACCCTAATGGAGGCGATAAAAATGAATATGTCCGACGGCATGATGGAACGCATGGGGAGCATGATGGGGGCCATGGGGCTGACTTGGCTCCTGGTCATCGTTCTGCTCGTGCTGGGTATCGCAGCGCTTGTCAAGTTGCTCTTTTTTGCCCACTGCGGAATTCAGAGCGATGGTTGACACACCTACGGACAACGCTGGTCGCACCAAGTTGGCAATCACTGGCAAGCGGTTGATCATGCTCATCCCGGTTGTTGCTTTTGTGGGACTCGGCTTTGCCTTCGTTTGGGGGTTGACGAGAGCCCCGGGGACAATTCCCTCCACGATGGTCGGCAAACTGGTGCCTGAGTTTGTGCTACCGCCAGTGCAAAGGCGAGTTCTCGGACTATCCAGTTACGACCTGCACGGCGAGGTCTCTCTGGTCAACGTCTTCGCGTCCTGGTGCACGGCCTGTCGCCAGGAACATCCTCTTTTTATGGATCTTGCCCAGCAAGGAAGGGTGCCGGTCCACGGTCTCAACTACAAGGATCGGCCTGCCGATGCTGCGGCCTGGCTTGACACTTTGGGGGATCCTTACGGCAGGACCGGTGCCGATCTGAATGGCCGTGTCGCCATCGAGTGGGGTGTCTACGGCGTGCCCGAAACCTATGTTGTCGGTGCCGACGGTCGCATCGCCTACAAACATGTCGGGCCAGTTACAGAATCAATCTTAAAGGAGACGGTCCTACCCCTCGTCGATCGCCTGCGAGGCGTGAAAAGGGAGCCAGCATCATGAGGCAAATCCTGTTGGCCATGCTAATGCTCATTGGGTCAGCCGAGACCGCAATGGCGCAAGGTGAGCCACTTATACCACTCCATGAAAAGCCAAGGGCCCTGCCGGAAATATCCTTCGCCGATAGTGAAGGAGCAACAGTCTCTCTCAGAAATTGGAAAGGGAAACTCGTGCTGCTCAACATCTGGGCAACATGGTGTGTACCTTGTCGTGAGGAAATGCCAACTCTCGATAAGGTCCAGAAAGAGTTGGGGAGCGACAGCTTCGAAGTTGTCGCCCTCTCCATTGATCGGGCGGGTATAAAGGTCGTCGAAGAGTTCTACCGCGAAATCAACATTCGGAACCTGAGAGTCTTCGTAGACGATAGCGGTGCCGCGGCGCGCGATCTCAAGGTCTTCGGACTTCCTGCAACGTTGCTCATAGACACAAAGGGACAGGAGTTGGGTCGCCTGATTGGCGCCACCGAGTGGGATTCTCCCGAGATGATAAGTTTCATCAAATCAACCATTAGCCAGCAAATGAAAGGTGGTCAGAAATGACTTTGGATAGTGCCATCAACAAGCTGTCCTTGCCCCCTTGGTTAACAAAACCGCGCGCCATCATTCTTATTGGAGGAACTGCCATCGCGACAGGCTCAGCTTTGAACTGGGGCTGGCTTACGGCTGTCGGAGCCGCGCCCATCCTTCTGGCTGTTTTGCCCTGCGCGGCCATGTGTGCCTTGGGCCTCTGCATGAAAGGTAGTTCCAAGAACACCTGCTCCGCAGGCTCCGCATCCCTTGCTGAGCCGCCACGACCTGCCGACCAGCAGCAACGGCCCCAACTAGGGGCCACAACCAGAACCTCCCTGAAAGGAGATTAAGGATGTTTGTAACTATGAAAGTGATCCCCCTTGCAATTGCTCTCTTAGCGGCGACGTCAGTCGCATTCGCCGCTGGCCCATCGGACGATGCAGGAAAGACACCCTCGCAACTCTCCCACATGCAGGAGAACGGCATGATGGGTGACGAGAAGATGGGCGACGGAATGTCCGGGATGATGGACATGATGAAGATGATGCAGCAGATGGGGCCAATGATGGAGCGCTGTAACGAGATGATGGCCGCAATGGCCGATCACATGGATAGTACTCCAAAGGCTTTCGGGACACCGGACGACAAGAGTTAGCCAGTCCAGCAATCCCCTTGCCGGTGTCATTGCCGGCAAGGGGCACTCCGGAGAAATAACATGGCATACCTGAAGGCCGTATTTTCGATTCTCATAGTCGCAGTCACTGTGTTTGGCGGCGCGCTATCGGCATTCGCGCATGACGCAGGAGCCGATCTCAATAAGATCATCGGTGACAAGGAAACCTATTTCCAGGCGATCGACAAACCCGCACCTACCTTCGAACTACAGGATTCAGAGGGCAATCGCGTGGGAATCAAAGCCCTGTCTGGGAAAGTCGTCGTGCTGAATTTCATCTACGCCAGCTGTCCAGATGTCTGCCCGCTGCATTCCGAAAAAATTGCCGACATCCAGGCGAAGATCAATGCCTCCCCAATGAAAGACGTGGTACAATTCGTCACCATCACAACCGACCCTGAGAACGATACGCCAGAGGTTATAGGAAGCTACGGCGCAATCCATGGGCTTGAGGACACCAATTGGGTATTCCTGACCAGGAAACTTGGGCAGAGCGAGGACGCGACGCGGCAACTGGCCCAGGAGTTCGGTCATAAATTCACGCCGAACGATGGGGGATACCAGACCCATAGCATCGTAACCCACGTTATCGACACCGATGGCCATTGGGCTGCCAATTTCTACGGACTGCGTTTTGATTCCGTGAATTTTGTGCTCTACGTGAACGGACTGATCAACAAGGCTTACGGCCCCCAAGAGAAGCCAGATGAAAATTGGTGGGAGAAAGTTAGGAGTTGGTTCTAAATGATCCGTCTGTTCAAAAGATCGAATGGCCTGCGTGGGCCTTCTAGATTAACGGACAGTGCCTGGCTTTGGGTATTGCGCCGCTATATGACTTTCGTCGCGGTAGCAAATCTCATTTGGGAGTTTGCCCACATTCCGCTCTACACACTCTGGGAAACCGGGACGTTGCAGGAAATCGTCTTTGCCGCAGTCCACTGTACGGGCGGTGACATTCTGATTGCCCTGGCATCGATTATGCTCGCATTGTTACTGGTGGGCGATCATCGTTGGCCATACGGCAATGACCGTCGTGTCTTATGGCTGACAGTCTGTTTTGGTCTCGGTTATACGATCTTCAGTGAGTGGCTCAACATCGTGATCCGAGAGGCCTGGGCCTATCGTGACATCATGCCGATTGTGCCCTACCTCGACGCCGGACTCACGCCAATGCTGCAGTGGATACTCATCCCTGTGGTTGCCTACTGGTGGGCAACCCTGCCCTGTAGGGCGCAGTACAATCGAGCAACTAGTCATGCCTGATTTTCTAGGAATAGGAGTCCTTGCCACCTTCTTGGCAGGCGTGATCTCCTTTGTTTCGCCCTGCGTGCTGCCTTTGGTGCCGGGTTATGTTTCCTATGTGGCCGGGCAGACCGCACCGGGTCATGCACATCGGGCTCGGCCTGTCGGGCGCTTTGTTGCGATCCTTCTCAGCCTCTACTTCGTGCTCGGTTTCTCGACGGTGTTCATGATACTTGGCGCCAGCGCCACAGCGCTTGGTCAATTGATGTTGAGCTATCGCTACGAACTCAACATCGCGGGCGGCGTCATTGTCATACTGTTTGGCCTGCTGATGATCGGAATGGTTAGGATCAGTGCGATTCAGCGTGATTGGCGGTTCCACCTAAACATTCCTGGTGGCAAGCCCTTTTCCGCCTACATCCTGGGGCTTGCCTTCGGTTTCGGCTGGACTCCCTGTATAGGGCCAATCTTGGGAGCGATCCTGACCGCGACCGCCGCCGCCTCGACTATATCGGAAGGGATCGTCATGCTGGCGGTCTACTCGGCGGGTTTAGGGATACCGTTCCTGCTTGCCGCTGCCTTTACCGACCGCTTGCTTCGAAGGGTCCGAATGATCGGACAGGTGGGCCGATGGCTTCAAATGTTTGCGGGCGTTGTCATGATCGCCATGGGTTTTGCAATGATGACTGGTCGATTATCGGCCTTCTCCTACTGGTTATTGGGTGCTTTCCCAGTGCTAGGACGGATTGGCTAGGCCACAGCAACAGCTTCTCCCTGGTGAGATTTTCAGAGGTTCCAGGCTTCGACGTAGCCTCAGTCGGGCTATGAATAGCTAACTGATCTGTCACGTCTCGAAGCCAACGGCTGATCTCCCGGGATGAAACCAACCTCGGTAAGACGCTATTGACATTGCGCTGAGGGGACTAGGCGCGGGTGTGCCGCATATCCCGGAGAAAGCCCCGTCACATTGCCTCTTGAACCTCTAGTTGATGTAGGAACTATCTTTCGAGGACCTAAGTAACCTGAGGGTCTTTGCCATGCCGCCTGATACATTTGACCATCCTGACTGCCACAACGGCAACATGCATCCGCAGACGGAACAGGAACCCGCTCGCATCTGCTGCGACGATCCCGCGCCGGCGAGCACCGGCCCAAACAGGGGACGCAGTTTCCAGGTCAGCGGTCTGGATTGCGCCGAGGAAGTGGCTATCCTCAACCGGATAGTGGGGCCGGTGGTCGGCGGCTCGGAGCATTTAGCCTTCGATGTCATCAACGGGCGGATGGCGGTGCTCGACACTGCTGACGATGTCTCCGAGGACCAGATTGTTGAGGCAGTCGCGAGCACTGGCATGAGCGCCCGTCCATGGGATAGGGACAATGCCGAGGCGGACCGGGCCGCGCATCTGCGGCGGCAGGGACGGTTCACGGCGCTGAGCGGTGGCTTCTGGGCGGCGGGATTCCTTTATCACATCGTCGAGACGGGCTTGGGTGGCGCGCTCGGGCTTTTCGCGGGACACGGCGAGGCGGCGATGCCGCTGGCCGAGGCGGCGTTGTTCGGCCTGGCGATCCTGTTCGGTGTCTGGCTGGTCGCGCCCAAGGCGTGGTCATCGGCCCGCAAGGTTTCGCCCGACATGAACCTCTTGATGGTTGTCGCAGTCGCGGGTGCGATTGGGCTGGGCGAGTTCTTCGAGGCGGCGACCGTGGCCTTCTTCTTCGCACTCTCTCTTTATTTGGAAGGCTGGAGCGTGGGACGGGCACGCAATGCCGTATCGGCATTGCTCGATCTTGCACCGCCCACAGCGCGGGTGATCCGCGACGACGGGACCGAGGCGGTCGTGCCAGCCGAACGGGTTGCAGTGGGCAACCGATTTGTCGTACGCGGTGGCGATCGCATCCCACTCGACGGCGAGGTGACGGACGGCACGGGCGCGGTCGATCAGGCGCCGATCACGGGCGAGAGCGCGCTTGTCCCCAAGGAGCCGGGCGACGCCGTCTATGCCGGCACGATCAACGGCGAGGGCACGCTGACGGTGCGGGCCACGAAGCCCGCGTCGGACACGGTGCTCGCGAAGATTGTCCGCATGGTAGGCGACGCGCATTCCCGTCGCGCCGAGGTGGAGCAATGGGTGACGCGGTTTGCCCGTGTCTACACCCCCGCCGTGATGGCGCTTGCGATCGCCATCGCGCTAATGCCGCCGCTCATCGCGGGCGGGGCCTGGGGCTTCTGGTTCTACAACGCGCTGGTGCTTCTGGTCATCGCCTGCCCCTGCGCGCTGGTGATCTCGACACCGGTTTCCATCGTCGCGGCGCTCACCGCCTCGGCGCGGGGCGGCGTGCTGATAAAGGGTGGCGCCTATGTCGAGGCACCGGCGCGCACCACGGCGCTAGCACTCGACAAGACCGGTACGATCACGGAAGGCAAGCCCGAGGTAGCCGCCGTGCATCCGCTCGGAGGCACGGCGGAGGCCGATCTGCTCGCCATCGCTGCATCGCTCGAGGCACGCTCCTCGCACCCGCTGGCGCGCGCCATTCTGGACCGCGCCGGTCCGCAAGTGACCGCCGCTGAAGGTACCCGCACTGTGCCGGGCCGCGGCCTCGAAGGCCGGTTCCGGGGCCGCGCGGTCTGGCTCGGCTCCGACCGATTCGCCGCCGAGAAGGGGTTTGCCGAAGCGATCCCCTCCAACCTGCGCGAGCGGATCGAGGGCGCCGGCACGACCATGGTCGTGGTGGGCGATGAAGGCGGGGTACTCGGCGTGCTCGAATTGCGCGACCGCATTCGCCCTGACGCCAAGGGCATCGTGGCGCGGCTGCACGCACAGGGCGTGAAGACCATCATCATGCTGACCGGTGACAACGAACGCACCGCGCACGCAGTCGCCGCCGAGGTCGGTATCGACGAGGTGCGCGCCGAGCTTCTGCCCGAGGACAAGGTCGCGGCAATCGAGGAGTTGGTCGCGTCGCACGACATAGTGGCGATGATCGGCGACGGGGTGAACGACGCCCCCGCCATGGCGCGGGCGCATTACGGCATCGCCATGGGCGCGGTTGGCTCGGACGCCGCCATCGAGACGGCGGACATCGCGCTGATGACCGATGACATCGGCAAGGTTCCCTGGCTCATCGGCCACTCGCGCCGCACAATCGGCATCATCCGCCAGAACATCGGGCTCTCGCTGGCGACGAAGGCGCTTTTTGTTGGGCTGACTGCTTTCGGCATGGCCTCGATGTGGGGCGCGATCGCCGCCGACGTGGGCGTGTCGCTGCTCGTCGTGGCCAACGCCCTGCGCTTGCTGAATGCAGCGGACCCGGATGCCCCGCCTCCCATAGGAGGCGACGGCATTGGCGACCGCGTGGCTGCAGGAGCACTAGCCGACGGCCATTGATTCGCGCGACGGGATCGCTTAGGCGTGGGCGCCGACCACGACGCCCAGCCATACCGAGAAGATCAGCAACGGCAGCACCAGATCGCCGACCCAGGCGTAGAGCGTCTGGGGCAATGCGCGTGGCAGTTCGGTACCTGCGCGGTCGAGATCGAGCCGCCGAATCACGTCCCCGTGCGCGTTGATAACCGCGGAGATGCCGGATTGCCGCTCGGATCACTGACATTCCTTCCTCCACCGCTCGCATCCGCGCCACGGCAAGATGCTGTTCGGGACCAAAAGTGGTGCCGAACCAAGCGTCATTAGTGGTGTTGAAGATCCAGTCGGGCCGGTACACCCCGTCGATCACATGGCCAGGGAAAGCTGATCTCGTAGCAAATGGCCGGGGGGCGACCGGCGGTACTCCGGCCAATGCCAGTGTGCGCGGCCCGCGTCCCGGTGAGAAGGTGCCTCGACTCTCGACCATGCGCGGCAGGAAGGCCCGGGCCGAAATGCCGTGACAGGCGTGCGAACACGAAAGCGGCGAGTGCAGAATACACCGCAAGGCCGGTCGAGAGACCGGCGACGGCGGGAAGCACCAGTACGCCGAAGCGCGCCGCATCCACATAAAAGCTTTCGGCGATTCATGAGAGACCCAAACCGAAATTGCTGAGGCCAAAGGCAAATCCCGCCAGGAAAGCCCTGCGCGGCCTAATGTTCACGAGACAGGCGAATAGGCTCGACCAGGCGATAGGAAGCAGGGCGAGCAGGGAAAACGGTGGCAGGGTCAGGACGGACGCTGCCCCGGCCCCAAACGCAAGGGCAAGCCTTGCGGCAAGACCGGCCGTCTTGGATCCGCAGAGGTCGACGACCGACACCAAGGCTCAGGACCGCCCCTGCCCGAGACGCGCTTCAAGCGGACCCGCAAGAAGAAGCGCCGCGACCCCGCAGAAAATGAAAGTATCCGCGAGATTGAAGGCCGGCCAGTGCCAAATGCCCACGTAAAGATCGAGAAAGTCCGTGACCGCGCCATGACGCAGCCGGTCGACGACGTTGCCGAGCGCACCGCCAATGACTAGCCCGCAGCCCACTGCTTCGAATTGGTTCCGGGTGCGCAGCATCACCACCATGAGCCAGCAGCAGATCGACAGCGCGAGCGCAACCAGCAGCCATGGCGCCGACCCGCCGAACATACCGAAGCTCACGCCGTCGTTGCGCAGAAAGACGAGGTTGAAACCGGGGAAGACCGGCACGCCGGCTGACAGCTTATCTGCTGAGAGCACGACAAGTACCTTGCTGAACTGGTCGACCGCCAGGGCGACAGTCGCTGCAAAAAGTCCAATGCCCGTGGTTCGTCTGAAATGCTTCAAGGTCATCGCTATCCGGGATAGCTCGCGAAGATCTCGGTCGTACCGTCGTTCCGGATCAGAAACACGTCATAGGCTTCTGCTCTACGAACCTGATCCATGCCCGGAGATCCGAGCGGCATGTCGGGAACGGCGAGACCGACGGCATCTGGGCGCACCTCCAGCAGGCGGCGATTTTCGGCGGCGGGCACATGGCCATCGACGATGTAGCCCTCGATCTCCGCCGCATGGCAGGCGACCATGCGCTGTGAAGGGTTGCGTGCGGTCAGATCCTTTCGTTCGGTGGATTTGCCTGCTAGCGCCCAAAGGCCCTTCTGTAACGGGGTAAGTTTCAAAGTGTGTGCCTGAATGGGATCGTGCTTATCGGCGTGCTTACATCCTATAGCTACTGGAGGTTCAAGCAATTTTCCGCTGTTCGGGTTCAGCGGCCCTGACCTGTGCACGATGTCGCAGTCTTGCCCTCCAGCTCCCGAAAACCTACAAATGCTGTATGTTTCAGGAGGATCCATGCTGACGATCGGCACGCTAGCGCAGAAGACCGGAACCAAGGTTCAGACCGTCCGGTACTATGAACAGATCGGATTGATGCCGGACCCGGGCCGCACCGAAGGCGGGCAGCGCCGCTATGGCGATGCCGATCTCGACCGGCTGTCCTTCATCCGACATGCTCGGCAATTGGGATTCACGCTGGCGGCGATCCGCGAGCTTCTCGGCCTGTCGGACCATCCGAACCGGCCATGCCATGAGGCCGACGCCATCGCCCGGCGGCAGTTGAAGCAGGTCGAGCAGCGGCTTGCCCGATTGGAAGCACTGCGTGCCGAACTGAAACGTATGGTACAAGACTGCGCTGGCGGCCGAACGGCGGATTGCCGCGTGCTGGAGGTGTTGCGCGACCATTCCGAATGCCTAACCGACCATAGCGAGATCGGCGCCTGAGGTGCCGGCCGCACTTGTCTATCCACTGGCCGCTCTGGCCGAGATCGCAGGATGCTTCGTCGGTCTTGGCCTGTCAGCGCGGCATGATCGCGGGCTTAGAGCCAATAATAGAGCGGTGAACTCTCATCAACCCATTCGAAGGCGAGAGCGATAGCAACAAGGCTTCAAGTCACCAGGTTTTGGTTCCGCTCAGCGTTTCCTTTCCATCCATTCAGCCATCTACAACACCTTCAACTGCCAACGTCACCTCCTCAACCGATCAAGCTACAAAACACTTCGCAACGAAGCCTTCTTGGTCTGGGAGTCTGCATGCTACGCAGCTTGAATGGCGTCGCTTCGTGTGTGAGCCGGCTCAAAGTGAGTAGTTAGCGTGTCAGTGCGCATCCTGGGACACAATCTTACAAGACTTTGACCTAGATCAATGTACGTATTCCACAACTGACCTAAATTCCACGAAAGCGATGTTTTTACGCCGCATCAATGAAAGGGCGACACCATGAGACTGACAATGAATTTAACCGGCTTGGCTTTGGCAGGCGTTTTTACCGTATCGGTTGTCGCGTCGGCTATCGCGCACGATCCCGACTCCCAGGGCAGCGGCCAAGGACAGATGCCGATGATGGGCCACCAGGGCATGATGGGTCAGGGGCACATGCCGATGATGGGACAGGGCATGATGGGTCAGGGGCACATGCCGATGATGGGCCAAGGAATGATGGATCAGATGCCGATGATGGGCGGATACGGATACGGGCAGATGCAGCCTTTGCGGCGCGACCTGACCACCGACGAGGTCAAGCACATGATGGAACATCGTGTCGACTGGGCCGGAAACCCGAACCTGAAAGTCGGAAAGATTACGGAACAAGACGCCGATACCATCGTTACCGAAATCGTGACCAAGGACGGCTCGTTGGTTCGGAAGATCGAAGTCGACCGCCACACGGGACGCATGCAGGCGGTTCAATAGGCAAAGTGGCTTGCTTGCCTTGTCTCTGCAAACTCAAGAGGGGGCATTGTCAGAGCAAATCGCCTTGAGCAAGGTCGGGCGATTTCGTAGCGTCCGGCCATGACCAAACGAAACCCCTTTCGCTACTTCAAGACATCGCCCGAGATCATCCGCCTAGCGGTCATGATGTATATTCGCTTCCCACTCTCGCTTCGGAATGTAGAGGATCTTCTCCACGAACGTGGCATCGATATCAGCCACGAGACATTGCGTTTCTGGTGGCAGCGCTTCGGCCCAATGTTCGCCTCTGAGATCCGTAAGCGACGGATCCAACGCCTGCGGTCAAGCCTCTGGCGGTGGCATCTGGACGAGGTCTTCGTGAAGATCAATGGCGAGATACATTATCTATGGCGCGCCGTGGATCACGAGGGTGAGGTTCTGGAAAGCTTCGTAACGAAGAAGCGGGATACGAAAGCTGCGTTGAAATTCCTGAGGAAAGCAATGCGCAAGCACGGCCGGCCCGAGGTTATCGTGACAGATCGGCTGCGTTCGTACGGCGCTGCGCTCAGGGAAATAGGGGCTGCAGATTGCCAGGAGTGTGGCCGATGGCTGAACAACCGAGCAGAGAACTCACACCTGCCCTTTCGAAGACGGGAACGAGCAATGGCCCGCTTCAGACGAATGCGAAGTTTGCAGCAATTCGTCGCCGTCCACGCCTCCGTCTATAACCTCTTCAATACAGAACGCAGCCTTTCCTTTCGAGCCAACTTCAAGCTAAGCTGTGCGGCCGCTCTCTCCGAGTGGCGCGGTCTTTTCGCTGCCTGACGCTCGCCTTGGATGCAGTATACTGAGACTAGTTCGAATTGGTCTGACAGCACCGCCACTCACCCCCGTCTCTCTCGTAGGCTTCGGAAAGGCTCTGAATTACCGCGTGTTTTCCGCGAGTTACCTTGGGGCTGCCCTATCAGAGACGCACCGCAGCCCCCAGATCAGCCGAAAATATAGCCCGAGTCTCAGCAGGCTCTTTGAGGCGGTTCGGTTTTAGGGGGCTTCCCTGCTTTACAGGGAATTAACAGGGAATTTTCGTTTTTTGAGGGCCTTTTGGCCGGTTTCTGCGAATTTTGGCCATGAATATGGACCTGATTCCAGCGGGTTATAGGGCATTTCCCTGTTCCAGACAGAACAGGGAATTTAAATTAGGGGAACAGGGAAAGGTTTTTGACGAACAGGGAAACCGTTCAGGAAAAACAGGGAACGGGATTTGCGCCTGCCCCTAGCGAAATCCTGGCAGGTCGCGTTTGCGATGATTGGGGGATCTTCCTCATCCGAATCGTTGATCAAAGCGCTCAAGGGTGTTTCGCACCAGTCCTTGCGGCCGGTCTTGCTGACCCAATGCATGCGATAGGCTGCTGTCGCCTGCGACATCTTTTACCCCCCCCCACCCGATGCTATGGCTTTGCTCGAGGGACCTCGAACCCCAGCAGGCGCTCCTGCGCAGTCCAGGCTAGCGGGAGCCGCAGGCGCACCAGACGCTCCAGTGTCAGATCCACCGGCTGGCGTCCTTCCAGAATGGCGCTCTGGATGCGGGGCGACAGGAAGGCGAGCCTGATCCTTGGCCTGATGTAGGCCTCCGTCACACGCTCTTGTCGGGCGATCTCGCAGAGGGATGCACCAGCTTTTAAGGCCGCGGCCCATCTATGGCCTTTTGCCAGGCCGCGCAACAAGGCCGGGTCCGCGGCCGGATGCGTCTTACCGACGATGATCCGGGCCTCCACGCCGCGCCGTCGGATCTCGAAAGTGGCCGTAACCTGAGAGAGAGCCGGCGCCAGCAGGCTGGCCTCCAGGCCCAGCGCCTCTGCCAGCTGCTTAACCTCAAGATCGATCGTGATCAAGCCCGTCTCCAGTTGCCCCTC
>NZ_JBEPTJ010000010.1:0-81893 GCF_040549425.1 Limibacillus sp. MBR-115 | reverse complement strand
TAGTCGAGCCGCATCAGGAAGCCGGATATACGTCAGCAGTTGTGGCCCTTGATCCTGATCCAGCCATCCCGTTGCAATCGGGCGGGGTCCATATATGTCCACACATGACAATGCCCTCTTTGTTCTGCGGCAACGTTGTTCAAATGAGTCTTCCACAAAGATCCCAATTTCAATTCTGCTGTAAGTAAATAGGAAATGTTTTCCTATAGAATGGGTAATAGTGTCCCATTAATTCCCCAGTATTCCCCATTTTTATGAAACTTTCTTCATATAGTTTTCAAAGAATCGTATTGACTCCATTCGGCGACACCTGAACATTTGTTGTAGAAGCCCGAATCGCAGATCGGTGCCGGGCCGCTCGCTTCCACACAAAACGTCGAACGCTGCGGCTCAACCACCCCTCTGCATTTGATCGCTATTTGGAGAAGCTATCCATGCCGAAAGCCACCAGAGGTTCAAACCTCGATCCACTCCGTCGGGACCTGACACCGCAGCTCGTTGCGCTTGAAACGCTCCAGGATCCCCTGCCGTTGGTCAGAAGGCATCCGGCGGGCCAGATCCGCAAACTCGCCCGGTCGCTCGACCGCTTTGGTTTCGTTCTTCCGATCATCGTCGACAAGGAGCTTCGAATTGTCGCCGGCGCCGCATTGAAGGCGGCAGCCGTCCGCCTCGAGTTGACCGAGGTCCCGGTGGTAATCATCGACGACCTCTCCGCTGCAGAGGTGAGGCTGCTGCGCCTGGCGCTCAACCGGATCAGTGAGGACGCGACCTGGGACGAAGGCGCCCTGCAGTTGGAGCTCCAGTCGCTGATCTCCCTGGATGACAGCCTCGACCTGACACTCAGCGGATTCGAGAGCGCGCAGATCGATCAGGTCCTGCGGTTGGGCGATGACGCCGGAGACGCCGACGATGAAACACTTCCCGGTCCCGGGGTCGCCATCGAGGAGCGCTGCCAACAGGGCGACCTCTGGCAACTCGGCCCGCACCGCCTGTTCTGTGGCGATGCCCTGGCGGCGTCATCCTACAGGCAACTCCTTGGTGACGAGCCGGTGCGCCTGCTGCTGAGCGATCCGCCTTACAACCTCCCCATCGACGGCTTCGTGGGTGGCAAGGGCCGGGCACAGCACGGGGACTTCGCCATGGCCAGCGGCGAGATGGATGGGGCGGCCTTCAGCGGCTTTCTCCAGAGCTTTCTCGAATGCGCAGCGGGGCGCCTTGTCGACGGCGGGCTTGGCTACGTCTTCATGGACTGGCGCCACCTGGGTGAAGTGCTGGCGGCGACGCGGGCTGCAAAGCTCGCGTTGCTCAATCTTTGCGTCTGGGCCAAGACCAATGCGGGCATGGGGAGTTTCTATCGCTCGCAGCATGAGTTGGTGCTGGTCCTCAAGAAAGGCGCCGGGCCGCACATCAACAACGTGGCGCTGGGACGCCATGGCCGCAACCGCTCCAACCTCTGGACCTATGCCGGGGTCAACAGCTTCGGCCCTAACCGCGACCAGTTTCTGGCGCTTCACCCCACGGTCAAGCCGGTCGCCCTGCTGAAGGATGTCATCCTCGATGCCAGCGACCGCAGCGACTGGATCCTTGATCCCTTCGCCGGCTCCGGTAGCACGCTGATCGCCGCCGAACGGACGGGCCGGCGCTGTGCGGCGATCGAACTCGACCCGCATTACTGCGATGTGATCTTGACGCGCTACGAGACCGCCAGCGGCAAAAGCGCCGCCCGCATCGCCAGAGAGCAACCCACCAGTGAAATCGCCGCGCAGAAAGGAGCTGCCTCATGAAACACCATGATAGCGATCCACAACCGAATCCTGAGGATGACCGCGTCGGTTATGGCCGACCCCCCAGACAACACCGGTTCCGCAAGGGCCAGTCCGGCAACCCCAGAGGACGGCCAAAAGGCAGTCTCAACGTGCTTGACCTGCTGGCGATCGAGTTGAACCGCAAGCTCACTCTGCGCGAGGGGGATCGCACGCGGGTCGATAGCAAGCTGGCCGCCATCATCGCCCGTTTCGTCGAGAGCGGCCTCAAGGGGGATCCGAAGGTGATGATGGCATTGATCCGCATGAGCGAGCTCCTGGCATCCTATGAGGCGAAAGTGGCCCCTGTTGCAGCGACCAAGACCGACCAGGAGATTCTGGCGCGTTGGGCCGAGCGGCAGCGCCAAACGGCCAAAGCCAATGGCCGCAAAGGTCGTAGGAAGAATAGAAAGGCAGGCTGATATGAAGCTCTCTATCGACCGGGCCGCGGCCAACGCCCATTGCCGGACGAGCCTTGCGGCCTTTGCCCATACCTTCTTCGATGTGGTTTACCCGGGGCATCACTTGGCGCACAACTGGCACATCGAGGCGATCTGCTACCAACTGGAGAGACTGGCGGCGGGCGAGATGACCCGGCTCATCGTCAACCTGCCGCCGCGTAGCCTGAAGTCCTATCTGGTATCCGTCTGTTTTCCGGTGTGGCTTCTCGGCAGAGACCCCGGAACGAAAATCGTCTGCGCCAGCTACTCGGAAAAACTGGCCGTCGGGTTCTCGCATCAAAGCCGGTTGATCATGGCGTCGCCCCGCTACCGTGAAATCTACCCTGGGACAAAGCTGTCACGCTCTAAGAACACCGAAATGGAATTCCACACGACGCAAAACGGGTTTCGCCTGGCGGTGTCGGTCGGCGGCACCTTGACCGGGCTGGGCGGCGACATCATCCTGATCGACGATCCCCTCAAGGCCGACGACGCTTTCTCCAAGACGGCGCGAGAAGGTGTCAACCGCTGGTTCGACAGCGTCGCCCGCTCGCGCCTCGATCATCCGGGCGAAGGCCGCATCTGCCTCGTCAGCCAGCGCCTTCACCTCGGTGATCTCGCAGGCCATCTGCTGGAGAGCACAGACGAATGGCATCACTTGAAGCTCCCAGCCATAGCCGTGGATGACGAGAGAATTCCTCTTGGCTGCGACCAGGTCAAACGGCGAAAGCCCGGTGATCTTTTGTTTCCAGGACGGCTTTCACAAACAACTCTGGATGGTTTGCGAGCTGGCATTGGCAGTCTGTCCTTCGAGGCCCAGTACCAGCAAAGCCCGCGTGCACCGGAGGGCAACTGCGTCAAGCAGGCGTGGATCCGCTCTTATGAAGATAGACCCACGGCCGAGGCCAGTGATCGCATCATTCAGAGCTGGGACACCGCGAACAAGACTGGTGAGGCAAACGATTATTCGGTCTGCACCACCTGGCTGCAGCGCGGCGACTATCTCTACCTATTGGAACTCTGGCGCGGGCGCCTCGCTTTCCCGGAGCTCTGCGAACAGGTGCACGCGTTAAAGGCCCGCGACAATCCGGCAACGTTGCTGATCGAGGACATGGGTTCAGGGCAGAGCCTCATTCAGCACCTGCGCGCCAAACAAGTTGCCGTGGATGCGGTCAAGCCGGAAGGCGACAAGATGCAACGGCTGATCTCCATTACCCCGAAGATCCAGGCTGGCGGCCTCTGGCTCCCCGCGCAAGCGCCCTGGCGCGAAGACTTTCTCGAAGAGTTGCTCAGCTTTCCCTCAGCACCGCACGACGATCAGGTCGACAGCCTCAGTCAAGCCTTCGCCTGGGCGCGGGACAATCCGCCTGAATACTGTGGCAAGGTGGAAATTGGTGGCGGAGTACGCCAAAGCTACTGGGACTTGGGCTGATACTTTCGAAACACCCGTCTTTCCTGACTGGACTTCGGCCCCTTTGTGAGCGTGCATGGAGTTCCTGAGAACCAGCCAGGAGGTCCTGTCCCATGACCCTGCCCAGCCTCGAAGTAGCCGAGAGCCTGTCGCGCGATGCGTTGAAAGCCCTCTGGGCCAAGCTCTTTGGCCATCCGCCGCCGCCGCGCTTTCGCCGCGAGCTGCTGTTGGCCTTCGTGGCCTACCGCCTCCAGGAGAAGCGCTTAGGCGGACTTTCGGCCCAGGCCCGCAAGGAACTGCGGAGCATCGCCGAGGCGGTGGGGCGCAACAAGGCCTACCGGCCAGCGTCTGTTCCAGCCTACAAACCGGGCACGCGGCTCATCCGCCGCTGGGGTGGGGAGGTCCATGAGGTGACGGTCCTGGCCAAGGGCTATGCCTACCGGGGCGACCTCCATGGCAGCCTCTCGGAGATCGCCCGCCTGATCACCGGCACGCGCTGGAATGGCCAGGCCTTCTTTGGCCAGCGCTCCCGGCGCAAGGCACGGGACCTAGCCGCACCGCCAGGCACGGTATCTTCCCCTTCCAACGCAGGGGCGCTTGCAGCACCTGATGCTGCGCGGCCCCGGAAAGGCAGCGGGACGAGGGTCCCCGAGGTGACAGATGCCCCGTGACCCTGAACAAGGTGGCGAAAGCCAGCGCTGCGCTATCTATACCCGCAAGTCCTCGGAGGAAGGTCTGGAGCAGGATTTCAACTCGCTCGATGCCCAGTTTGAGGCCTGTCTGGCCTATATCGCCAGCCAGAAGCAGGAAGGCTGGGTCGCGGTCGCTGAACGCTTCGATGATGGCGGCTATTCCGGCGGCTCGACGCGGAGACCGGCGTTGCGGGCGCTGATGGAGGCGGTCGAGGCCGGTAGGGTCGATATCATCGTCGTCTACAAGGTCGACCGCCTGACCCGCAACCTCTCGGACTTCGCCCGGTTGGTCGAGGTCTTCGACCGCAAGGGTGTGTCCTTTGTCTCGGTCACCCAGCAGTTCAACACCACCTCCTCCATGGGGAGACTGACCCTCAACGTGCTGCTCTCCTTTGCCCAGTTCGAGCGTGAGGTGACGGCAGAGCGCATCCGCGACAAGATCGCCGCCTCCAAGCGCAGAGGCATGTGGATGGGTGGCAGCGTGCCGCTGGGATACGATCACCTGGAACGTAAGCTCGTGATCAACGCGGCCGAGGCCGAGACGGTGCGGCTTATCTACAACCGCTATCTGGAACTGGGCAGCGTGCGCAGCTTGAAGCAGGATCTCACCCGCTCCGGTATCGTCAGCAAGCGCCGCATCTCGCAAGGCGGCAAGGTCTCCGGCGGCAAGGCCTTCGAGCGCGGGGCGCTCTACCACATCCTCAAGAGCCGCATCTATCTGGGCGCGATCACCCACAAAGGTACAACCCACCCCGGTCAGCACGAGGCCATCATCGACCAAGATCTCTATGACGCCGTGCAAGCAAAGCTCGCCGAGAGCAACCGGGGGCACAAGGCCGGGACCCGCGCCCAGGAGCCCTCGCTCCTGAAGGGCAAGCTCTTTGATGCGAAGGGCCTCCCCCTCACCGCCTCGCACACCAGCAAGGGCGGCAGGCGCTACCGCTACTACGTCGCCAGCGAGGGCTCTCCCTTGAACCGTGGGCCGCAGCCTCTCCGCCTCCCAGCGGCCGAGATCGAAGGAGCGGTCAAATCCGCGCTGCTCTCGTTCGTCAGTGACCCCCTGGCGATCAACGACAGGCTGGGCCTGGGGCTCGACAGCTATGCCTGCGAAGCGATGAGGCCAGGCTTTGAAGGCTTGGCTGAAACACTCTCAGACACCGGCTGGCCGCAGTTGGTTGCGGCGGTGAAGCTAGAGCACAGCCGCCTAGAGGTGACCCTGGATCAGGCGGCCCTCGTCGCCGCGCTAGGAGGTTGCGACGCTTTGCCATCAGCCCTGTTCGATCAGGCAAAGCCTCGTACGCTCTCCATTTCCCAGCCGATCAAACTGGACGCCCGCTCCCAGGAGGTTCTGGTGATCGCACCGCAGGGAGCACCCGCAGCCCGGCCAATCGATCCAGCGCTCCTCAAGGCCGTCGCCCGCGCGCACTGCTGGCGCGAGATGATCACCTCAGGAAAGGTCACCGAGCTGGAACAGATCGCCCGTCACGAAGGCCTCTATCCACGCTATCTGCGGCGCATCCTGAACCTGGCTTTCCTCGCCCCCGACATCGTCGAGGCGGTTCTCCGCGGCGACGCCTCACCAAGCCTCCTGCAGCAGGAGCTCCAGCAGGGCATTCCGCTGGACTGGTCGACCCAGCGTAAGGCTTTTGATTCTCGAGGGAATCCGGCCTGAACGCCGCCTGGAACAGGGCCCCCCCAAAGCCAAAGCGCACCGCCAAAAGACATCGCAGAGAAAGACGGCCATCTACCGCCTGAAAGAGCGGCCATTGCTCAGAGAAAGCGACGGAACACACCGCCCACTATCCCCACAAGCCCTTGAGATTGCGGACAGAGTTCAGCGCACTACGATACCGACAATGTTGGGGCTGACTGCGTGGCGGTGGAGACAGTCTGCTGCGAACTAATCTCTGCAAGAAATTCCCTGATAACAGAGAAAATACAGGGAAATTTCGGTATTTAGCCGGTTTTGAGACGATTCTAAGCGCGCTAACCGATTGTAGTTGCCATGTTTTTTCGTGAAATTCCCTAACCTACAGAACAGGGAATATTTTTCAATGAACAGGGAATTATATTTCAGGATCAGGGAAGCCATTTCACCTGAACAATGGGGATGCTCGCGGCAAGAGAGACTCGATCCCCAAGCCGACCGATAGCAATCGTGCGTCGCCGCCGCCGCGCATGAGAATCTGGATCCCGACCGGCAGACTCTCCACCTGTTGCCAGTAAGGCAGGCTGAGTCCACAAAGGCCGTAATAGTTTCCCGCGCGAGTAAGACGCGACATGGGAATCTTGTTTTCGTCAACTTCCGAGACGGGGGTTGCGGTTTGCGGGGTAGAGGGTAACAGCAGGCAATCAAAACCTTCAAATGCAGCGCTGAACTTTGCCATATCCCGGTAGCGCTCTGCCAAAAGCTCCTCGTACTCTGCGGCTGAAATTGCCGCTCCCTGCTTCACGCGCTGACGTACATATGGATCCAGTGGCTGATCCTCATCGTCCACCAGATATCTGAGATTGGCATAGGCTTCATAGGCCATGATGCCGCCGTTGCGTCGTTGTATCTCTGTCGGCTCAAGAGGGAAGCGGAATGTAGATAGCTTAATACCTGCGGATTCCAATATTTTTACGGTATTGCTCAACCCCTCCGCCACAGCGCTGTCGAGAAGGCCTAGCTGGGCCTCATCCAGCACAGCAATTTTCGCCCCGAAGAGAGCACTTGAATCCAACACCACCGAGGTATCGGTGAGCGCTCCGAGCGCCAACGCAGCGCCTTCAACGGATTTTGCGAGAGGGCCGATCGTATCGAAAGTGTGGCTCAAAGAAGCCACGCCTTCGTTCGACACCAGACCAGCAGATGTCTTGAGACCGACAATGCCGCATAGAGACGCAGGAATTCGGACCGAACCGCCTGTATCCGAGCCGATTGCAAGCGGAACCATATCTGCGGCAACAGCAACGGCGGACCCGCTGCTCGAGCCGCCCGCTATCCGCGGCACCTTCCTATCCAAGGGATTGAGTGGCGTGCCAAGCGCATGGTTTGTGCCCCAGCTCCCAAAAGCGAACTCAACCTGATGCGTCTTTCCCAAAAGGATGAGGCCGGAGTGTCTCAGCTTGGAAACAAACTCGGCATCCTTTTCTGCAAGGCCTTTGGCGTAGGCGCGTGAGCCGAACCCTGTGGGCGAACCCTCAATATCTGCCAGGTCCTTCACTGCAACAGGTATGCCGTGTAGTGGTCCCCGGCGCCGGCCGGCGTTACGGTCACGATCAGCCTGATCAGCCGCGTCACGGGCTTCTTTTTCGAACAGCGTAACGAATGCGCCCAAGTGCCCATCCTGGTCCCTGATAGAGGCCAAACAATCCTCAATCAGACCTCGTGCGGTTATTTCCCCCCCATCGAGTAGCGCTGATAGGGACGTAAGAGTCTGCGTTGAAAGCTTCATTTTCGTTGGATGCCTCTTGCTTCTAACTCGTGCAAAATGCTGGAATCGACCATCCGATAATGGCGTTTGATATTTCCCTTATAACGTTGCCGAGAGCGCATGGCAGACTCAAAATATTCCGGCTAAAAAGCGCGGATTGACTAGTAAAGCGCGTCAATTCGCGTCAGATTTTCTCGATGCTCGTTCTTGTCAGCACATCCATAGTCCTGACAATCACGGGGGCGGGATCGGAAATCTATGATACTACGCCAGATATCGAAGAACCGATGACCCAAGATAGGTAGCCAGGAGAGTTGGGCATGTCGCTGATCGCAATATCGGAACAGGCGTTGAACGGGCTGATCATCAGTACGCTTTACGCTCTGACAGCCTTGGGCTTGTCGATCATTTTCGGTGTTCTGAGAATCGTCAATTTTGCTCACGGTGAGATCTACATGCTTGGCGGGTATGTTTACTACTGCGCAGCCAGCGTACTGGGTTTGCCGCCAATAATCGCCGTTGCCAGCGCCGCGGCAGTTCTGATGGCCGTGGGCGCTGTGATCGAGCGCGGGCTTATCCGTCCCGTATATCAAGGCAAGGTCGACCGACCGGATGAATATGCAATCATGATCACTTTTGCGATGTCGGTGTTCCTGCTCAACTTCGCAAACTCGGTGTTTGGTCCATGGCCACAGCGACCGGATCCGCTATTCCGCGGGCGCATCGAAATTGGGGAATTGATCGTCAGTGGCGACCGGATAGCGGCAGCGAGCGTCGGGGTAATTCTCATTATCCTTACAATTTTTGTGCTGCGCTACACTTGGTTGGGAAAAGCGGTGAGGGCTATTAGCCAGGACCGGGCGGCGGCGGAAATTTTTGGCATAAACGTGAGCCGTTACTCAATGCTCGCCTTTGGTATCGGAACAGCACTTGCCGCCGCAGCAGGAGCGCTGATCGGCCCGGTGTTCAATGTGACACCAACCATGGGAATTATCCCCGTCATAAAAGCCTACATCATTGTCGTTCTCGGAGGGTTGGGGTCGATACCCGGCGCAATTGTCGGTGCAGTGATCCTGGGGCAAGTAGAAAGCTTCGCGACAATATTAATTCCCGATACCAGTCGCGCGCTAGCGTATAAGGATGCCTACGGCCTTGTTGTCCTAGTTCTCATTCTTCTCATCCGGCCACAGGGGCTGTTTGGGAAGCGGGAGCGCCGGGCATGATCTCGAACCTTGGTAAACCTGCGATCATGGCCGCTTTGTTCTTACTTGCGGCCTTCGCCGCATTGCCGATTGTCGGCCTTTCCGAATATTGGATCTACACCTTTACGATCGGATTTTATTACGCACTGTTAGCGGCTAGTTGGTCGCTCCTTGTGGGCTTTATCGGACGTATCAGTTTTGCCCAGACGGCCATGAGCGGTTTGGGTGCCTATGCCTCTGTCCTAATTGCCCAGCACTTTGGTCTGCCTATTGTTGTCGGGCTGTTATCCGGCGTCCTTGTTGCAGCTATCTTGGGCCTTGGCATTGGTTGGCTCACACTGCGTTTGCATGGCGCCTATCTTGGGTTGACCACAATCGCTTTCGCCGAGATTCTGCGAATTGCCATCACCGCAGAACATGGTTTAACAAAAGGCAGCCTCGGACTGCCAGCGCCTGCCCTCCTGCTGGAAGGCACCCGGACCGAGTACTACTACCTCTTTCTTTCCGTAACCGTTCTCTCCCTCCTGGTGATGGCATTGCTTTTACGTTCGAGAATTGGCTTGTTCTTCCAGGCTATCCGTGAGGATGAAGACGGCGCGGCCAGCCTTGGAGTGCGGGTGACGTTGTGGAAGATCATGGCCTTCTCCATCTCCAGTGCTTTTGCTGGGTTGGCCGGGGGGCTCTATGCTCATTTCATTCAGCTCATCACACCGTCGATGATGTCCTTACAGGAGATGGGATTTGTGCTGGCGATGGCGGTCATCGGCGGATTTCACAATATTCTCTTCGCTGCGCTTGGTGGTGTTGGACTGCAATTCCTGCTGGAACTCTTGAGAGAGATTGGCGAGTGGCGACTGGTGGTGTTCGGCGCCGTGGCCATCATCATGTTGCGCTTTGCTCCCAACGGTGTTTTTGGCCTGATTGCCAACATGCTTTTTGACTCGGGGAAGAAAAAATGACCGCGCAACTGGCTGTTTCCAATCTCACCATGACTTTTGGCGGTCTAGTTGCATTGAACGCAATCGACCTTGAAGTGAGGACGGGTGAACTGATTGGCCTGATCGGGCCAAACGGATCGGGAAAGACAACGCTGCTCAATATTGTCGGCGGCTATTACAGCGCTACCGCAGGAAAAGTGGCGTTCGAAGGACGGCGCATCGACGGTAAGACACCGACAGCACTTGCGCGCATGGGAATTGGTCGCTCCTTCCAGGTGACCAAGGTATTCAAACGTCTGACGGTGCTTGAAAACCTTCTGGTGCCAGGTGTCACAGATTGGAGCGTCAGTACAGCCAAGGCTAGTGAACGTGCCCAGGGCATTCTGGCGGACCTCAATTTAAAACGTCTGGCCGACGAACGTGCGAGCACCCTTTCAGGTGGTCAGGCCAAGCTGTTGGAGTTCGGTCGGATCATGATGCTCTCCCCCAAGCTTGTGTTACTGGACGAACCGTTTGGCGGCGTGCATCCCGAACTAAAGAGCTTCATGTACGACCACATCAAAGATTGGAATGCAGGGGGCGTCACCGTCATCCTAATCAGCCATGACATGGGATCGATTTTCGATCTGTGCCACCGCGTGGTCACTCTGTCATACGGGAGCATAATTGCCGACGGCTCACCCAACGAAGTCCGCAAGGACCCGGCTGTCCTGGAGGCCTATCTAGGAGATCACCATGTCGCTTGAAGTAAAGGATCTCCACGCAGGCTACCAGCGAGATATAGACATTCTGAGGGGCCTGAATATTACCGCACGCGATGGTCAACTCACCACCATCATAGGCGCCAACGGCGTTGGCAAATCCACATTGTTGAAGGCTATCGTCGGTCAACTCCATCCGCACCAGGGTAGTATCCGTTTCAAGGGGCAGGATCTGATATCGGTGCCGGCGCGAGACCTAGTTGGTCTCGGGGTCGCCTACATCGCCCAGCAGCACGCAATCTTTAAGGAAATGAGTGTCGAGGAGAACCTCGAGCTTGGGACATGGAGCTTCAGACGGGACCGAAGCCGTGCGCAAAGGGCCATCGAGCGCGTGTACGAACGTGCGCCCTATCTGAAGGAATTTCGGGCGCGCCGCGCCGGTCTCATGTCTGGTGGTCAGCAGCGCTTGATGCAACTGCAGTTAGCGTTGATGAGCGATCCCGAGCTTTTGCTTATCGATGAGCCGACGGTGGGATTGGACCCCAAGCGGGCAAAGGTCATCTACGACCACCTCCGCGAACTCGTTGACGACGCTGGTAAGACGATACTGATGGTCGATCAAAACGTGATCGCTGGAACTGATATTGCGGATTACATCTATGTTCTGGAGCTTGGGCAGAACAAACTTGAGGGTAGCAAAGAGAAGTTTGACTTGGATTACCGGGACACTATTGCGGAATGGTTGATTTAATCGGGTCCGGTAGATCTACCCTTAAGCCCTCAAAGAAAAACCCCGCCAATAACCTTGGCGGGGTTTCTTTGTCGCTCTGAGCAACCTGAGCCGTTATGGCTTCAGGATAAGCGCATCCGTAGTTGCCTGGGAGCGCGGCCAAAGGATTTCAGCATCGGCCGGCGTTTGGTTTGGCTTGGAGTACTGGATCACAAAGATCGGCACTTCCGGCCACTGCTGGAACTTCCAGGCGGGCTCTTTCGTGTCCGGGAAGTATATTTCACCTCGAGTTCCGTTCCACTTTAGATCGCGTAGTGCGGATTGAATGGCCTCAGGGTCAGCAGATCCTGCAGCTTTGATGGCCTCGGCAATAACCATGACACCGTCGTACCCCTCCATAGCGACAGCGTTGGCCGGACGGTTGTAGGCTGCCTCATAAGCTGCCCCGAAGGTGCGTGAAAGCGGTGTATCCGGCTTGCCCGGCAAGCCAGCGGGGTTGCCAATCACGTAGACGCCAGCATCACCCATCACGTTCCAGAATTCCGGTTCCAGGACGTCCGCGCCCGCCGCAAAAATGGCGGTATCGGACGAGGGCGCCAACCCCAAATCATAGGCTTGGCGCAACATCAGCAACAGGTTGGACCCCGTGAATCCTGCCACAATCAGGTCAGGCTTGGGGTTGGCACGCTTTAGCTGAAGAAGCTGTGGCGTAAAGTCACTTACCGTACGCTCGGCGGTAAAGGAGGTAACCTTTGCGCCGGTATTCTCCAGGTTCTTGGTGAAAACGTCGATAATGCCAAAACCCCAGTCGGAGTTCTCCGAGATGATGGCTATATTTTTGAACCCAGCTTCTTTGACCCAGTCGGCAGCGACTGTGTAGACGAGCGAATTTGCGACCGTTATACGAAAGACCTCAGGAATTTGGGCCGCCGTCACGCTGTCGGACCAGCACTCACCTGCTATGAAGGCTGTACCGTATTTTTCCGCGACAGGTCCCACTGCCGAACAAACGGCGCTGTGGGCGCTGCCAGTTACCGCAACAACCTGCTCTTTCGACGCCAGCCTCTCAAAAGCGGCCACACCCTTTTCAGGCACACCTGAGGTATCCTCAACAATTAGCTCTACCTGCTTGCCAAGCAGGCCGCCACTGGCGTTGATTTCCTCGACTGCGATAAGCATACCGTCGCGAAGCGATTCGCCAGTCTGTACGCCCCCTGGCGGAGAAAGGGGAGCGATACCACCGATCTTAATGCTGTTTTGAGCTAGTGCGGGCGTCACCGCCAAGGCCAGTGTCGCCGTGATAGCCAGCGGAGATAACCATTTCGAAATCATCGTCGGACCTCTCTGAATTATCTGGATTCAAGCCCGCCGCAAGGCCGATACCACTGAAGCGACAGGCACCTCTCTCAAACCGAACTTGAGTTTGAAGCTACCCGCCAGTGTTATTCAACATGGATGGCGCTTGCGACTTGGCGTGACTTTAAACAATATATGCGTCAATTCGCGTCAAGATTTAGGGGGCGGCTGGTGAGCAGGGATTTCATTGCCAATCTGAGATTGCTTTGTAGCTATCATCGCTCGATTTCGGAAGTTTGCCGGAAGGTGGGTATCAGCCGCCAGCAGTTCACCAAGTATCTGTCGGGTTCGAGTTTTCCGAGCCAGCGGAATCTCCGTATTTTGTGCGATTTTTTTGGAGTCGAGGACTATGAACTTTTGATGCCGCAAGATCAGTTTGCGAATTTGGTGCGTTTGCGACCCACGTCGCGGGAGGGCGTCCCTCAACTTCCGCCTCGTTTGGCACATATGCTATCGACGATGACCCGTAGAGAAACGCAATTACGTCGTTACCACGGTTACTATTTTAAGTACTTTTACTCCTTCTCCGAGCCCGGAATGGTCCTGCGTTCCTTGGTGCATGTGTACCGAGCACAGGATTTCACCCTCTACAAGACAATTGAGCGTTTGCGCCCTTTTGGCAGCCCGCGCGCAGCCACCTACATTTTCAAGTACGAGGGAGTTCTCGCCTCGGTTGGTGACCGATTGCACATGATTGACCATGAAGCCGTTGTTGGAAACGAGGTTTCTCACACCATACTTTACCCACCCAGCCGGAACCGTCTCACTCACCTTCTCGGATTGATGGTCGGTGTGTCAGGGACCGAAGCCCACCAACCGACGGCTGCGAAGGTGGTAATGGAGTTTCTTGGAAAAAATGTGAATCGCAAACGCGCACTTGCCCACTGTGGTTTGCTGCCGCCGTTGCATGCCTCAATTGACCCTAAAATTTCAGAGCACATCTGCAACTCGATTGATGACGGGCAACCAATCCTGCGCGCGCCCCTGACACATTAAACGGCCCACATATCCCGGAGCCAGCGTGATCGTGCTGTCATGTGTGGACAGCTCCGTTTGCGGGCATTGTCATGTCGCGGCACCCCACAAGAATTGCCAGAAGCTTAAATCAACACTTTTGTAAAGGACGTCGCTACACACCATAGGTTTCTTGCTTAGTTTCACCGTGTGGCCGCAACCAATCCGCCGTCGACAATTATTTCTGTACCATTGATGTATTTGGCCTCATCCGAAGCAAGGAAGGCAACCGCATGGGCTACATCCCAAGCATCACCCATTCTTCCTGCTGGAACTTGCTTGTTACGCTGCGCGACAAAACCATCATAATCGTCTTCGGCATACTTGTTCGCCAGCCGTTTAACCAATGGCGTGAACATCAAACCAGGGATCACGCAATTGAGGCGTATCCCTTGGGGCGCATAGATCACGGCAGAGGCCCTGGAGAACTGAAGCAGAGCCGCCTTGCTCGCCGAGTAAGCAACTTGAGGTTTGCCGATGTAGCGCAATGCTGCAACTGAAGCGACGTTAATGATCGCCCCCCCACAAGCATCAACCATATGGGGCAGGGTATGCTTACACATCATGAAGGCCGACTTCACGTTGAGGTCAAACTGAGCGTCCCACGTATTCTCATCCATGCTGACAGGATCACCGGGCTCAGATTGTCCCACGTTATTGACCAATATATCTATTTTCCCCAATTCCCGGATGCAGGTGTCGACCGCATCTTTGACCTGGGACGAACTTGTGACATCTGTCTGGTGCGCAAGGCATTTGCCCCCCTCGCTTTCGATAATTTTCTTTGTCTCGAGCGCGGCCTCAATGCTGTAGTCAATGCCAAACACCGTGGCGCCTTGGCGAGCCAGGATCGTCGCAATTGCCTTGCCGTTACCCCAACCAGGCAGGATGGATCCACAACCGGTGACTAAGGCAACCTTGTTTTTCAGGTCAAGCATGTCTCGAATCCTCTATCCCCTGAGAGCACTAGCAGTGAACGACCGCTTCCTATCAATCGTCCTAGCTGGAGTTCTAAGATCGCTCCTTCCAGAGAGTTCTCGTTTCGGTTCCGTCTTCGGGTAGTTTTGGTTTTTGAGACTCTGACGCATCTCGATCACCATAGGGAGTGTGGTGAAATCTCGTAACGGACAGTTCCAGATCCGCCCAACCAGCCCATATTTCATTCGAAAGGGTATCCCCGACATTTTTGTCGTATTCCTGAACTGGACCGCCTTGACGGACCTTTGCGGCGCAATTGGAAAAGTCGAAAGCGAATACATCTACCGAGCGCAATTCCGGTTCTGAAGGCTGCCTTACCACGCTCGCCCTACCCGGCCAGATTTTATTTAGAAGCGATACAAACATGTCTCGCTTTTCATCCAGATTGCAGACCAAGCGGGGGGCGCCATGAACAACCAATGAATCATAATTCATGGAATGAAAACGAACAGATTTTGCAAACACGATTCCCCGAATATTAGTTATCGCCAAAGCCGCTGAACGCCCACTGCGTAAATCAGCGGCCAGTTCGGTCTCGGTTCGGCAATGCACTAAGACCTCATCGTCTATCCGTACCACCATCATCGGGACGACGTGTGGCCATGCATCGCGCACAATACTGAGGTGTCCGAATATGGCGTCATCCACGATACGGTGATAGGTGTCCTTATCGTAACTGGCGCGTTCCGGATGGGATCGGACCTGAGTGCGTTTATCAGTGTTCATGGTTATTAGCTTCTCCGCTATCCTTAGACAGCATCAATCATGCGGGCGGATATTGTTATTGGTCGGCCGATTTTTTGCGAGGTTAGGTTAATAGAATTCGGCGGGTCGCGGAGTGTGGTCAATTGTCCGGCGATAGAGCGCGATTGTTTATCCAATGGCAAGTGGCGTTAAACCATTGCGAACTGATCTCAATATTCCCCAGTCATGCCGAGCGTCAGGCAGCGAGAAGACTGTGCAACTCGGCGAGAGCGGCGGCGCGATTCAGCTTGAAGATGGTGCGAGAGGGACCGCGTTTAATCATAATCGGGCACTGGAACCGCTGTGCCTGCTTCACGACTGTTTGTCCTTTTAGAGCCTCCTTGCCAGTAGAAAATCTAATCACCCTGTGCGACAATATTAGGAGACGGTAGTGCTCGCCTCTCAGTGGGCCTACGAAGCCAGCCGTAAAGAAAATCTTGGACGCCAGCTATTAACCCTCTTCTCGAATCATTACCTGTTAGCTCAAGGATCAGCGCGTGCGAGAGACATCTAAAACTGTAAATCACGCGTTAAAGGTCCTGAACTGTTTCAGCCGCTTACGACCCGTGCTGAGTGGTTCGGAGATCGCCGCTGAGTTGAAATTGCCGCGCACGAACGTTTTGCGATTGCTTTCGACCTTAGAAGATGCCGGGTTCATAGAGCGAAAAGAGGGGGATGTAGGATATCGTATTGGGCTACGCGCCTTTGAAATCGGCACGCTTTATTTAATAGGCAATCCACTGTCGTCAATCTTAACAGGGATTCTTGATGAGTTGGTCAGCAAGACTCAATGTACCGCTTATCTAGGAGTGTTAGACGGCGATGATTTGGTGATCCTAAACTGCCGCGAGGGCCCGGTTCCAATCCAGTTTATCTGGAAGGCAGGTGCTCGGCTGCCATGTACGACTACAGCAATGGGTAAGGCAATAATGATGCATCTCCCACCTGAAGAAATTACCAAGCATCTTGGAAAAGACGGTAGTTTTCGTGTTCTGACTGAACGTTCATTGAGAACGCGTTCTCAGCTCGACGCGGAGCTGGCGGAATTCCGCCAGCGCGGTTGGTCTCAAACTCAAGAGGAGGCTCATGCCGGGGTATCGGCCGTTGGTTGTGCGATCCTCGATGACAATGGCTATCCAATAGCTGCCGTCAGTGTTTGCTTTTTTGATCACCCCCCAGATCCCAAGCGCAAAGAGGGGTATGCGAAACTCGTCTGCGATGCAGCGAAAAATGCTTCTACACAGATTGCCGAATTGGCCGTTTACGGCAGCAGGCTGACGCGGGAGAGTATTTTCTGATAATATTGCTGCAATAAAATAATCGAAGTAATTTCAAAATGGTCGCTAAATATTATGTTGATTATATGAGAAACTTTTGTAAAAAACCATATGTACACTATTTTCAATAATTATGATGAAATATGTTATCAATAATACGGTTTATTAAATCATCAGTAGTTGATAATTGCGAAGAAAAACTAAAGTTAATTCGCAAGATTATGGAGTTTTCCTGATTAGTTATTATTTTGTCCGTTTGTTATCTCTTTGTTGTTTGGATTTGATAGGCAGATTCTCAGCAATAGCGTTCTGATTGGCGAGGCGATGGTCACGTGTTAGACGTTCTGGCCTTTGTTATCCGGCTTCCGAAAAAACTTCACGCCGACAGTTACATTTACGGCACATGGCCCGCCTATAGATTTTCAGTCATTATGGCCCTGCCAGTTTTGCGGCAAGGCTTGCAGCGAGTGTCAGAGTCAGGACCTCTTTCACATAACACAGTTTATTTGCCGGACAGCACCTCTGGCAGCCACAGTGCGACTTGTGGAAACATCACCAGAACTACGACGGCTAGACACATCAGCAGAAAAAACGGAAATGCGTAGGCCGCAACCTTGTGGATGGAAACCCCAGATATCCCTTGAATAACAAAGAGGTTAAATCCCACTGGAGGAGTCATTTGGCCAAGTTCGATCATGATGACAAGAAAAATTCCGTACCAAACAGGGTCAAACCCGGCAGCAACGACGATTGGGAGGGTAATGGGTAAGCTCATGACGATAATCGAGATACCATCCAGAAAGAACCCCAGGAGAATAAAGAATATGGCGAGCGCTGTTATCAATACATATGGCGATAATCCTAATGTGTCGATATAGAGCGCAATATTCCGGGGAATATGCATGTATCCGATGGCCGTAGACAGGAAGGCTGCGGTCACCAGAATTGCGCTTACCATGCAGGATGTCGTAAGCGCGTTGACTATCGATTCCGCCAAAACTCTCCGTGTGACTTGACCGGTCAGAAAAGCAAAAGCCAAGGCTGCAAAAACGCCAATTGCAGCAGCTTCTGATGGGGTAGCCCATCCCGAATAAATAGAACCAAGCACGATAAAAATCAGACCAAAGACGGGTGCGAGATTGCTGCTAATGGCTTTGATCGAGTTTTCCTCTGCATTGCACTCACTTTTGGGGGCGAGTTCAGGTGATATAAAGCATCTGCACGCAATGTAGATCGCATAAAAACCAGCAATCATGATACCTGGTAGAATGCCTGCGATGAAGAGCTGTGCAATCGAGACTTCTGCCAGGACACCATAGATAATTAGGACAATTGAAGGAGGAATCAGTAACCCCAGGCTGCCGGCACCAGCAAGTGAGCCTAAAGCTAGGCTTTCCGAATAACCCCTGGTGTTCAGTTCAGTGGTGGTAATTTTACCAACGGTGGCGGTGGTTGCAGCACTGGAGCCAGAGACGGCTGCAAAGAGCGCTGAGCCCGAGACATTTATGTGGAGCAACCCACCGGGTATCCGGCGCACGAGCGGGGCAAGCCCCTTGAACAGGCGTTCCGAGATATCAGTGCGGAACATAATCTCACCCATCCAGATGAACATCGGAATTGCCGCAAGCTCCCAGGAAGACGCACTGCGGACAATAATCCTACTGGCGATCACTCCAATCTTGTCTGGTGGGAAACCCATGAATCCATAGAGGGAAAGACTCGCCGCGACCGCTAGAGACAGAAAAACCCACAGGCCGGTCGACAGAGCAGCCAACAAAAGACAGAAAACAGCGATAGCGATTGTGACGGGATCCATTATCGCGCCGTATGCGCGGTATCAGGTGTTGGATAAACCGCGACAACACCTCGAAGGAACAGCTGTAAAACAAGCAGAGAGGCACCGATCAGAACAATTGCATCCGGAATCCACAAAGGAACCTCTGCGACACTTTCACTCACCGCGCCCCGGTGCCAGTTTTTTGAGAAATTGCGCCACAAGAAGATGCAGAAGAATCCGACTAATCCACACCCAAAAAAGGAAACCAGTGCTTCTAGCCTCTGCTGGTAGGACTTCGGCAATATCGAAGTGACCAGATTGACCCGGATCATCCCATCGGCACGTAAAGTGTACGACAAAGACAGGAATGTGATGGATAGAGTGGCAAACCCAATGAACTCATTAAGCACTTGAGTTGATATGGAAAAAACAGACCTGAGAAGCGTTTCCAACAGAATATGTGCGACCGCATAGACAAGAATGAGTGCTGCTAATGCAAGCGCCAGTTTTGACAAAGAGTCAGCTATTCGAAATAACGTACGCATGTTTCTCTCAGCCCATATAAACACGGCAGCGCCGCGGAATGAGGTACTGCCGTGTTTTGCCTGCGTGGGTATTAGTGTGAGGAAGCTTTGTAAAACGCATCTAGCAGCGCCTGACCACGATCACCCGTTGCGGCCAGCCAGCTATCGATAGCAACCTTGCCTGCCGCCTGAAGTTCAGCACGGTACGTTTCATCATCAGATGTAACAACGTCAACGTTATTCGTCTTCAATTGGGCATAGGTTTCCTTCAGTCGACTAGGGATTGCGCTCCAGTTGGCATCGCTAGTTTTCTCTGCCGCAGAGAGAATGGCGTCCTGCTGATCTTTGGTCAGGCTGTCAAAGACATCTTTGTTCATATGGACATAGTTTAGCGGCATCGAATATCCGTAGATTTCGGTGAAAGTATCAAAATATTCCCAGAAACTTGCCCCAGCTCCAGTTTCAGCAGTCGTCAGGACCGCCTCGATCGCACCTGTTGAGATCGACGGAACAACATCGCCCCATGATAGACGAATTGCGGCAGCACCAGCTTCACTGAGAGCTTCTGTGCTGTTTTTGTCGAAAGTGCGTATTTTCACACCCGATAATGCCGCCAAGTTGTTCATGGGATCGCGTGCCCAGAGGCCAGATGGTGGCCACGGCGATGCGTAGAGCAGGATTTGATCGTTGTCTGCGAAGACCTTTTCGATATCAGCTTTGGACACCTCATAGAGTGTTCTTGCTTCTTCCACTGTCGTCGCTAGGAATGGCAATGAAGAGATCAGGAAAAGTGGATCAATACCCCCAAGCGCACCACTGTATGTATCGGCAATCGCCAACGCACCTTCGCCAACTGCATCAAAATGGTCGGCGGATTTATAACCCAGCGCGCCGCCGTAATGCACAACGATGTCGACCGACCCGTTTGTGGCTGATTTTACCGCTTCGGCAAAGCGGGCGTCCCCCACGCCGTGAATTGAAACTGCAGAGTATTCGTTGGACAGATTGAGTGCCACGTCTTTCGCAAGTGCGGGCGTACCAAAAACCAGCGTCGCCGCCATCATCCCAGTCACAAATAGATGTTTCATGAGTTGCTTTCCTGTGCTCGTTCAACCATTGTTCCGATAATCGGATATAGCGTCCGTAAAAACGAGTAACAGCAGAATTATTTAGTGTCAATACAAGATAGAGCTAGCGGTAACCCTAACTTTCATTCCTTCGTGATTGGCAGTGCTCGTTATTTGCGAGCCGTTTGTGGTGTCTTCCATCGTCAAGTGTCTCCTGTATTGACACTAGGTTAATCCACTGATATTTAATTTTTCGGACACTATATCCGATTATCGGAACAAAATGAGCTTAGCGTAACAAGATCCGCAGAATGACAATGGAAGGTGCTTTGACATGACCCCCCCAAACACGATGGGCTCTCATAAAACACTTAACTCCTTGGAAGAGGAGGTAAGGGCAACACTTGAATATTGGACTGGTGAAGACAGTGTTTATTGGAGCGTAGAACGAGAAGCTTGGGTCGTAACGGGCTATGCCGAAGCGGCAAAAATGCTCGAGGATTCGAGCGTGTTTTGGCGGGATGTTTCTAATCGGGAGGGCAGTTCGGAATTCTGGGGAAGGCATTTAATGATGCTTGAGGGCCGTGACCATCGGCGTATGCATGCGTTGCATATGCAGCTTACCGGCGAGGCCTTCGCGGAAAGTATTCGGGAACGGGTTTCTGAAATTTGCCACGACATATGTGCAGAACTTGTAAGGCAGGGGGAGGCCGAGCTTGGTGTCAATTATGCCGACTTAGCAGTTCTCTTAAGCGGCTGTGATTTCATGGGTTATGGTACGTCAGACCGCTCCATGATTGAAAGCCTTGAGCACCAGATGGGTGTCCGCGCGAAGTGGAAAGAGGCGCTGCTCGCGGGCGATGGTATCCCCTTGGACTCGAAGATCGCCCAGGAGGGGCAAGCTGCACTGGATATTATTAGATCTGCGCTTTTGCCTATTATTAAAGACCGTCGCGAACAGCCGCATGACGATCTGATAAGCGCAATGTGGCAGAAAGGCCCCAGTGTATTCCCAGATTGGAATGAAGATGACATCTTCAACGCGGGTTGGAGTTGCCTTGACAATGAAGGCAAGCCACTCCTGCGAGGCCTCCTGTACATTCTATGTCGTGATCTTGAATTACAAGAAAAGCTCCGTCGCAATCCTTCGCTTGTCGCAGGGTTTGTTGAGGAGGGGCTGCGATTTCTCTCACCATTGAGAACAATGCGGCGTGTTGCCAAGAAGGATGTTGAGATTGGCGGACAAAAGATTCTCAGTGGTGATTCTATTTACTTGATTACGCCTCTCGCAAATCGTGATGAGGAACGTTGGGGCTGTCCGCATTCGTTTGAAGCAGAACGCATGAATAAAACCACGAATCTTGCGTTTGGTTACGGGCCAGGTTACTGCGTCGGTCGCTATGTTGGCCGTATGGAGAACGAAGAGGCCATCAAGGCCATTCTTGCGGAAGCCACGGAGTTCTCTCTGAATCCGGCGCGAGCCAAGCCCGAATGGATGGGCGACTTTGCTCATTCCGTATGGCCTATTCACGCCATCCTTAAGTGAAATAAGCGGGTCTTTCGGGCTTGGTGGTTGTTCCGAACCCGGCGCAGCCCACCGGATCCTTCACACTTACTATGAGCCCAGACCAATTAAATGGTGAGTCATGACCCATGTAATTACCGATGCATGTATCGACTGCGTCAACCGTACTTGTGTCAAGGAATGCCCCGTGGATTGCATCTATGAGGGAAGCCGGTCGCTTTACATACATCCTACCGAGTGCATCAACTGTGGTGCCTGCGTGCCCGCTTGCCCCGAAGAGGCAATCTACCACGAAGAAGACTTGCCCGATTCATTGTATCAATACCTTAAGGATAACGAAGAATTCTTCAGTAAGACTCTCCCTGGTAAGGACGAACCGTTGCATTCCCCCGGCGGCGCCAAACGTGTTGGGCCTCTCAAAGTTGATACGCCGTTGGTGGCTTCATTTCCTCCTCGGAATGTCGATGACTAGCGTCAAAAGGACATTAGACATTTGCAGCCTCCACATTGCGTCGTGGTTCTACTTTCGACGCGCTAGGTTGTGCCGGTTTATTGGTTTGTTAAGGGCAAACACGTCGGGTGCCTCGGTAAGTTGAATGGTATCGAACTGGATCTGCACCAAGCTATGGAATGGCGGAGCGGATTAGAGCTTTAGACCGCACTACCGATATGGCTCTTCTTGGTCCGGAGTATATCGACAATGAATCGCAGCGTTGACACATCAAATTCTCCCATCGAGGAGCGCCTCGTCGGGGCTAATGGAAGCGACGCAAGTCCGCGGGTGGCAGTAGTCGGTGCAGGGCCGGCCGGGCTATACGCGGCGCAGTCCCTTTTGGAATCAGACTCGGAGCTCAAGGTTGATGTGTTTGACAGGCTTCCAACGCCATATGGTTTGGTGCGTTACGGCATAGCCCCGGATAATCAGCAGATGAAGTCGGTAACACGTGTGCTACGCACAGTGTTCGACTATGAGAAACGGGTACGATTCTTCGGCAACGTCTGCTTTGGCGCGGACCTCAGCCGTGCCGACATGCTCGAACATTATGATGCCGTCATATATGCAACCGGGGCTCAGCGTGAACGCCGGCTTGACATACCTGGCGAAGATCTGCCCGGAAGTTACAGTGCTAAGATGTTCGTAGACTGGTACAACGGACATCCCGATGCCGCAGACCATGACTTCCTTTTGAACGCAAAACAGGTTGCGGTGATCGGTGCCGGCAATGTGGCTCTAGATGTCGCCCGCATGCTCCTCCGCAGTCCTGATGAGGTTGCCTCAACCGACGTGCCAGTTCGGGTCCTCAACGCATTCAGCAACAGCCTAATTACCGACGTGTACTTAATTGCGCGCCGTGGACCCGCGCAAGCAAAGTTTACGCCGGTGGAACTGCGCGAAATTGGAAAGCTGGCCAACGTCGACATAATCCTTCGACCAAGCGAGGTTTTGCTGAGTGATGAAGATGAAAATCGGATCAGCTTGAATCGCCAGCTCCAGACGAACGTTAAGATGCTGCGTGACTGGGCACAGCGACCCTCGCAGGGTAAGGCGCGTAGGATCCATTTTAGGTTCCTGCGTCGACCGGAACGAATTCTCGGCGAAAACCGCGTCGACAGAGTCTTGCTCGAGAGCAACGAACTGCTTGACGATGGGCGGGTGCGAGGAACCGGAAATCAAGAGACACTCGATGTGGGTATGATTTTTAGCACTGTTGGTTTTCAAGCCACGCCATTGCCGGACGTGCCGTTCGACGAATCTAGATCGATCATCCCGAACAGTCGAGGTCGTGTCATAGGCGAGAACAGCCAGTTTACAGAAGGAGAATACGTTACCGGATGGGCCAAGCGAGGTCCGTCGGGGACGGTTGGTAACAATAGGAGCGACTCATCAGAAACGGTTTGTAGTTTGCTGGCAGACCTTGCTGCCCGAAAATCGCACAAGGGTAGCGACCCCAAACGGATTCTTACTCTCTTAGATAGCCGAGGCGTGGGCTACACAAACTGGGCGAATTGGCTGCGGTTGGATGATCATGAGCTCCACCTCGGTCGCAAACAAAATCGCCCACGGGTTAAGATTCCCGACCTACGCACGATGTTGAAAATCTCCCGCCTTTCTAACGATTCCGGCTCTACGGGCGGCACGAACTAGCCCGCACCCAAGATCGGCTCCACCAGAAACGCACTGTCTCGTGGCAAATATCGATGCTGCGTTGAAGCAGCAGATCTTCGGGCACTGACACGTTATCTCGTCTGTCGCGTCTGGGCTACAGCCTCTAAATGCCCAAGATGCAACCACTCTCCATCAAGCGCCATCGATTTCCCGCCGAGATGATCCGCCAAGGTATGTGATCCTGTCCAAGCGCTCGATACCCGCTTTGCCCGGTTCAACTCATTTTGCTGTGACAGAGCCGCAAACTCTAAGACCCGCCAGGGCGCCTAATAAAAGCGTTGATCGATGCTTCGATACTTTTGACCGACAAACCATCGACAATGAAGGTAATTCGAGAATGATGGTTCTCATCTGGCCAATAATCGAGATGGTAGGGTGCATGTATAACATGCTGTACGCCCTGCAAAATGATAGGCCCTTTGCTCCCTAGAACATTCAATATTCCTTTGACTCTCAGTATTCTTTCCCCATGTGCGTGAAGGAGCAATCCAAGCCAAATACCGAAAGGTGTCCAGTCGATCGGCTTTTTCAAAGTTACCGTGAACGACGCCAGTGGGAGTCCATCTGTATCACCATCTGGCCCCTTCGGATGTTGGTGTGTCTGAGGCCCTCCCACAGCATTCCCTTCTGATGATGGGGCGATCCAGCCAGGCACCCGTCGGGGTCCATTGGCGTGCTCATATGAATCGGTCAGCAGCGCATCTATTCTATCGCTGTCCAAACGCGCCGTATCAAACACCTCAGCATCAGGATTTATCGTCCCAACCATGCGGCGGGCCACTTGAATACTCTCCTCTGGCGCTAGATCCGTTTTGGTAAGAACAACGCGGTCGGCTACGGTAATCTGCTTTCCCCATTCTCTATAGCGAGAATGAATATCCTTACTCTGCAAAACATCGACGGTGGTGATTGTATTAGATAGGCGGAATCGGTGGCGTAGGCTGGGTTCTGAAACGAGTGTGTGTATTACGGGAACCGGATCAGCAAGTCCGGTGCTTTCAATTGCAATCCGGTCAAAGTTCGGTATTTCCTGGCGGTGCCTTTGCAGGAGCAGTTTACGGAAGACCTGAACTAAATCATCACGAATGGAACAACAGACACAGCCATTCTCCAACACAACGGTTTCACCATCAATGCGCCGTAAAAGTCTATGGTCCAGGCCGACCTCACCAAACTCGTTGACGAGAACGGCGGCATTTCGCATCACCGGCCTGTCGAGAATTCGGCGCAGCAGAGTTGTCTTCCCGCTACCCAGGAATCCGGTGATCAGGGTGACGGGGATCATACGCCTGTGGTCGGCCAAGTTTCCACCTGTTGTGCGCAACCAGCTTTGCTCAGAGCTGAAAGTAGTTCCGGTGAGAAGGGATCAATTTTCTTTTTGGCTAGCCGATCTGCGGCTGTCCAAATCATAGCGATATGATCAACAACTTCTGCGGCACCGGTGGGGCTATAAAGTATATAGGACGCCCCGTTGAAGTCCTCCAACCTCAGCCGGTAAAAATGCAGTATCAGGTTGATCTGGCGAACCCGTTCGAGACGCTCGCGCATACGTGCACCGGGCGTTAACGCTTGATCAAATGAATCTGCGGCACCGGTTGTTTCACTCCAATGACCTGGTTGTCCCGCAAGAAGGCCGCAGAATCCACACATTGGTCAATTACCTGTCACAACTGAGCCGATCACGCTGGTGGTGGGTTACGACGAATAAAATCGTCTGCAATTTCATGCATCTTACAAAACCGCACCCCCGGATGGCTGGTCATATGCGCGTGCAACCGCTCAAGCATCAGTAGCACCTGCGGTCGCCCAGCAACGTCAGGATGGATAGTAATCGGGAATACGGCCTGGTCGTACTCGCGATACACCCAGTCGAACTGATCACGCCATAATTGTTCAATATCTCTAGGGTTGACGAAACCGTGGCTATTCGGGAACTTCTTGATGAACATCATCGGCGGCAAATCGTCCAAATACCAACTGGCGGGAATCTCGACTAGGTTAATCTTCTTTCCGCGAATTAACGGCTTCATCCATGTTTCTGCTGGCTGCGAATAGTCAATTGCTGTCCAGGTGTCTCCAACCGTTAGATAGTAGCATTCGTGATCTTTATGCATGACGCTAGAATCATAGAGGATGCCCTTGCGAAGTAGAATCTCCGGCGTCTCGCCGCTCAATTCCCACCAAGGCGCTGAATATCCAACGGGAGTCTTGCCGGAAAGTTTCTCGATCAATCCGATGCACTTATCAATGACGGCCTCTTCTTGTTCGGGAGTCATGGCGAGCGGGTTCTCATGAGAATAGCCATGCAGTGCAATCTCATGCCCTGCGTCGGCCACCATTTGCATTTCTCTTGGGAACGTTTCAATCGAATGCCCTGTGATAAACCATGATGTCTGAATACCCAGACGCTCAAAAAGGTTCAGAAGTCTTGGAGTCCCGATCTCACCAGCAAACACACCTCTCGAGATATCACACGGCGAATCCTCACCGCCAAATGAACCAAGCATCGCCGCCACAGAATCGACATGGGTTACAAACGAGCAAAGTATTTCTTTCTGAGCCAATTCACCGGTCCTTTACATTTTTACCTTCTGTTCGACTTAATCTGGAACCTACTAACGAGCGCCTTCAAAATTCGAACGTCATCTTGATTTTACCACCCGATTGCGCGTGGAAGCCAAGTTGCAATTCCTGGGAACAAGAAAAGCATCGCCAGCACCGCTATTTGCATTCCGATAAAGGGGATCACACCCAAGTAGATATCTGAGGTGGATATCTGGGGCGGGCTGACCCCCTTGAGAAAAAACAGTGCCCAGCCAAACGGAGGCGTCAGATAGGAGGTCTGCAGATTCAAACACACCAATGTCGCCAACCATACGAGATCAACACCTGCGGCGTGGAAAACAGGCAAAAATAACGGTAAAGCGACATAAGAAATCTCGATCCATTCCAGGAAGAAACCTAGCAAGAACAGAACCAGAAGCAACAATAACACCTGAGCATCAATTGAGGCTGGCACTATATCAAATGTCTTCTGGACCAATTCATCACCACCAAGACCACGGAAGGAAAGAGAGAACACCTGCGCAGCTACGAGAATGAACATCACCATCGCAGAAATTTTCGTCGTCGTCTGAACAGTGTCTGTCAATACGGAACGTGTGAGCCGTCCTGACATTGCCACAACTAAAATGCTTCCTAAGGCTCCAACTGATGCGGCCTCCGTGGGAGCCGCAATCCCGCCGATTATGGAACCCAATACGGCAGTTATGAGAGCAAGCGGCGGCAAAAGTACTTTGACGACTTTGAGTGCTAGTTCACGGTTGGAGACTGCGTTCCGCTCCGCTAGTGGTATCGGCGGAGCAGAATCGGGAAACACCATCCCTATAATCAGCATGTAGGCGCCATATGTCGCCGTCAGGAGTAGGCCAGGGAATAATGCTGCTGCAAACAACGTGCCAACCGGCACCCCCATAATGTCCCCTAGGACTATAAGAATAAGACTGGGCGGAATGATCTGCCCAAGCGTCCCTGATGCACAAATTGCGCCACAAGCGAGTCGCTTGTTGTAGCCACGGCGTAACAGTGTCGGCAGTGCAAGAAGACCAAGTGTGACGACGGTCGCCCCAACGATCCCTGTGGCAGCCCCCATCAGCATACCAATTAAGATCACCGCAAGTCCCATACCACCGCGCAAACTGGTGAAGAGATGGCCCACGACATCCAGCAGATCTTCGGCCACCCGAGACTTCTGAAGCATCACGCCCATGAACACAAACAGAGGTATTGCGAGCAGCGTGTAGTTGGTCACCACACCGAAGATACGGCCTGGTATGAAATTAAAAAGATCCGCACCAAATCCGATGTATCCAAAGACAAAACCGATGATGGCCAGGGAAAACCCCACGGGAATACCGGCGAGCAGAATCAAAAAAAGTGCTACAAGACTGCTTAGGGCAATGATTTGGTTCGGATCCATCAGGGCGCCTTATTGATCAGAGAAACCATACTGAGAATGATCGAGGCGGAGGCCTGGATAGTCATGAGAGCAAAGCCAATGGGTATGAATGCTTTCAAGACAAAAAGATACGGCAGTCCACCCGCTTCATAAGAACCTTCGAAGGAGGAAAAGGATTGCCACCACCAAGGCAGAGTAAAGTGTATGATTCCCACTGAAATGATCACCGCAATTAGCCCCGAAAAAACATTCACGACTTGACGGGTTGTTGGAGAATACCGCGCATAGAAAATATCGACCCTAACGTGTTCATCATGCCGAAGTGCGTAGGACATCCCGATCAACACCAGGGGGGGCATCAAGTGCCATTCCAACTGATGCAACGCTACCCAACCCATGCTGAATAAATAACGCAGTGCTACATTTCCGAAGACAAGCAGCACCATTAGCAGAATAACCCAAGCGTTAATCCGCCCAACCAGATCAATGCAATTCTGCATGGCATGAGCAAAACGACTCATGCCATGCAGTTGTTCTTTTTCCAACGAAATCACCTTTACAATTTAGCGGATCTGGTTGTGGTAAACCTTGTCGGTAATATCCGCCCATTTGCTCCATTTTTCTTTAAATGCGAAGTAATGGTCGTGAACCTTCTTGGCAACCGGGTCCCCCTCTACCTTGGCCGCCAGAACCTCTCTAGAGGTCGATTTCAACAGTTCGACCACGCTATCGGGAAGCGGACTGGCGATAACACCGTGGTTCCTCACCATGTCGTCCAATGCCTCGCTGTTCACGGCTTGGTACCACATGTAGTTTCTCAAATTACAGGCATCAGCGGCGTTGCGGACCACTGCCTTCAGGTCGTCGGGAAGTGATTCCCACGCCTGCTTGTTGATCATGATCTCGGAAGTTGTGCTGGGTTCATGCCAGCCTGTGCTGTGGTAGTACTTCGCCACCTTGTGGAAGCCCATCCGGGCATCCTGATAAGGACCCACCCATTCGGCAGCATCAATCACGCCGCGCTCAAGAGATGGAAAGATTTCGCCAGCGGGCATAGTTTGCTGGGTTACGCCAACTTCCTTGTAGACCGAACCGGCAAGTCCAGAGACCCGCATTTTGAGGCCTTTCAGATCCTCGATGGTTTCTATGGGCTTCCGAAACCAACCGGTCATCTGCACGCCCGTGTTACCACAGGGAAAAGCCACTAAATTGAAATCCCCGTAGACTTCATCCCACAATTCCTGACCACCACCTTCATAGATCCAAGCATTATGTCCCTCAAAGTTGAGGCCGAAGGGGACCGCACAAAAGAATGCAGCGGCCACGGTCTTACCCATCCAGTAGTACGACGTTGAATGCCCCATCTGTGCGGTGCCTGCAGAACATGCATCAAATACCTCGTTCCAGGGAGCCAATGTGCCCGCTGGATGAACCTTAATGTTCAAGCGCCCCCCGGACATGGCTTTCACGCGGACCGCAAAATCTTCCGCACTGCCAGGCCCTGACTGGAAACCTGGAAACTCCGGAGGCCAAGAGGTGATCAGGTGCCAGTTAAAGGTTTCTTGCGCACGCGCAACTGCCGGGGCAGCGATTGCGCCGCCTGTGGTTGCAAGCATTGTTTTAACGAATGTTCTACGCTCCATTGTTCCTCTCCTTTACATTGTTCCAAATAATCTTTTCGTTTCATCATGGTGTGTTCAAACCGCACAATGTCAGGCGCCAAGTCTGATCAACTTGTTACATCTCACACGAAAGCCGCCCTCAACATTTCTGGTTCACCCAAGCGATCTCTCCCGTTGCCAATTGCGAGTTCTAAACCCCGCGCCATAAGAATAAGCGACTCTTCCATCATTCGCCGACCAATCACCTGCATTCCAACCGGCATTCCAGCGCCATCGAGTCCTACGGGCAAAGTCATCGCACAGAGATTCAGCAAGCTGACAATAGAGGTGTTGCGGAGCATCAGCATGTTTTGCTGGTTGTAAACCTCGGTGACGGAAACCTCCTCAACCGTAGGGGGTGTGATTGCTACTGTCGGGGTTACAATCACATCACAAGAATCAAAAACTCGAACTGCGGTCGCCGCCAGTTGGCGTAATCTACGGTCGCGCACGACAAATTCCGCTGCAGAGAGTTCTCCTGCGCCAGCGGTGCGTGCAGCAACGTTGGGATCCAGAGTCTCTATCCAACTCGGCAGTTCCGTTCTCAAGAAGGCGAGGAGCTCCACTGCCGCAAGGCCACCGGCGCGAAATATGCTATAGGTTTCATCCAGTTCCGGGATGTCGATGTTTTGTATGCGGGCGCCTTTCCGCTCCGCTTCTTTGAGAGCCTTTTCCACTGCTTCCGCGACCCCCGGGGAGCAGTCGTCCCAGAAAAGCCTGCCACAAACCCCAATACGCAATCCGGCCAAATCCGGCCGAACATTTGCCAAGCGACTTGACAGTTCAGATCGGTTGCAAACAGGGTCGATTGCGGCAAATGCATAGGCGATATCTTCAATCGAACGCGCCAGTACACCTGGGCTATCAAAAGTTTCACTGAGCGGGACCAAACCATCCAGGCTCCAACGGCCGGCGCTTGTCTTCAGACCCGCATTCCCAGTGACGCTCGCCGGAATCCGGACAGAACCTGCCGTATCTGTTCCAAGAGCGACCGCTGCTGAACCTTCACAAAGAGAAACTCCTGCGCCGGCACTTGATCCTCCCGGCACACGATGAACCTGAGGAGACCAGGGGTTGCGAGGTGTGGGCCAATTCCCATTCACTCCGACACCGCCGAAGGCGAACTCAACCGTATGCGTCTTACCAGTGATAGGCGCAATCTGCCGACGTAAACTGGAAATTACCGGCCCTTCTGTTTGCCACTTCTCGGGAAGCGGTTTGGACGAGCCCGCATAAACGGGCAGGCCTCTCACGCCATAGAGATCCTTGACCGAGATTGGAAACCCCTGTAGCGGCCCAAAGTCATAACCTCTTTGGAATGCCTGATCCGCGAGACCAGCACTCAACAGAGCACCATCGCCGTCCCAGGTCTTGTAGGCACCTAGCAGTTGTCCAAACCGCTCATGATTGGCAATTGCCTCATCACAAAGGGATTCGGCAGAAACTTCACCCGCTCGAAGAGCTTTTGCTGTTTGATGCAAGGGACGGTCAATCCAGGTTTTGATCTTCATATCAGTTCCTTAACCGACCTCAATTTTTAATCGCTTTCAAAGCGAAGGACGCGCTTACCTACACTTCTCGCCAGAATTGCCAATAATACACCTCGTTCTCGCTGCATGGCGTTATCGCCTTGGCCGATGGTTATAGCTTTCTGAAATTCCAATAATCGAATTCCAATGTGCACCAAGGCCACCAACTCTGACGACAAACTCAGCTCGTCTAGCGTCCAACTCATACCCAGAGCTACGATAGTCAAGTGATAGTGTTTCATTTAATTGGACTTTAGGAAAGCGCCAGTTGTTATCTTTTATATGGTGCCAGATGCCAGTTCTTACTCAAATTTTTATAAGAACTGGTTCTATGAAAACTTTTAAAACTTTGCGAATGTTAAACCATAGAAAACTTCACTGACCGCTGAGTGTTGGTAATGAACCTGTTTATCGAGATCGATCGCGCCTCAAAAACTAGCATGCAGAACCAGATTTATTGGCAGATCCGTAAGTTGATTTTGGGCGGATATCTGCGTCCCGGGCAATCTGTGCCGGCGACGCGGTTGCTTTCAGAACAACTCGGCGTATCACGAAATACTGTGTCCATTGCCTATGAGCGGTTAATTCATGAGGGCTATCTTCAGACCCGCAAAGCATCACGAACCTTCGTCAGCTCCTCACTTCCAGAAAGGTTGTTGCTCCTTGAAACGACAGCACCAGCCGCACAGAGAATAGAGAAACTGCGCCCGGTAACCCCAGTGGTAGTCTTTCGAGGTCGGGCACAAACGGTTGTGAACAGAAGCCGGCGCAAAGTACCTATTGATTTCTGGGTCGGTCGCCCGAACGCCGCAACTTTTCCCTCGAAAACTTGGCGGCGCCTGATTCTAAAGAATCTCTCTAACAGGGAAGGTAATCTTACCGAGTATGGAGAACCTGCTGGCTTGCCTGCGCTATGCACAGCAATCGCCAATCACTTGGCATCTGCCCGCGGTATCAAGGCAAAGCCCGAGCAGATCATCATTGTCTCGGGCATCCAGGAAGCCTTAAACATCGTTGCCCGACTGTTCATCGAGAAGGGCACGCAAGTAGCGATGGAAAACCCATGCTACCAAGGTGCCGCTTTCGCTTTTGAAAGCTATGGCGCAGATCTTCTGCCGGTCCAGGTAGACGAGAATGGAATAAGGATTCGAGACCTCATCAACCACAGAGCCAGCCTGCTCTACGTGACGCCGTCACACCAGTATCCGACGGGCTGCACACTGTCGTTAGATCGGAGGATCAGATTGCTGGAATGGGCCTGGAACAACGGCAGCTATATCATCGAAGACGATTACGACAGCGACTTCCGCTATGATGGACCGCCCTTAACCGCCTTGGCTGGCCTCGATCAGCGAGGCTGTGTGATTTATATGGGCACTTTCTCAAAATCGATCGGCGCCGGATTGCGCGTGGGGTACGTGGTTTTGCCGCCAGAGCTGTATGAACCCGCGATTGCAGTTAAAACTCTGCTGAACAATGGACACGCTTGGCTCGACCAGGCTGTGTTGGCTGACTTTATCGCCTCCGAAAGCTACATACGGCATTTGCGCCAGATACGTCGAATCTACATGGGTGCCCGTAACTGCCTAGTTGATGCTCTAACGGGCGCTTTTGGCAGGGTCAACCTTTCTGGGCTTGATGGCGGCATGCATGTTATGTGGCATCTTCCTGACCATTTTCCTCCGGCCATGAATCTGAAAGAGATCGCCCAGGACAAAGGGGTGGGCATTTATACGCTCGCCGGCGGGGGGGCTGGCTATGACTTCGGCGGCGGCCCCTACACGAATCGTTGCGTAATGCTTGGATACTCGTCACTCAGAGAGGATGAAATTAAAGAAGGCATTAATCGGATTGCTGAAGCAGTCGGGAAAGTGTCGGATAGCCGGCAAAGAGGAAGAAAGTGAAACTCCCTGTCTTCAGGAAGGTTCGCAAATTAGCTTTACATGCTGATGTTGCCTTTTGAGGCGGCGCACAAGTTGGGATTGAACAAATCCGATGAACTTCAAAATACGTTCCGTGATGGTTGGCAAAATTAGCCCGTTGGGCAGAAACAGAGTGGCTAGCGGTATCTTCAAACGCCAAGTCGGGCAGCCGGTGAGGGTTACTTTCTCTGGTCTGGTAGGCGATCACCAAGGTGATACGAAACATCATGGAGGTCCGGAGAAGGCCGTCCACCACTATGCCTTTGAGCACTACGCCTTGTGGCGTACCGAGAATCCGATGCTGGCCCCACACCTAACGAATGCAGGTGCCTTTGGCGAAAATATTTCAACAGAGGGCCTAACCGAAGCCGATGTTTGCATTGGGGACATTTTTCGGCTCGGCACTGCTCGTGTGCAAGTTTCGCAAGGAAGGCAGCCGTGCTGGCGACTCAATGAGCGGTTCCAGGACTCTTCCATGGCGCGTCTGGTTCAGGCCAGCGGCCGGACAGGATGGTACTACCGCGTTCTTGAAGAAGGCCAAGTTATGGTTGGCGATTCCATTGCTCTTATAGATCGCCAAGCCAAGAACTGGCCGCTTATACGGATATTGCGGGTCCTCTATCGTAACACTTTGAACAAAGAATATCTTTCTGAGCTTGCAGAATTGGACTGCCTTGCCGACTCTTGGCGCAAACTTGCTCGACGTCGTATTGAAACCTGCGTTGTCGAAGACTGGTCACAGCGCCTGAATACACCTTCAGAACATTGAAGGGGGACTGTCAGAGGCACTGACACGTTAACTCGTCTGTCACGTCTGGGCTCCAGCGTCTAAACTCCCGAGATGAAACCACTCTCCTTCAAGCGCCATCGATTTCCCGCCGATGTGATTCGCCACGCTGTCTGGCTCTATGCTAGGTTCACGCTGTCTTTTCGGGATGTCGAAGAATTGCTGGCGGAGCGTGGGCTGGAGGTCTCGAACGAGACGGTCCGGCGCTGGTTCTTGAAGTTCGGAAACGGTATTGCCGCAAACCTGCGTCGATCGCGACCCCGCGCCTATGACCGCTGGCACCTGGACGAAATGGTAATTGTTGTGCGCGGTGAACGCACCTGGCTGTGGCGTGCTGTCGATGATGAGGGGGAGGTCTTAGATTTCCTGATTCAGAAGAGACGCAATGCCCGCGTCGCCAGGAAACTGATGAAGAAGCTGCTCAAGAAGCAAGGTTTCGCGCCGCGCAGTATCGTGACGGATAAGCCGCGCTCCTATCAACGAGCCTTCGTCGATCTTGGCCTATCCGCACGGCATGACAGAGGACTTCGAGCCAACAATCGAGCCGAGAACTCTCATCAGCCCGTTCGACGACGAGAGCGAAAGCAACAAGGCTTCAAGTCACCAGGCTCCGCTCAACGCTTCCTATCCGTTCACGCCGCCACCTACAACACCTTCAACTGCCAGCGTCATCTCCTCAGTCGACCAGGCTACAAGGTCCTTCGATCCAACGCATTCGAGGTGTGGGCTGGCGCCTGCAAAGCTGCATAGGATCCAACGGCGATAAGCGATTGCCGCCGTGTCTCGGAGTTAACGTGTCAATGCCGTTTCAACGCATAGCCAGTCTCATTTAGATCCCAACAATCGTTCTTCGATCGTGAGAGTTCTGCCTTCCGTATGCGCTGGCTTGGTGTCTTAGGGAATTCTGGTGAGAAAGCAATATAGCGGGGAATCTGAAAGTACGGCATCTTGTCCTCGCACCACTTTATTAGCTCCAGAGGCTCAAGCAATTCCTGTGGTTTTAGCTTCACGAAGAGCTTTAGATCATCGTCGCCAGCGCCCAGACCGCTATCTACACCAACAAGAGCGCATTCCTCGATCGCCGGATGTCTTGCAACAATGCGCTCTACTTCCCACGCCGAGACATTTTCACCCCTACGGCGGAGGCTATCGCTCTTACGACCGGTGAAGAACAAGTATTCGTTCTTATCAAAACTACCAAGATCGCCTGTCTTTATCCATCCATCCTGTGTCATGGTTCGAACCGTGTTGAGGGAGATCGATGTATTCCCGGGCTCTTTGCCCTTCACTACGATTTCTCCGACTTCCCCAAGCGGAACGATCTTCTCATCATCATCGACGACCTTCACTGAGAACCATGGAAGAGGTTTTCCGATGGAACCTCGTGGCCCATCTACGTTGATCGCAACGTAATTCGCAACTTCGCTAAGGCCGTAGCCTTCATGAATCTCCACTCCGAACCGGCGTTCGAACTCCTCCCAAATATCCGCAGGACAACCCGCGCCCCAAGCGATCTTCACCGGATGCTCGCGATCGCTGTCGAGAGGAGGCTGTTTCAGAAGAATTGGCAAGATGCCACCAATATAGTGGATCTTGGTGGCATTGAAGCAGCGTGCCTGATCCCAGAATCTCGATGCACTGAATCTTGGGACCAGAGCAAGAGTGATTTTCTCCATTATGGCGGCAAAAACTGTTTGATGCCCGGCGCCGTGATAAAGCGGCTCCCAAAACAGCAGAATATCGCCAGGTTCCATGTTTCCAATCAGAAGGCAGCCGATAGAGCCGATTTGAACCACACGGTCCGAGCGCGCGAACTTCTTAGGCGAACCCGTCGTTCCCGAAGTGTAATTGATGACGAGAACATCGTCGGGAGCGGCGGCAATCGCCGGCGGGGTTGAGGCCCCCGCCTCGATGAGTCTGTCGAACTCGCTCCTTCCGCTTTGGTCGTGCCAGACAATGTGAGCAATAGAAGTCGCCTTGAGGGCAGGCTCGAGCAGCGTATGGTACGCTTTCTCCGCTATGATGGTTGTCGGCTTGGCGTCAGCCAACAGCAGCGAGAGATAGTCGCCCTTGGCGTTCACATTGATTGAGGTTCTCGCGACTCCAATCTGGGCGCAGGCATAAAGCGCAATCATATGCTCAGCGTGTTGATCGAGCATGAGAGCGACGACGTCTCCTTTATCAAGCCCCATGTTTAACAGCGAGTTGGCAAGTTGCGTCGAGCGCTTGTACAAATCCCCAACGGTTAAGTTACCACCCTCCCAGATACAGAATTGGTGATCAGGATCAGTTTGCGCGCGCATTTCGAGGATCGAACGAAACGTTCCTTCGCCCGGCACGGGCCAATTTGCGCGCACACTTAAGCCAGCCGTGTCCTCACAGATCATCGTCATTCTCCAGATTTTTATTTAGTCGACTAAGCGTTCTTGTTTCTCTCACCTGCGAAGAAACCCGTAATGCCAGCCTTGACTGAACGGGCGACATTCTCCTTCGCTCTCACTTCGGACGCCCGTGCGAAGGCGGCATCGAGAGCAGGCAGGGTCAGATCGCGAAACCATAGCTTCGTTTCGGCGAATGCTTCTGGTGATTTCGCGGCCAGTTCCTGTGCTACCTGCAAGGACCGCTCCACGACATTCTCTGGGGCAACGATCTCCTCCAGCACCCCGAGACGCAGGGCCTCTTCTGCTCCGACGAACCGTCCACTAATCGCAATGGAACGGGCAAGCATGGGACCGACACACCAAGAAAGGATCGCCGAGCCGGTTATGCACGGCATGCCGGAGTTGATCTCGGGCAACCCCAAACGAACGGCCGGATGCGCCACACGGTAATCCATAAGAAGGACAGCCTGGAAGGCCGAGCCCAAAGTAAGACCGTTCAGTGCCGCAACCAGAGGCTTACGAAAGGACTGGATTCCGAAATAGAACTCCCGAAAAGCCGCCATCCGCCCTTCGGCTGCCGATGGTATACTCATACTTGGATCAGTGAGGTCTGCGCCGGCGCAGAATGAGCGTTCGCCCGTTCCCGTGATGACAGCGGCCACGATTGCTGTGTCCTTGTCCGCCGATGCAAGTGCCTTTTGGACGTCCTCGCGCATCGCGCCGCTCCATGCATTAAGCTTGGCCGGATTGTTGAGGCGCAGCACGAGAATTCCATCGACTTTTTCAAGTTCTAGCATTCTATGCACCCATCAATAGGTTAGGCAGCAACAGGGAAAACTCTGGTATTAACGTTGTGAGCAATAGCGAGACTATGAGTGCCAGGAAGAAGGGGATTGCAGCGATCACCGCACGCTTCATCGGCACCTCCGCGATCTGAGCCGAAATGAACAGAGAAAGCGCAACCGGCGGCGTCATGGACCCCATTGTCAGATTGACCGCAGCGATGATGCCGAGTTGCACAGGGTCGATCCCATAGAGGTTGCCGAGATAGATCAGCACCGGGGCGACGATAATCAGCGCAGCCGATCCAGCTTCCAAAGCCCCGAGCATTAGCAACCCTAAATTTATTAGGATAAGAGCTACCCATTTGCTTTCGGTGACGCTCTGGATTGCAGTGCCCACCGATTCCGGAACCTCCATGATATTGACGGCCCACCCGAATGCACCGGATGCGGCAATGACAAACATGATCGCACCCGTGAAAAACGCTGCTTCCCGCAGAGAACGGACAACAACTTCCAGGGAAAGACTTCCATAGATCAGGCCAAGCAACATGGAATAGAAAACCGCCATGACGCCTGCCTCTGAAGGGGTGACGATACCCAGGGTCATGCCCCCGACGATGATGGCGGGTGAAAGAAGTGCAAAAAGCCCATCACGCGCACTGATCATAAGTTCACGCAAGGTAGCGCGTCGCAGGGGGCGTCCAGCCAGCTCCGGCTTGGCGCGCACTGCGGCAAAAACGATGATTGACAAGCAAAGCGCCATCAAACAGCCCGGCAGAATGCCCGCCAAGAATAATTTTCCGGTCGAGACATTCGCCAACTGGGCATAGACCACCAAAATAATACTAGGTGGAATGATGGGCCCGATGATCGAAGATGCCGCAGTAACCGCCGCACTGTAGGCGCGGTCATAACCTGCATCTATCATGGCCCGGATCTCAATGCGTCCAAGCCCCGCAACGTCCGCAGTGTTGGAACCTGACATCCCGGAGAATATGACGCTTGCAAGTACGTTTACATAATAGAGCCCTCCTCGCAGGTGACCCACCAATGCGCAGGCAAAACGGAAGATGCGCTCTGTGACACCCATATTGTTCATTAGAATGGCTGCGAGGATGTACATCGGAATGGCCGACAGAACTACCGACTGCACGCCGCCCCACATGCGCTGGGCCACGATTTCGAGCGGAAAATCACTACCGACTAGGATGTAGCCCACCGTAGCCGCCAACAGTGTCATTGCGACCGGCATGTTTGCAACAAAGAGAACTACCAAGGTCACGCCGAAAACTATGCCTTCCATGGCCTATGCCTCCCGCTCCAAGCTTTGGACGATTCGCACGACAATGTGCAGGGCCATGGAGAGAAAGCAGTACCCCATCAAATAGGCCTTCACTTCCTCTGGTATCTTCAGGATGAGCGAGTGTGTCCCGGCGTAAAGCACGCCAATCCGGAACGAATAGAACGCGAGAGCGACTAGCAGAACCAGCGCCACCACCAATGAGCCAACCTCGACAATCCGGCGTAAACTGCTCGGCAACATGTTGACGAACGTGTCGATAGAATAATGCTCGCCGCGCTTCAGGACGGCCGTTGCCGCCACAAAACTAAGGCAGATCAGCATGAACTGTGAGAATTCCTCACTCCAACTGAGCGGGGAATTCAGAAAATAGCGGAAGAATATCTGCGCACCGATCGTCAACATAAGAACGGCGATCAGGGTCGTCGCCACCCCTTCTTCCAGACGCTGCAGGCATTTGTTGATGAGGTTCATTTTCGGAATTCTCCGTTTCCGAACTTCAAAGCAGCGAAACGATGTCGGAACTTCCCAACGTTTCAAGCGTGCTCAGGCCTTTCCAAGCGCGGTTTGCTTCGGCAGTTCCAATCACCGGCGCGGCACAATCTTTGAATTTCGCTTCCAGTTCCGCCCATGAAAGGGGATTAGTCGGGTGGCCTTTCGGTTTGTAAAGCCTCTTGTTGTAGACTACTCCGTCCTCGTGAATGATCTCGATGTCGGCAAAGTCGTTGAAAACAGAATCGCTTTCCCTGAGCTCCGGGTGGATATAGACGTTGAGTTTCGGATACAGGGCTTGGATTTCTGGTGCGTTCACGGCTTCATCCGTAAACTCCGAGAAAGTGACCTTGCCGTAGCAAAGCGCGGCGGCGATGCAGTATTCCATGCTGAATTTCCCTTCCAGGCCTGTCGTTGGACGATGGTAAGGAAGCGTATTCTCGCACCGATATCCGATGCCGCAATTCATTTGCCTGATTTTGCCAGGGCGTATTGAACGGTTTGCAAGCCCTTCCAGCAATATATCGAGGACGTGATGCGTTAGTGAGCAGGTCGGATATATCTTGAAAAGGATGCCTGGCTTGACGACGTCGAATGGCGCACCAAGGTCGGTTACCGCCAGTCCGGCGGCCACATGTTCGAAGCCACAGAAAAGATCCACAAAGCCTTCCTTTGCCTCAAGCGCGGTCGGATTCGCGCTGAGCCCCCCGGCAGCAAGCCGCGCTGCAGTAACGCCATGCTCAGAAGCCAAGCCTGCATGCAGTGGTTTCGTCATCGTGCCAAAATTGGCGCGGACACCACAAGCCATTGAGCCCGCAATGGCTAAGGCCCGGGCACAGGTTTCGCTGTTGAGCTGCAATAGGTTGGCCGCCGCAGCGGCCGCTCCAAGCGTGCCAAGCGTTGAAGTAGTGTGCCAGCCACGCTCATAGTGTTCCATGTTCATCGCCCGACCTAGCTTGGCTTCGACTTCGACTCCAACCGCATAGGCCGCAATCATAGCCTTGCCATCAACCTTTGTTGCCGGAACCATAGAAAAGATAGCGGGGACCACTGGCGCGGAAGGATGCCCGCGCATTGATTCGTTCGTATCATCGATGTCATGCGCATGCGCCAGTATTCCATTTGTCAACGCAGCCATTCGTTCAGTCGTTGCAAAAGCAGCGCCCCATATCGGGACATTGCCGAGTTCAGTACGAGCGAGGTCGATTACCACTTTGCTGGGCGGTTCCTTGACACCGGCAATTGCGCCTCCGATACAGTCAGCAATGGCCCGCTTGGAACACTCGCGCACTTCATCCGAGAGTGTGTCCCAGGATTGAGATGCCACGAATTCAGCCAGAATTTTGGTAATTGGGGGAAATGACGTTTCGAGCATGTGGAAGTTCCCTGCGATAGGCATGACTGCCCGACCCGTATTCATCATTCGGGGGTCGGCAGTCATGGGCTAAGAAAGAGAGACGGCGCCAAGAACCAGAAATCCTCGGCGCCGCGCTATATCAGTTGATGCCTTGAAACGCTTTAAACAGTCCGGGCGTAGACCAGACATTGAGGGCTTCCATTTCAGCAATCGCTGGGCCCATCTTGTCGATGAACGGTTTCGGGCTCATGCGAATGACGACAGCCCCTTCAGCTATCATTTTCTCGATGATTTCTTTCTGATCTGCCGCAGCGAGTTTTGTATAATACTTACCAGCCTCGTCCCCCGCATCCAAAAGGGCTTGTTGATGTTCGGCCGAAAGCGTTTGGAACTTCTTGTCACCGATAACGATGGTGAAACTATCGCTGAAAAAGTCGACTAACGTCAGATAAGGCGCAACTTCGTGAAGAGATTGTCCATAGAAGCCCGAAATGGTTGCGCAGGCCACCTCGGCAATGCCCTGCTTCAACGCCAGATAAGTCTCGCCCCAAGGCAAGCTAACAGTCTTCGCACCCATCGCTTCAAAGGTTTTGACGTATCCTTGCCATGGCGGGACACGTACTTTCAGCCCTTTGAAGTCATCAGGACTCAGAATGGGCTTGGAGGAAATGATCGGCTTACCAGGACGGGCGCCGTTGCGCAGCACCATACGGAATCCGGCTTTGTCGAGCAGCTCCTGCTCCATCTTTTTATATGGCCCGCTGTCGAGTACCTTCATGAAGTGATCAGTATCCCGAAACACAAAGCCGACGGTAGTAATGTTCCAGTCGCCGACGTACTTGCCGAAATTGCCCGTACCACCAGCATACATATCTTGCGCACCCAGACGGATAGCTTCCAACTGACTGGAAGCATCACCTAACTGTCCACCAGAGAAAATCCGAACATCGACCTCGCCGTTGGTCTTCTCTTTCACCAATCTGGCGAAATACTCTTGGGCCTTCGTCTCGGAATGTTGTGGGTCCGTGATGTTGCCCAAACGCAACGTAACAGTTTCTGCGCTGGCAATCCCACTTGCAGCCAACAAGACTACACCCGCTAGAATGAGTTTATTGAGAGAGATGCGTGCCATTAGGCCCTCCTTACTCCTCTGGGTAAGATACTCATGCGATTCTAGTATTAGTATTACTGATATTGAGAATAAGTATTAAACTTGCTACGGTCAATCAGAATCTTTCTCGGAGATGGCACCGCTTATGAAGAATTGGATGAACCTGAGAACACTGGAAATCTTCGTCACCTCGGTGGAAGAGGAAAACATGTCCCGAGCCGCGGAGCGTCTTGGGCTGACGCAATCAGCCGTATCACAAGCTATTGCCAGTCTGGAGAAGTCCACTGGTGCCCAGTTGGTCGACCGAAATGTGAGGCCGGCACGCCTCACGCTTCTGGGTACCACCTTTTATAAAGGCGCGGTGGCGCTCCTAGGTCACGCAAGGGTCCTGGAACAAAGCGTCGATTTAGACATGAACAAGCTGCTTCCACTCTTGAGGATCGGCATGGTGGATTCTTTCGCAGCGACAGTCGGCCCGCATCTGGTAAAAGCGCTAGATACAATAGCAGCTCAGTGGTCGGTGCTTTCTGGTGTCAATGAAACCGGCATTCGTGCCTTGCTGGAACGGCGAGTGGATTTCGTGATCACTTCTGATAGCTCGCATAATTTCTTCGATCTGACCGTGTTGCCCGTTCTCGAGGAGCCATTTTTCATTGTTGCCCCTCCGTCGAACAGTAAGGAGCAAAAAACAGCTGAACAGTTGTGCGAAGAGATGCCCCTCATCCGCTACTCGCGCTCATCATTCTTTGGCAGGCAGGTAGACGACTATCTGCGTAGTAATACGCTCAACCCCCAGCATCGTTATGAGCTTGATACGTCGGATGCTGTGCTTGGTATGGTAAGTGCTGGAATTGGCTGGACGATTGCCACCCCACTCGTCGTATTGAAGAGTGTTCGGTCGGATACAAATCTTCGCATCTATCCCCTTAGCAAGCCACCTATGGCGCGAACGATACGACTGATTGCACAACGCACTGAGAGCATGGAGTTAAGTCAACGCATCGCAAAAGCTGCCCAAGATGCTATTTACAGAAGTTTCTTGACGAGGATCACTCATCTCAGCCCGTGGACAACTGATGCCCTTCGTATTGGAGGCTTGAGTTTATCCGAATTTGAATCACACCTCACAAGCAATCCTTGAGCCTTTGAAGGGCATTGACACATTAACTCACCTTTTGAGGTGAGACGGCAGTTGCGAGGCTTGGGTGATGCAACCATTGTCATTTAAGCGCCACCGATTTCCCGCCGAGGTGATCCGCCACGCCGTCTGGCTCTATGCCAGGGGCACTGACACGTTAAGACGATAGCCGGCGCGGGGAGGGACCGGTACGGTCTCGGTATGACCCTGATATCTTTCAAACGACATCGTTTTTCGCCCGAGATCATCCAACATGCGGTATGGCTCTACGCCCGATTCACGCTTTCGTTTCGTGATGTCGAGGATCTTCTGGCCGAGCGTGGCATCAATGTTTCGAACGAAACGGTTCGACGCTGGTTTCTGAAGTTCGGCCTGCTGATCGCGAGCAATCTTCGACGCAGCCGTCCGCGCGCCAGTGCCCGCTGGCACCTCGACGAAATGGTCATCAGGATCCGCGGCCGAAGACATTGGCTGTGGCGAGCGGTTGATGACGAAGGTGAAGTCTTGGACTTTCTGGTCCAGCCACGACGCTGCGCCAAATCGGCGAGGAGATTGCTGCGAAAGCTGCTGAAGAAGCAGGGCTTTGCGCCGAAGCGCATCACCACTGACAAGCTCAAATCCTACGCCGCCGCCATCCGCAAAGAGCAACTTGCCGCTGTTCACAATCAGGGGCTCCGGGCGAACAATCGGGCGGAGAATTCTCATCTGCCGGTTCGGCGGCGAGGGCGAAAACAACAGCGATTCAAGTCACCGGGATCCGCCCAACGGTTCCTGTCAATCCACGCCGCCGTCTACAACGCCCTCTACGTCCAACGCCATCTTCTGTCCCGACGTGCTTTCAAGGTGTCTCGAACTGAGACGTTCTCTGTCTGGCGGCAGAGTTGGCTTGCGGTTTGATCTGAACCACGATCAAATTCTGGCGAACACGGCAGTTAACGTGTCAATGCCATCTAGCTCATGAGCATCCAGAGACATGAAGAATTCAGAAGACGTCATTAGCGCAATAGTGGACTGCCATCTTCATATAATTGAACCTGAAAACTACCCAATTAGTAAGGAAGCTGGGTACACACCAAGTCCCCACGAAACTGGGAATAGGGAGAATATACTGGGCATTTTTTCAAACTGTAACGTATCCAGCGCTCTCCTCGTACAGCCCAGTTGCTACGGCTATCACAATGATCTTTTGGTAGAAATTATGCAGGAGTATCCGGGAAAATTTAAGGGCATTTCTGTCATAGATCATGCAGCCTCCGACCATTGCTTGGGTCGTCTTGTCGACGCTGGAGTAATTGGAGCGAGGTTCAATCTTGTTAGCTCCAATGGACGTGACAGAGACCTAGAGGCCATAAAAAATGGCCGTATCTTGGATCGCCTCAAAGAGTTGGGTTGGTGGGTTCAAGTTTTCGGAAGTGATGAGCAGTGGAGCCTTATAACTCCACATTTAATGCGAAAGCAGATTCCAACGATAGTGGATCACTTTGGTATTCAGCGAGTTGCCCCTGGAACTGCTCAGCCTGGTTTTCAATCTATTTTAATGATGGGGCGAGAAGGCCTCAGCGTTGTCAAACTATCAGCCGCATTTCGGCTGCTGCCAGCAGCGCATATGGATAGCGAATTGGAGCCATTCATAGAACAACTGGTCTCCTCTTTCGGCCTGTCCCATTGTGTTTGGGGCTCAGATTGGCCATTTCTAGGGGTTGATGAGCGCCCTGCCTACACTGACGCACTTAATAGAATGAACTCTTGGTTTAGCATTGATGACCAGGAATTTATTTTCTCTAGGAACCCAAGAAAGATCTTCGGATTCTCTGGGTAACTGTCAGTAGGGTTAAATAATCCGTTTCTGAACCGATATATCTCAAAAAAATACTAGATGCTTTCACCGTGGCTTTCGTCCCATTGATTCTGAACGGCTTGAATAAATTGGAACGCGGGGATCACATCAAATCCTGTAATCTCTGGTCTGGTCCCCTCTTGAACAGATTGTAAAAAATTCCGCAATACATCTGCGCAATCCTCGCTCTCATGACGTAGCGTTTCGATCTGGTCGCCTATTTTTAGCGTACAATCCACTGCGTTGAGGCGATAGCAGGCCTTATCGGTTACCACCAACTCTTCAAAAACCTGCTCGTGACCAGCATAAGACCCGATGATACTCAGGGTTTGCCCATCGAGCATCTCCGCGCAAATTACCGCGTTCATGGGTATACCGGTACGTGGATCCTTCGGCGACATAAAGCCACGAACATCAGCAACGGACGAGTTTGCTAGCCACAAGCAAAAATCAACAAAGTGGGCTAAGTGATGCCATAGAATATTATCTGTCCAACTACGCCTGTATCCAGTCGCACCGATATTCTCCCATCGCTTTATGATAAAGGCCGTGCTGACCAACCGCACGACCTCCTCACCGTTGTTGATACGCGTTCTAAGGTCGCGCATCCGCGGAATCATCCTCATCGGATGCACCGTTCCAAGTATCAATTTCTTTGATTGAGCAATCTCGCAAATCTCTTTTACCTCAGCCAAAGACATAGCCAATGGTATTTCCACGAGGAGATGTTTGTCGTGTTCGAGGACTTTTTTTGCCATCCAAGCGTGCGATGCACTTGGGCTCGCGATGACCACAACATCTATTTCCGAGTTTGCAATTGCCGTTTCGAAGTCTGTTGTTGCATAAAGATACTCATGCCGCTTAGCGAATTCTTCTGTAGGTTCCCTTCGCCGCCCCACGATCGTGTGTTTCTTACAGAATGGTATTGTTGCCAAAGTTTCCGAGTGCCATTGCCCCATCATACCATGGCCGATCATGCATACATTCATCCAGCACCTATCGCGCCCAAGTTATAGACTGCCTCAAGAATTTACATAGTGAGCACCTTACGAGGCTTATGTGCCTCATGTCGGGCCGAGCGTTCGCTGTGGATCCTTAAGGCGCCACTATGATTTCACGGCAACATCGTTGCGGGCGAGTATTCTACGCAGCACGAACGCCCACTTCTGTCGGTTGAAACTCTTCAACCGCCTTTTTAGCATTCTCGGCTTCCTGCTCCCAAAGCGACGTGTATGGCGGGCGGACATAGGTTTGATGGGGTTCCAACAAACCCATGTGGACCAGCGCGACCTTGCACCTGGCCCGATAATCGCCGATCGGGTGACCGTAGATGTAGTCGCAAAATCCTTGGACACGCGCCCTCATATCCAGAGCACGATCAAACTGCTTCCTCTTTACTGCATTGAGTTGTTCGATCAGCAGGCCAACGCCGACGGCCGCATAGCCCAACAAGCCTCCTTCAGCACCAAGAAGGAACGATTCCAGCATAAAGTTGTCATTCCCGCTAAGCAGGGTGACCTTGCGGTCTGCAGCGCTAACAATATTCTTCGTCAAGGAAAAATGAGCCGAGTCAAACGAAGCATCCTTCAAGGCAATGACCTCAGGAATTGTCAGAACCTTGCGAAGAGCATCCGGGGTATAGTTCACACCGCCAAAAAGCGGCGCCAACTGGAATACAACCAGTGGCAAACCAGAAGCATCGGCAATCGCTTTGTGATAATCATATGGAATTGCCGGATCAAGGGGGTCATTCAAGAACGCGGGGGTTGGAAAGACCAACAATGCATCCGCGCCCGAATCTCGAGCAACCTTTGCATTCTCAATCGCCGTATGGGTAGCCGGGCCACCACATCCCGCCACAACCCTGCAGGCCGGATCGGCCATTTCCCTCGTCACACGGATGACTTCGGCTCTCTCGTCCGAACTCAGATAGGGCCCCTCACCTGTGTCGACATTAACGGCAATGCCAACGGGCTTCAAACTCAAGACCCATGAAAGGTAGCGGCGATAAGCTTGAAAATCGATTTTGTAATCCTTGTCCATCGGGACAATTACTGCCGGAATAATTCCAGCAAGATCTTCCGCAGTGGTAGACATGTTTACCTCCTTTTGAATCTTTAGTTTGTCGCTATCAGCCGCAACTAAACAATCGCGTCTAGTAACTGGATTTTTCCCCGGCCTCTGCGCTCTCAATCATTATTTTTAAACGGGCCAACGACCTGCGAACCGCTGGAACTCGTGGTTCCAGGTGCGGCTCCACGGTGATAGCGCCCTTGTACCCATCGCGTACGAGCGCTTGAATTTGGCCATCCCAGTCAATCTCTCCATTCTCAACAAATTCGGTGCTCCCGTTGCTTAGGCGGCGCGCATCTTTGAAATGGACGTTGCGAACATACTGATGAAGATGGCTATACCCTTCGGGATAGGGGACATCGCCTTCGCAAAAAGAGTTGGCTGGGTCCCAATTAATGCCCAGCGCAGGCGATCGAACTGCTGAAATAAGTGCTCCCGAACGCTGGCCAGTATCCGCCCAAAAGCCCTCTTCGGTCTCAATCAGCAACTCCAAGCCCGCCGCTTCTACTTTTTCCGCAGCTTGCTGCAAAGTTTCAATGACGCCCTCAGGGGGTACCCCACCATCATGACCGGCACGGTGGAAGCTGAAAGAGATCAGATACTTTGCTCCATATTCCAGGGCAAAATCGATACTGGCAGGCAACAGATCCGTGACGTGCCTTTCCAATTCTGCTTGCAGGCTGCTCCAACGTTCGAAGAAACCGCTATCCATCCAGGTCAAATTGCTGGTCGGGTAGGTTTTCTCAGAAAAAGGCATTTTGAACAAACCGGGCGATACGGCAGTGATCTCAACTCCATGGTCACGGACCAATCGCTTCAACCGCTGGTGTTGATAACCAGAGAGAAACGGAACCCGATCTGCAAAATACCCACGCAGCTCGAAATGCCGCACTCCCCATTCAAGACCTAGCTCAATAGCCGTCTGCGGATCGGCGCTCAATTCATCGGTCACCAAGGCAATGTCCATTTCGGCAACCCCACTTAATCTTGGTTAAAGCGAGGTGCGCGCTTTTCCAGGAACGCTTTTTGCCCCTCGGCAGCGCCCTCACTTAACCCCAAAGAAACCGCATACTTAGTTTCCAGTTCGATGCCTTGCGCCCAGCCGTAGCGAAGCCCCTCATTTACGCACCGTTTAGAGGCTTCAATGGCTTCTGTGGGTAGGGAGGCGATCTGCTTTGCTAATTCTGTAGCCGCATCAATCAATTCACCTTCCGGCGCAATTCGGTCGATCAGCCCAATCTCCAGCGCCTCACTTCCACTCAAAGCACGACCAGTCAGAAGCATATCCATGGCACGCCCTTTTCCCAAGAACTGGCAAACGCGTTGAGTTCCTCCTGCCGAGGCAAACGCACCAACCTTGATTTCCGGAAGACTGAAGACGGCAGAATCTGCAGCGATGCGCAGATCGCATGCCATCGCGAGCACCAATCCACCACCGTGGCAGTGACCGTTGCAGGCGGCAATCACCGCCAAGCGCGACATTTCGATCTGCTCATTTAGCTTCTTTTCTTCATCCTCCGCCGCCAAAAGCCAGCCTTCGTCAGCCTCAAAATCTCGAATGTCCGAGCCGACAGAGAACGCATTCCCATTGCCAGTCAATATAACAACCCTGATAGCTGGGTCGGTCTCAAGCGCCGCGAGTCGCTCTCGCAGCGCTTTCTTAACCGAAATCCTCAATACCCCTAATGGCTTTGACGCAATGCGTAATATAGCGACCCCGGCAACCGATCTTTCCTGAAGGATCGCATCCCGTTCAATCTTCCGCCCCTGATTCTCAGTCATTTATCTGCCTCTTGATCCGACACCTTGAAACCAACCTAACTCGGTCAATCTCGCAGCACGTTTGCGTTTTGGTTTTGATTTCAATTCGTCTGCCATCCCAATCGGATCTTGCATGAATATCCGATGGTCCATTTCTTTTAGATCAGGTGAAATGGCCGGCCGGAATCCCATTTGTTTGAGAACATCCTTCTCAAGATCGATTCCAGGGGCTATCTCAGTTAATTCCAACCCTCCCTTCAGCAATCGGAATACCGCGCGCTCTGTGACATACAAAACCGTCTGTCCGCGTTCAAAGCCGTATGAAGCGCTGTAGCTTATCTGTTGCACCTTGCTGACAAACTTGCGCGAACGGCCTTCTTCAATGACCTTTGCGCGACCGCCCGACCAGTCTAGCTTTGCGCCCCCCGCAGTAAATGTTCCACCGAAAATCACGGTCTTCGCATTCTGGCTAATGTTGATAAATCCGCCGAAACCAATAATGCGATCACCAAAGCGGCTAACATTTACGTTGCCGCCTTCGTCAACCTCTGCAAACGACAGAAAGGCAAGGTCAAGGCCACCACCATCGTAAAAATCAAATTGATAGGGTTGATCTACCATGGCTACGTAGTTTGTTGCCGCGCCGGCCTCTACTCCGCTTGCCGGCGCGCCGCCAATCAACCCTTGTTCATTGGTGAGTGTGATGTCGTGGAGGATCCCCTCCTCCGCAGCCACATTCGCAATTCCAGTTGAGACACCTGATCCCAGGTTGCAAACCGCTTCGGGAAAAAGCTCAAAAGCGGCGCGCCTGGCGACAACCTTTCTGGCGCCAAGTGGCAGTTTCTCAATATCGGAGAGAGGAACGCGAAGCTCACCAGCAAAGGCTGGGCTATAGTTGGTCAGATAGGACTGTCGCTGATCCGGGTCCACCACAACCGCATCCACTAAGATCCCCGGAATTTTCACCTGTTTTGGCGGTAAGGTTTGACGCTGGGCCAACCGCTTTACTTGGACAATCACTATGCCACCGGCTCGCCGCGTAGCTTGCGCCATCGAGAGCATTTCACCGAATATGGCTTCTTCTTCCATAGTGATATTGCCATCTTCGTCGGCAGTGGTGCCTCTCAGAAATGCAACATCGACAGGCATAGTTTTATAGAACAGCCATTCTTCGCCATTCAAAGTCAGCAGTTCTACAAGATCTTCTTTGGCTGACGGAGACTGTTTTCCTCCACCGATGCGTGGATCCACGAACGTGTGTAAACCAGTTTTGGTTATCACACCCGGCCGACCTGCCGCCATTTCCCGCATCAAAATAGACAATGCGCCCTGAGGCAGCGTGTAAGCCTCGATCAAGTCCTCGCTCGCCAGTCCTTCAATCGGCGGTGAGTCAACGAACACGCCGGTGACTATCCGTTTTAGGAGCCCCTTATGGGCAAGGTGTGCGACTCCTTGGGTGTCTTCGTCACCAAGTCCGACGGGATGTAAGAGACTTATACTGTTTGGCTCTCCATCGGCTAAGTACCGTCTCCCAAGAGCCACAATCAGAGCCTCCGGGACGGCATGCCCTCCACCTGATCCGCCTATCAGAACAGTGTCACCTGAACGTACGAGGCTCGCTGCCTCTGCCGCATCTATGATCCTCATCTTGCTGTTCCCTAGAAAAGGCTTTGTCCGCCGTCAATACAAATCGCCTGGCCCGTAATATGACGCCCCCCGTCGCTTGCAAGGAACACGCATAGCGCAGCTTGATCCTCTGGTTCCGCCAAGCGGCCTAGAGGGATGCCTGTACGCCATTGCTCTAGGCTTCCGTGGATGATTCCCTGCAGCCGATCCGCGTTGCCACCAGCTTGATTGTCGAGCAGCATGGTGGTGGCGGTCGACCCTGGGCATAGTGCGTTGGTGGTAATCTGATGCTTGGAGATCTCAAGCGCCATCGAACGGGCGAGGTGAATAACCGCCGCTTTGGATGCAGCGTAGCTTGCATTGTTGATTCGCGGAGTTCGCCCAACATTCGAGGCGACGAGAATAATGCGTCCGCCAGCACCCTGGGCCACCATGAGCTTAGCTACTTCTTGTGCTACCAGAAACTGCCCGCGCAAATTGACTGCCATGGTCTGGTCCCAAGAGACTGGATCAATCTCCAAGAATGGCTCGACAATCAGAATGGCAGCGGCATTTACCAAAATGTCGATGCTTCCATGCGTCGCCGCAACCTCGTTGACCAGGCCCTTAACGGATTCAGCCACGGTTACATCCACGCCATGGGCTGAATGAGCAGAGCCTTGCGCTTGCGGCAAGGCTTTGAGGCTTTCACGCGCCTCCTGTTCGCTGATGTCGGCTATTGCAACGGTCGCGCCCGTAGCAGCCATTGCATTTGCGATAGCAAAACCAATGCCACCAAGAGAAGCAGCGCCAACTATTAATGCCGTCTTATTTATTAAGTTATTGTTTTCTAATATTTTACTCATTTGTTCCTCCGGCTATGGCGACAAAACGTGAGCGCCAGTTATCAGTCCTCACCCTTAAGTAAACGTCGTGTCGCCAGAAAGTTGATCGGCAAAATGACAGGCTACTGCGTGCCTCGAGCTATGTTCTGCTAGTGGCGGAGTTGCCTCTGCACACAAGGCCTGTACGTGTGGGCAACGTGTGCGGAAACGGCAGCCGCTAGGTGGGTTTATGACGCTTGGAATTTCACCAAAAGGAGCTTTGCGGGTTCGTGCCCGTTCGACCTCGACGTCTGGAATAGGCACCGCGGCCATTAGCATTCGGGTATATGGATGAAGGGGATTTGTAAAAAGCTCAGCGCTATCGGCAATCTCTATAATGCGCCCCAGATACATCACTGCTATGCGATCAGCGATATGTCGTACAACCGCTAAATCATGGGCGATAAAGATATAGGTGAGCCCCAATTCTTCCTGTAAGTCGACCAACAAGTTTATAATTTGCGCCTGAATGTTGACATCCAATGCGGAGATTGGCTCGTCTGCCACGACAAGCTCTGGTTCCAAGATTAAGCTTCGCGCAATTCCGATACGCTGGCGTTGGCCGCCCGAGAACTCGTGAGGGTAACGATCAAGCATCCCTTCGGCATCTAACCCGACCCTGCGCAACATACTTATCACACGTTCATCAACTTCCTTCGCCGACGCACCTCTGTGGTGGAATCGATATGGTTCCGACACAGTCTGGCGAACGTTCATTCGCGGATTGAGAGAAGCGTAGGGGTCTTGAAAAATCATTTGCATGTGACGGCGCAAAGGCCGCATTGCCGCCTCGTCTAGCGCCGCAAGATCGAAGCCTCTAAAGTTGATCGTGCCGGCCGTTGTTGTATGGAGGCGCATAATCAGGCGCGCTAAAGTGGACTTGCCGCTTCCAGATTCTCCAACCAACCCGATTGTCTCACCACGTCTGACGGTGAGGTTCACATCGTCGACGGCATGAACGATGGCCTTGCTACCAAACAGATGATTGCCACCCACAGCAAAATGCTTCGTCAAACCTTCAATCTGCAAAATCGGTTCGTCGCAGATTTGACGCCTGCGCACTGCAACCTCTGGCGAAGATTCAACCTTACTTTCTCTTTGCCAAGGCGGCGTTTTCTCACTGGCAGACACCCAACAAGCAGCTCTGTGACCAGGGCGTGATTCAATCAGCGTCGGATGCGTCAAACACTTCTCCACCCGGTAGGGGCAACGCGGCTCAAAACGGCAGCCTTTTGCGTGATTCTTCGGATCAGGCGGCTGCCCCTCGATGACGCTTAGGCGCCGGCCGTTTTGCGTAGGCTTATCAAGCCGAGGGACAGCATTCAGCAAGGATTGTGTATAGGGATGCAATGGATGCGACAGGACATCGATGGCAGGACCGGATTCAACCACTTCGCCAGCGTACATCACCACCACTCGATGGCACAAAGCGGCAACGACACCCAGATCGTGGGTTATCAGTAATATTGAAGTGCCCAGATCTGTGTTGAGTTCTCGCAGAAGGTCTAAAATTCCTCGCTGAATCGTAACGTCCAGCGCCGTTGTGGGTTCATCGGCCACGATAAGTGGCGGCTGGTTTCCGAACCCGATGGCAAGCATCACTCTCTGACGCATTCCACCAGAAAATTGATGCGGATAATTCGTTAGAGCCCGCTCAGGCTCTGGAATGCCCATGCGGTGTAGCAATTCGACAGATCGACTTACCGCCTGCTTACGGCTAACGGTCCCGCGTTTGTGCGCTAATATACCCTCGACGATCTGCCGGACGATCCGAACAACCGGATTCAGGGAGGTCATCGGATCCTGAAAGACCATTCCAATCGATTGACCTCGAAGGCTCCGAATCTCGTGCCTATCCAGCTTGATAATATCTTTACCCCGAAATTTGATCTCACCTTCTACAATTCGTCCCGGTTCATCGATTAGTCGCATAATCGAAAGCCCAGTTATGCTTTTCCCAGAGCCCGATTCCCCAACAATTCCAACTGTTTCTCCTGGAAGAACATCAAACTCAACGCCATCGACCGCACGAACTATGCCGCTATCGGAAAAAAACCAAGTACGCAGACCAGACACCTTTAAAATCGGTGTATCGGTTTGCTGTACGGCAGCGTCTTTTTCTCGGGTCGGATTCTCGTGCATAATCGCGGCCGACTCTAAATTATTTTCTGAATATGATTCGCGACTAGAACAGTATTACCTCTTTGATTAGTCACAGTTATATTCGCTATCGTCCTACTCTTATCAATATCTTTATCTATTACTTTATATTTTATTGTAATTATATCATCGATAAAAACAGGCTCTATCAGCCGAATTCTATCATAACCAAGAGACACCAGAGGCCTGCCAAAACCTTCGTGGATCAAAGTAGAGGCTTTGGACATATAACCAATAATCAATGCCCCGTGAGCTATTCTTTCACCGTAAAGAGTACTTTTTGCATACTCCTGATCCAAATGAATCGGATCCTTATCTCCTGTAATATCAGCAAAATTAATTACATCTGACTCAGATACTTTTTGGGTAAGAGTAATTTCTTTTCCAATCGGAAAGGTCAAGATCGAGTCATTGTCTGACATGCTTCTCACCATTCAAATAATTGCCAGAAAATACTGACGTCACCACCAATTGCTACCAGCCGATAAACCTCCGTCGACATACAGCGTTTGACCGGTGATAAATCGCGCGGCATGCGAAGCTAAAAATGTGACTGCGTCCGCAACTTCCTCGGGAGTTCCAATCCGCCCTAACGCTGTATGATTGACGCCAGCCTCAGCACATTCAGGATTGCTTGCCATGTAAGCATCCGTGAGCGCAGTCTTGATGATTCCCGGCCCAACTGCATTCACGTTCACAGCTTGCGGACCCCACTCCATCGCAAGACTGCGTGTTAAGCCGCTCAAACCGGCTTTTGTCGCTGCGTAGGTCGCTCGTAGGACCATGCCGTGCGTTGAAATAACCGACCCCGTGATAACCACGCGCGCGCCAGGGCGCCCGATCATCAACGGACCAAATTCCTGCAAGGTAGCGATTACACCCGTTAAGTTGGTGGCTACGATGTCCTCAACGTCTGCCGGCGCCAATTCCAGCAAAGGAACCCGAACGTTTATCCCCGCATTAGGAACTAGAATATCTAGGCCTTGCTCTTCGTTTTCGAGTGTATCTCTGACGCCCCGCAACGATGATCGGTCCCGAACGTCCACTGCAAAGCTACGAACCTTGACGCCGTATTGTGACGAAAGGTCTTGTGCTACTTTAGCGGTTGCAGGAGCTCGATCGAGAATGATTACATGTGAGCCCAACGAGATGAACGCCTGAGCGATTGCTAAGCCAATCCCACTACTTCCACCGGTGATAAGCGCTGTCTTCCCCTCAAGACGAAACCAGCTATCTTTGTCCACTCAACAATACTCCATTTCAGGTGCCCAAAATTAGCCAGCACGGCTCGTGCCGCCGGATGGGACGACGTTTGCAGCCCAGGTCGTCGATCCACGCCGGACTATACGATGGGTTAAAATCGTTCTATCGCTGAAAGCTTCGGCGGGCCCCAGAATCAAACGCGTGGCGAGCGCTCCAAGTTCGTAGGTTGGTAGCTTGACTGTGGTGAGATTCATCAACTGCGCGTATTTTGAATCATCCACACCGGCCACAGATATTTGGCGGGGAACATCTATTCCTGCTTGCCGGAACGTAACTACCGCCCCGATAGCAGTATCATCCGTTGCTGCAACCACCGCATCTGGAAGGCTCTGTGCCAACATCGTTGCTGCCGCCAGACGACCCGATTCAATTCCAAACCCACCCGGAAAAACTAGGTTTGTATTGAGATCGGCCTCTTGCATCGCTTGTTCATATCCGCGCCGCCGCTGAATGCTTGTGCTGAGGCCTTCCGGGCCATCGATATATGCAATACGACGGTGCCCGAGCTTAATAAGGTGCCTGGTAAGGTCGCGAAGAACCGCAACGTTATCCACTGACACGACTTTTATCCCGTCATAACCACGATCGGCGAGGCTCAAGACTTTGGTGTTCGAGCCCTTGACTTTCTTCAAGGCTTGATACAATCGGTCAGTGTCCGGCACATCCGGATAAAATCCGCCCGCAAACAATATACCGGCAGCTTGGTGCTCAAGTAGCATTTGGAAGTATGCCAGTTCGGCTGATGGGTTACGGTCGGCATTACAAACGATCGTCAAATACCCGTCCGCACTCCCGGCGTCTTCGACCCCCCGGGCAATCTCGGCGAAGTAAGAATCCGTGATGTCGCCGACAATCACCCCAAGAGTGTTTGTCATACGTCGAGCGAGAGCCCGCGCAATCTCATTCGGTCGGTATCCCAGTTCCTGGGAAGCCTTAAGAACACGCTCTCTTGTAGCATTTGAAACTTTGTAATCAGATCCGCTTAGCACGCGGGAAACCGTCGCCAGCGACAAGTTTGCTCGTTTAGCAACATCGCTCAAAGACACGGCCATCCTTACCTCTCGATACAGTTTTATTTTCACAAAACCCAGCGCGGTGGGCCCATTCATCTCAAGTTCAGTTTGGCACATTAACATTGAAAATAGCGATTAAGAAAGCGCTTTCTTTTCAAAATAAGCTCTGTTACCGTCTTTAATACGGAGCGTGCCTAAGTGACATTTGTTCGGTCCGTTAAGGCACAAGAATTCCGATAATTGGGGAAAAACGGAGACTCAGGCCATGATGAAAGTATCAAGACGCACAGGATTAAAACTAGCGGCTTCTGCATTGGGAGCGGCAATGGTTAACGCTAGTGGAATACGTTTTGCTTACGCAGAATCGAAAGATGTTCTAGTCATAGGGCTAGATATGAGCGATATGAACTCCTTCGATCCGGGGCATCAGTTTGCCTACTCTTCTCCAATTGTAATGATGGGCGCTTATGAACCTTTGGTTACGATGGAGCCGGGAGATTATGAAACTGTTCGTCCCTCGCTCGCAAAATCCTGGGAGCGTGTTGATGATGGACAAGCTTGGCAGTTCAATCTTCGGGAAGGCATCCAGTTTCACACGGGAAACTCTCTAAGCGCTGAAGACGTTAAGTTCACGTTTGACCGCCTCATCAACCTCAAAGATAATCCTGCCGAGCTGGCAGGGAATATTGATCGCGTTGATGTTATTGACCCGCTCACGGTTAAGATTGTGATGAAGGACAAGGACCAGCCGCTGCTCAATCTCCTGGTCGGACCTACGTTTGTAATCGCGGACTCAAAAGCCATCAAAGAACAAGGTGGCACAAGCACTGCTGATGCCGACACGACGGACCAAGCAACCTCGTGGCTTGATTCACATTCTGCAGGGACTGGCCCATACATCATTCGCCAGTGGGAACGAAACTCACAAGTCGTTCTTGATCGCAACGACAACTACTGGCGCGCACCTGCCTCTTTCAAGCGCGTTGTTCTCAAACACATTCCAGAAAGTGCCACACAGCTTTTAACTCTCGAGAATACTGATATTGATGCGGCACTAAACTTGACGCCACCGCAGCTCAATGACCTAGAAGGTAACGAAAATTATAACCTCATTAAGGGCACTAGCCTCGATTACGTTTACATGACCCTGACGTCCAGTTCCGAGTTGAACAAGGCGCTGGCAAATAAGAAAGCGCGTCAGGCGATTGCCGCCGCTATCAATTATGACGCGATGATAGATGGCCTTATGGCCGGCTATGCAACGCGCCCACCAAGTTTTATTCCCAACGGAGTTGGTGGGGCCACATCAGAGCTCACTAACGAAATCGGTTATCAGTACGACCCAGATAAAGCCAAAAAGTTGTTGGCAGAAGCCGGAATGCCGGACGGCTTCAGCTTTGATCTCTACTATGGTGATGCCTCGGTTGCGGGGACGACCTATTCGCTGATCGCACAAACTGTAAAATCTGACCTTAGCAAGGTTGGAATTACAGCGAACCTCAGGCCCGTCGACCAATCCACTGCTAGAGATAAGTATCGCGCAGGAGAACTGCCATCCGTGTTGACTTTCTGGAACCCAGATGGCCCAGAGCCATGGACCTGGGCTTCCGCCTCTGTACAACGTGTGTCAAAGCGTGTGAGGTGGGATTGCCCCCCCGAAGTTACGGAACTTGTGACTAAAGCTGGAAGCGCGAAAACCACTGAGGAAGCAAATAAGTGGTACCGCAAATACATGGAAGCTTTGGTCGACAACGCAAACTACCTGATTCTGTTCCAGCCAATTTATCGCGTCGCTACCCGGACAAACATCAAGGGATGGCGCCTTACCGCTGCAGGTTGGCAGGTAAATCTGTATGACATTCAACCGTCGTCATAGAAAATAGGGTGGTTGGACGTTGGTCCGGTACCATGCCAGCGTCCAACCATCATTTTTTGCCACTATCCGGCCACACCGATTTTCTCGAATAACCAGTTGAGGATAGTTGCTTAGATGCTGCTCAGTTACTTTCTTAACAGGTTGATTGTCGCGGCATTGATGGCCTTAGCGGCAACAGTTGTAATTTTCCTTATTACACATATGGTTCCGACGGACCCCATTCGTGCGATGCTAGGAGACTTAGCGGCGTCGAACCCCACTACCGTCGCTCGTTTTCGGACACAATGGGGTCTCGATCTACCGCTTCATGAACAGTATTTCCTCTTTCTAAAAGGGCTCTTTCAAGGTGACCTTGGCATCTCTATCAAGACGCGACGTGGAGTTGTCGACGATATTTTACAGTACGCACCAGCCTCTATTGAACTCGCTACCGCTGCCGCCTTGATCACTATTATCATTGGAGTTCCATTCGGGATCATAGCATCGGTGTTCCGAGATCGGTTCGTGGACCATTTTGCGCGCATCATCTCTCTAATTGGGGTCGCGGCACCCACATTCTGGCTCGCATTTTTAGCACTGGCTTTATTCTACGGAGGACTAAAGATTGCTCCGTCTCCCGGACGCCTAGGCATCACCGATATTGCGCCTCCAACCGTAACTGGAATGTTCACGATTGACAGCATCATCGCCGGTGATTGGGACACTTTTCGAGCGGCTCTGGCACATTTGATTATGCCTGCAACCGTGTTAGCAGCATCAACTCTTGGACTGATTACCCGTACAATGCGATCAAGCATGTTGGAAACCCTAGGGCAAGACTACGTGCGTGTCGCCCGCGCAAAGGGGCTGACTGAACCGCAGGTTGTCGTCACCCATGCCGTTCCAAATGCATTGATACCTGTTGTCACGCTTGGGGGCCTCGCTTATGCCGAACTGCTCGCGGGCACAGTTATGACAGAAACGATTTTCGCTTGGCCTGGTCTAGGCCGCTACACCTATCAGAGCGCAACATCTCTGGACTTCCCGGCGATCATGGGAATCACCCTAGTTGTCGCGATCGTCTATCTCATAATGAACATAATCGTGGATATGAGCTACGCATTGCTTGACCCCCGGGTGGGGCGCAGATGAGCGCCGTTGAGGACACCGCACTGGCCGCCGCGCATGGCGTGGAGAGCCGTAGCAAGAAGCTGCTGAGACGCTATCTATTGGCATTCATCGGCGCTGCAATAGTAGCTTTCTGGGCGCTGATCATCTTGCTGGGTCCGGCCATAGCGCCCTATGATTACGATGCGGTAGAGTTAACCCAACGTCTTTTGCCTCCATCCTCGGCTCATCTGCTTGGCACGGACGAATTGGGACGCGATGTACTGTCTCGAGTTATTTATGGCACCAGAGTTTCACTCCCGACAGGCATTCTGGTTGTTTTGATCGGTGGGACCATGGGCACAGTCCTGGGCGGCATCGCGGGACACATTGGCGGCCGGCTTGAAGAGCTAATGATGCGGGTTACCGATTTGTTTCTATGTTTCCCACCCTTGATCCTTGCCATGGCTATTGCTGCGGCTTTGGGGGTTGGGTGGACCAATACAATTATCGCAATGGTCGTTGTTTGGTGGCCAAAATATGCACGAATCAGCAGAAGTCTTGTCATAGTTCAGCGATCATTGGAATATGTAGATGCCGCGCGCATGATGGGGTTTGGTTCTAGCCGAATCTTCCTTCGGCATATTCTTCCAAACACTATCGGACCACTGATTACGCTCTTCACACTTGATATTGGTACTGCAGTTATCACGTTTGCAGGCCTCAGTTTCTTGGGCCTTGGTGTGGTGCCTCCCATCCCGGAATGGGGCGCCATGGTTTCTGAAGGGCGTACTCTGATATCGCAATGGTGGGTATCGGCGTTCCCGGGTTTTGCGATCTTCACGGTCGTCATGGGGTTCAACTTTCTCGGCGACGGCTTGCGGGATTGGTTGGATCCGCGCGCCAAGCAGCGATGAATAGCTCGTGTACCGGCACGACCCCCTCAAAGAGGCCCAATAAACTATGCTGATCCGTCTATAGAAATGATTGCATTGTCGCCAAGCGATGCTCAAAGGGTTTTCTCAAGCAGGTAACTGTGCAAGAGCTTCAACCTCTATCTTCAGTTCTGGTAGGATTAATCCAGCAATAATTAGTGTGGAAGCTGGCAACGGCGCGGGGAAAAATTGAGCTCTAATTTTCCTCAATTCAGGCAAGTACTGCCGATCACTTAGTATGATGCCTAAGCGAACAACATCACTTGGCTTAGCCCCTCCAGACTTCAAAACCATTACTAGGTTCTCAAAGGCCTGGGCGCATTGAAGGGAAAAATCGTTTTCCCCAACTATCTTACGATCCTTGTCAAACCCGATCTGCCCGGAAACTACGAGGAGACGGCCTGAACAGGTTACGGCATGACTATAGCCGCCCGGCGCATGCAGATCTTCTGGATTCAGGAATGTTGGTGTAGTCATTTTTCGAATCTCCTCGCTTTTGCTAGTGCTCTCAGTCAGCAATCAATTGGCGGGCGATGATCATCCGCTGAATTTGATTTGTTCCCTCATAGATCTGAGTGATCTTGGCATCCCGGTAAAGGCGCTCAACTTCAAACCCCCGGATGTAACCGCTACCGCCAAAGATTTGAATGGCGTCTGAGCTACGGGCGACCGCGGCATCCGAGGCAAAACATTTTGCGATCGAAACTTCGAGCCCTGCCCGGCCTTCCTTTTCCAATTTCTCTGCAGCGGCATAGGTTAGGAGGCGGGCGGCATGTAAATCCTTCGCCATATCCGCCAGGAGAATTTGGATCGCCTGGAAATTTGCAATTGGCTCGCTAAATTGATGCCGCATCTTTGCTTGTTCGATCGAAGCATCAAGTGCCGCGCGAATAATCCCAACAGCCATCCCTGCGATTCCGATTCTACCCTTCTCCAGGACGCTCATCATTTGATGAAACCCCCTGTTCTCAGGGCCGAGCAATGCATCGTCAGGCAAATGGACGTTGTCGAAGCTGATTGGGCCTACTTGTGAAGCACGCTGCCCCATCTTTCGTTCCTTTCGACCGCTACTTACGCCGGGCAAATTACGGTCTACAAGGAACGTGCTCATCCCCCTATGCCCTTTATCTTTATCGGTGCGCGCAAGAACCACTGCAAAATCGAAATTAGGCGCATTATGAATCCAGATTTTCTCGCCGTTCAGCTCCCAACCATTTGCAGCCCTAGTAGCCATCGTGCGGATACCCGCAACATCAGAACCAGCATTTGCTTCGGTAATTGCAAATGCAGAAACATAAGTACCTTTGAGAAGAGGATCTAGATATCGGCTTTTCTGCTCAGGCGTGCCATACCGAGACAGTAACGTGCCCACCATTTCTACGTTGCCCAGCTCATCTGCCAGGGATGCGTAGCCACGCCCAATTTCTTCCATCACGATCGCATATGCGAGCATGTCTGCTCCGACACCACCATCGCTATCGGGTAGACTGACGCCAAACAAACCAATTTCCGCCATCCGAGAATAGAGTTTCTCTGGGAAAACTTCAGCTTCGTCTAGCGCGTCGGCAACGGGGCGAATCTCCCGCTCACAGAACGAATGTGCCGTATCCCGAATCATGGAATGCCGTTCGGAAATATTGATCAAATCACCCTCCGTGAAACTCAGAGCCTCCCGCTCAATCAACCGAGCAGAGGCGCCGAATTATCCAAGAACAATCGTTTATCCATAACAGTGAGCGGTTCACGCACGTACACAGGCACATCACAAAGATCGATCACCTGCGATTTTGGATCGATCCCTGGAACGATTTCTATGAGATGAAGCCCGTCAGCTTCCAATGAGAACGTGCAACGCTCCGTCACTATCTTGACGTCGCGACCGCCCCGGCAAAGCGCATCAGCGGTTACAGTAACTTGATCAACCTCTTTGACAAACTTCGCATGACTTCCCTCGGTTTCGATTGCCAATGCGTTTGGCTCCACTGAAATCTTGCTGGCACCGCCACGTAGGCGACCCGCGAACACCAACCGCGGGGCGTTATGGACAATATCCATGAATCCGCCGATCCCGGCGGTTATATGCGGCTTCGAAGGCAGGTGGCTAACGTTGAGATTCCCCGCTGCATCGATCTGCAAGAATGAGAGCAAGGCAACGTCAAACCCACCTCCCCTCAGATAATCGAACGCAAGACTGGTGTCTAAATAAGCTTGTGCGTTGTAAGAGCAACCGAACTGAAATCCTGTTAGCGGTATTCCTCCGACTGAGCCCTGCTCAATTACAAAAGAAACAAGATCGATTTCACCACTTCTCGCCAACAATGCCGGTAGATTTGCACATACCCCATAACCAAGAACGGCGACTTCCCCTGCATGTACCTGACCGCCAATACGCCGGGTGATGAGGCTTTCCACAGGGTCCTCAATACATGGAAGCCGGCTAACTGGAGCCCAATCCTGACCTGATATTGCTGGGTCATAGCGCGTATGAGTCGCCTGCATTTGATCTGGCGCAACAACTACGGCATCAACCATGTAACCCGGTACCTTAACAGCCTTCGGGTCAACAACCCGCGCATCCCGGCAGCGCTCGACTTGGGCGATCACGATACCTCTATTTGCTTTCGCTGCGGCGGCTAGTGTGTATGGCGCGATCAATGCGCCCTCATTCTCAAAGGTCAGGTTACCGTGCTGGTCTGCCGTAGTGGCACGGATAATCGCCACGTTTATCGGCTGAGATGGAAAGAACAAGTAAGTTTTTCCCAACAGTTCGACCCGCTTGGCAAACGGTTCGGATTTGGACCGCTGGTTCATCCCACCGCCGCCGAACTCCTCGTCGATGAATGTACCAAGCCCCAAGTCCGTTAAAACACCAGGCCCCTTTGCTGCGGTTTCACCTACTAGAGCCGTGATAACGCCAACCGGAAGGTTATATGCCAGCACTTTTTGGTCTTCGATCAGCCGTCGAATGGCCGGGGGCTCGGCGCCACTTGGACCCGAAGGATATGACCCGCCAATCAGACGTTGCACCTGCCCTTCGCTTGCAAGGTGATCTAAACCCTTTTGGCCGAACATATCGCCGACATTGATCGGAAATATAACCGTCAAGTTGCCGGGGGCGCCGGAGGTCTCAAATTTTTTGCCTAGAGCTCCAAGGACAGCATCCGGAACAGAGACACCAGACGACGCGCCAACGACGAGAGTATCTCCCGACCGAACTAAATTCGCCGCCGCCTCTAAGATTTTGATCTTCGAACCCACGGACAACTCTCCTATACCGCTATAATTGACTATCGCGCCATCAGTGAACGGCTTGCCTGGAGATTCCCGGGCGAGGCTGTGCTTTCGCGGGGAACCAGCTGGTGTGGCAACACGAGTTCATCACGTTGATTGCCGCCGCCGGCAACGCGGACAATTTCTGCAATGGCTTGCGCACCGATAGATTTGATCGGTAACGCGACCGTCGAAAGCGCTGGTTCAAATAGCTGCGTGGCAAGCTGCGTTCCGTCCATGCCCATCACGCTCAAATCACGCGGCACCTTGATCTTCAGATTCTGCAGCGAGAACATGATCGACAGTGCTGTCGAATCATCAGCTCCAAGCACTGCAGTGACGCCGCTTTCAAGCAGTTCTCTCAGCAATTCCGTATGCTGCAATTTATTCCATTCGAGCATTAATGAGGGATCGAACGCGACACCGACTTCACCCATTGCTCTGGCCATCCCGATGTTATGAAGTTCGCGAATCTCCATTGGAATGGCATCACTGATGTAGCTGATCCGGCGATGCCCCAAAGCGAGCAAATGCCTTGTTGCATCGGCGGCTATGCTCGCAAAATCAACTCTGAACAAAGGAATGGGGAACCGGCGCAATCCAAGTTGAATGATATGGATACTTTCTGCATTAAGTGCGCTCAGTGTTTGCGCAAGGGAGAGCTCAGCATCCAAATCTCGATGCGGCGTGCCTGCGAGTAAAATACCATCGACGCAATACCCGTGAAAATCCTCGATTATCGCTTTCTCCACGCGAGGGTCGCGGCGAGAACTCGCTACTAAAAGATGATACCCGTGCTTGCTCGCTTGTTCGTATGCCCCATCGAGAACCTCGACGAAAAAGGGATCTTCCAAATCCGCCACAACAATTCCAATGAGCTTGGACCGGCGCGTCGACATGGCGCGCGCGATCACATTGGGCGCATAGCCGAGCCTATCGGCCGTTTCCAATACAGACTTTCGCGTGGTCTCACTCGGGCCAGATTGACCGCCCAATACTCTCGATACCGTCGCCGTCGACACTCCTGCAAGCTGCGCAATGTCAGAAAGAGAGACCCTCTTTGATTTTTTTGCAAACGGTTGCATTCTGATTTATTCCGTACTTTCAGATGCTTCTTGCTTTTCTCGAAAACACTATAATTCTTTTTCTTGTTATACAAAAGAACAAACAGCTTTTGAAAATTCTTAGCTCCCTAGAAGGCAGTGTCAGAGCAAATCGCCTTGAGCAAGGTCGGGCGATTTCGTAGCGTCCGGCCATGTCCAAACGCAGCCCATTCCGCGGCATTGTCAGAGCAAATCGCCTTGAGCAAGGTCTAGCGATCTCGTAGCGTCCGGCCATGAGCAAACGCAGCCCATTCCGATACTTCAAGACATCGCCCGAGATCATCCGCCTTGCGGTCATGATGTACATTCGCTTCCCACTCTCACTACGGAACGTGGAGGATCTTCTTCACGAGCGCGGGATCGATATCAGCCACGAAACGGTGCGCTTTTGGTCGCAGCGGTTCGGCCCAGTGTTCGCCTCTGAGATCCGCAAGCGACGGATCCAGAGCATGCGATCAAGCCTCTGGCGATGGCACCTGGACGAGGTGTTCGTGAAGATCAACGGCGAGATATATTACCTATGGCGCGCCGTGGATCACGAGGGCGAGGTCCTGAAATCCTTCGTGACGAAAAAACGAGATAAGAAAGCTGCGTTGAAATTCCTAAGGAAAGCAATGCGCAAACACGGACGACCCGAGGCTATCGTAACCGATCGGCTTCGGTCCTATGGGGCCGCGATGAAAGAGATCGGCAACATCGATCGTCAGCATACTGGCCGTTGGATGAACAATCGTGCTGAGAATTCACATCTGCCCTTCCGACGAAGGGAGCGAGCAATGCTGAGGTTCCGCCGAACGCGAAGTTTGCAGCAATTCGCCGCCGTCCATGCCGCCGTCTATAATCTCTTCAACTCAGAACGCAGCCTTTCCTCTCGAACTATATTCAAGCTGAACCGCGCCGCCGCTCTCTCCGAATGGCGCGGCCTTCTCGCGTTCTAACGCTCGCCATTGCTGAGGCATGCTGAGACAAGTTCGAATTGCTCTGACAACTCCCCTGGTCCGGCTTTAGCCGGACGCACCATGAATGACGAACGCCAATTAATTCGAAAAGACCAGGAGTCTGGCTGGCTATAGGCCCGCCAATAGATGGCGTACCAGTGGGCGAGCCTCCATAGGCTGCGCCGTGATCGCTTGACCCTTCTGGCGAAATATTCCGATTAGTAATGACGCGGCAAAAACCCAGAAATGGTCGTCGTCCGGCAGATATGTGTTGTCGAGGATTGTCTGCAGGCGGGTGGCAACTGAAAAATAGGCCGCGTTGCCGCCATGATCCCAGACCGGGGTAATCTCATGGAGTATCAGTGCAGCAAGAGCGAAACCCATAGAACGCTTGCGCAACACCTCGTGATAGTGATGACCATGATCTTGCGCATAGGCCGCGAGTTTGACGGTCATGAACTCCCGCGCCCAGATATCGCAGGCTAGCTCCTCTTCTCTCAAATCTTCAGGTCGCTGCTTATCCCGATCGAGCATAACGTGGCGAAATTCATGAAACAGTGCGAACGCAACGGCGAAACACGTGAGATCGAAGGCGGCCTTGTACTGGGGATCGTCAAAAGCGTCGCGGCTGGCATTCGGGCGCGGCAGGTCGGACGGCCATGGCGCGGTTGCCGGGTCCGCCGCATCGATGAGCGTTTGCGCGGCGGCGCGTCGCTCACGGTAGGCGCGTTCCACTTCCGGGAGTTCCGCGTCGTCCAGAATGATCGCTTCTATCGTTTGGCCTGAGGCCGCTGATACGATGACATTGGGCGAGTAGCACTCGATCGCGCGCCAGCCGCTGAATCCGATCAACCAGAACACCTCCATCGTCTTGGCATCAAATTTGATCCGGTCTTTGGTGGCATTCAGCGTGATGTGCTTTGCGTCCTGAACGACGATGACTTCCGGGTTGTAGCGGTCCCACATCGCCATGATCTCATTACGGCGTTCCGGAGCTGTCCCGGTCATGTGAGAAATTACGACCTCTTTTGGAGACGGTGAGTTTCCCATGGTCACATTGCTCCTGACGGCTGATTCCCGCTGCTCTCCGCTGCGCCGACGCACTCAGCCTGAAGCATAAGGATGCGTGCGATGGCAAATTCAGCCGTCTGGTCATTTGTCTGTCCAGCAAGTGCGAGATGGGCATTCATGCACAGCGGCTGAGCAGCGGGCTTCCCGGCCTTCGCAGACTCAAACTCGCGAACAACCTGATCCCAGGTTTCGTTTAGGTAGTTGTATGCCCAAGCCAGATGCTCGGAGCCGGCGCTTTCAGCCGCTTCAGCGACAAAATCACGATTGCGCTCGAAGGACTCAACAGCCTGTGAAAATACTTTAATTTCTTCCGGGTGCAGATTCTCGGGATCGCGGCAAGCCAATATCCCTGATAGCTGATTGCAGGCCGCCAGCGCCTCGTCAAATCTGTCCACGATTCGCGGTAACAAAAACGGCCGGTTGATGTGTTCCTGCCAGTCCTTCGTGAATTCCTGATCGGGCAAGGGAACATGTGATGACGGAAGCAGGGCCAAAGCCGGCAGGACATAGCCATTGATGACCGGTACGACTCTAAAGCGCCAGTCGCTTCCAAGATGCTGCTGCCCCACCGTGAGCGAGTCTTCGATGTATCCTGCGTCCGTCACGAAATCCATTATTTCAACAAGAACCGCGACCTCCCGAGCGGGCCAGTACACGCTGTCCGCCTCGTCAATCGGCCGGGACCAGCACCGGGCATTCCAGCCGTTGTCCCAGAGCGCCGTTTCCAGAGCCTTCAGCCTTTGGCGAAACCGCTGATCGGCAAGAGATTGACAACGCCGTGCGGCAGCACGGGTTGCCTTGCCGAAGCTGCCTTTCCTCGCAGACTGAACGACTCCCTGAATTGACGGCTGGGCATCGTCATGTGCCATTTCGTGAAGGATGCACGCAACATCGCCGAGACGCTCACTCAAAGCGCCGAGTTCACGAAGGGGCGGCTCTGGATTTGTCCGCCATATGGCTGACTGCCCGTGGTCGCGCGCCTGCGCGGCCAAGCTCCCCGCGAAGGTGGCCAGACCCTTTGCACGCTCGTTACTGGGGACGTTGCTCATTCTTCTCATGAGATTGCCGAGTACGCCGGTAAGCAGCGCGCCAAGTGTATCGTCTTCCCCGGCACCAGCCGCAGGAGTCGTCATTTCAGATGTTGGATTTTCGGGCGTGGCGTAAGCGAGCGCATTGATGGCCTGGATGATCTCATTGACTTCCTCGGCCAGCGCGTCCGCATTCCCAATGCTTTTGCCTTTGATCCATTTTTCGGTGAAAGACCGAAAGACCTTCTCGGTACGCTTTACCAATTCAGTCATCTGCCGGGTATATTCAGTGAGACTGTCGGAAGCGAATCGGGCAAGCATGATCTGCCGGAAGGCCACGTTCCACGCAACGCGGGTTTTGGGGGGGATGTTTTTCCTCGGCATATTCTTTGACCAGGGCGTGAAGCCCCCGATTGCAATAGGCTGGCCCTGCGGATTTACCGCATCCGATGCTGCGGCATCCGAGTCCGGTGACATTGCGATCAAGGTCTCGCAAATGCTGCAGACCGACTCATGGGGATCGGGCTGTTCCTGTTCAGCCACGTAGTACCAATCGGAACGGACAGTACGTCCATGTGTCCCGTTGGGGTCAACAACGGGCGTAGATGCCCACGGCGTTTGAGACCTGAACAACTCAAACAAGACCTGTTCGCCGCCGAACGCCTGCACGAGATTTCGGGCCACGTCCGGACCGATCAAGTAAGCCGTGGACAGCAAGGCCGCGACTTGATGCATATTCTGCTGTCCATCGCCAGCAAAGGCGGCCGAGATTGTGAGAGGCACGGGTTCACCCCCGCATATCGGTGCTAGGCAGGAGAGAAATTTGTTGGCCTGCTGCACATCCTGGCAGGACGGGACGACGCTTCGCTCGGGAAGGTACTCCAGACAGGCGGGCCGAAGGTCATCCTTCGGCAGGGCGCGGAAAGCAAGCACGGCGTCACGAAGATTTTGCCACTGCTCAAACTCTGACAACTCGGGGATGTCGATGCCCGGATCGCTGAACATGGATGCCAGCAACCACTGGGCACGCTGCACCCCATGTTGTTGAAGCACCTCCATAAACGAGGCAACCCGGCGTTCCAGCGTTGCAAGTCCGAGTCCGGTCAGGATGGCTACCCATGTATCAATGTCGGAGCTGGCGCCGAGCATTTCCGCCAGCTTGTGTAAGGCTGCGGCCTCGCCTTCGTCCCGCACGTCAGTGAGGATCGACTGAACCGTCCTTGGCAGGGTCTCGCTGGTTACGGCCGGAATGGCCCGCCACAACGAGTCCGCACTTAAGAAGGTAGCCTCATCGTGTGATGCCTTGCTCAGAGCCTGCGAGCGCAGGATATGAAGCCCGCCCAGCACGCCGGGACGGCTTTCTCTCACCAGATGCTCGTCAAGGAGCCGGGACAACGCGCGGCTGGCGTCCTCGGGCTTAATGCCGAGCAGAGAAAACAGCTTGCGTGCCTGGATCTCTGCACCACGGGCACAGAGGACGGCTGTACTTCTTATGATTGCCAGTTCGTCATGTCGCTCATCTTGTTGCCTTTGCCGAACCTGTTCGTCAATCACGGCGGCAAGCCGCCTGCCCTGGGTCAGCACATGCACATATTCGAGCATGAGTCCTTCGGACTGTTCAAAGGGTTCACGCCAGTGTTCCCAGTTTGTCTGCTTCTCGGCATGGAGCTTCTGCCATACAGACTCGGCCAGCTTTGCATCAAGCGCTACGGCAACAAACTCGGTATCCGACTGGTTGGCGATGAGAGCGACATCTTCCTGGCGCACGGAACCAAGAAAATAAACGGAAGGTATCCCCCTCAGTTCGCCGACGAGCACATCCCAGAGGTCAGTGTTTGCAGAGCCAACATCATCGAGCGCCAAACCGATCGGAGAATCTTCCGTCGGGCGGCGGGCGCGTACAAAGCGAATGATGGCGTCGGCATCAGCAACCGCGGCCCGCGCCGTGATCTGGTACCACCTGAGTTCGCCAGCAAGCACATGGGTAGCCAGCCACATGAGTGCGGATTTTCCGGCACCTGACGGACCCGATATAAGTACATGCCGTCGCCGCCTGAGCGCGTGGACAACCGTATTCGTATCGTCTGGACGGTCCAGTACAAGCCCGGAAGCGACGTGTCCCGGCCGGACCTTTACACCCTGATAGAACGCTGGTTCCCTAACAGGCTTGCTAAAATCGACCGGTTCCAGAGCGCCGGACCCCATAGCGCGGTCTATCGCGGAAGGGTCTTCCGCCTCCAAACGTTCAAAGATGCGACGTTCCACCTCGGTGGTGGATATCCGCCACCTTTGTTCAAAGGGCAAGGATGCGTTCGCCTGCGACGCATCGGCGACCAGTCTGTAAAGATCGCTGACAATGCCGTCAGCAATGACTTCCGCCGTGTCGAGCTGCGCCGAAAGCAGCCCGATGCCGTCTTCGCCCGGCTCTGCACAGGTGAATACGGTTGGCGTCTCATCATCAAAAAGCCGGTCGACGCCAGCCTCATTCAGACCGGTTCGCGGATGCTCAAGAACAACGACAGCGTGGTTTTCTTTCGCACCTTTAGCTGCTGCGACCTTGGCACGGGTGGCGGTCAGGAACGCCTGCACTTCGGTATTGCTGAATGTGCCTTCGTTGCGCGATTTGATCTGAAGCCAGATGTCGCGGTCTGCAAGCTCGACAACGCAGTCGTCCAATCCCTCCGGCACGAGAAACCCGGACGGCGCAAGGCCGGCCCACTGCCGTATAAGAATAAGGGTTGAAATCAGGTGCTGGTAGTGGAAGCCGCGCCCGGCCCATGCACCGGCGCGCGATTTTTTCCAGGCTTCAATTGCACTATGTTCGGGCTCGTCTTCTCCGCTCATTCGCTTGTCTACTACGTTAAATCTCTATCTGTGCTGAATTTCATCAAAGTACGACACCCCTATTCGCTCAGATTCTCTTTAGCCCACAGCAGGGCGTCGAGAGCCGCACGCTTGGCGGCGTCTTCCGTGGAATAACGCCGGCGTCCGGCCTGCGAGTGGCCGGATTCCCTGTGCGTTACCCGCAAACCCCAATAGCGTCCTTTGTGATCGGAGACCGGAAACACCGTGAGATTGAATCCTTCGGCGTTTAGATAGGGATTGCCTTTGTATGACACTTTCCATTGGCGCTTTGGCCAGGTCCTGCGTCTTTGCGCTTTCGAACGGAGCTTCTTCTCACGCAGGCGCGGACTGACGTAGTCCTCTTCCATGTGCTCGGCGCAAATGCAGCCGACACCGAGGCTGTCGGGATAGTCCGGATGCTCCATGAAATAAACGTAGCGGATATCGGCGCTTTCGCACATTTCACAGAGCTGCAACGGCTCTTCCAGGCCCTCGATACCGACACATGTCCAGCCGCGGTGCGGCACGCCCGCCTGAGACCACTTTCCGCGATCAGTATGGCGGGCTTCGCTCATGTTAGTAGCCCCCGACGATAGCAAGGGTACGCTGAACATACCCCTGTAACTCGCCGTCGTTTATCGGTTCGTTGTCGGCTTTTCCGGGATTCGTGTCGTGGTGATACTTCTTCGAGAAGTCGTTGATGCTTTCGAGTTCTTCAAGCGCGGGATGCATAGGATGCACACCCGCGGAGTCCCTGATCCTCCTGATCATGTCGCCAAGCCATTCATTGTCCGGAAACTGGTGCGGAAAGCGATAGCGGTGATAGCCTTCCAGCACCGGGCGTATCTTGCGGGCAATATCGATTAGGTCCTTGGCACCGTTGAGCCGGTACGATGACAGGGCTGCGTGATCCTTGAAGTAGCCGTCCTGCGTCTCCTTTTCGACGTCCCATTCCTCGATTGTCGTCGCGTTGTCAGGAGCGCGGGAAAGCTGCAGGGCATGCCGCTCGGCCTTGGGAAGTTTCGTGTGCACGAGATTCAGGAAATGCGGATCGTGCGAAAGCAGCAGTAGCTGCGCACACTCCCTCCCGTACTTCTTCAAAAGCTCGGCAGTCCTCTCGCGGCGCGAGCGATCCTGGCTGTTGAACGGATCGTCGAAGACCACGATACGATCCGCCTTTCTCGGATCGTGATCGAGCTGGGCAAGAAAGAAGGCAAGCGCGAGCGTGCTTTTGTCCCCGGCGCTGAGGGTTGTGCGAAAGCAGGGCTGGCCCGAAGGCGTCGTGCCGTCGCCAAGATCGACGGCATGCTTGTTGATCAGAATCTGATAAACGGATGATGGCGTTCCGCCGACATAGGTCTTCTTGCTGTTCGTGATCGAAAAACCCGCGCCAAAACCGTCTAGAAGTTTGTTGATGGTCTTCTCGTAGGCGCTGATCGTCCTGTCGGCATGATTATCCAGCTTGTCCTTCGCGGCCGCTTTGTCGTCGTCCAGCTTTTTCTTATCCGCATTTAGCGTCTGATATTCGGTGCAAAGCGGCTTCACCTTGGGATCGTGACGGAGCTTGATCAGCCCAAGGCCCGCAATCTCTTTCTCGATCGCTGCGGGGTCGGCCGTTTTCGCCCTTTCCTTCTGCTCGGAAACCGCCGTATTCGCGGCCGCGATCTCCTTGTTGTAGCCTTGCAGGAGCGCTGCGGCCTTGTCGTATTTGGCCTTCGCTGTCTTGAATTCTTCGTCGGCCGAAATGGGCGTCAGGGGGCTCTTGCGCTTGCTTTCAACGAGAGCCAGCGCCGCCTTGCGCAGCGCCCTCGCCGGCGCTGCCACCGCGCCTTCGTGATCAACTTCATTGACGTCAATCGCCGCGAACTGCTTCCAGAACTGAGCGCCAGCCTCGTTATTGGCGAATGTCGTGCCGAGCGTCGCCAGAGCCGTATCGCCAAACGCGGAATCGATGGCCGTAGCCAGCGCATCTATTTCGTCGATCAGTGCAGCATAGGATTCGGAAAAGAACTGCTTGTAGGCATCGACAAGGGCGAGCCCTTTGGTTGACTGTCCACAAAACGGACAGCTTTCATTGCGGATATAACCAAGCCCTTCGGATATCCATGCCTGACCGCGCTCATGCATCTCGTGGCGGTCAATCTGTTCCCTAAGCCGGGTTTCCGCGTCTGCAGAAACATCAGCCAGCGTTTTAGACAACACACTATCAAAATCGTCAGGAAGGACGGGTACGGATGCTTGCGAAAGAGCCGAGCGGGTCCTGATTTGCTCTGCCTGTTTGGTGGCGCCAAGCCCCTTCGTCTTCGCAGCAATCTTGTTATCGATATCGGGATCTTCGGCGAGATCAAGGAACTGTTCCAGCTTCGCGCCATTCGGCAAATGCGGCTGGATCGCCTTCTTGGCGCGGCCGATCTCTGAATTCTTCTCGCGAATGGACTCGTCGAGCTTATTGACGGCCTCGGCCAGCTTCACGCCGGTCTCGCCGATGATAACCTGCAGCAGGTTGGTGCGGTGATCGCGGCTCACATACTCCCCGGCATGGACATTGCGCGCCACGAAGGTCGCATCGAATATCGCGATCTCAGGAGCGGTGCCGGACCAAGCCTGCGTCTTGTATGTCGCGGTGCCGGCATCAAGGCGGATCGCGGCTTCCGGGTCGCTGGCAACCGGGGCGATCGTCGTCCGCTCCGTGATATGCTCGTGCTCGCCCGTCTGCAGAGAGCGCAGGACGGCGCAAAGCGTTGTCTTACCGCGTCCGTTCTCCGCAAAGAACAGATTGTACCTGTTCAGTTCCGGCCCCTTCTGCGCGCAGTTCACGAGGCGGCCGACATTCTTGACGCTGAGAAACTTCTTGATCGGCATGCGTCACTCCCCCATCCCCGTATTGACGCCGAGTATGGTGCCGCAAAGCCTGTCGAGCTCCTGAAAGCTCTCGTTGCCGGCAAGACGCTCGCGCATTTTTTGGCGCCGTACCGGCAGCGAACGGTTGGGGTCGCCAATGTAGGCGTCGCCCGCTGCGATGGCTGCGGCGTCCGCCGCTACCACTCGCGTAGCGGCCGCAACGGCGCGGTGCTCGTCGTTCGAAGCATCATAAGGCGGCATCAGACGGTAAGGCAGCGTATGGATATGGCGCGGCCCGAAATCGCCTTCGGGGTTGAACGGCAGGATGGCTTCTGTGAGCGCCGCACTGTTGAGGATACCCGTCCTGAACCAGGCAACGTCCTCGCCGGCCACAACCTGCCAGTAGAGCGTTTGATCTATAACCAACTCGGTCGCTTCATCGATGGGAATACACGCGGCGCAGATATGCTTGCCGCCGGCACCTGAGAGAACGAGGAACCCCTCATCGCCGAATTCCTGGATCGAGAGCTTGCGCCGGAAATCGATCCGGTACGCAAGCGTGCTGTCGCCGATTGTCGCGAGCTTGTTGTCGATCTGCGTGAATCGGCGCGCCGTCTGCGTGAAACCCATGCGGCGAATATCGGCGGGTTCGTAAATCTGCCATGCGCCATGATCGTCCCGGCAGGCCGGGATCGCGACCGGGGCACGGTGCGGCCCCAGCATGAACGGAAGCAAGTTTTCCGACTGCGCCATGCGATGAATGAACTGCCGAGCGACATGGCCCGGAAAACGCTCTCCTTTCAGCTCTTTCGCCTGCTTGACGGTAAAACCCCACTCCGAACCGGTTTGCGGTGTATTGACACGATACTCCTGGCCGGTTTCGTTCAGGATTTCGATGCAAACGACGCTCCGGGGCATAATGTCAGCGCCCTGCCGCGAGACTTCATCACCGCCGGCGGCTGCGGCCGGCATGCCGCCGCTTTCAAGAACCCAAGCCGTCCGCGACTCGCCGATCCGGCGGATGGCAAAATCAACGGCTTCAAGGCGGTCGGGATATGCGACAGACCCGGCTGCAGCCGGGTTGTCTGCAGCGGCGACATTCGCCTCTTTTTTCCCGATCAGCGCCGCACCCGGATATTTGAAGGTACCGGGCGCGACCTGCCAGACTTCGGTCAAGGAAAAGGCAACAGGGCGGTCGCTGCCGATGTAGCCGCGCTGGCGGAAGCGTTCATGGTGATTACCGTTCAGGATCGTGCCGGGAACGAGGCATGCCACAGCAGCGCCCGGCTTAAGATACCGGTCGACAGCGTGCAGCAGATGTGTCGTCCCCAGTTCAAGATGGAGAAAGGACTGACCGGCCGGTCTCACGCCGTATAGAGCCGCACGGCGCGATAGCATGTCGCGGTAAGGATTGTCGGCAAGCGCACTCATGGCGAGCCAGGGCGGATTTGAAACCAAGCCGTTAAACTGTCCGGCGAGCAGGCCGGGCCTGTATGTATTGCGGAGAATAAACGCCCATATGCCGTTGCGTCCGGCATCGGCGAGTTCTTTCATCCTGCCTGCGAGCGCCAGTACCGCACCCGCGGACGCCACCCTTAGTTCATCGGACAGCGTGACATGGGACGCGGCAGCGGCCGTATCGAGCGTGGTCCGCGCATCCTCCGCCGTCGGCGGCGCGCCGCCCTGCTGCCCCTCATCGTAGGCCCAGTCGATCAGGGCATCGAACAGTTCGCGGTGGTCCGGCTGCAGCAGCCCGGCAGGCAACTGCACGGTTTCGCCGTCGAGTGTGATGTCAATGGCCTCGCTCTCGCCGAGCATAGGGAGCGAGGCCGAAACCGGCGTGACGGCGAACAGGGAATCCGCGTGGTAGACCGGAATTGTCACCGGTGCAGCTGCTGCGTTGATCTCATCGGCTAGCGTGATCACCCACGTCGTTTTGGCGAACGCCACCGCGAGCGGATCGATGTCGAAACCTGTTGCAACGGTCCCGAGGCGGGCAATGTCATCGTAGCCGTAACGAACCTTCGCGGCTTTGATCACCTCGGCGATTATCGCCCCGGAACCGCAGCACATATCGACGATCTCCGGCGCTTCCCCGTCCGGCAGATCGTCCAGACAGCGCTCGGCAAGATGACGGGCCAGCCAAGAAGGCGTCCATTCCTGCCCGAGAAGCTTGCGCTGGCTGCGGCGCGCAAGCTGCGCCATGAGGCGTCCGAACAGGTCTTCTTCCGCCCGCCAGCCAAAATCATAGGCATACAGGTCGCGCTGGATTTCACGGGCAACCGGTAGGAACCCGCCAACATGCGCGGGTTCGGCAATCCAGCCGAAATAATCTTTTTCGACGAGGTTATCGAGTTGGTACGTGTTCCGAAAAAACGCGCCGTTCAGCATTGCCGAGAGTTCAGCATCATCGCTGACAATCGCGGAGCCTGCGAGGGCGTTGGCGCTCAATAGGCGCGCCAGTATGTTGAGGTAGACTTCATCGACATACGGGCCGATGCGAAAGGCTCCCCCTTCGCCTTCGAGATGGTCGACAAAATGCGACCATAGATCGGTCGCAAGCGCGATAGACGGATCGGCCTCTCGGCCCGCGCGGATTAGTTCGGTAAGCGCCTCGACATTGCGCCTGAAAGCGGGACTGTCGAGCCCGAGATCAAAGGCGAGATTGTCGGCAATCAAGGGACGGGACTGCTCGCGCGCGAGATGCCGGCGCAGGAAGAGCGTGAGTCTTTCAGCAGTCGGCTCATCATCCGCCGCCGGCTCAAAGCTCTCAACCTCGACAAGCTGTATGTCATCGACCGTGCAGGCGTCGGGCGCGACGCCCGGATCGAGGACGACATCGTAGGCATACCAGTCGACGGTATCCGAGAGGATGCCGCGCACCTGTGATACGAGAGCCCCGCGGCGGATGAGGCCGGCCACATGTTCTTTGACCTGCCCGTAGCCTTCTTCGCGCTTTGCTGCGATCCGCAGGTCCGCCTCGTACTCGATCGTGGTCGAGCCAATCAAATTATCGATGAACCGGTCAGCGGCCCTGCCTCCCGCAACGCCGACTTTGGTGTGCGCTTCGGCGCCTTCTCCGTAGTGATTGATCCAGCCCTCATCGTCCGCACCCGGAAAGATGCGGCGCAGCCGGGACTGGAATTCGCCGCGCAATACGGCTTCGACAACCCCGTTCTGCCGCAGGCCGCGGCAGCGCACGATTGCTTCACGGGCCTGATCAAGGTCGGCGCTCATGCAGCACCTCGCTGGCGTCCTGCGCCCAGTGCAGAACGGCGTTCGTTCAGGCGTTCTGCGAAGGCGTCAATATCGGCATTGGAAGCCCTGTCCCCCAATACCGCATGCAGAACGATCCGGTCGCACTGCTGCGGGTTCTGACGGCCGTTTCCGGCGTCATTCAGCCTGGCGATTGCGTCCAGCTCAAGATGCGGCACCGGCATCGTGCGGAGGTGGACAGCTTCAAGTTTGAGCGCGCCACCGCCAAGCGGCGTTCCGGCCGCCTCCATTACGGCGCGGCACCACGTGCTGTTCAGCAGTGCGGTCAGGCCGGCAGCCGTCCAGCCGTCATGCTCGGTCCAGAAGGTCGAAAAGTTGGCGTCAATGAGTATCGCGGGACTCGCATTGGCGTAAACCTGAGGCGCGCCATGAATGATCCGCGGCACGAATGCCTGCGGCAGATGGCGCGGCATAAAGTCGGGGAGCATGTACCAGAAGCGCGGCAATGCGCTTCCGCGGCCGCTCCGTACATTCGTCCGAACGGCAGAGAGTTCCGGGACCGGTTTCGCCTGCGTCCCGCTTCCGACCGGCGTCTTGCCCGCCGCGCGGACATGGGCGGCCAGCTCGTCAGGCATAACCGACGGCAGTTCTTCGATGCGCAGGAGTTGAAGCCCGGGGGATTCGCGCACCTTGTCCATGTTTTCCGGAAGGACAGCGCGGCGAAGATCGAGAACGCGTGTGGCGGGAAGCATGCCGTTTTGCCATGCTTCAAGATCGGCCTGACGATGCAACACCGGAATGAGCGCGCTTGCCGGTACCGGCACGACACGCCCCCCGCCAAATACCGGGTCGGTCTCGACGCGCACCATGGCGTCATTCTCGTCGCCGACCAGTTTGACATAGAAGAACCGGTTGCAGCCTGTTCGCAGCCCCTGACCGGCGTGAATGCCGGCTGCATCGAGCGGGCGCAGTGCGTGCCCGTCAAAGGATGGTGGCAAAAGGTCGCGCAGCGCTTCGGGCACGGACGCCACGCTTGAATCGGATTGCACGACGGCGGGACTTTCAGCACCGGCCGGCTCCAATGATTTCATCCAGGGACGCACGCCGGCCTGGGCCCGCAGTGCCGCCCATTCCTCTTCAAGCGAGAACGCGCGGCCATGAATTCCGCGAACCTCCGGCCGTGCGGCGGTGCGGCACCAGGCTGCGAAAGCGTCTTCCGGCTGCCCGCCGGGAAACGCGCCGCCCAGAAGAGATTCCGTGCAGGCAGCCTCGGGGGCAACCTGTACCCAGAGGGCTTCGGGCCAGTTCCGGCGTGCATTCAGCGGTTCGGCCATTTGGTCGTCCGGCAAGCGCCGCGCCACAATAAGATGCGTGCGGACGAGCGCATCGGAAAACCAGCCCGGCTGCGTATCCTCAACGACCAGTTCCAGCCGATAGCAGCGCAGCAGCAGGTAACGGATCACATCGGCATAGGCGCGGGAGCGCCATGTCGCAGGCACAACGAGCGCGAGACGGCCTCCGGGCCTTACGAGCAGCGCGCTAAGCAGCCAGGCCGGCACCGACAGATCGGCAAGTCCCGAATAACCGTCTGTCAGCGTCTTCCAAATCTCCTTTGCGGTGCCGGACAGGCGCTGCGCTACAATGCCGGACAAGCCGGACCGGACCTTCGCCCCTCGGCCGTTGAGGGACTGATAGCGCACATAGGGCGGATTGGTGATTACCAGATCGTAGCCGGAGTCCGGCAAAGTCCCGTGCGTGGCCGGGAGGAATGCATCGCCGCAAACGACGCAGGGTGCAAGGTCGTCCCCCATGGCCACACGCCGCAGTCTCGTCTCGCACATTGCCGACGTGCCATCATCTATCTCAATCGCATCTAGACGCAGCAGCCGTGTTCCGCGTGCGGCAGCCGTTTCACGTGAGGCATCGAGAAGGTCGCCGCTTCCGGCCATCGGATCGAGAACGCATTGCGTTTCGGCTTCAACCCCGAGCGCTGCAAGAACACGTCCCAGCGGCATGCCGGTAAAAAACTGGCCAAGCTCCTTTCGTTGCGAGGCCGGTAGCGCCGCTTCAAAGGCGCGTGCTTCGCTCCTGATGGCTATATTTGCTTCATATCCCCGCAAAGTCGGCTGCCTTTGCCGTATGGTGCGCATCGTGCCACCGATAGAAATCGTCGGCATCAAGCGGCACCTGCTGGTGTTTCATCAGGAAGTGACTGACGAGTCGCGAATAAAGCCGCTGCGGAGTCTGCTCTGACAGATCGAGCGTTAGAGCGGCATCGCTGAGCTGCGCGGCAATAGTCCAGACGCATTCCGCCGCCGCCTTTTCGGCCGCAGGGTTTTTCCCGAGGAGGAGCACTGGATCGCCGCGAACGGCGCCCGATGTCGTGACCTGCTTGAAGCTTCCCTGCGTCTTGTCGAGAACGCCGGCGCATTCCACGTTCAACCCCGCGTCGGTATAGGCGGATTGCAGGGCATTCCAGACCTCTGCCGATGTGGAGTGGAACACGAGTGTCGCCTGCCCGTGTGGCTTTAGAATACGCCGCACTTCGGAAAGGGCGGTGGTCAGAAGATCTCGGTATTCCGTCAGGGTTTTCTGCTGGCTGTTGCTTACAATGATCTCGTCCGCACGGTCGGTGTAATCGCCCAGCCACGCTTCATTGATGAAACTGATTTCTGCATAGGGAATGTTGCCGCCGAACGGGGGATCGGTGAAAACATAGTCGATGCTGCCGTCGGGGAGGTCTACGGCACAGCTCGAAGCCTGATGAACCTCGACCTTGCCGGCGCGCCCCTGAATAACAGAAAACGCTTCCGCAATGGTCTTGAGCTTGCGCTGCAAGCCGGCGAACAGGTTCTTCTCGACCGGCAGCCCGCTGATATAAAGAACGCCCGGCTGAGCGCTCGTGACGACAAGGTCTTTCTGCCCCGATTTTGCGACAACACGTGTCATGACAGTCGCATGCGCAGCATTGTAGCTGAGAAGCCAGAACCGGAGAGCGTCGCGCAAGCCGTGTTCATAGCCTCCGGCCAGTTCCCAGAGCCGGGCGAACACGATCAAATTCCGGCGGGTATAGAAGTGATGCAGGCGGGTAATACCCTGATGATAGCCGCGCCTGTAAAGATCGCCCCAGGGGATCAGTACGTTCGGCACGGATTCCGGAATGGGTTCATCGGCGATGCGGTCAAGCAAGGCCATATCGGCTTTGGTGGGCGAACGCGACCACCGCGTCTTGCCTGTAACGCCGTAAATGCGCGCGATCTTCCGCGCCCGGCGCTCGGTCTTATCGCCGGTCACATCGTCCGCCACGGCTTCGGTAAGACGCTCAACCTCGTCGAAGCCGGTTTCGTGACTGCAGCGCGGGCAATGAAACGCCGAGTCGATACTGGCCGGGTCGAGCGAAACGCAGGCATCCCACAAGGTCATTTTCCGCCGGCAGGCCGGACACCGCAGCAGGTCGCTCCAGACCGCATGACGGATCGCGCCCTTGTTGCCGTCCGGGTCCGTGGCTTCATACATCCAGCCGGTGTCCCGTTCGGCCCGGCTCAAAATCTTGTTTGCGGCCTTTCGGAACGATTTGGGGTCAGGCGGGTTGGTCAGCGTCTTGCCGACAAAAGAGCCGAGCGCCCCAAGTTCGTAGAGCACCGCGTTCCGTGCACCCCACTCAACCTGCAACCCGAGCCTGTCCGCCTCGGCACGCAGATCATCAGAGGGATTCTCGCATAGCAGCGCGGCGAGGCCGGTCGTGCCGCTGCCCGCAAATCCGTCGAATACGGTGTCGCCCGGCTTCGTATGAGAAGCGATATATAGAGCGATGGCTTCCGGGGAGATTTTGGTCGGATAGGGAAACGCGCCATAGAGCGGACCGGTGCGTTTGGCCGGGAGAGCACGCTCATAGAGCGCGTTGAGGGCCGACCTGTTTGTCGCCTTGTCTTGTTTCGATCCATTGACGCGCTTCACTGGTTCCCCCCGTAGATCATTGTTTGCTGCCTGCTCTGTGAGCCGACTTTTCAGCCTTCTGCGGTACACGCAGCGGCAGGACAGGTTCGGCCTCATGGCGGTGGTTGTCGAGATATTCGTCGATGGCGCGGCGCACTACCCAAGACACGGATACGTCGTCCTTCTCGGCGAGCGCCGACAGGGCGTCGTAGTCACTGCCGGTGAGACTGACTGTTAGACGCGGACCGAATTTTCTAAGCTTTCCAGACATGGCGATTGCCGTTATGTTCCCGTTCTGTTCACTATATCCGATTCACTCTATCAATACAACAAAGTGATGCAATGTGACTCTGCGTGCAACACTTTTACGCAGCGCTGCCAATTTAAGTCGACCGTCAAGAAAGGATAATTTGACCGCGCGTGGTCGATCCGACCGGCGGCTTACATCCCCCTGTCGAAATCACGGTCCTTGCGCTTCCGGCGCGGACGGCGATTCGGACGATCTGGGCCGTCCTGCCCTTTCGGCCCTTTGGGCTTGTCGGGGCCGCGCGGTTTTGTTGGCGGCTTCGGGCCGCCAGTGTCTCCGCCGCCACCGCCGCCGCCGTCATCGTCATCGCCGGCGGCGCGTGCGAACTCTTCCATCAGGTTGACCGGGCGCGTCTTCACCGTGCGCTTGTTCTCTTCCTCTTCGAGCGCGCGTTTCGTCTCGGAGATATGACGGTTGGCCGCCTTGTGAGGCGCCGCCGGACGGCCCGGCGGTCCAAGTGTCAGCGTAAAGGCCGGCGAATGAACATGATGCTTCTGAAACTCTTGCCGAGGCAGTATCAGAGCAAATCGCCTTGAGCAAGGTTGGACAATCTCATAGCGTCCGGCCATGACTAAATGCAGTCCCTTTCGCTATTTCAAGACGAGCCCAGAGATCATTCGCCTGGCGGTCATGATGTACATTCGGTTCCCACTCTCGCTTCGGAACGTAGAGGATCTCCTTCACGAACGCGGCATCGATATCAGCCACGAAACGGTCCGCTTTTGGTGGCAGCGGTTCGGCCCAATGTTCGCCTCTGAGATCCGCAAACGGCGGACCCAGAGCATGCAATCAAGCCGCTGGCGATGGCATCTGGACGAGGTGTTCGTGAAGATCAATGGTGAACAGCTCTATTTGTGGCGAGCCGTCGACCATGAGGGTGAGGTTCTCGAAAGCTTCGTGACAAAGAGGCGGGATAAAAAGGCTGCGTTGAAATTCCTAAGGAAAGCACTGCGCAAACACGGTCGGCCCGAGGTTATCGTGACCGATCGGCTGCGTTGATATGGTGCCGCACTCAGGGAAATCGGGGCGGGTGATCGCCAGGAATGTGGCCGCTTGATGAACAACCGAGCAGAGAACTCACACCTGCCATTCCGACGACGGGAGCGGGCAATGGCCCAGTTTAGACGAATACGAAGTTTGCAGAAATTTGCCGCCGTCCATGCCTCCGTCTACAATCTCTTCAACTCCGAACGTAGCCTCTCAAGTCGAAAAATCTTCAAGTTGAACCGTGACGCTGCCCTCAACGAGTGGCGTGGTCTTTTCGCTGCCTGACGCTCGACTCGGCTGGAGTATACTGAACCGAGTTCGAATTCGTCTGATGGTGTGGACGGCTCCACCCGAACGGCATCGCACTGTGCCATGCTGGTGCTGTTTGGAACCAACAGAGGGAAGGAGCCATCCACATGAAGATTACAACACTGGGGATCGATCTCGCCAAGTCCGTCTTTCAGCTTCACGGGGTGGATGCCGATGGTGCTGTTGTTCTGCAGAAGAAGCTGCGGCGCGGTGCCGTGCTCGCCTTTCTCGGCAAGCTTGAACCTTGCCTGATCGGACTGGAAGCCTGCGCGACATCCCATCACTGGGCGCGTGAGATTGCTGCCCTTGGTCATGACGTACGGCTGATCGCGCCGGCTTACGTGAAGCCTTATGTGAAACGGCAGAAGAACGACGCGGCCGACGCCGAGGCGATCTGCGAGGCAGTGACACGGCCGAACATGCGCTTTGTCCCAATAAAGACCGAAGAGCAGCAGGGTGTTCTCGTACTGCATCGATCCCGCGACTTGCTGATGCGCCAGCGCACGATGATCCTGAATGCCATCCGGGCCCACTTCGCCGAGTTTGGGGTCGTTGCCGCGCAGGGGCCCCGTAAAGTTGCTGAACTTGTCCTTCGCCTTCGTGATGATGACACCCCCGGACTGCCCGAGACCGCCCGGTCCGCCCTCCTGGCCCTGGGCGATCAGCTTGACAGCCTGCAACAGGAGATCCAAGGGATTGAACGACAGCTGTTGATCTGGCACCGGCAAAGTCAGGCAAGCCAGCGGCTCGAGACGATCCCGGGTGTCGGGGTAATCACGGCCACGGCGCTTGCCGCCAACGTGCCTGACCCAACCGTCTTCAAATCCGGCCGTCAGTTCGCAGCCTACCTTGGCCTCGTGCCCAGGCAAAACTCATCGGGAGGCAAGGACCGTCTCGGGCACATATCGAAGATGGGCAACGGCTACCTGCGCCGGCTGCTGGTCGTCGGCGCCACCTCCGTCACACGACGGGCGCCAACCATCGACAGCCAAACTGGCGCCTGGGTCAGATCGCTTCTGGAGCGCAAACCCACTCGGGTTGTCACCGTCGCTATCGCCAACAAGACGGCCCGCACCGCCTGGGCGCTGCTCGCCAAGGGAGAAAGCTACAGGGCGGCACCGGCTATCTGATCAAAGAAACAACCTATCGCGGCAAAAGCTGCGATGAAGAGATGCAAGGGCAAAAGTGAGTGATGATGATTAAACGGGACCGCTGCCAGGACACCCCGAGGTGCTGTCAGGGCTTCAAAGCTCGGTGGTCTGATTGGGACCCTGCAAGCGGACTTCATCAGGGCCAGCGGTCACATGCACCGCGCCAAAAGGCCGGACACATGACCGCACCCCGCAACGATCGTCAGAAGCTCAAATC
>NZ_JBEPTJ010000009.1:0-160947 GCF_040549425.1 Limibacillus sp. MBR-115 | reverse complement strand
TGTACCTTATTAAGCTATTGATTCTGTTGGATATCGATGTTGGCTAGATGCCTGTGGAAGGAGCCAGCTCCCGTTGGGGACGCCATTTCTTTCCCTTTCCAGCAGTTCCCTTCACTCCGGTAGTCCGGCCCGGCGCAAACAGTCGCGGAGTTGTTGCATTCTGGTCGCGTCCTTCAAAGGTACACGATCGAGGTCTGCGATGCTTGCGTGGGGCAAGGCCTCGCGGCAGTAGGCAATCGCAGCTCTCGCTTGTTCCAGCCGATCAGACATCACATGGCCAGCGGCAAGAAGGTAATGTCCAAAATACCATTGTGGCATGCGATGGACCGCGCGATTCGCCCACTCAATGCAAGTGTCGTAGCGTCCGGCTAGAAAATGGGCGAGAGCGATTCCGGTAAAGCGGAAGAAAATACTGGGGTCGCGGGGGTTCGACCGGATCGCGATTTCCTGATTGGCAATTGACTCCTCCAAGCGGCCAACCAAGCTCAGTGCAGTGCCTAGGCTACCATAGGCGAGGGAACAATTTGGGTTTAGCTCCACAGCGCGTTCCAATGCCGCGATGGACTCCTCGTGCTTATGGAGACCCCAGCAGGTGATGCCTAGAGCCCAGTGGGCATATTCGTTCCTGCCGTCCAGTCGTGTTGCTCGGCGCGCCAATTCGTGAGCAAGGGTCATTGTTTCGGTGAAGTCGTCGGCAAAGCCCAGGATTGCACTGTGGTGGTGAATCAGCGCGAGGACCATGTTGGCTTCTGCGCTTTCGGGGGCGTGGTCCTGCGCGCGTTTCAGCAGAACTTTTGCGGTTGTGAAGCTTTCCGGCGTGAAATCGTAGAGCAAATGCCAGGCGCGCATTGTCAACTCCCAAACCGTTAGATCCGGGCGCGTACTACGCTCGACCGCGCCACTCGCAGTCAATTGAACGCGGGTTTGTATGGATGCCACGACGTTACGGGTAATCTCGTCCTGGAGATCAAAGACATCTGCAAGTTGCCGGTCGTAGCGTTCAGACCAGATATGGCCGCCGGTCGTTCCGTCGATGAGCTGCGCGGTAACGCGAACCCGATTACCGGCCTTGCGAACGCTGCCTTCCAGTACATACCTGACGCCTAACTCCCGGGCGATCTGCGGGACATCGATGTTGGTGCCCTTGAAAGTGAACGTTGTGTTGCGCGCGATGATAAAAAGCCAGGGAGATCGGGATAACGCGGTGATGATGTCTTCTGATATGCCGTCCGAGAAAAATTCCTGTTCCGGGTCGCCGGACATGTTTTCAAAGGCCAACACGGCGATTGAGGGCTTGTCCGGCCGGCTTGGGAACGACTTGGGCCGATCAACGAGAGTTGCGTTAGTCGTTTCGAAGAACCTGTGCAATTCCAACTTCGAGGAAACACCTAGCTTACGGTAAACAGTTGTTAAATGCGTTCTTACGGTCGAAGGCGCGATGCAAAGCCGGTCCGCAACCTGCCTGTAGCTTTCGCCGTTGGCAAAAGCCTGTGCAATTTCCTGTTCTCTAGGGCTCAGCGGTTCGATTTTCACCTTGGTATGTTCCACTCTGCTCCTACAAGAAACCTCTAGTAACGATCGCCCATTCCTGAACTATAGCTAAATTACCGGTCGCAAAATACAGCATTTGCAGGATGCCAATTACTGCAACTGCTTGATTCTAATCATGTTTGAAGCGTCGTAGTCTAACAAGTGTACCTACTGTAATGTATGGAGGTTGGAAATGTCCTACGCAAAGGCTGCAAACATGAACAATGATCGAGTGAATAGCGCCGAGATCGTTCAGCGAGGCTGGGAGGCCGTTGCTCGGGGCGATTGGGATGCGGTGGTAGCGGATTACACCGAGGATATGGTTTTCGTAATGCCGGGCCAGAATGATCTATTGAAAGGGAAGTCGGCGTTCCGGGATGTATTGGATAACTTGGGTGCTGCTTTGCCGGTAGGTTTCAGCATCGATTCTATCCGCCAAATCGGCGACGGAGATGAAGTGGTGTCGATCGTCGAATGGAAGAGCGAAAGAGTCCCTGAGGGAAGCCAGCTCAGCGTGCTTTTCAGGTTTTCTGATGGAAAGGTTGCCGAAGAGCGTTGGTTTATCGATACCGAGCAGTGGAAAGCCGCGTTCTAATGATCGATATTGATGCACTAAGGGACAGGGATACTTAAGTCAGTATCCCTGTGATTGTGCCCAAGCAACAGGGTGCCTGCGATCTAGAATGGTTGCTTATCTGAATGCACAACCTTTCCGTTGTCCGATCTGACTTTTCTACGCAAGATGAATGACATTCTAAACAGACATCATTGGAATCAAATTGCCTGATCCTCGATCGCCGCGCCTTGCGGTTCTCATAGATGCGGATAATGCCTCGGCAAAGATAGCGGATGGGCTATTTGAAGAAATCGCCAAGTGGGGTGAAGCCAGCGTGCGCCGAATATACGGCGACTTTTCGCATGCTCGCTCGAAAGCCTGGGCTGATGTGTTGTCCAAGCATGCTATCATTCCTCATCAGCAGTTCGCCTACACCACCGGCAAGAATGCCTCTGATATCACGCTGGTGATTGATGCTATGGACCTACTTCATAGTGGTCGTTTCGAGGGCTTTTGTTTGGTTTCCTCCGACAGCGACTTTACGCGTTTGGCGGCGCGCATCAGGGAGCAGGGAGTGGATGTCATTGGCTTTGGCGAGCAAAAGACGCCAGAGAGCTTTCGTATGGCCTGCAAGCGCTTCATCTATACGGAAAATCTGCAAGCTGCGGTGGGCGACGATGAAGCCAACGTAGCGGTTGGAAAATCATACCTCAGGCCGGTCAAAGAGATAACACCAGCCATCAAAAAAGCTATCGTTGAGATTGATAGTGATGACGGGTGGGTGACCCTCAGCCAAGTTGGCTCTTTACTTTCAAAGGGAGCTCCGGATTTTGACCCTCGGACCTATGGCTTCAGGAAATTGAGTGATCTGCTGCGGGCAGCAGGCTCCTTTGAGGTAAAGCTCCCAACAAACGGACCAATGCAAGTTCGTGTCAAAAAATCAGTGGCAAAGAAGGACCAGACTGCCAGGCGTTGATCGCTTTATTCCACTGGTCGGTCGATCACATCCCCTTTACCTTACTTACAATTCTAACTTCCGGTTCGTCGGCATCTGACGCGGCGGATTGGCTCGCGAAGAATTGGCAGGCCAAATGCCAACTGCGTGAGATTGAAGGGCGAAAGAATTGACTGTCGCAAAGGGTAAATCCGTCGCGGTAATCGGCGGTGGAATACAGGGATTGTGTGTGTCTCTTGCGCTGGCCCAACGCGGCTGCAAGATTGATCTCTTCGAGGAGAATGCGTGCCTTATTTCCGAGGCCAGCCTGTGGAACGAAGGGAAAATTCACCTAGGGTTCGTTTTTGGGAATGATCCCACGTCTCGGACTGCCGCCTTCCTGATGAAAGGGTCGCTACGCTTCAGCGAATTGCTGAGCCGTTGGAGTGGCGGAACACTGACGGAGAGCGAGATATCTACTCCGTTCCGCTACGCGGTTCATAGGGATTCTCTCCTTTCTCCTGAGCAGGTTGATGCGCATTTTTCCAGCATACAGTCGCTCATCGAGCACTATGATGAAGATCAGCGCCGCGCCTATTTCGGGTTCTCCGACAGGCGGATTTTTCGGCGTCTTGACGACACTGAGACAGCACGGGATTTTGACACAGACCGTGTTGCGGCTGTCTTTGAAACCGGGGAGCGTTCGGTCGATCCTCAAGCGGTGGCGAGGCGTCTTACCCAGGCTGTTATGGCTGAAGCTGGGATCACCGTATTGCTCGGCCAACGGGTGGACTCCTGCGTACAGGACGACAAGGGTACACCCAGCATTTCACTGACTGCCGATCCCGGTCAGCGACATTCCTACGACGCGGTTGTCAACGCCACCTGGCGTGACCGCTTGAGGCTGGATGCGACATTCGGCTGGAAACCGGACCGGCCCTGGCTATTTCGCTATAAGGTGGCTCTGCACACGGAAAGCCTCTGTGATACCGATGATCCCAGGCTGCCTTCGACCACCTTCGTACTGGGCCCCTACGGGGATATCGTCAACTTCGGCAAGGGCCGCTACTACCTCTCCTGGTATCCGACCGGTTGTATCGCGTCCACCCAGGCGCTGGTTCCCAGCAATCCCTTGCTCGGGCTCTGCGACAGTGCCAGAGCGAAGCTAGAAAGTGATATCATCAAAGGGCTCGCACAGCTCGTACCAGCCTGTGCCGATCTCGACTTGCGGGCTGCGCAAACTAAGCTCGGCGGCGGGCAGATTTTTGCTTGGGGCCAGGGAGATATCGACGATCCACAAAGTCAGTTGCACCAGCGATTCGATATCGGCCCGCGCAGCGCCGGGCGTTATCATTCGGTCGATACAGGCAAGTATTGCATGGCACCGTTGTTCGCCGAACAGATCGCTGAGCGCATCTGCCCGGAGAGCTAAGGAGGTCAGCAAAGCCATGGCAGAAGTATCAATCTGTATCCCAGCTTACCGGGCCGCCGGTTTCATAAGGCAAACGCTGGACTCGGTGCTGAATCAAACACACTCCGAAATTCGTGTGCTGGTATCGATTGATAGTAATGACGACGACACGGAAACGATTTGCCGAGGCTACAGCCCGCCGGGTGGCATGCGTATCTGGGTTCAGGAAAGAAACCTCGGTTGGGCGGGGAACGTGAACTTCCTGCTTGATCAGGTCGATACGCCGTACTTCGCGTTACTACCGCATGACGACCTGCTGGAACCGGACTACATCGCAGCGCTGCTGGAGGCTTTGAAGCAATCGCCAGATTGCGTTTTCGCGTAATCACATATGCAGCAGTTCGGGACAAATGAGAATTTGGGAGTCGCCACGGAGTTGCGCGGCAATCTGGATGAGCGCCTGTTACAGTTTTATCTGAAAGGCGCAAGCGGCCTTCCTTTGCGTGCCGTAACCGACTCCGGCATCCTGAAACAGGGGCACAGGTTGCGCTACAACCGCCACGACAGTTTCGCAGCAGAGGTTCTTTGGGGCCTGGAAGCGTTGTGTTATGGCGGCGGATGCGTGGTGCCTCGCCCTCTTTACCTCAAGCATACGCGGCCTGACAGTCTGATTCCGGGCCGCAAAGTATGGCCACCAGCGAAGCGCCTCGATGCTCTGCGGATTCATTCTGCGCAGGCCAAGCGGGTTCTGACTGAACATATTGAGAATCCACAAATGCGGGTGCTTGCATTGATGGCCTGTGATGCCTGGGGGCGGAAGTTCATTGAAACTGCAAAGCATTTCGAGCTTGAGAACGCACCCAAGCATGGAGAGGTATTGCTACCGGTTCTTTCGCAAATGCCCGTCGAGGGGGACGCGGCCATCGATCAAGCTGGGATCGACAGTCTGCTCAAGGACCCCAGAACGAGCATGATAATATCACGTATGCGGTTTGCTGACGGTCTTCGGCTAATGCACGACGGAAAGATGGCCGATGCCGCCCGTTTATTTGGAGAGGCATTTGAATTGGATCGGAACAGCCCGCAGGCGCTCTTGCGGCAGGGGCACTGCCTGATCAAGAACAAGCAGTTCGATGACGCTCTAGAAATCGCTGACTCCGGAAGATCCCTTTTCCCCAAGAAAGGAGAATTCGCTTTCCTGGGAGCCCGAGCGGCATTTGGATTACATCGATTGGACGAATCCCGAGCGCTTGCCGAACTGGCTTTAGGATACCCTCAGCAACGGCGCTCAGCGGAAGCGTTCTTGGCGATGATCGCAAAAATGCAATCAGCCTGTTGAGCCAAAGGCCTCTGGCAGCCTAATCTGCAGCATCACTGTTCGTATCCCCTTGGGGTCGAGATCGATTTGACGATGGAATTGCCATGGAAAGCAAAACCCGCAGCCGCTGATCAGCCGCGCGCTGGTCGGTCCGGCGGGCACTCAGTGCTCGACGATACGGCTGTGCTCGAAGGGCACATGGCTGGAACCGGATCATTGGAGATACACGGCCGTATGCAGGGCGACATCATGGCCGGCGATATCTACATCGCACCGGGTGGGTCGTTGGAAGGCGAGGTCGATGTATTGCGATTTCGTATTGCCGGACACTATGTAGGCCGGGCGGACGCGGATAGTGTGATCATCGAAAGCACAGCCGAAGTGGAGGGAACGATTCATCATCATGAGATTGTCGTTGAGTCCGGAGCCAAGCTAAAGGGCTTGAAACCCTGGCGGCCGACGCGCAAAGCTGAGATGGCGTGATGAAATCTAGAGAGGACTGATCGGGACAGTCGCACCTACAGTCATAATGGGAGAAAAAGATAATGTTCAAACCACAGCGACCGGAAGAATCCAGTGCCCAGACCACCGCATCGGTGCGGGAAGGGACGACTCGTCCCGCCGGTGGTGGCCGTTCGGTGATTGCATCGGATATGAAGGTTGTCGGCAATCTGGCCAGCCGCGGTGAGCTGCAGATTGATGGCGAGATCGACGGTGATATCAAAGCGACCACGGTGACCGTGGGTCGTGGCGCTACCATATCGGGATCGATACTCGCCGATCGGGTCGATGTTCATGGAACCGTCAAGGGGCAGATTGATGGTGCGACCGTCAGTCTTTCGGCAAACGCGAGGATCGAGGGCGATGTTGTTCATGACTCGCTGGCGGTGGAGGCAGGCGCTTATTTGAACGGCCATGTTCGCAGACGCAATAGCAAGCCTGCTGCCAGTACCGCGACGGCAAGTACCAGCAGCGCCACAACCGGCCAAGCGACCGCGTCGCCAAGTCATAGTAGCTCGACGGGTGCTTCTTCTTCCGGCAGCAGTGCAACAAGCGGCAGTTCATCCAAACCCTAAAAACAGCAACTAATTACCCGGTGCTGTGATCCGAGCCAGTTTTTATCTCGTAGAGGACGAGGTAGGAGGTTGGTGAATCATATGCAGCACAACTATTTTTCTGAGCGCGCCGTGGCCGTGTTTCGACGTCTAGATTTTGACGCTCGATTTGATTGCAACCGCGCTCTCGGGGACGACAACGCATGAACCTAAAGCCGGTAAAGCCGGAGGACGGGTTTGCGTGGATCACCGGTGCGGGGAAGGGGCTTGGCCGCGCCTTAACCGTTAGACTGGTGGAAGCTGGTTGGACAGTGTTGGCATCGGCCCGGACAGAAAGCGATTTAGAAGCACTTGCGGACGAAACTCGAACGTTCGCGGGTAAGCTGGTGCCGCTGCCTCTCGATATTACCAATGCCGCAGCCATACAGGTTGCATTAGATAACGCTCTGCGAGATCAGCCTCTAGCGTTGGCGGTGCTGAATGCAGGCACTCATGTCGCAACGGATTTGAGCAACTTCAAACCTGAAACGGTGAAGATGCTTGTCGATACAAATCTCCTTGGTACCCTGAACTGCCTCTATGCCGTCTTGCCAAGAATGCGGAGCCAACGGCGCGGACAAATAGCAGTTGTCGGGTCCATGGCTGGATTTTTAGGCCTGCCGAGCGCATCGGTATATGGAATGACCAAGGCGGGATTGATCAACCTCTGTGAGGCGTTGCAACCCGAACTAGCCGTTGAAGGTGTTCATCTTCAGGCGGTCAACCCGGGGTTTGTGCGGACACCGCTGACAGACAAGAACACTTTTCCAATGCCCTTTCTAATGGAACTTGATGCGGCGGCAAGGGCCTTCGAGCGCGGGCTAGCGTCACGCCGCTTCGAAATCGTCTTTCCCATGCGGCTTGCGGTGATCATGAAACTACTGCGCTGTCTTCCCTATGCCTTGTCGCTTCGGATCACAGCCCAATTCCTTCCTGGAGGCACGAGAGACAATGGTTAGTATTAAGAAGGATGAGGAAAGTGGGTTCGATCCTCTGCAAAGATATGTTTCCTATCTCGAAGGATTTTCGCCAGATAGCCTCGATGTGCTTGAGGACTATTGCACGTCCGATATGGTCTTCTCAGATCCTTTCAACTTAACCCGTGGTCGATCAGCTTATCGTCGTGTTTTAGAGAAGATGTACGAGGATGTTCCGAGTATCTCCTTCGTGGTAACACGATCCTGCGGCACGTGTGTTTCCGGCTACATTACTTGGCAGTTCTCCGGGACGACCAGACAGGGAAACAACATTTCCTTCGAAGGGGTCTCCGAACTGCTGTTCGATGCCGAAGGGAAGGTTTCCTCACACCGCGATTTCTGGGATCCGGCGGCCGGGCTTTACGAGACGCTTCCCGTGATTGGTTGGCTGTTACGCAAAATTCGCCGAAAGCTATCGGCCAACTAGCAGGCAGCGCGATTGTTAGCTGCGGGCTAGCGATATTTGGCGAACATCGATGCGCCCTGTGGAGAAGCCCGCCTCGCAATAAGCGAGATAAAATTTCCACAAACGTCGAAACCTCTCGTCAAACCCGTAACCGCTGATCTGAGGCCAGGCTAAATCGAAGCGTTCATGCCAGCGCGATAGCGTGGTGGCGTAGTGTTCAGCAAAGCTCTTGCTGTCTTGCCAAGCCAGACCCGCCCGATCGATTTGTTCCCGCAGAGCCGTGATGGAAGGCAACATTCCACCAGGGAACACATAGCGTTGAATGAAATCAGCGCCACGTCGGTACTGATCGTAAACTTGGTCTGCAATGGTGATGATCTGCAATCCGGCGCGACCCCCGGGTTTCAGATTGTTGCGGACCGTCGAAAAATAATGAGGCCAATAGGCCTCCCCAACCGCCTCGAACATTTCAATGGAAACGATGCGATCAAAGAACCCGTGCGTGTCTCTGTAATCTTGCAGCAGAACCTTGACGCGATTTCCCAAACCCTCGCGTTGCAGGCGTTCGGCTACATGGTCGTGCTGAGCTTTGGATATGGTGATTGCCGTCACGTCGCATTGCAACTCCCGCGCGGCCCAGGTTGCGAAACCGCCCCAACCACAGCCAATTTCAAGCAGGCTATGGCCGCGTTCGATCCCTGCGGTCGCAGCCAGGTGTTTGTACTTGGCTTCCTGGGCCTGTTCCAAAGTCATGTCCTGCCGTTCAAAAATCGCCGAGGAGTAAGTCATGCTGTTATCCAACCAGGTTTGATAGAAAGCATTTCCCAGATCGTAATGCGCGCGGATGTTCTGCTTAGCGCCGACACGGCTATTGGGGCGCAGCAGGTGGATCACCCGTTCAGCTACGCGTGACCATCGTCGGCCTTCCAACTGCTGCTCGATTTCCTCGTGGTTTACAGCAATGAGTTTTAAAAATGTTGTGATGTCCGAACTATCGCACTCACCAGCAATATAAGCTTCGGCAAATCCGTTGGCGCCACTCGTGAAAAGGCGCCGGAAAAAGCTGCTTTGAAAGATTTGAAGATCGGCGTCGGGGCCAGGCTCTTGACCTTTGATCGTTTGCCGGTGCCCGCTCGGTAGCGTCAGATGGAGGCGCCCGCGTGAAAGGCGCGACGTGACGGCCAGAAATTTACACTCAGATTTGGGCAGGTCTTTCGGTTCCTCGCCTGGGGACAGACAATTCGACATCAGCGAACCTCCCTTTACTCGGCGGCCTGATCTAAAGGCGGCCTCACCACGCTGACCTCAGATTGCGGTGCATCTGGCCTCCGGTAGAAACGAGCCCCTAAACGCCACAGCTTGAAAGCTTCCCAATGAATCGCGGCAATAACTTTAACTGTCATCAGTGGATAGGAAAAGAAGGCCTTGAAGAGGGCCGTATCGGTGAGCGCATGTCGCCTGCCTTTCTGAACCGCGACTAGCGTTTCACCTTCCGCGGTCGTGTGCCGTATTGCTATCGACAAGCGATCGCCGGGAACCTGTAGACGAAAGGCATAGGTGCCTTCGGTCGACAGAAAGGGGGAGACATGCAGCACCTTGTTGCAATATTGCAGCAAGGTTCTCTCGGGACGGAAATCAGGCGGCGTGGGGATCAAATAGCAATGGCAATCGCCGAAGGTGTTTCTGACCTCGTAGAGCATTGCGGCGAGGTGGCCGCTGCGGTCATAGCAGTACCAAACGCTCAAAGGATTGAAAACGAACCCCAGAATTCGCGGGAAGCAAAGCAGCATGACACGGCCGCCTTGGAGATTGATACCCGCATCGGCAAGTTGCCTATCAATCCAAGGCCTTAACGCCGTCTGGTCCTTGCTGCCATGATCATGATTCCAAACACTAAACAGGTTGAAACGGTCGTGGCTGAACAACCGTAACCGGTGGTCCAGAACCGGGAGTGCATCGATGTCCACCAGAAGTGAGAACACGCGATAAACAAAATGGTTTCCGAAGGGATGCAGGCGTCGATGCATGACATGCCCACGGTAAAGGCAGCTACCGTAAGCTGGCGGTCCAGGTTGAAGTTTTTCTTCGAGAGGCAAGGCTCACTCCGCCGCGTTATGAAGACGTTCCGACAGGGACTCGACACCGCGCCAGGCAGTGCTTGGTGGCCGGAAGTATTTTGCCCAGGGGCGATTGACACCGAACTGTTCGGCTACGGTCAGCCCGGACTGTAAAGCGTCTTCGTGAAAGCCATAACCGCAGTAGCTTCCACAAAACCAGAACCCGTCTTGCCCTTGAATTTCGCCGAGCAGGCTCTGAGCCACGGCTGTATGCTCATCGAATTGAGGATGACGGTAAGTGAAAGCCGCGTGTACGAGTTCGGGACGTGGCTCCCGATAAGGGTTGAGCGTTACAAAGAGCGGAAAAGAGCGGTCCAGTTTTTGCAACCTGTTCATCCAGTAGGTGACGGCCAGTTGTTGTTCTTTGTTTCGCCTGTGATTCGACAAATAGTTCCAACTCGCCCAAAGGTGGCGCCGCTGAGGCATCATTGATGGATCGCTATGGAGAACTGCCCGGTTCGGCAGGTAACGGAATGTGCTTAGTATTTTTCTGTGCAAGGGGCTCGCCGTAGAGCCCATGATCTTCAGCGCTTGATCTGCGTGGGTTGCGAAAATGACGGAATCGTACCTTTCCGCTTGGCCACCAGCGGTGACAACATCGATGCCGCGCTCCATCTTTTTTACTGCCTGAACTGGTGTACGCAGACGGATTGCGGAACGAAACCCTGTCGCCATGCGTTCCACATAGCAACGGCTACCGTTCGTGACCGAGCGCCATGTTGGGCGATCGGCGAATTGCAGCAAACCATGATTGGCATAAAAGTTGACGAAGCTTGTCGCAGGGAAGGACAAAATATCTTTCAAAGAGCATGACCAGATCGCAGAGGCCATAGGCAGAAGGTGGTCGTAAGCAAAGTCCTGTGAATAGCCGTTTTTATTCAGATAATCGCCAAGCGACAAGCCGCTGCACGGCTGCGTCAATAGATGTGGCGCTTCACGAAAGAAACGTTTGATCTCAAAAAGCAAAAGCCACTGGCTGGGCTTAATCAGATTGCGCTTTTGCCCAAAAAAGCCACTTCTCGACCCCTCATACTCGTACCTGCCGGAAGCAAGCGATACCGCAAAAGACATGTCGCTGCGTTGGGTCGCTATCCCAAGGTGCTCAAACAGGCAGGTCAGGTTCGGGTAATTGAGTTCATTATAAACGATGAAGCCAGTGTCGACCGCAACAGGTCCATTCGGCCCGCTCACATCAACCGTGTTTGCGTGACCTCCGAGTTTTGAGTCTGCTTCATACAGCGAGATGTCATGCTTCTGCGCCAGAAGCCAGGCTGCGCCCAGACCTGCTGCCCCACTTCCGATTATGGCAATACGCATATCAGCATCAGATCCCTTACGAGTAATTACTTTAGCTAGTACGAGCTTCTGGGCGGATCGGATCAGAAAAAAAATCCGAAAGTAAGTGATCCGGTGGTGTCACTTTGACGTAAATCAGAGTGTAACCAAGGAGACGCTGGTGGAAATTCAGCAGAACTTAAGCTGTTTACCCTTTGCCACGGTTGTATTGCGTTGCAGCTCGGCGCAGCATGTCACTATGCCACCGCAGGATGCGAAATACCGGCCGACGCCAGAGCAGTTGTTAGACCTCATGATGGCTGTGTCGGTCAGCCGTGATCGAGATGCCTTTGCGCAGATTTTTCATTATTACGCGCCGCGGGTGAAATCCTACATCCGTAGTTTGAAGGTCGAGGAGAAATCGGCGGAGGACATCGCACAGGAAGTATTGCTAACGGTATGGCGCCGCGCAGACCAGTATGATCCGCAGAAATCCGCTCTTTCCACTTGGATTTTCACGATTGCTCGAAACAAAAGGATCGATGTGGCCCGCCGGGAGAAGCGACCAGAAATCGATCTGAACGATCCTGCCCTCGTGCCTGAAGGGCCTGCGTCCCCCGACCGAGCGTACGATGCAGCGCAGGTCGCTTTGCGGGTCCGTGCTGCGATCGATACTTTGCCTCAGGAGCAGGCCACGTTATTGCGTTCTTCTTTTTTCGAGGAAAAATCACACAGCGAACTGGCTGATGAACTTCTGATGCCGCTAGGGACCGTCAAGTCGCGCCTCCGATTGGCTATCACAAAACTCCGTTCGGCTTTGGAGGATATGAACCAATGACTTCTCATCACCCTGATGAGTCCTTACTGCAGGCCTATGCGATTGGGAATCTTGGTGAGCCTCTCGCGTTGTTGGTTGCAACCCACACGGCGCTTTGCCCTCTTTGTCGGAACGCGGTGCGTCACTTGGAGAGCATTGCTGGCACGTTGCTGGAAGACCTATCGCCGACGGCGCTTTCCGAAGACAGTCTGAGTTCAGTCTTGGCTCAGTTGGATGGACGCGAGACCGCCGCCGCAAGTGAAGCAACAAGTCCTGTCGCAGAAGGGGCGGAAACAACCTTGCCTCAGCCATTGCGCGGCTATCTGGGCCGCCGATTATCGGACCTACCTTGGCGGCAAAGAGGTGTCGTTGCCGATGTTGCCTTGTTTCCGGATCGCAAGGATTTCACCACCCGGCTTCTTCGCATTCGTAAGGGGTGCAGAGTGCCGCTCCATAGACATGAGGGATTGGAATTGACCTTGGTCCTCTCAGGTGCCTTCTCCGACAGCCAGGGGCATTATTTGCGCGGTGATATCGCAGTTGCAAACAGTAGCGTCGTGCACCAGCCGGTCGCCGACGACGATGAGGACTGTATTTGTTTGGCAGTCACAGATGCGCCGGTCTATTTGGCTGGCCCAATCGGACGTTTGCTAAATTTTGCCTTCAAGTACTGATCCATTTTCTTCCTGGGTGCGTAGATAATTTAAGGGAAAGGCATAGACCTTCCCGAATGAACAGGAACCCAGGAGTGCGGAATTATGCCAGGGACAGAAATACAACAAGATAGCCGGCAAGCAAATCGACGGCTCGTTCGCAAGGCGATGAGCGCGCCGATCCTCTCACGTGAACAAGAGAGGATGCTAGCCACGGCCTGGGCCGTGGGTGGCGATGAAAAGGCGATGCATCAGCTCGTGAGCGCGCACGCGCGCCTGGCGGTGAGCATATCCACCAAGTTTGGCGGCTATGGATTGCCGCAATCGGATCTTATCCAGGAAGGTTTTGTGGGTTTGCTGCAAGCTGCGATGCGGTTCGATCCCAACCGCGATGTGCGCTTTTCCACCTATGCGGTCTGGTGGATCCGGGCAGCGATCCAGGATTACATTTTGCGCAACTGGTCGATTGTTCGGATCGGCACGACCACGTCCGAGAAAAGCCTCTTCTTCAATCTTCGGCGCCTACGGGCAAAGATCGCGAGAACGAGCAATCCCTACATGTCCTACGAAGCGGCGGGGCAGATTGCGGAGGAACTTAAGGTAAGGCCCGATCAGGTTCAGCGAATGGAGGTCCGATTGGGGGTGCCTGATCTATCCGTCAATCTGCCGACTGGTGAAGACGGTGACATGGAGTACCAGGACACGATGATTGACAGCCGACCTGGGCCAGAGGAGATCGTGACGGAACTACGCGATAACCAAACCCGGGCACAGTGGCTTAGTCAGGCGCTCAGGCGATTACCCCAACGCGAAGCCCGGATCATACGCCAGCGTCACCTCGGAGAGGGGGCGGTCACATTGGAAAACTTGGGACAGGAACTGGGCGTCAGCAAAGAGCGGGTCCGTCAACTTGAGCAACGCGCGTTGAAGACCCTAAGGTCACTGCTCGCTGAGCGGATAGGGGAGTAGCCGGTCAGTTCGTCGTTTAATTTACTGCGCCAACCCTACTTCCAGCGTCAGGCGGTAAGCCACGGTGACCGCGCCCGCGCAGATAGCTATTCCATACGGCAAGAAAATCATGCGTTTCTTGCCGTCTTTCTCGGTGATCTCGGGTGGGGGAAGGGGCATCCAGGGGATGCGTCGCAAACGATCAGCAACCAGGTAGCCCAAACCTAGGACACCACCGGCAATCGCCGTCACAAGTATCAGCGTGGAAAGGTGGGCAAGACCGGCCCAAAGCCCGGCCGCCGCCAAAAACTTCACGTCGCCGGCACCGATCAATCCGCCAGCAAAAATCAGAAAGCCTATTGCCAGGATTCCGGCACCCACAGCTAGGCCTGATATCCAATCCACCGGAAAGGGCGCGCTCATGACGAAGATTGGGTAAAGCAAGGCGATTAACAGCGTGAAGCTATTAGGAATCTTCAATCGCTGAGCGTCTGTAACGGCACAGGCGAGCGATAGGGAAAAGAAGCCGAATAAGCCGAGATAGGTTGCGAGGGATGAAAGCGTCATGGGTAACCGATCTATAGTTTTATCTTTTATAATGGAAAGAGGTCGCCGTGAATATCATCACGGTTGACAACTATAGAGGTTTTCCGTCCGCCATATGAGACTTGAAGGACGCAAAAAAGTGTCCCAACTGACCGCCAAAGTCAGTCATGGCCAAAACAGCGAATATGACAGCCATTGCTGTAAGCAATCCCACCTCGGTGCGTGTTGCACCACTGTCCGTGGACAGAAAGGCGGCGGCGGCTTTCATCAAGAGCATTCCTCCTAGAGCAATCTCCTAAGGTTAACATTAAGCAAGGTAATATTAACAAAGGCTTAAAGGAAATGTCTGAAGTGTAGTCATAGTTTACGTTTCGGCGTTGCCTCCGGCCCCCTGAAAGGCTCATTCTAGACGCCTTGTTGACCAAAATAAGTGGCGGTGTATCCGATGGGCAAAGAACCAATGCATAGCCAGGCAGAGCAAATGAACCTTCGGGACCTAAGTATCTCGGAAGATGGCCGAACGCTTTGGCTGGATATGACTAGCGGGCGGCGGTTTCAGATACCGGCACTTCAGGTCCGCGACCTTTGTGATTGCGGTGCTTGCCGACATGCTAACGGACAGCGGCTTATTGACCTGGCCGCACTGCCGCAGGATCAGCGGATCGCGGCGGTTGAGGTTGGTGTCGATCACTGCAGCGCAATCGTCACTTTGTTGCCGGAAAGCCACCGTGTTGAGCTAACGTTCGACCGGGTGGCCCAGTTGCTGTCAGCGCCGGAAGCGCAGCTCGCCGGCCGGGTGCCGGAAGCGCGTTTGTGGGATGCATCTCTTCCGGAATCACGCTTTCCTAAAGCGCGATATGCCGATATTGCCGGCGACTCTGCAGCACTGGCAAATTGGCTGGTCGGCATCCGGGATTATGGCTTTGCCCTCTTGGAGGAATGCGGCAGCACCACGGGCACCGTGCTAAGCGCAGTTGAATTATTTGGTTTCGTGCGCGAAACGAATTACGGCCGCCTTTTTGATGTGGTTGCTAAGCCGGACCCTAACAATCTGGCCTACACCGGTCTTGGTCTTGGACTACATACCGACAACCCCTACCGGGATCCGGTTCCGGGCATGCAGTTTCTTCACTGCCTGGAGGCCAGCGGGCAGGGCGGTGAAAGCCTTCTGGTCGATGGGTTCCGCGTAGCGCAGGATCTTCGCAGCGATAACCCAGAGGTCTTCGAGATACTGGCAAATACGTCTGTACCCTTTCGCTTCACCGACAGCACCGCCGATCTCCGGAGCAGCCGACCACTTATCGAAATTGACGGTCAGGGTGGCCTGGTCGGCGTGCGTTACAACAATCGATCGCGCGCAGATTTACAATTACCGCCGCAACAACTGACAGCCTTTTATCAAGCCTATTCTGTTTTCGGGCGATTACTGCACGATCCGACCTACATCATCTCATTCAAACTCAATGCAGGCAGTCTCTTCGTCGTTGATAACCGAAGGGTTCTGCATGGTCGCGGCGCTTTTTCCGGAGGCCAGCGGCGATTGCAGGGGTGTTATGCCGATTGGGATGCATTGACCAGTTATGTGAATCTTCACCAGGGAGCCGAACGCCGATGACAAAGGCCGCATTTCTAGATCGTTTGCAGGCGCTATACGAAGGGCCAAATGGGGCGGAGCATTATGGCGAGGATGTCACTATTGCCGAACACATGCTCCAAAGCGCCGAGGCTGCTGCAAGGGAGGGGGCTCCAGAAACCTTGATTGCCGCCGCATTGTTGCATGACGTGGGGCATCTGCTAAGCGAAGGAAACCCTGATGACTGGCACCGGATGCACGACGCCGCTGCGGGCGCTTTTCTGAAGAATTATTTCCCACCAACCGTGGTAGAGCCGGTTCGACTCCATGTCGAAGCCAAACGTTATCTCTGCGCGCGTGACCCCGGTTATCATGACCGTCTGTCGCACGCTTCCCAGGTTACTCTAAAGCAGCAAGGCGGCCCGATGAGCGAGGGTGAGGTCAGCGATTTCGAGGCAAACCCGCACAAGGCCGCTGCGCTCGCCGTGCGCAAATGGGACGAGGGCGGCAAGGAAGTGGGGCGCGATGTCCGTAGCTTTGCGGATTGGAGACGTTTGCTCGAAGCACAGATGACTGTCTGATAGCGCGGGGGATGGGTGAAACAATGGCCTCCAAGGTAATGCTCGTCGTGATTGACGGATTAGGATTCCAGACGGCGGTGGAGCACTGCGGCTTCCTGGAGAGCCTCGTTCTGGCAGGCAAGGCCCGGCGCTGGAAGATGGCCAGCGTACTGCCTAGCCTATCCGTGCCAATTTATGAGACCTTGCATAGCGGCGTGCAGCCTCATGATCACGGCATCACCAGCAATGATAACGTGCGCATGACGGGGACGGATCATGTGTTCAAGGTGGCACGTGCCCAAGGGCGCCGTACGGGGGCGGTGGCGCACTTCAATTTTTCCGAGCTTTTCAATCGCGCGCCCTTCGATCCTATTGAGGATATGGAGGTTAATGACGAAAGTCGTTGCGTGCAGTACGGCCGCTTTTATCTGCAACATGGAAAGACTCGGTTCAACATCGGTTTGGCATCGGAAGCAGATCTATTGAACCAGGCGAGTATTCTGGTGCATCGCCATGCGCCGGATTATCTGCTTTTGCATTCTTCCGGGTGTGATTCCGTAGGCCATCTCTATGGCGGGGAGTCACCTGAGTACAAGAAACAAGCCTGGGCAACCGATGATCAGATTGCCCAGCACTTGCATCGCTGGCAGGGCGCCGGTTACCGCGTTTTGGTGACGGCCGATCATGGAATGTCCGCCTTTGGTCACCACGGCGGCAACACCGACGATGTGCGGATGGTCGCCTTCTACGATATAGGGCACCCAAAAGGGGGCGCGGCGCCGGAACTCGCGGATCAGCTATCGGTAGCCCCAACCATCCTTGACCGAATGGGATTGAAAATTCCCAAGGCAATGACCGCGCCGCCGCTGCCCTGACACCGGGAGTTGAAGCGGCTCAGGCCGGTTTGCCGACCGTTACTGCTAGAGTGGGGATGCCCTCAACGGTGGCCTCCAGACGGTCGCCCGGGACGAGTGCGGAAACCCCGGCCGGTGTGCCGGTAAAGATCAAGTCGCCTGCGTGTAGAGTGAACAACTCTGACAGTTTTGAAACGATCTCCGGGAGCTTCCAGATCATTTGGCCTACATCGCCTTCCTGGCGCAGTTCTCCATTGACTGTGAGTGCAATTCTGCCACGTTCCATGCTGCCGCTCTGGTCTAGTGGCAGAAGCGTTCCACAGGGCGCGGCGCCGTCAAAAACCTTGCCGACCTCCCAGGGGCGGCCTTTTGATTTCGCCACTGCTTGAAGGTCGCGCCGGGTCAGATCAATACCCACGGCAAAGCCGAACAAATGTCCCATCGCGGCGTCCAGCGGTATGTTGCGTCCGCCTTTTGCGATGGCAGCGACCAATTCCACTTCGTGATGGAGATCCTGTGTTCCTGGAGGATAGGCAAACGTGTTGCCATGCTGCACCAGAGCGCTGGGAGGTTTCATGAAGAAGAAGGGATCCTCACGATCGGGATCGTGCCCCATTTCACGCACATGGTCGGCATAGTTGCGGCCAACGCAGTAAATATTATGAACCGGAAAGACAGCGTCATTACCAGCGACCGGCAGGCTCGGATTATCCCAAAGTGGAAGTACAGTTTTCATTTTAATTTCCGTAGCTTATAGTAGTTTTATAAGGTTGTTCATTAAAAGCTGTCATGCGACTGTGGTAGTGCAGGGCCCAGCGTGAATGCATCGGCGTGGATCTTGTTTTCCGGAAGCCCCTGCTCTTTGAGAAGCGCCACAGTGGCATCTACCATCGCGGGAGGCCCGGCGACATAGGCTTCGCTTTTGCTAAAGGCGCAAAGCTCCGCGGCATTTATATCTTCGGCAAGCGCGTCCGTCACTAATCCTGGTCGACACCCGTTGGTCAAACGGTGACCGTCGCCGGCGACAGGCACAAAGCGGAAATTGGAAAACTCTGCCTCAAGAGCGGCAAAATGATCGAGCATGTAGAGTTCATCGGTGCTTCGCACGCCAAAATAAAGCCGAACTTCGTGGTGCCAACCCGCCCGCAAAGCCTCTTCGATAATGCCTTTTATTGGAGCTAGCCCCGTGCCGCCGGCAATACCAAGAATAGGGCCAGTATGATCGGGGCGAAGCGTGCAGGCACCGAAAGGACCCTCGACATCGAACTCGTCGCCGGGTTGCAGCTCATACTGCACGAAGCTGGAGGCTCCTCCATCTCCCTGGTCCCGAATATGAAATTCGAGGAAACCTTCGTCTGGTTGATTGGCTATGGAGTAGTCGCGCGGTTCAAACGTGCTGAGATAAAGGCGTAAATATTGCCCAGCCTTGAATCGAAAAGCGCTGCCTTCAGGTAATTCCAGACGAAGCCTACATACCTGAGAAGTAAGCGCATCCTTGGCGATGACCTTTGCTCTACCGCGAAAGGGAAGTGCGTGGTCTTTATTGTGGGGTGATATCGCCATGAAGCCGTTCGGCGCTGCCTGCCATAAGAGGAAAAGGAACGCTTCTCCGGAGCTAAAGCATCCGGCGCCGCTGTTTCGGATCAGTTAGCAACGCTAAAGCTTTCTCCGCAGCCACAACGCGCTGCCTCGTTGGGGTTTGAAAAAACGAAACCTGACTGAAGCTTGTCCTCGACATAATCCATTTCGGTGCCGATCAGGAACATAACCGCCGTTGGATCAATGAAAATCCGGACGCCCTTGTCTTCGACGACATCCTCAAACTTCTTTTGATCCTTGGCGTACTCGACAAAATAAGACAGGCCTGAGCAGCCGCGCGTCTTCACACCGACACGCAAGCCCAGCACGGGTTCGTCGCCCGCAGCTGCCATCAGCTTCCGAACGCGTGCGGCCGCAGCATCGGTCAGCGTGATGAGGGATTGGGCCATTCTGCAGTCTCCATCTGTGTTCTCGTAGGGTTGTACAGCCGTCTCTTTAGTCAAAGCGCAAAATCATCATAGCGCTTTTCATATGGGATCAGAAGATGCCCAGTGCCAGTCTTGCATCCTCTGTCATGCGCTCCTTGTCCCAAGGCGGATCCCAAGTCAGGGTCACTTCCACTTCACCGACGCCGTCCGTTTTGGCTACCGCCTCGGCAACCTGATAGGGCATCTCACCGGCGACCGGACAGGCCGGCGCGGTCAAGGTCATCAATAACGATACGGCGCCATCGTCTTTCTGATCAATTTCGTAGATCAGTCCCAAATCATAAATGTTCACTGGAATCTCAGGGTCATAAACGCTGCGCAACGCCTCTTCTATCTTCTCCCGGTTGGCGAGCGGCGTGCCCTTGGGCAATGCTTCGCCAGCCCGAGCGGTCAGACCCTCGGTATCCTCGCCGTCGCCCATGAAGTACATTGGGTGGCCGGGCATCATGGTCGTCTCTCCTTCATCATTCGCCAGTTGGTCCTCGTCGCCGTCATTCATTCGGTCGAAATCTCCGCATCGCCTTTCAGAGCTGCATCCATCGTATGCCAAGCAAGCGTCGCGCACTTGACCCGCACCGGGAATGTCCGAACACCTGACAACACCTGCAGGCGCTCCACGGCATCGGCGTCTGTCGCCTCGGCTTCACTCAAATCGGCATCGTCTTTGGTGCAGAGGTCGTGAAAACCATGGAACAGAGTTGCAGCCTCCTCAACTGTCTTTCCTTTAAGAATTTCAGTCATCATTGAGGCAGATGCCATTGAAATCGCGCAACCTTTCCCAATGAAGGAAACATCTTCAATCAAGTTCTGGCCGTTCGTCAGCAGATAAACACTCAGGGTGTCGCCGCACATGGGGTTGTTGCCTTGCGCGTGGTGATTGGCATCCCCGATTCGGCGTAAATTACGAGGGTTCTTCCCGTGGTCGAGGATAACTTCCTGATAGAGTTCTCGCAGTTCGTCCAACATTATCCAAAGAAATCCCTGACGGTTTGTAAGGCTTCGGCCAGGACATCTACCTCGGCCGGCGTATTATACAAGCCGAAGGAAACGCGGGCCGTAGCAGATAGGCCAAAGCGATCCATGACCGGCTGTGCGCAGTGGTGTCCAGCGCGAAGGGCCACGCCGCTGCGATCTACAATCGTGCCGATGTCGTGCGCGTGCGCGCCCTCCAGCACGAAAGAAATGATGCCCGCCTTCTCCTTCGCCTTACCAATGATCTGCAACCCTTCTATCGCTTCCAGCTTGCGCGTTGCGTAGGCCAGCAAGCCTTCCTCGTGTGCGGCAATGGCATTCATCCCGATGCTGTTCAGGTAATCGACCGCCGCGCCGAAGCCGACCGCCTCGATGATTGCGGGCGTGCCTGCCTCAAAGCGGTGAGGGGCGGCCTTGAACGTGGATTTCTCCAAGGTCACCGTTGCGATCATGTCGCCGCCACCCTGATAGGGCGGAAGGCGGTTGAGCAGGTCTTTCTTGCCATAGAGCGCACCGATACCGGTGGGCCCGTACATCTTGTGGCTGGAGAAAGCGTAGTAATCAGCATCCAGTTCCCGGACGTCGACCCGCATGTGCGGCAGGGCCTGGCACCCGTCGACCATCACCTGTGCGCCTGCGGCGTGCGCTTCCTGGATGATTTGCTTGAGCGGCGTGATGCTGCCGAGTGCGTTGGAAATATGAGTGACGGCTACTAGCTTCGTGCGAGGGGACAAAAGCCCGCGATAGGCGTCCATGTCGAAGTTGCCATCGTCGTCGATGGGCACGGCCTTGAGAACGATACCGCTGCGGTCCCTTAAGAACTGCCAGGGCACGATGTTGGAATGATGCTCCATCTCGGAGATGATGATTTCGTCGCCAGGCTGGACTTGGCTTGCAAAGCAAGCGGCCAGCATGTTGATGGCCTCAGTGGCGCCGCGTGTGAAGATGATCTCGTCGGGCGAGCCGGCATTGACGAAAGCCGCAACCCTCTCACGGGCCCCTTCGAAAAGGTCTGTGGCTTCCTGGCTCAGACGGTGAACGCCCCGATGCACGTTGGAATAACTCTCCTCCATGACCCTGGTCATGGCATCAATGACCTGTCGTGGCTTCTGTGCGCTGGCTCCATTGTCCAGGTAAACCAACGGGCGGCCATAGACCTCTCGCTTCAGGATCGGGAAATCTTCACGCACGCGTTCGACATCAAAGGCTGCGATGGAGTTGTCGCCAGGTCTTGAGTCGTTCGGCAATGTCGGCGTTTTCAACAGGCTCATAGGTCTTCTCCTGTCATTGCCGCCAACTTGGCATCCAAACGGTCCGTCAGGCCGGCGCGCAGCGCAATGTCGCTGCAAAGCTCAACGGTATCGCGCAGAAATGCTTCAATCAGGAGTTTACGGGCCTGGTGCGGCGGAATTCCGCGACTGCGCAAGTAGAAGAGGGCGTCGGCATCCAGTTCTCCTACCGTTGCGCCATGAGAACACACGACATCATCGGCATAAATTTCCAACTCAGGCTTTGCATTGACCTCGGCCCCGCGCGACAGCAACAGCGCGCGATGGGATTGGTTGCCTTCTATCTTCTGGGCGTCTTTCTCAACCTTGATAAGCCCCTGGAAAACGCCGCGAGATTGCTGATCCAAGGCCCCCTTGATGACCTCGTCGCAGGAGGTGTGGGGCGCTAGATGATCGATTACGCTGGTAATGTCGCTGTGCTGGCGACCAGTTAGCAGATAGACGCCGTTCAGCTTGCAGGAAGAGCCTTCGCCCGCGAGCCGGATTCTGAAGTCCTCTCTCGCCACAGCAGCACCCAGAGCCAGCAGAAATCCCTCGTAACTCGCATCACGCTCGAGGTTTGCCTGGCTGTTCATAAAATAGTGGCTGTTGTGTGAAAGTTCTTGTAAGCGCAAATGCTTAAGAGCACTTCCGGATGCCAAGCTAAACTCCGCGACGCCGTTTGAAAACGATGTGCCGCCCCCGAGATTTTGATGATGCTCAATCACGGTTGCCCGGCTGTTTGCCTCCAGCACCACTAACAGGCGTGGCTGGCTGGCCCGAACTTCGTTGGTCGCGGCGCTATAAAGGAAGATCAGTTCTACAGGTCGATCGAGTTCAAGACCTGAAGCGATCCTCAGCACGGCGCCATCGGACAGAAAGGCGCTATTGAGGTCCAGCAGCGGCGCTTCCCGTTCTTCCGTTGCAATCTGCCCCAGTGAGCTTTGCAGCCATGCGGGTCGTTCGCCTTGGCTGATGATGCTCAAACCGTTGAGTGTCACCCCGTCGGGTATCCCGTCCAAACGGCTGGCTTGTTCTTGCAAGCGGCCATCGACGAAAACCAGCCGATAGCCTTGGGCATCATCGGCGAGGAGACTGGGAAGACGGTCGGGCAGGGCAAGCTCGGCCGAGCCGCCCGCATAATCCAGCTTGGCGAGTGCATTCAGGCTGGTGTACTTCCAGCTTTCCAGTTGCCGCGATGGCATACCCTTCTGGCGGAAGCGTTCAAGCGCTTGGTGCCGTGATTCGGCAAGCCAATCCTGGGCTGGAAGCGCGGCCGCTTCGGCACCAGCCCCGGATAGGGCGCCCATCAGTTTTTCTTCCACACTCGTCTGCATAATCTTTTTTTCTTTCAAACCTCTATCGATCAACTTTCAAGCAGCGCTCTGCTTGAACTCCGCGTAACCGCTGGCCTCCAGCTCCTTGGCCAGTTCTTTGTCGCCGGAGCGAACGATGCGGCCTTGTGCCAGCACATGTACGCGGTCCGGCACGATGTAATCCAGCAACCGCTGATAGTGAGTGATGATCAGGAACGAACGCTCCGGGCTACGCAGAGCGTTGACGCCCTCCGCGACGGTTTTCAATGCGTCGATATCCAGCCCGCTGTCGGTTTCATCGAGAATGGCAAGGTTGGGTTCGAGCATCGCCATCTGCAGAACCTCGTTCCGCTTCTTCTCGCCGCCGGAAAACCCAGAGTTGACGGCACGTTTGAGCATGTCGTCTGACATATGAAGCTCCTTGCACTTGGCGCGCAGAATCTTGAGAAACTGCATGGCGTCCATTTCGCCGGCACCACGCGCACGGCGCACCGCATTGACGGCTTCCTTAAGGAACGTCGAATTGAGCACTCCGGGAATTTCGACCGGGTATTGGAAAGCGAGGAAAACACCGGCGGCGGCGCGCTCCTCGGGTTCCATTTCCAGAAGGTTGGCACCGTTGAACAGAACCTCTCCTTCGGTTACCTCATAGCCTTCACGTCCTGTCAAAATGTATGACAGCGTGGACTTGCCTGAGCCATTCGGCCCCATGATCGCATTGACCTCACCGGCCGCGATCGTCAAGTCTATGCCTTTCAGGATTTCTTTCCCGTCAACGCTGGCATGAAGATTTTTTATTTCAAGCATTTGATAGATTTCCCTAATCTAACTTATTAACCAACGCTGCCTTCGAGACTGATCCCGACGAGCTTCTGCGCTTCAACGGCAAACTCCATCGGGAGTTGTTGCAGCACCTCCCGACAGAAGCCATTGACGACCAGCGCCACGGCGTCCTCCGCGGATAGACCCCGTTGCCGACAGTAAAAGAGCTGGTCTTCGCTGATCCGTGAGGTCGTAGCTTCGTGTTCGATCTGTGCCGTTGGGTTCTTGCTCTCGATGTAAGGTGTGGTGTGCGCGCCGCATTGATCGCCGATCAACAGCGAATCGCATTGCGTATGGTTGCGCGCGCCTTCTGCCTTAGCACTCATCCGGACCAAGCCGCGATAGGTTTGGTTTGACCGCCCGGCCGAGATTCCCTTCGAGATAATGCGAGACCGGGTGTTCTTGCCCAAATGGATCATTTTTGTGCCGGTGTCGGCCTGCTGCATGTTGTTGGTGATGGCGATCGAATAAAACTCACCGACTGAGTTGTCGCCCTGGAGAATGCAGCTCGGGTATTTCCAAGTGATGGCCGATCCGGTTTCCACCTGCGTCCAGGAGATCTTCGAATTTCGGCCCCTGCAAGCACCGCGCTTGGTGACAAAGTTATAGATTCCGCCGACACCATTCTCGTCGCCGGGGTACCAGTTCTGGACCGTCGAATACTTGATCTCGGCATCGTCGAGCGCGACCAGCTCCACGACGGCAGCATGCAATTGGTTCTCGTCGCGCATCGGTGCGGTGCAGCCCTCAAGGTAGCTCACATAGGAACCAGCGTCCGCGATGATCAAGGTCCGTTCGAATTGCCCCGTGTTTGCGGCGTTGATCCGGAAGTAGGTGGAAAGTTCCATCGGGCAACGAACGCCCTTGGGGATGAAAACGAAGGAGCCGTCCGTGAAAGCAGCGGAATTCAGACAGGCGTGCTTGTTGTCGCCATACGGAACCACAGAGCCGAGGTACTTGCGCACTAATTCCGGATGATTTTTCACGGCTTCCGAAATGGAACAGAAAATAACGCCCACTTCCTCAAGTTTCTTACGGTATGTCGTGGCCACCGACACGCTGTCGAAAACAGCGTCCACGGCAACGCCCGCCAGCACTTCCTGCTCGCGCAACGGGATGCCGAGCTTCTCGTAGGTCTTGAGGAGCTCCGGATCGACTTCATCCAGGCTCTTGGGCATGTCGTCCTTGTTCTTGGGCGCGGAGTAGTAATAGGCATCCTGATAATCGATTGGCGGGAAACCGACACGCGCCCAATCGGGTTCGGGCATGTTTAGCCAGTGAGCATAGGCTTTGAGACGCCATTCCAGCAGCCACTCGGGCTCTTCTTTTTTTGCAGAGATGAAACGGATGATGTCTTCACTCAGGCCTTTGGGCGCCGTATCCGCTTCGATATCGGTGACAAAGCCATACTTGTACTTCTGCTCCCCGAGAGCGCGTACCTGTTCAATCGTTTGGCTGTTCGCTGCCATAAGTCAGTGCCTTCTGTTCAATCCGCGCGACCAGAGCTCTTGCCTGCCGAACTGGTTAAGGGGGCCGATACGGGTGAAACCGCCGGAAAATCAAAAAAAGATGCCGTCATCTCTTGCAGCGTCACCTCGTCCAACGCCGACTGTATGGCGTGATTGACCCTGTCCCACGTACCACGCATCGGGCAGAGCGATTCAACGCCGCAGGAATCCGCCGACCCATCTACGCAAGCCGTCAGGGCAATTGGCCCTTCAATGGCCTCGATGATGGCTGCAACGGAGATATCAACGGCTGGCCGGGTCAAGGCGTAGCCGCCGCTGGCGCCGCGGTGAGACGTAATCAACCCACCCTTTGCCAGCAATGTCAGAACCTTTGAAACCGTCGGTAATGGAACGGCTGTATCCCTCGACAACTGTTGTGCGGAGAGTGTCGTCTGATCACCGCGCGTGGCCAGTTGTGTCATGACCACGACGGCGTAGTCTGTCAGGCGATTCAGGCGGAACATCTTGTCCTCAATTCCTACCAATACGGTCGTGTATTACTCACTTATCGATTTCTTATCATAAATCAAGAGTAAATTGGTATGAATTCAATGGAATCTTTCTTTCCTTTTAGGACTCTAGATGCATGCCGATGAGGTAACTCGCGTATTCGTGTCCAAAGGTTACAGCCCATTCTATTGCACAAGTGACTCAGGGTAGAGACAGTGGCGGCGCGACGATTTGTCATAGCATTCCAAAGCAGAAAATACAGAACTGGAGCAATACACAATGTCTGGACAAGGATTGGCACTTGCCGCCGTCATGCTTGTGGGAACGGCTTTCCTACCAATTTCTGCCGGCGCGGCTGGGGACGCAGCGACGGGTGAGAAGCTCTTCAAGCGTAATTGTGCCGCTTGCCATACAACGGACGCAGGCAAGCACAGAGTGGGGCCAAGCCTGGCTGGGGTCGCTGGCCGCACTGCCGGTACTGCGGATGGATACCGGTATTCCTCTGCGATGGCCGGATATGGTGTGGTTTGGGATGCTGCAACGCTCGATACCTACCTAGTGGATCCACGCGGCACCGTGCCTGGAACCAAGATGACTTTTCGCGGTCTGAAGGAGCGACAGGACCGTGAAAATGTCATCACCTATTTGGAAACCCAGTAACGAGAATAGATATCCGATTGAAGACGACGGCCGCCGATTGGTCGCAGCCTCGGCGGTACCCGCGAACTCTCTCACGACTTCGTGACGCAGCTTGATTTTCAAGCCACTGCCGGTCGCGCCTACGCTGAATGGGTGAACATTATTTTCCATAATCGATCATTGACTGTGCTGGTCAATAGGTGGAAATCGGGGAGACATCATGAGAAGCACTAAAGCGAGACTTTTGAACTCGACGGTCATGCCTTTGGCCTTAGCGGTTGGTGTGGCCGCGTGCGTCGGCGTAATCACAGTCGGATCGGTCATCGGTAGTACGGCATCCCAAGCGGCGACAGCGGCGAAAGCGCCTGTAGCAAAGGGTAGTTTACCTCAGGCGCAGCCAAAACCGCGGGCGCTTCAGCAGGCAGCCGGCTGCAATCCTTGCAATCCCTGTGCCGCTAAGACCTGTAATCCTTGCAGCCCTTGCGCGGCCGAGGGATGCAATCCTTGCAACCCCTGTGCCGCAGCGGCCTGCAATCCTTGTAATCCCTGTGGTGGTTGTAATCCCTGCGCCGCTGCCGGCGCGAAGAGTGCTTGCTTCGTGCCGCGACTGCAAAAGGCATCAGCTTGCAACCCCTGTAATCCCTGTGCGGCCAAGGCCTGTAACCCCTGCAACCCCTGTGCGGCCAAGGCCTGTAACCCCTGCAACCCCTGTGCGGCCAAGGCCTGCAATCCTTGTAGCCCCTGCGCAGCAGAAGGTTGTAACCCCTGTAATCCTTGCGCGGCCAAGGCCTGTAACCCCTGCAATCCCTGTGCGGCCAAGGCCTGCAATCCTTGCAGCCCCTGCGCAGCAGAAGGTTGTAACCCCTGTAATCCTTGTGCGGCCAAGGCCTGCAATCCCTGCAACCCCTGTGCCGCAGCGGCCTGCAATCCTTGCAACCCCTGTGGTGGTTGCAATCCCTGTGCAGGCGGTGGCGTAGAGATCACGGATGCTGAAGCTGCGGCGGTATATGGCTGCGCGATGGAAGAACTGCAAAAGGCCTATGGCAAGTCGGGTTCCGACATCGCGGCGTCCTATCAGTCATGGCGTCTTTACAGCAAGGTCCCTTACGTCTCCTTCACACACGGCGAACGCTACGTGACAAACTACGCGAACGCCGCGGCAAAAGCCTATGGTGCCTACGAAAGCTCCGGCGTGATGCCGGAGGGTGCAACGCTTGCTAAAGACAGCTTCTCGGTAACAGCTGCGGGGCAGGTTAGTATCGGCCCGCTGTTTATCATGGAGAAGATGGGCGCCGGCTTCGCTGCCGAGACGAACGACTGGCGGTATTCCATGATCATGCCGAATGGTGCGGTCTTTGGCGTCACCGGCGGCAAAGGGTCGGATAATGTGCAATTCTGCGCAGATTGCCACATGGCAACCGACACCGACTCAATGTTCTTCTTGCCCGAAGAATACCGGGTGAAATAGCCACGTACCGATGCTTACTGTCGGTATCGGCGATTCTGCGGCGGCAAGGGTTCATTTCCTTGCCGCCGTCTTCTTATCGGCCTTAACCCTAGTCATTCCCAATCGTGGTCGAGCCGATTTCTCGGACGGCCTAGCTGCTTACGACGCAGGCCAATATTCACAAGCTGTTCAATATTGGAATCCTCTAGCCTTGGCTGGGGACAGAGATGCGCTGGTGGCAATGGCGGAATTGTTGGAAAAGGGGCAAGGGGTAAGAAAAGACATTTCCGCTGCGCGTCGGTATTACCGTTTGGCGGCCCAGGCGGGCAGTGCCGTTGGGCAGATTAATCTAGCGGATTATCTGGAGCGGGGAGCAGGCGGCGAAGCCGATTACGTAGAAGCACTGGTTTGGTACGGCATAGCCGCCCGAAAGGGGAACCGCTGGGCTTGCGCGCAGTATAATCGCTTGTACGCGGGTTCCGGCACGGTGGCGCGGCAAGCGGCTGATAACCTGCTTCAAGATATCCTCCGGGACTTTCCTGCCCTGCAATAGGCTGCTATTTGTTCCCCGGTATTCGATCCGATCTTACAAGAGGAAAGCGCCAATGAACCAGGGCGTCACTGTCATCGATCATCCGCTTGTTCAGCACAAGTTGACCTGGATGCGGCGCAAGGAAACCTCAAGCCCGAACTTTCGAACCCTGCTACGCGAGATAAGCCTGCTAATGGCTTACGAGTTGACACGCGATCTACCTTTAACGGATCAGCCGATCGAAACGCCTGTGAGCGAAACCATTGGGCATGTAATCGACGGCAAAAAATTCTGCCTCATCTCCATTCTGCGGGCGGGAAATGGTTTGCTTGAGGGGATGTTGGACTTGGTTCCCAATGCGGTTGTAGGACACATCGGCCTATACCGCGATCACGAGACACTGGAAGCGATTGAGTACTATTTCAAGGTGCCGGGCCATCTTGAGGAACGGCGGGTTATCGTTGTCGATCCCATGCTGGCTACTGGTCATACATCTGTTGCCGCGATCACGCGTTTGAAGAAAGCCGGGGCGCAGGATATTCGCTTCGCCTGTCTGCTTGCAGCCCCCGAGGGCATCAAGGAAATGCGCGCGGCGCATCCCGATGTACCGATCTTCACAGCCTCGATCGATGAGTGTTTGAATGAGAACAGTTACATCGTCCCTGGGCTCGGCGATGCGGGGGATCGTATATACGGTACGAAGTAGTCAGGCGTCGCCAAGGCGCCCACCAAGCTTTATCCAAAGGCGCCATATCACCAGGACCGCAATTAACGAAACCAATGTCATGGCATAATAGGCCGCGCTTGAGTAAGCGCTATAGAGTGTCCCGGACAACAGCATAGCTAGGCCCATTGTTGCGCCAACGGCAGCAGAATAGAGGCTCTGCGCGCTGGCAGCCTTGTCTTCGGGCAGGAGATCGGACAGCAGATGCATGGTGCCGAGATGGGCGGCCCCGAATGTCAGCGCATGAAGCACTTGGATAAGTGCCAGCGGAATCAGCGAGTCGGTCAAACCCATCACTGTCCAGCGAAACACACCGGCAATTCCGGCGATCGCTAGAAAGCTGAGAGGGGATATATGGGTTAACAACCGACGGCCCAGGAAGAACAAGAATATTTCTGCGATTACGCCTTCCGCCCAAAGCCCGGCCACCAATGTTTCGCTCATACCCACAGACCGCCAGTGTATGGCGGAGAAGGCGTAATAGACAGCATGGCTCGCCTGCAAGAGCGCTCCGGCGAGTAAAAGCCAAAGAAAGCCATTATGGCGGAGGAGGGAGAGCCAGCTACGCCGCTCAATGCTGGCTGCTCCTGATCGCAACGGCAGCAAGAGCACAGAGAATCCGGTAACTGCGATACCTGTACAAAACACCCAGACGATAACATTGGGCCCCTGGATCTCGACCGCGCGTCCGGTTACCAGTACTGCCATAATGAATGTTAAAGACCCCCAAAGACGGGCGCGGCCGTAATCCATCCCACTTTGGCGAGCCGCCCGCATCGCCTGGCTCTCGCCCAGGGGTATCAAGGGTTGAAACAGCGCAAACCCCAGAATCTGCAATGCGAGAAGGAGCCAATAGTTGTGGCTGACTGCCATGATCGCGATTAAACACAGGCTGCCAAATGCGCAAAAGGCGAGAAGTGCCCGAAGATTTCGGGACCGATCCGCCAGTGTCCCGGCGAAGGGTGTTGCCAGAATTTTTGCCCAAGTGGTGGCAGCCAGGAAAAAGGCGATCTCATTTGCGCTTAGGCCTTTGGAATCGAGCCAGATAGGCCAGAAGGGAAGTTGCACTCCTGCGGCAAAGAACAACGCGCCATAGTAGAGGCCAAATCTGGGCCCAGGCATTGCGGCCGATTTAGAGATGCTCATGAACCGACCTGGGATATCACCACTGAGGATGGGGCAGGGCACTCTGAGGCAAAGACGATAGCGGAGCGGTAGGCATCGCAGGCAATTTCAGCGGATTCTGGATCATTGGAAACAACCTCGGCAATGGGTTGACCGAATTCGACCCTACTGCCCAGCGGTAGAATGTTACGAAACCCCACGCTGTGATCGATTCTGTCTTGACGCTGTTTGCGACCACCACCGAGCGCCATGACCGCAAGCCCCAAGGCCTGCGCATCGCAGGATGAAAGATAGCCGGTCGCCCCAGCAGTAACGGGGCGTCGGACCGAAGCAACCCTAAGGTGTTGCTCAGCCCGTTCAATAAGATCTGTGGGGCCGCCGAGTGCTGCGACCATGCGACCAAAGGTTTCGGCGGCACTGCCATTATCCAACGCCGTCAGCAAAGCGGTTTTGGCCATTTTCGAGTCTGGATGAAGACCGGCCATTTCCAATGCAGCCGCGCCCAGTTCCAATGTGACTTCCAACAATCGTGATTCGCGCTGTTTTCCGGTGAGAAAATCAATGCTTTCCAAGACCTCAAGGGTGTTCCCGACCGTCAACCCCAACGGCTCGTTCATATCCGTCAGCAGCGCACGGACAGGCAGGCCAGCCTTGTTGCCACTTTCAACCAGAGACGTGGCAAGAGCCTTGGCACTGTCCAAGTCCTTCATGAAGGCCCCGCTGCCTACCTTGACGTCCATCACCAGGTGATCAAGCCCAGCCGCGATTTTCTTCGAAAGGACGGACGCTGTTATAAGAGGGATGGATTCAACCGTCGCCGTGACGTCCCGGATGGCATAGAGCTTACGATCCGCCGGCGCCAATTCTGCGGTTTGGCCGACAATGGCACACTGGGCTTGTGCCACCACCGCCTGGAATTTTTCTAGAGATGGTTGGGTATCATAGCCTGGAATGGAATCGAGTTTATCCAGCGTTCCCCCGGTATGTCCCAGGCCACGCCCGGCGATCATTGGAACTCTTGCACCACAGCTCGCAAGCAAAGGCGCCAGAATTAAGCTTACCTTATCGCCGACACCGCCGGTCGAATGCTTGTCGAGAGTGACCTGGTCATTATCGGGCCAGAAAAGCCGCTGTCCAGAGTTCGCCATAGCGAGCGTGAGGGCACCGGTTTCATCGCGGCTCATGCCTTGAAAATATACAGCCATGGCGAAAGCCGCCGCTTGTGAGTCTTCCAGCGCTCCAGAGGCCATGGCGTTGATGAATTGCGTGATCTCCTTGCCGGAAAGGGTTTTTCCGTCGCGCTTGGTGCGAATGACTTCCTGAGGAAAGAATTCCATGGTGTCACGCTTTCGATTTGACCCTGTGTGCCGTTTCACCCATCGCTTTGCCGACCAAAGGCTTGCGGCAGCAATTCGCCGAGCGTAAAGGCCTTGCGCAATTCCTCTGGGCTGCAAAGGAACACCGGTGTTTCCGGCCCAGCAAATTCACGCAACCGCTGTCGGCAGCCGCCGCAAGGTGTGCAAAGCCGGTCGCCCTGGGCGACAATCACGACAGCCGTTATGTTGCGATCACCTGCGGCGACCATTTGCGAAATCGCACCGGTTTCCGCGCAGGCACCCTCCGGGTAGCTGGCATTCTCGACATTGCATCCGACGAAATAGCGTCCGTCGGACGAGCGGACGCAGGCACCAACCGGAAAGCCGGAGTAAGGGGCATGGGCATTGTCCCGCGCTTGCCGAGCCAAACGCAGCATCTCCGGGTCGAATGTCTCCAAGTCCTGTCGATTCATGCCGTCTCCTCAGACACCAAGGTAGCTCTGCGTCAGGTCGGCATTGCGCCGCATATCATCGCTATTGCCCTGCCATACAACCCGGCCCCGTTCCAGGATCACGTGGTGATCGGCCATGTCCGCAAGGGCGCTTACGTGTTTGTCGATGACCAGCAATGCCAAACCTTGAGCTTTCAATTCGGCCAAGGTAGACCAAATTTCCTCGCGAATCAGGGGCGCCAGGCCTTCGGTGGCTTCGTCGAGTATCAGTAATCGTGGATTGGTCATCAGGGCTCGGGCAATGGCCAGCATCTGCTGTTCGCCGCCGGAGAGTTGATTGCCCCAGTGGGCGGAGCGTTCCCGCAATATCGGGAAGAGGTCCATGACCCGGTCCAGGGTCCAGGGCCTCTCAGGCTGTTCGTCGGCACTGTGCGGTAATCTAGCTGTGGCGATGAGGTTCTCTCTCACAGTCAGGTTCGGGAATATCTGCCGTCCTTCCGGTACAAGGCCCAACCCGGTACGGGCAATCCGGTAGGATGCCTTGCCCGCGATACTGCGCCCCGCGAAATTGATCACTCCACTTCTTGGCTTCAGCAGTCCCATGATACAGCGCACGGTCGTGGTTTTGCCCATACCATTGCGGCCCAGAAGTGTCACAAGTTCTCCCGATCCGATTGTCAGATCGACGCCAAACAAAACCTGACTTTCGTTATAGGCCGCCTCAAGACCGTGCACTTCAAGCATCGGCGATCTCCTCATGGCCAGCGCCGAGATAGGCCTCGCGAACCAAAGAATCCTGGCGGATTGCATCCGGCGTGCCATTGGCGATCACACGCCCGCCTGCGAGAACCGAGATCCGGTCGGCCAACGCAAACACGGCGTCCATATCATGCTCTATCAACAATATTGGCGCGGTCATGCGCAAGCGTGACAGCAGTATGATCATGCGTTGGCTGTCCTCACGGCCCATGCCAGCCATGGGCTCATCCAGCAGGAGTACCTTCGGCGCCTGAGCGAGCGCCATGGCCAACTCGAGCTGTCGGCGCTCTCCGTGCGCCAAACTGGAAGCACGCTGGTCCGCGCGCATTATCAGGCCAACCTTGCGGAGCGATTCGCGCGCTTCGTCGTTAAGCGGGTAGTCCTTGACGGTGGGTTGCCAGAAACGAAAGGAATGGCCCTGTCTTGCCTGCACCGCCAACGCCACGTTCTGTTGTGCAGTGAAGTGGGGGAAGATCGAGGTTATCTGAAACGTGCGGGCCATGCCTAACAGCGCTCGCTGCGGGGCGCTTGAACGGGTCACATCACGACCCAGCAGTTTGACGGTGCCGCTGTCAGGTTTCAGCAGCCCGGATAGAAGGTTGATCAAGGTGGACTTGCCCGCACCGTTCGGGCCAATGACGGCGTGAATCTCACCGGGGAGCAGGTCAAGGTCGACGGCGTCACAAGCTGCTATGGCTCCATAGCGGCGGCTTAGGCTCCTGGCTTGCAGCAGTGCCTCAGTCATGCCCGCTCTCCCTACCGCCGATCCAACCCCATAGGCCGCTGCGTGCAAACAACACGATAAAGATCAACAAGGGCCCCAGGAATATCATCCAGTGCGTTGTCCAAGCCGACAGCACTTCCTCCAGCGCGATGTAGGCCAGAGCGCCGAGGATAGGTCCAAGAAGACTGCCGATGCCACCCAGGATCACGATAACCAGCAATTCACCGGAAAGGTGCCAAGATAGTAAGCCCGGACTGATGAATTCCGTGTGGTTTGCCATCAAAGCGCCGGATAGGCCACCAATTGCACCGGCGAGAGTAAAGGCGACGAGCTTATAGCGATAAACCGGGAATCCGAGCGCCAGCATTCTCTGCTCGTTATCGCGCGCGCCCTTGAGCACCATTCCAAAACGGGAACGGACAACGCGTCCGAGAAACAGCACGACCAAGGCGGTCAGCGCCAGTGTCAGGTAGTAGAATTGCCGGTCATCCGTGAGGTCGAGCGCCGGCAAGGTAGAGCGGCTCCAAAGCGACAGACCATCCTCACCGCCATAGTCGCGAAAGGAGATAAAAAGAAAGAAGAGCATCTGCGCGAAGGCCAGCGTGATCATGATGAAGTAAATACCGCTGGTGCGTAGGCAAATCGCACCTATAAGCAGCGCCAGAATCCCCGAAACGAGCATTGCCAAAGGCCAGGCGATCAGAGCTTCTTCGGTCGCACTCCATTGAAAGAATCCCAGGGATATAGGGCTCCCTAGCGTCGCGTGGAAACTCAGTATGCCAACGATATAGGCGCCAGCGCCCAAAAAGGCCGCGTGCCCAAAGCTGACCATCCCGCCAAAACCCAAGATGAAATTGAGGCTGCTAGCGGCAATTCCCAAGATTAGTATCCGCGTGGCAATTCCCGTGACATAGCCGTAACCCAATGCCTCTGCAACGAAAGGCAGAACCAGGAAGAAGAGGAGGAGGAGTGTGGCGTACTTGCGGTCAACCATGCGCGCGGAACAGCCCCTGCGGTTTTATGAAGAGCACCAATGCCATCAACATGTAAATCGACATGGAAGAAAGCGCCGATCCCATGCCATCAGCGCGCGAGGGATCCATAATCAAACGCAAGGCGGTCGGCAAGAACGAGCGCCCCAAGGTATCGACGAGCCCAACCAATATTGAGCCGATCAAAGCGCCGCGGATCGAGCCGATGCCACCAATCACGATGACCACGAAAACCTGTATCAGGATAGCTTCGCCCATCCCCATTTCGACAGAGTAGACGGGTCCAGCCATGACGCCTGCGAGGCCAGCGAGCATCGCTCCGATTCCAAAAACGATTGTGTATAAGAGCCCCACGTTGACGCCCAAGGCACCGACCATTTCTCGATTGGAGGCACCAGCGCGAATTAGCATGCCGATTCGCGTGCGTTGGGTCAGAAAATAGAGGAATAACGCGACAAGCAACCCCACTAGGATTATCGCGAGGCGATAGGCGGGATAGGGAATGCCGGGGAGCAGTTCCACCGACCCGTTCAGAAACTCTGGGACATCCAAAAACACCGGCCGAGGCCCCCAGAGCACTCGCACCAACTCGTTGAAGAACAGGATCAAACCAAAGGTAGCCAACACTTGGTCAAGGTGGTGGCGGGGGTAAAGCCGCCGCAGCACGATGACCTCGACCAGCATGCCGACCAGCATCGTGGCGGGTAAAGCGATCGCCAGACCGATCATGAAGGAGCCGCTCCAGCTTGTGACGGCCGCCGTCACGAAGGCACCAACCATATAAAGCGAACCATGCGCTAGATTGACGAGATTCATAATACCCAGAACCAAGGTCAGTCCCGCCGCTAAAAGAAACAGCATGACACCGAACTGCAAGCCGTTGAGGATTTGCTCCAGCAGAAGAAGCATTGTGGTTGTGGGCCCCCATCAAAGGAAAAGGCAGGAGCGGCCTTAATGCCGCCCCTGCCTCTAAAATAGCAAGGCTTTAGAGCTTGCAGTCTGCGGCATAGGCGTCCTGATGATCGTGGAACGCTTTGCCAATGATTTCATTGGTCAGAACATCGCCTTCTTTGATCACCCGACGCACGTAAATATCCTGTATCGGGTGATTGTTGTTCCCAAAACGGAATTCACCCCGGACGGAATCGAAATTGGCGGCCTTGATTGCTGCGCGCAGCGCGTCCTTGTCCGAAACGTTACCACCGGTAGCCAACAAAGCGCTGGCTATCAGTCGGGCCGCATCATACCCCTGGCTTGCATAAAGCGACGGCAGGCGACCGTAGGCTTTCTGGAAATCGGCAACAAAGCGATTATTCGCTTCGTTGTTCAGGTCCTTGTTCCACTGCGAGGAATTGATAACGCCTAGAGCTGCATCTCCCACTGCGCCCAGTATCGCCTGATCGAAGGAGAATGCCGGCCCATACAGAGGGACGGATTTATCCAACCCGGCTTGATTATACTGCTTGATGAAGGAGATACCCATGCCGCCGGGCAGGAAGAAAAACACGGCGTTGGGGGAAGCATCGCGAACTTGCGCGATCTCGGCGGCGTAGTCGGTCTGACCAAGCTTCGTATAGAGTTCGCCTTTGATCTCGCCTTTGTAGTAGCGCTTGAAGCCTGTAAGAGCATCTTGGCCAGCAGGGTAATTCGGCGCCAGGATAAAGGCGCTGCCGACGCCCCGGTCCTGGAGATACTGACCGATGGCCTCATGCAGATTGTCATTTTGCCAGGCAACGTTGAAGTAATTTGCATTGCACCCGGCGCCAGCAAGCAGCGAGGGGCCTGCATTCGGGCTGATGTAGATAATGTCGTCGCGTACCACCTTGGGGACAATGGCGATGGCTAAGTTGGACCAAACAAGGCCAGTCATGATGTCGACCTGATCGCGATCGACCATTCGCGAAGCAATCTCCGTTGCGCGGTCCGGCTCACGGGCGTCGTCTTCAATAATCAGCTCGATCTCCGCGCCTCCTAGCTTGCCGCCCTCTTGATCAACCGCCAACTGGAAGCCGTCGCGAATGTCGATACCCAATGCGCTACCACCGCCCGAGAGCGTGGTGATCATGCCTATCTTGACGGCCTCTGCCTTTGCCGTTGCAACTGTGGCGGCACCCCAACTCAATACGATGGCTGCCGATACAGCTATGCTTTTCAAACCAAATTTCATGGGACCTCTAGCCTCCCCTGCGGTTGTTTGTCATGCCCGAAAGCGCGAAATCCTATCGCATAGGCAGTCCGGGCCAAAGTGGAAAGCGGCGCATCAAAGGATCATCTTTGCTTAGTCGACTATAAAATCCGTAAGGTTCCAATGGTTCAAACATTAGGGATTACGTGATGAAACTTCCCGAATTGATGAGCGGTATGGTTCTAACAGGCCATGGAGGCCTCGATAAACTTCAGTGGCGCGATAACATTCCGGTGCCAAAACCAGAGCACAATGAAGTGCTGGTCGAGGTGCTCGCCTCGTCGGTTAACAATACCGACATCAACACGCGTATTGCCTGGTATTCGAAGTCGGTGCGTGGCGATACGGCTTCTGCGTCAAAGCAGGTCGCCGAGGCCGCCGAGGCCGATGGCGCTTGGTCAGGGGAGCCCTTGGTTTTCCCACGCATCCAGGGCGCCGACTGCTGCGGTCGAATTGTGGCGGTCGGAAGCGATGTTCCCGAGAGCAGGATCGGTGAGCGCGTGCTGTTGCGTGCGATGCAGACTTTCAAGACGGAGAGTGGTGAACTGCAATGCAGGACACTCGGTTCGGAGAGCGACGGTGCGTTTGCTCAGTACACCAAGGTATCTTCCTTCGATGCGCTACCGGTCAACAGTGACTGGACCGACGAGGAACTGGCCTCGATCCCTTGTGCCTACTCCACGGCGGAGGGGATGCTGCAGCGTATCGCGTTGGGCGCGGAGCGTGTTTTGATAACGGGCGCATCCGGAGGAGTCGGCTCCGCTGCGGTGCAGTTGGCAAAACGACGGGGTGCGCATGTTGCGGCTATGATCAACCCATCGAAAGCCAAAGCATTGGGCGACATCGGTGCCGACGAAACCGTCGGGCGAGACGATCCATTCCCAAAGGATTCTTTCGACGCCGTTGTCGATCTGACCGCGGGCCCGCGCTGGCCGGATATGATTACCGCACTACGGCGCGGCGGCCGTTATGTTGCATCGGGAGCGATCGCCGGTCCGCTGGTGGAGCTGGATGTACGCACGCTTTATCTCCGCGACTTGAGCCTCTTTGGATCAACGCTCCAGCCGGATCGGATACTGCCCGACGTCATCAGTTACATCGAACGCGGCGAACTAAAGCCGCTAATCGCCAGGGAGTTTCCACTCAAGGAACTTCAGGCTGCGCAGACAGCCTTCCTTAAAAAGGATTTCGTTGGGAAGATCGCGATCCGGCACGTCTAGAACGGCCGGATCGAATGTGCAGCGCCGTTAAGCAACCAGCGGGACGGGGCGGAGCAAGAAGGCCGGAGTATCGTCACCGAAAGGCGTGGTGTAACGATCCGAACGGTTCTTACTGCTGCTCTGCGGTTTGCTTTCAGTTTTCTTTCCAGCACGTGCAGGCGTTTTTGGCTTTGCTTCTGCCTTTGCTTCGACATTTGCTTCAGGCATGGTGCCATCTTCGGCTACAGAAGCCTTAGGCGAGGCCTTAGAGGTAGATTTGCGACGACGGCTGCGGGCGGGCTTGGTTGCGGCTGCATTTTCGGTGCTCAACTCCGCTGCGGCTTCCTGCGGCGTAGTAGCGGCTTGTTTCTCAGCCTCGGTTTCCACGGAAGCTTCGGTCATGTTCCTGCCCACGTTTGCCTCCTCGGCTTGTTGCGGCTTTGCTACGTCCGTACTTGTGCCGTCGAGTTTCAACTCTTCGATCTTGCGTTTTAACATGCGTTCGACAGCTGCCAACAGCTTTCCGTCTTCCGATGTCGCGATCGTAAAGGACGCACCGCTGCGGCCCGCGCGACCCGTGCGCCCGATCCGGTGAATATAGTCTTCGGCATGGCTGGGAACATCGAAATTAAAGACGTGAGATACCGCCGGAATATCCAATCCTCTGGCGGCAACGTCCGAGCACACCAGGAATTTGATTTTCCCTTTGCGAAAATCATCCAGGGTTTCCATTCGCTTGGGCTGAGCCATGTCACCGTGTAACGCTTGGGCATCGTACCCATGCCGCTCCAAGGAGCGCCTCAGGATATCCACATCACGCTTGCGATTGCAGAAAATCAAAGCGGTCTGAATTTCTTCCCGCTCAATCAACTGCCGCAGCATAGCACGCTTTGCCTGGGGTTCGCGTCGGCAGCGCACGAGGCGCTGTACGACCGTTTCCGCTGGTGAAGCCGGTGGCGCAACGGATATTTCCTTCGGGTTCAACAAAAACTTGTCCGCCAGTTTCTTGATTTCCGGCGGCATCGTTGCTGAGAAGAAGAGTGTCTGATGCGGGAAGGGCAGGCGGGCGACAATCTTCTCGACGTCGGGAATGAAACCCATATCGAGCATGCGATCGGCTTCGTCGATAACCAGGATGCGTGCGTCGGCCATAATGATCTTGCCGCGCTCGAATAGGTCGATCAGACGACCTGGCGTGGCGATCAAGACGTCGACGCCTCGGTCGAGTTTCTTTTCCTGCTGAGCCATGGACTCGCCGCCAATCAGCAGCGCCATGGAAAGCTTGTGATGACTTCCGTATTTCTCAAAGCTTTCGCCAACCTGGGCGGCAAGCTCGCGCGTTGGCTCAAGAATGAGCGAGCGCGGCATCCTTGCCTTTGCGCGGCCGGAAGCGAGAATATCGATCATTGGAAGGGTGAAGGACGCCGTTTTTCCCGTGCCTGTTTGGGCGCAGCCGAGGACATCACGTCCCATCAGCACGTAGGGAATGGCTTTTTCCTGAATCGGGGTAGGCTTGTCATAGCCAAGCTCACCCACGGCTTGAACCAGTTCGTGGCTCAAGCCAAGGTCATTAAAACTCATGAACTCTCTTTTACTGGATTGATTTTCTTAACTCAGTTCAAAAGGCGAAAAAATTTCTGCCTCAACTGGCCGCTAATATAAGAACAAAGCCGCTAAAGTCAATTAAACCCTTGTTAAAGGGAATTCAAACGTCAGTGATTGTTGCTTCAACCCCATCAGTGTGGACTATGCGAGCTGACCGATTGAACGCGATACAAGCTAAAAGGATGGAAGAGATGACTGCAGAGCCCATGCAACTGGCGTTGTTGCCAGGCCTCCTTTGCGATGCTGAGCTTTGGAGGCCGCAGATCGAAGGGCTTTCGGATATTGCTGAGTGTCATGTGGCCGATTTCAAGAGCCAGCAGACCGTTGGCGAAATGGCGGCCACGGTTCTCGATCAGATGCCGGGCACTTTCTGTATGGCCGGGCTTTCCATGGGCGGTTATGTCGCACTTGAGATCATGCGCCGTGCGCCTGAACGTGTTCAACGGTTGGCGTTGCTGGACACAACCGCACGCGCAGACAGCGCCGAACAAACACGTCGCCGTCGTGGGCTGATACAACTTGCGGAGAAAGGCGACTTCAAAGGTGTGACGCCGCGGCTCCTACCGATGCTGATCGCTGAGCGGTTTCTCGAAAATGACAAACTGAAGTCTGTCATTATGGGGATGGCCGGACGCATAGGGCGGGATGGGTTTCTTAATCAGCAAAAGGCCATCATGACGCGGCCTGACAGCTTGCAAGAATTGGCGGGAATCAAGGTGCCGACGCTGGTGCTCTGTGGGCGCGATGACGTTTTGACACCGCCTGACCGGCACGAGGAAATGGCGGCGGCGATTATGGATGCCGATCTGGTGGTTCTGGGCGGTTGCGGACACCTCTCCAGTTTGGAGCGGCCCGCTGACGTGACGGCTGCACTCAGGCGTTGGTTGCTACGTTAGTCTAGCCAGTTAGCCCGGCGGGAATCGTCTTGATTCGGGTCGTAGTGCGGCATGATTACATAGGCCATCCGTCGTAAGAGATTTGACAGCGGCAATGATCGTGGCCTGTCCGGGCGTGCCACTGCGCCACTGGCGGTACTCATCAGTCGATCTCCAATGCAAAGCGCCATCAGCACACGCATTTGCAGGGGATCAGTTGCGACTGGCTGGCCGGGCTCTCTACAAACGATCTCGCTCTTTGCACCTGGCGTCGCATCCAGCAAAACGACGAGTCGGTAAGGGGATGCGTAGCCGTCGGGCTTCTCAGCCTCGGTGAAGAAGGGAAAGTCCTGGCCCGAGGGGGCGCCATAGAGCATATCGGCGATTACCGCTCCTAACTCCTGGTCAGACGCAGCAAAGGGGTTGTTTGGGAGCTCCAGCAGCATGCCGCCGCGGCTTGCTGCATAGTTCCGGGCTTCCGGGTTGTAGGCGTCCAATCGATGATTATAGATCACCCATCCGCTACCGGCTGGTGCTGTACAGCCGGCCAGCATTGTCAGCAATACACCGGCCAGCAGGCCAGTCGCCCGCGCCTTAACCGGCCGGTTCCTACGAGCGGTCATGACGAATATATGCTCCAGGATTTGTCTCATGAGGCGGATTTTAGCAGACCCCGCCAATCCCTGCACCGTCATGTTGATCAGATGTCGAGCTCTTCAACGAAGCGCGCATGTTCTTGTATGAAGGCAAATCGCAACTCTGGTTTGCGCCCCATCAACTGCTCGACGATATCTCCGGCCCGGCGCTGTTCACCGATCGGGTCGACATCATCCGGTTCGACAACCGTCACACGCAACAGCGTCCGCGTGGCGGGGTCCATTGTTGTTTCCTTCAATTGCTTGGGCGGCATTTCGCCCAATCCTTTGAATCGACTGATCTCGACCTTGCCCTTGCCTTTGAACTCCCGCTCAATGAGTTCTTCTTTATGGAGGTCGTCTCGGGCGTAGAAACTCTTACTGCCTTGCGTCAGTCGGTAGAGTGGGGGCTGAGCCAGATAAAGCCGTCCTGCATCAATGATTCCAGGCATTTCCCTATAGAAGAAGGTCATCAACAAGGATGCGATATGTGCGCCGTCCACGTCGGCATCAGTCATGATAATGACACGCTCATAGCGCAGTTTATCCTTGTCGAAGGAACCTCGGGTTCCGCAGCCAAGGGCTTGTACCAAGTCGTTCAGTTCCTGGTTCTGCTTCAGCTTGTCGCTGGTTGCGCTGGCGACGTTCAAAATCTTACCGCGCAGTGGCAGAATGGCTTGCACATCACGGCTGCGCGCCTGTTTTGCAGATCCGCCCGCGGAATCGCCTTCGACAAGAAAAATCTCCGTACCCTCAGCGCGGCTGCGTGAACAATCGGCCAGCTTTCCGGGCAAACGCAGCTTTCGGCTGGTTGCGGTTTTGCGGTTAAGTTCCTTTTCCTGGCGGCGGCGCAACCGGTCCTCGGCACGTTCGATGATGCGCTCCAGCACCAAGCGGGACTGCTCGGGGTCGCCCGACAGCCAGTGATCGACGTGATCCTTTACAACGGTTTCCACCAATCGCGTGGCTTCCGGGGACGCGAGTTTTTCCTTGGTTTGCCCTTGAAACTGCGGCTCGCGGATAAAAACCGAGAGCAGGGACATCGCGCCGCCGAAAACATCGTCAGCGGTGATCTGCTGCGCCTTCTTGACGCCGATCATCTCGCCATACGCCTTGAAGGCGCGCAACACCGCCTGGCGGAACCCCTGTTCGTGGCTGCCGCCTTCAGGCGTCGGGATGGTGTTGCAGTAGGAGTTTAGAAAAGCGTTCTCGTCAGCAGGCCAACTCATTGCCCATTCTGCGCGCCCCTTGTCTTCAGGGAAGGCCGCTTCACCTGCCAACACATTTGGTGACAGGTTTCGACGCTGGCCCAGGGACGCTTGCAGGAAATCTCTCAAACCATCGGGAAAATGGAGGACGTCATTCGGTGGCGTGCTGTCGTCTCCCAGCAGCAATCCCGGTGCGCATGCCCAACGAATCTCGACACCCTTGAACAGGTAGGCCTTTGATCGGGTCATACGATAGAGTGTTGCCGGCTTGAAACGCGCAGTGGGTCCAAAAATCTCCGGGTCCGCGTGGAATGTTACGGTCGTCCCACGCCGGTTATGAACCGGGCCGCAGTCCTCCAACGCGCTAACCGGATGCCCTTGACTGTAGGATTGTCGCCAGAGTTTCCGATCGCGCGCGACCTCGACGACCAAGCGATCGGCTAGTGCATTGACTACCGATAAGCCGACACCGTGAAGACCACCTGAAGTAGCATAAGCCTTGCCACCGAATTTCCCGCCTGAGTGGAGTGTCGTGAGGATCACTTCCAATGCTGACTTGTCACGGTATTTAGGGTGTGGGTCGACCGGAATGCCGCGTCCGTTATCGCGTACCGTTACACAGCCGTCTTCGGACATTTCCAACTCGATCCGGCTTGCATGGCCCGCCACCGCTTCGTCCATGGCATTGTCCAGCACTTCGGCCGCAAGATGGTGAAGGGCCCGCTCGTCGGTGCCACCAATGTACATACCCGGACGACGGCGTACTGGCTCCAAACCCTCAAGAACTTCAATGTCCTTGGCGCTATAGCCGTCGTCTTTATGGGCTAGATTCTGGAAGAGATCGCTCATAAGCCGCATTATAGGAGCCCCGAGGGGTGGAGCAAGCAAATGCTGTGGCATTTGCATCCCCAATCTACTAGATATTGGCTTTTATTGGGGGAAAAATCATGGATGAAGAGATTAGGCCGCCGGATCGGGAGCCCGCTCTCAGGACTCTGGCCATGCCGGGCGATGCGAATCCAAACGGTGATATCTTTGGCGGTTGGGTCCTTGCGCAGATGGATCTGGCCGGGGCTGTTCCAGCAGTCAAGCGCGCGCGCGGTCGGGTCGCAACGGTGGCCATTGATGCTATGCGATTCCACCGGCCCATTTTCGTTGGCGATCTGGTGAGTTGTTACGCGACAATTCTCGCTGAGGGCGCAACGTCGATGCAGGTTCGGGTTGAAACCTGGGTCGAAAGAAGCGCTGGAGATGAGATCATGAAGGTGACCGAAGGTATGTTCGTTTATGTCGCCATTGATGCTGATGGCGGGAAAAGACCGCTACCAGTACGCGAATGACTTTATTTTTTGAACAGGTGCTGCGATAGTATGCTTTATGAAACGAACGATCGTCACACTTTTATTGATGCTGATTTCGGTTTTCACAGCACAGGCCTTTGCGGGCGAAGCCGATATTGTAGACGCGGTTGCTTACAAAGATCGTAACAACACCTGGCGCTTTGATGTGACGGTCGCCCACGCGGATGCTGGCTGGGAACACTACGCTGATCGCTGGGAGGTAATGGGGCCGGACGATACAGTCTTGGCGACACGGGTAATCTATCACCCGCACGTCACGGAGCAACCCTTCACACGGTCTTTGGAGAACGTGCATATACCGGATGACGTTAAGGTCGTTCGGGTGAGGGCACGTGACTCGATTCATGGCTATGGCGGCAAGGAGATCGAGATTGAACTGCGGCGCTGAATAGCGGATTGGCCTCGCTGGAAAAGAAGGGGCCGCCTGGAAAGGCGGCCCCATTTTCGTTCGGTTGTTCGAATTGTATCAGGACGAATAATACATCTGGAACTCGATTGGGTGCGGAGCATGCTCGAAAGCGTAAATCTCCTCCCATTTAATATCGATGTAGCCCTCGATCTGATCCTTGTCGAACACGTCACCCTGCAGCAGGAAGTCGTGATCGTCGGCCAAAGCGGTTAATGCTTCACGCAAGGAACCGCAAACGGTCGGAATGTCCTTTAGTTCCTCGGCCGGCAGATCGTAGAGGTTCTTGTCCATTGGGTCGCCGGGATGGATCTTGTTCTTGATCCCATCGATGCCAGCCATGAGCATTGCCGTGTATGCGAGGTAAGGGTTGGCAATAGCGTCCGGGAAGCGAATCTCGACGCGTTTGGCCTTTGGGCCGGCGCCGAAGGGAATGCGACAGGAGGCCGAACGGTTGCGGCTTGAATAGGCCAATAGCACAGGCGCTTCAAAACCGGGCACCAGGCGCTTGTAGCTGTTGGTGCTGGGGTTGGTGAAAGCATTCAATGCACGGGCGTGCTTGATGATGCCGCCGATGTAGTAGAGGGCCATCTCCGAAAGACCCGCATAGCCGTCACCTGCAAACAAGGGCTTGCCGTCTTTCCAAATCGACTGGTGAACGTGCATGCCGGATCCGTTATCGCCGTAAACCGGCTTTGGCATGAAAGTAGCCGTTTTGCCATAAGAATGGGCAACGTTGTGGACGACATACTTGTAGATCTGCATGTTGTCGGCGCATTTGAGCAGGGTATCGTACTTGATACCCAGTTCATGCTGGCTAGGCGCCACTTCATGGTGATGCTTTTCTACGTTGACGCCCATCTCCTTCATGACCGTCACCATCTCTGCACGCAGGTCGGTGCCTGAGTCGACGGGAGGCACGGGGAAGTAGCCGCCCTTTACCACCGGTCGGTGTCCCATGTTTCCCGCCTCGTACTCGACGCCGGACATATATGGGCCTTCTTCGCTTTCGAATTGGAAGAAGGAGTGGTTCATGTTGACCCCGAAGCGCACGTCGTCGAACACAAAGAACTCTGCTTCTGGTCCGAACACGGCAGTATCGCCAATGCCGGAAGACTGCAGGTAGGCAAGGCCCTTTTTCGCAGTCGTGCGCGGATCACGGTTGTAGGGCTGGCCGGTCGAAGGCTCCAAGACATCACAGGTCAGGATCAACTGCGGCTGTGCAGCAAAGGGATCCATCACAGCGGTGGAGAGATCCGGCAGCAGTGCCATATCGGACTCGTTGATTGCCTTCCATCCGGCGATGGAAGAGCCATCGAACATGATACCCTCGGTCAGCATTTCTTCGTCTACCGTATCGATGTGCTGAGCGACGTGCTGCCATTTGCCGCGTGGATCTGAAAAACGGAAATCGACGTATTTCACGTCGTTTTCCTTGATCATATCTAGAACTTTTTTGACCTCGGACATGATGGTTCCTCTTTGTGGTGTGGGTTTTCTAAAGGGTTGGGTGTATGCCCGGCTTAAACTGCGTCGGAACCGCGTTCGCCAGTGCGGATACGGATCGCATCGTCAATGCTTGATACGAAAATCTTTCCATCGCCTATCCTGCCTGTTTGCGCGGCCTGTTGGATTGCTTCGACGGCGCGCTCGACTAGGTCGTCGTCCAAGACCACTTCGACTTTCACCTTGGGCAGGAAGTCGACGACGTACTCTGCGCCACGATAAAGCTCCGTATGGCCTTTTTGGCGACCGAAGCCTTTCGCTTCGATGACCGTGATGCCCTTGATGCCGACCTCATGAAGGGCTTCCTTCACCTCGTCGAGCTTGAAGGGTTTGATGATCGCTTCGATTTTCTTCATTGCTTTCGGGACCCCATAATCGCTTCGGACCGGGCAGCAGGCCCGCTCCTTGGTAATGTAATAAGCAAGAATCATGCCAAATTAGTTTAATTGGCAGAAAACCTCATTAACCTAGCTGTGGGCGGGCGCTCTCTATTGGCTCTCAGTTCTTTTCTGCACAAAAAATAGGCAGGTTGCCGTGGCGCTGTGCAGTATACAGCAGTCAAAGGGTTGCCCGTTCTATTCCTGGTGAGATTCAAGCCACTCCTGTATGCGCTGCAATGCTATTTCGATGTTCTCCATCGAGTTTGCATAAGATAGACGAACATAGCCTTCGCCGTGCGCACCGAACGAAGTTCCGGCAATTGTTGCCACCCCAGCCTGATCAAGAAGGCCCAATTCGACCTGTTTGGCCGTTAATCCAGTGTTTGTGATGTTTGGAAAAGCGTAAAAGGCCCCACCTGGTTCCACACATGAGACGCCGGGTATCTGGTTCAATCGCTCGACAAGGAAACGCCGACGGGCATCAAATGCCTGCTGCATGCCGTCGACGCTGTCTTGTGGCCCTTCTAAGGCCGCAATGCCCGCAAATTGTGCAGCCGCGTTGACACAAGAGTTGCTGTTGACCGCGAGTCTGGTAGCCCCTTCGACCAATTGTTTGGGCCAGACACCATATCCCATCCGCCATCCGGTCATTGCGTAAGTCTTACTCCAGCCTTCCAGAAGAATCAGTCGATCTTCCAACTCTGGATAGCTCAGAAGGCTGGTATGCTTGCGGCCATCATAAAGCAATCTGCTGTAAATCTCGTCGGACAGGATAGCGACCTTTGGAAACGCTTCGAGCCCGCGCACCAGATTATCGATCTCGGATTTCTCTGTGACCCCCCCGGTCGGATTGGCTGGTGAGTTGAGAATTATGAGCCGTGTTTTGTCGGTAATAAGGCTGAGTAGCGTTTCGGCATCGAAACCAAAGCCATTCTTCTCAAGTAAGGGCAGGGGGACAGGTTTTGCACCGGTAAAACGGATCATGGATTCATAAATCGGAAAGCCTGGATTAGGATAGATGATCTCGGCACCGGGTTCCCCAAACATCAGAATCGCAAAAAACATTGTGACCTTACCGCCGGGTACCACCACGACCCGCAAAGGATCCACGTCTGCCGCGTACTGTTTATGCAGGTATGCGGAAACAGCCTCCCGAAGCGATGGAATTCCGTTGGCGGGCGTGTAACCGTGCTGGCCGTCATGCAAGGCCTTGACCGCTGCTTCCACAATATGGTCGGGCGTAAGGAAGTCAGGCTGACCAATACCAAGGTTGATAATGGAACGGCCCTGAGCTTCTAACGCCTTGGCACGGGCTAGAACCTCGAAAGCAGTTTCAGTGCCCAGTCGTGACATGGCATTGGCTTGTTGCAGCATCGTCATTCTCTATTCGCCCATCTCCGGTTGGTGTTTCGTGAAGCTAGGCCGTAGGAGGATCGCTCGGCAAGGATTCTCATCGGGCCACAGCCTCAATGTGCGTTTGCCCTATCGGGTCAGAACAGCCGAAAGGGCTAATTTTTGTAACGGAGGGAAAGTACTGGTTCCCGGGCTGCCGACTGAATGGCCAACGTCTCAGCAGGCTGAACGCAGGCCGCTAATCAAGGGGATACTTGACGGCAGCAGGGGGAGCCTTTAAGACGCGGCATTACTGAGATGTCTTCGCTGTGGTGGCTGTAGCTCAGTTGGTTAGAGCGCCTGGTTGTGGTCCAGGAGGTCGTGGGTTCAAATCCCATCAGCCACCCCACTATTTCTGATGAACCCCGACAGATACGACCCTTCGTCCCCAGCGAGAAGGATTAGGCGACAGCATAGTCGTTGTCGTGATTGTCGCTGTAGCTAAGGGGCAATTCGATTGTGACTTTCAGCCCCTTCTTTCCCTGCTCCAAGCGCATCTTGCCGCCCATTTCCTTAACGATATCGCTGCTGATCGCCAACCCCAGGCCTGTTCCTTTACCAGCGGGCTTTGTGGTGAAATAGCGCTCTGTCGCGCGTGTCATCAGGGGGCCGGGGATGCCGCCGCCGCTATCTTCCAATATGCAGCAGAGCCCAAAGTCATTTCTGACAAGCGATACGAGAATGTAAGAGTCGGATGAGCCGCCTGCCGCTTCCTTTCCACTCTCTATGGCATCAATGCTGTTGGTCAGGAGATTGAGCAAGACCTGTTCGAAAAGAATCGGATGGCCGCGCACCAACGGTGGGGCCTCTCCAGAAGAGAATTGCAGTGTGATCCCAGCCTGTTCCAACCTGTGCTGGATCAGCATGAGGGCTGCTTTCATGCTCTCACGCGGATCGAAGGCAAAGCGCTGATCGTCAACCTTGCGGCCAAACACCCGCAAATGATCAATGATCGTCCGGATGCGCTCGCTGTTATTGGCGAGCCGGTTCATTTTATCACTCAGATAGCGCCTTATCTCCTGCTCCGTAAGAGTACTATCCTCAAGGGCGCTGAGTGTGTTTTGTACGGCGAGATCGATAACCGCCAGCGGCTGTTTCAGCTCGTGCGCGATGCTGGTGGATATGTCGCCCAGAGTTGCGAGTTTTGACGTTTGGATGGCAATTTGCTCGGCGATTTTCTTCTCACTGATGTCTCGACCGACCAGCATGTATTCGCTGGGCCGGCCCTGGTTGTCAAAGAAGGCCCGAATCGTTGCCTGTATCCATCTCAGCTCCTGTTTCCCGCCATTGATGCGGCAGTTTATCTCCTGTGTTTCACTTGTCGGGCTTAGTTTGGAGAGCGCCGTTTCAATGATGCTGCAGTCTTCCGCCGGCACCAGATTTGTCGGGCGGGTTCCAATTAGATCCCCCAGGCGGATGCCGACGATGTCTTGGAAAGCCTTGTTGGCGAACTGCAAGCGAAAATTCTTATCAAGGCGGCAGATCGCTTCGCTTTGCGTTTCAACGATGCTGCGATAGCGGGCTTCGCTTTCCGCCAGCAGTCGACGCTGCTTATCGATCTCCGCAACGAGTTCGTTGAAACGACTGTAGAGGGGGGTCAATTCACGACCCGCATCAACATCGGCGAGAAGCGTGACATGGTCGCTTGAGGTGCCAATCGTTCTCAATCCTTCCACCAGCCTTTCAAAGGGCCTCATGATCTCGCGCATCAGGCGTCGGGAGATCAGCGTGGCGATCAAGATCGATACGACCAGGATGGGCAACATGAACTTGATCGTGTGAAGAAACCAAGAGGCAAAGCATTCGACTCTGATTATCAGACCGAGTCGTCCAACTACTTCTCCGGCAGCCTTTATTTCCCTGCTGATGTGAATTTGGTTGAACCTAACGGGTGTCTCTATCGACCGGGTCTCCGTCCCGTGAAATGTGTCGATATATGTCGGGTCACCGAAGATCGCGAAAATTGTTCCATCATTACGAAATATGTAAGCCGCCCACACCGAAGGCTTCAACGCCAGGGATTGGATGACTTCCTCCGCAGCGAGTTCGTTTTCGAATACGATAGCCGCCGCCAGATTCTGGGTCAGGATATCGGCGATGGCCGTCGCTTCGTCGATCGCGGTGACCCGGTTTCGATCATACTGAAACAAGCTGAACGTCAGATTAGCGACGATGAGCGCCAGAACCGTTGTTGCAAGTGATGCCCTGAGCAAGCGCTGCAACAAGCTGTGCCCCATCCAAACACCCATCACGGCACGCTCCCATGACTGCGGCTCAGGCCAAGACGCATGAGGGCTTGGGCCAAAAGGATGCCCGTTTGTTGGAGCGCCGCCGCATTGATTTTGAAGAAGGCTGTGTTTTCATTGCGGATCAGTTCAAAAGCGCCGCCATTTTGCGCAAAACCCTCGGCATCACTGACGAGCGCAATAGGTAGATCACGAATGGGGTCCAGAATGTATGGAAGGTCACCGCTGTCTTCTGCGGTCAGGTAAAGAACATGACATCCTTCCAGATGCTCATAGTTGTGAATCTGCCGCATGACGACCCGGCGCCCATTGATTCTTCGAATGGCGGAGCCCAATGCGCCGGGTTCGTTGGGAAGGGTTATCACATTTGGTTTGCTGCAGATTTTTATAGGTGCGTACTGGTCCGTGAAGGCGCGGGACGGCCAAGCGGAAAAGCGCACCAAATTGATGATGGCCCAACCCCTGACTTCTTCGGGGCTTCGCTTGTGTTGCCAATCATGGTGATCGCGATGCCAGGCGGTGGCAGGGACGGGAAGCAGAAGGCAGAGCACCAAGAATATCCGCCACCACCGCCCTCGGCCTCCCAACGGCGCGACGGTGCGTGATGCCCCGGCCACCACGGTATTATGACGCCGAAGGGTTTCGGATAGGCTGGCCATTTCTTTGGGCTCTGCCTTACGCTTTCAATCTAGATTCAGCTTATGAAGTTTCTTTCACTTTGGTTTCAACGACTTCGGGTGTGAATAGATAACCTCTACTGCGAACCGTCTTGATCATTATTGGACCTTTATGACGGTCTTCCAGTTTCTTCCTGAGACGGGCGACGAGATTATCGATGCTGCGATCGAGCGGCGACCAGCGTCGGTTGTAAACATACTCCAACAAAAGGTCGCGGGAGAGGAGTTGCCCCGGTCTGATGAGAAACGCCTCGAGCAACATGTACTCAGCCGTCGTAAGATCAACGAACTCACCATCTGGGCGCATTAAGGTTCGGCTACGCCCATCGGCCTGCCAACCTAAAAAATCCCATACGCGATTGCTGGCGCGGATGCCACTTACCCTGGCGATCGCATGGCGGCGAATAACGGCTTTGATCCGTGCTTGCAACTCACGGAAATCAAAAGGTTTGCTAATGTAGTCGTCCGCCCCGATCTCAAGGCCGACAACTCGGTCCACCACGTCGTTGCGGCCGGTAATTATGATTATGGGTACATTGGACCGGGCGCGAACTTCGCGGGTTAGCGTGATGCCATCGTCACCCGGGATCATGAGATCGAGCAGGATCAGATCGAATGGGAGCTTGCCGCCGGAGTTCCGAAGAGTGCGCCCATCTGCGTAACTGGTTACAACGAATCCGTGCCGTTGAAGATATTCGGCAAGCTCGGCACGAAGATCGGATTCATCTTCTATAAGTAAGATACGATTTAGCAGCGTCCCGTTGGTTTCGTTGTTGAGTCCTTCATCGATGATGTGGTCTTTGCCGGGATTCTTTGTGTCCCGGTCTTGTGTCGTTTGGCTATTGTACACGCCAATACTCCTTTCACCCTGAGACGCCACAGTCAATTCCCGATGGAACAGATGCAGCAGTCCAGCCCCCTCCAAACGGCAAAGCACCGTCTGGGATCTAAAAAAACCTTGTTGGAGAGATAGCGCCAGAACGACTTGGTTCTTTTCTGGGTTCTATTCCGGCTTTCACGATAGTTGCCCCCTCAAGGTATTTTCTTTTTTACGTCTCTTGTGTCCGAGACAGCCCTTTTTACCAAGTTTTGTCAGATTACCAAATTCATATGTTTGTGAAAATTAAAAAAACTAATACGAGAATCTTAGGAAAATTCGATGCAAGGTAAGCTGATCCTTGGTTAACTGAGATATAGTTTTTCCGAGAGACTGGCACTTTAGTTTGTCGGTTTGTGTGTTGGTGCCCGTGAGGAGGAATATTGAATGCATAAGACTGCGGCTTTTGGATTATTGCTCCTGGCCGCTGCCGCTTTGGTCTCACCAACGTCTCCGGCTCTCGCGAATTACGAACAAGGGTTGCGCGCATTCAATGCGGCGGCCTACGCGCAGGCGGAAACCATATGGGAACCTTTGGCGGAAGACGGTGACGCTCGCGCGCAATACGCGCTGGGCGTACTTTATGAAACAAAGGCCGGTGCCGACGAAGCAGTCCTTGAAAAAGCGATCCATTGGTACAGCCGCGCAGCCGCGCAGAATCACCCAGATGCTTTGACAAACTTGGGTGGGCTCTATGCTCAAGGGTCGGGTGTCGCGCGGGATGCCACAAAGGCTTTCTCGCTTTGGTCACGGGCCGCGAACCTCGGCAATGCGCTCGCTGCCTACAACCTCGGTCTTGCTTACTATCGAGGGGAGGGGGTCCTGGCAGACATTGCCAAGTCGCGCGAATGGTTCAAGCAATCCGCCGAGTCCGGTTTGGCAGATGCGCAGTTTGCAATGGGGCAGGTTTATCTGTTGGGGGTCGGGGTCGATGCGGACAGTGTTGCGGCGCTTACCTGGTTCTCGCTGGCGGAGCGGCAGGGCCACGAGGCGGCTGCCGAGGAAGCCCGCAAATTGCGAGAGACCGGCGTTGGGCTGCAGGAAGAAATCGCTGCCTCGGCTGAGGTAGAAGAGAGTACCGATAGTGTTTCTGTTGCGGAAGCGGCTGCGCCGAAACCCGATGAAGAAATTCTACCCGACGACGCGCAATCGGCCATAGTTGAACCAAGTCAGCCGAACGTCCCGGCTCCACAAGTGAAAGAACCGCAAGCTCCTGTATCGGCACCTGTTGAACCGGCTGCAGAGAGCGGGGCGGCCGACGACGCCTCCTTAGGATCGGACAAGGGAATTGTCGTTTGGTTGGGTACATTCGGCGATCGGGACGATGCGGAGGAGTTCCGCCGCAAAACACTGGCCCTGTACAGCGGTCTTTTTACAGGACATCCAATCAGCATTGTGCCATTGGGTGGGAGCAGCGGCTACCGGGTGTTTGCGCAGGGTATGGTCGATGGGGCGGATGCCGAAGTTTTCTGCAGAACGCTTCGGGCCGGTATTGAAAATGCCTACTGTGCAGCGCTCGCGCTCTAAGGAAAGTACTTTGTAATACAAGATCGCCAAGCGTGCGATTCATGAACAACGGATAGGTAAAAGGAAGAATCCAGCATGGCCAATAACCTTAAATCTCGGATGCACAACGGCGAGCAGTTGCTCGGATTCTGGCTTGAACTGTTCAGCCCGATGGCGGCCGAGGTCATGGCCGAAGCTGGGTACAATTGCGCGATGCTCGACATGGAGCACGGGCCGGGCGGCTTCCTGGATTGTATTTCTGTGATGCAGGCCATGAAGGGGACCGACTGCGTGCCGTTGGTCCGCGTGCCTTGGAATGATCACGTTGCGATCAAACGTTCTTTGGATGCTGGTGCGCGCGGTATCATGGTGCCTTCTGTAGATAGCGCCGAACAGGCGCATCAGGCGGTCGCGGCCTGCCGCTATGCGCCCGGGGGCAGACGGGGAAACGCTGCCTCCATTATTCGCGCTTCCGGATATGGCGTGAATGCGGCCGAGTACCTGAATACGATTCAAGACGAGCTGCTCGTCATTTGTCAGATAGAAACTCGTAAAGCTGTTGAAAGCGCCGCCGCAATTGCCGACGTTGAAGGAGTGGACATGTTGTTTGTCGGTCCCTCTGACCTTTCCACGGAAATGGGGCTGATAGGGCAGGTCGACCACCCGCAGGTTCATGAAGCAATTGCGAAGGTGGAGGCTGCCGCAAAGTCTGCTGGAAAGCTAATTGGCCATATTCCGACGCCAAAACGGCCGGTAAAACTGCTTGTGGAAAGCGGGGCCAGTTTGATTTTGACGGATGCCGACGTTGCGCTGCTGCGCAATGGCGCTAGGAACTCCATCGAAGCCTTTCGCAGCCTCACAGGAACCAAATAGGGGACGGGGTCTCATGTCAGATCGGCCTTTAGGCAGGGTGAACGCCCCTGGTCCGGCCCTTCTGACGGGCGAGCAAATGGCTGTCGCCGATCAAATGACCATCGCGGCCGGCACCAAAGGTGAGGTCCTGATGGAGAACGCCGGCGCCGCAGTTGCAGCCCTCATCCAAGAGCGTTGGAATTCGATGACAACGCTGGTTCTTTGCGGACCCGGAAACAATGGTGGCGATGGCTTTGTGGTTGCTCGGCGCCTGCAGGATGCGGGCTGGCCGGTCACGGTGATGAGCGCGTGTGAAGTAAAGGCACTTCGTGGTGATGCTGCAATTCACGCTGAGCGTTGGCAAGGAGTAGTCGAGCCGCTTGCCCCCCAGGCTCCGGAAGGTGTCGGTTTGATCGTCGACGGGTTGTTCGGCGCTGGTCTTTCCAGACCGCTAGCTGGAGTAACAAAGGATTTAGTCGCGGCTGTGAACCGCTCCTCCGCTTCGGTCGTTGCGATCGATATTCCGAGCGGCGTGAGCGGTGATAGTGGCGAGGTGCTGGGCACTAGCGCAATCGAGGCAGACGTTACCGTGACATTCTTCCGCGCCAAGCCGGGGCATTACCTTTTGCCGGGTCGGCAGTTGGCTGGTGACCTTGTTGTGTCCGACATCGGAATTGATGCTGCAGTTTTGGCGGAAATCGGCACGGAGTGCTGGCTCAATGGGCCGGATGCGTGGATCTCCTGTTTCCCCTGGCGCGGACCCGACAGCCACAAGTATCACCATGGACACCTGGTTATCGGTGCCGGAGATACAATGACCGGAGCCGCCTGTCTGGCTGCTCGCGCGGCCCAGCGCGCCGGTGCCGGATTGGTCACACTGGCAGGTGCGCGCAGCGTTTTTCCGATGCTTGCGCTTGCCGGGCCGAGCACGTTGCTGGCGTCGGTAGAGAACGCCGAGGATTGGGCAAATCTTTTGGCTGACCAGCGGATCAACTGCATTCTTTTAGGACCAGGGCTGGGCGTCGGTACGGACACGCGCGAAAAGGTTCTTGCCTGCATGGCGCAAGATGGCACGCGAGGCATGGTTCTTGACGCCGACGCGCTCACGTCATTCCAAGACAAGGCTGATCTATTGTTTCAATCCATCCCGGAGAAGACCGTGATGACGCCACATGCCGGCGAGTTCGCGCGTTTGTTCCCTGATGCGTCCAAGGCGCCAAATGGCGGAAAGCTCAAGCGCGCAAGCGATGCGGCGCAGCGTGCCGGCGCCGTTATCGTCTTGAAAGGCTATGACACCGTCGTGGCGGCTCCCGACGGCAGGGCGATAATCAACGCCAACGCGCCGCCGTGGTTGGCAACCGCGGGCAGTGGTGACGTGCTGGCGGGATTCATAGCCGCCTTGATGGCTCAGGGCATGCCAACTTTCGAGGCCGCAGCTGCTGCGGTTTGGCTGCATGGTGAAGCAGCCGGCTTGTTCGGTCCCGGACTGATCGCCGAAGATTTGCCCGATGTTCTTCCTGAAGTGTTGCAGCATTTGGCGCCGTATCACTCGGCTGTTTAACAATGTTTTAATTGAATCGCGGTTACCTTTTTCGCGGAGGGTTCTTTCCAGGAGCCGGAAACTAACGGATGTGAAAGGGGAAAAGCATTGCACGTCAACGCCTTCCCTAATATAAATCAAGGTGATCTGTCGGTAAGGCAGTCTGCGCCCGTTCGTAAAACAGAGCTTTGTAACAAAAGCCGTTGGGGCAGGATGTGGGGGCTAGGTGAGCGGATGATTTCCGATTCTCGCGTCATTGGGCTGTTTCGCAAGAGCCGCTTTGCTGCGGAGATTGTGCCGGGGGCCCGCTTTCGTCATATCAGTTCAAAAGTAATCGAAACCGCCGAGGTGTTGGCTATTACCGCCGATCCAATGGGAATTCCGCATGTGCGGTTCACGGTGGTCATTGAAAGTCGCTACCGGTCGCCTGTGGAAACCGGCCCTAGAATGCTTAACTTGCAGAGTTTCACAGAGCGATTCAGCGACCCAGTGCATTCGGCCTGAATGTAATCAGCACGGTTCTACAAACTGTTTTCCAGTCGATGGATTATTGTGGTCCTACCGCGTTGCGTCGCCCGGCGCTGCGGGGCAGACTGCTGCTCATTGGGCAGGTCTGCGCCTTAACCACTCTTATTGGATGGGCGGGCTGCCAGGCGAGTTGATGGAGGAGTCGCGTGGCTAAGAAGACGGCGGGCACTATTCTGACCCGTGACATTGGGAATGAAAGTCGGCTCCCGGGTGAAGATCAGTTGGCATGTCTTCGGGAGTTGGAAAAGAAGATTCTATGGCTTTCCGCCTGGACCATTCATAACGCCAACCATCTCCGTCCGAGCCGCGATGGCTTGAAGGTCGGCGGCCACCAGGCTTCCTGCGCATCCCTGGTAACGGTGATGACCGCTCTTTATTTTCATGTCCTACGGCCGCAAGACAGGATCGCAGTAAAGCCGCACGCCTCTCCAGTGTTTCATGCAATACAGTATTTGTTCGGCAACCAAACCCTGGAAAAGCTGCAGGACTTCCGCGCAATGGGCGGCGCTCAATCCTACCCGTCGCGCACGAAGGACATAGATGACGTCGATATCTCAACCGGGTCGGTGGGGTTGGGCGTCGCAATGACCTCTTTTGTCAGCTTGGTTCAAGACTACGTCCGGCTCAAAAACCTAATCGATGGTGACCGTCCCTGGGGGCGAGCCGTTGCACTGGTGGGCGATGCGGAACTGGACGAAGGCAACGTTTATGAGGCCTTGCTGGAAGGCTGGAAGCACGACCTTCGAAACACCTGGTGGGTGATCGACTACAACCGGCAGAGCCTGGATGCGGTGGTAACAGATCGCTTGTTCGGCCAAATCGACAAACTGTTCGATAACATGGGCTGGCGCGTGGAGACGCTCAAGTACGGGAAGAAATTACAGGCCGCCTTTGAAAAGCCGGGCGGCGGGGCTTTGCGTAGTTGGATTGATGATTGCCCGAATTCACTTTATTCCGCACTGGTCTTTAAAGGCGGTGCTGCTTGGCGCAAGCAGCTCCAGGTCGATATTGGCTCTGCGAGTGGCGTGCGCGGTTTGCTTGATGACTATGACGACGCGGCGCTGCATGGATTGATGAGTAATCTTGCAGGGCACGACCTGGAAACGGTTCTAGAGGCTTTCACTGCGGCCCAAAGCGAAACGCCGACCTGCTTCATCACCTACACGATCAAGGGGCACAATCTACCTTTTGCCGGGCATAAGGATAACCACGCGGGCCTCATGAACCCGGATCAGATGCAACTTTTCCAGGAAAGCATGGGCGTGCCGCCGGGCCAGGAATGGGATAAGTTCGCCGGATTGCAGCAACCCGCGGAAAAGCTCCAGGCCTATATCAATGCGGTGCCCTTCAATGCGGAGGGAACGCGCCGCTACAAAGCCGATTATGTGCCTGTCCCAGAAGCGTTTCCGCGGCCTGTCGGTGAACGCATGTCGACTCAGGAAGGTTTTGGCAAAATTCTGGCCGACCTCGCCCGTGAGGACAGCCAACTCGCGAGCCGAATCATCACGACCTCTCCCGATGTTACCGTCTCGACGAATCTTGGGGGCTGGGTCAATAGACGCGGCATATTCGATCGCCGTGGACGCGAGGACGTGTTCAAGGAACAAAAGGTCGTGTCGGCCCAACGCTGGGCTTTGTCGCCTCAGGGGCAACACCTGGAGCTGGGAATCGCCGAGAACAATCTCTTTACATTGCTGGCGGCTCTCGGGCTGTCGCATTCGCTATTCGGCGCCCGCCTTCTGCCGATCGGAACCCTTTATGACCCCTTTATTTGCCGCGGTCTGGACGCTTTAAATTATGCCTGCTACCAGGATGCCCGTTTTATCGTCGTTGCGACGCCATCCGGTATTACGCTGGCTCCCGAAGGAGGCGCGCACCAGTCGGTCGGCACGCCGCTGATCGGCATGGCACAGGACGGTTTGGCGTCCTTCGAGCCTGCATTTGTTGATGAGCTTTCCGCCATTCTGCACTGGGGATTTGATTATCTGCAGCGCGATGGCAGCCTGCGTAGTGACAGGGGAACGGAGCTACAGGAGAACGAAGGTGACTGGCAGCGAGATATCAACGGCGGCTCGCTGTATATGCGTCTGTCGACACGCCAGTTGGTGCAACCCGAGCGCAGTCTAACGGCACGGGTGGAAAAGCAGATCATCGAAGGCGGTTATTGGCTGCGCGAACCTGAAAACGGTGCGGAACTGGCGATTATTTACAGTGGTGCGATCGCCCCAGAGGCGTTGGAGGCCTTTGATTCAATAGCCGATGAGGTGCCTGGGGCGGGTTTGCTCGCCGTGACCTCGGCAGACCGGCTCAATGCCGGCTGGCATGCTGCGGAAAAGGCCCGAAGGGCTGGGCATCGTAACGCCGTATCAGCGGTTGAACGACTCCTTGCACCGCTGGCGCCCGATGCTGGGCTTGTAACAGTGATTGACGGTCATCCGGCTACTCTGGAATGGCTTGGCGCTGTCCGCGGTCACAGTCTTCAGGCGTTGGGTGTCGAGCATTTTGGCCAATCTGGTGACCTACCCGATCTCTATCGCCAATATGAGTTGGATGCGGAAGCAATTGTCGATGCCGCAGCGGCTGTTTTGTTAGATCGTCTGCGCCGCAGGTGAGGGTCTTTCAAAAAAAAGGCCGTCGGCGCAGTTGCCATGCAGGGCAACGATGTTGTAAACCGCGCTGCTCGCAGACATTTGTCGCGGGGCAGGCGTGTCATGCGGGCGTGGCGGAATTGGCAGACGCGCTGGATTTAGGTTCCAGTGGAGAAATCCGTGGGGGTTCAAGTCCCTCCGCCCGCACCACGAGGTGCGCTACGAACGAACAGGGAAAGCGGCGGCGGCCCGAGTGCAAGCGCTGTTTCCCGTAAAGAGAGTTTGGATTTCAAGGGCTTCGAGGCAAGAAAGGCCGGGTTCCCAATGCAGGTAAACGAGATCAATTCCGAAGGCTTGAAGCGCGAGTTCGCGGTTACTATCAGCGCCACCGATATCGACCAGAAAGTCGAGACTCGGCTGAAGGAAGTCGGCACCACGGTTCGTATTCCAGGGTTCCGGCCCGGCAAGGTGCCGATGAAGATGCTGCGCAGCCGTTACGGACAGGCAGTGATGGGCGAAGTTTTGGAGCGCGCAGTCAATGACGGCACGAACCAAGCGCTGAGTGAACGCGGCTTACGGCCAGCGGTTCAGCCCAAGATTGAGGTTACGAAGTTCGAGGAGGGCGAGGATCTCGAGTTCAAGATCGAGATCGAACTTCTGCCCGATGTTGAGCCTGTTGATTTCGCGACCATAGAGATTGAGCGTATCAAGCTGTCCGTGCCTGATGATGAAGTTCAGCAGGCGCTTGAGAACCTGGCCAGCCAGCAGAAAGCCACTAAGCCGCTCGCCAAGCCACGCGCAGCAAAGAAGGACGATGTTCTCGTCATTGATTTCCGCGGCTCGGTTGATGGTGAAGAACTGCCAGGCATGGCAGCGGAAGACCACAATCTCGAGTTGGGCTCCAACCGGTTTGTCGAGGGCTTCGAGGATCAACTGATCGGCGCTAAGGCCGGTGATGAAAAGACCGTCACCGTTACCTTCCCGAAAACTTATATGAACGACAAGCTGGCTGGCCGTGAAGCGGTTTTCCAGGTGACGGTGAAAGAGGTTCTGGAGACAGAGCCCCAGCCGATCGATGGCACTTTTGCCGAAAAGCTCGGCGAGGAATCGCTGGACGCGCTGAAAGAACGTGTGCGTGAACAGATCGCCGGTGAGTACGAGGGACTGACACGAGCGCGCATGAAAAGGGAGTTGCTGGACAAGCTTGCCGAAGCACACAGCTTCCAGGTTCCCGCGAGCATGGTCGAGAACGAATTCGAGGTTATCTGGCAGCAGGTGCAACAGGACCGCGAAAAGGGCGACATCGACCCCGAGGACAAGGACAAGTCCGAAGACGAGCTTAAGGCCGAGTACCGCACGATCGCGGAGCGTCGTGTTCGTCTTGGGCTGCTGCTCTCCGAAGTTGGCCGGGCGCACAAGATCGAAGTGACGCAGGACGAGTTGAACCGTGCGTTGTTGCAGGAGGCACAACGTCATCCGGGCCATGAGCGGGAAGTCTTCGAGTTTTTCCAGAAAAACCCCCAGGCGATGGACAACCTCCGTGCACCGGTGTTCGAGGATAAGGTCATCGACTACATCGTAGAGTTGGCGAAGGTGTCCGAGCGCAACATGACAGCTGAGGAATTGCGTCAGGAGATGCTGGCGGAAAGCGAAGCTTCCGCGGCCGATGACAAAGCCTCGAAGGCGCCGGCGAAGAAAAAGGCGGCAGCCAAGAAACCAGCGGCAAAAAAGGCGGCGGCAAAGAAAGCAGCGCCTAAGGCCGCCGATGCGAAAGCCGACGCGGCGGAGAAGGCTCCGGCTAAAAAGAAAGCGCCGGCCAAGAAGCCGACGAAAGGCGACTGATCTTGGGGTTTGGGAAGGGTGGGGGCTTTTGAAAAGCCGAACCGCTTCCCAGATCTTGAGTGTGGAGGTTCATGAAAACGAGGAGCAGCACAGGTGAGTAACGATATTCAGATGAATTACCTCATTCCCATGGTGGTCGAGCAGACCAACAGGGGCGAGCGCTCCTATGATATCTACTCGCGCTTGCTTAAAGAGCGGATCATCTTCCTGACCGGCCCCATCAATGATGCAGTGGCGAGTCTGGTGTGTGCGCAGCTCCTGTTTCTTGAGTCTGAAAGCCCCGAAAAGGATATCTCCTTTTACATCAACTCACCGGGAGGTGTCGTAACGGCCGGTTTGGCTATTTATGACACCATGCAGTACATCCGGCCGAACGTCTCGACCCTGTGCATCGGTCAGGCCGCTTCTGCCGGATCGCTGTTGCTCTGCGCGGGTGCTAAGGGTAAGCGCTTTGCTTTGCCCAATGCGCGCGTGATGGTCCATCAGCCCTCGGGCGGGTTCCAGGGGCAAGCTACGGATATTGAGATTCATGCGCGTGAGATTCTCTCGATTCGTCGCCGATTGAACGAAATTTACGTCGAACATACCGGGCAGCCGATCGAGGCAATTGAGGAAGCTATGGAGCGTGATCGCTTTCTCAATCCGGAAGACGCCCAGAAGTTTGGTTTGATCGATAGCGTGGTGCAGCAACACAGCATTCCCGGTGCTGACAAGGATAAAGGAGAAGGCAAGGGCTCTGATGATCGTTGAGCCAATTTGCCGATCCGGACGATAGAGGCGTTACAGGTGCCTCCTTGCCCGGTCGAAGGTCGTGGGATTTTTCATTGTGCGGCTTCGATCGACTTGTCTAACATACTAGTGGACGAAAGTGCCGAGCGGAGATCATGACTAAAAGCAGCGGCAACGATTCGAAGAACACCCTTTACTGCTCTTTCTGCGGAAAGAGCCAGCACGAGGTGCGCAAACTTATTGCCGGGCCTACAGTGTTCATCTGCGACGAGTGCGTCGAACTCTGCATGGACATCATCCGGGAAGAAAGTAAGTCCGCGTTGCCGAAGGCAGGGGACGGCGTTCCCTCGCCGGGCGATATCTGCTCGGTTCTGGATGATTACGTCATTGGGCAGTTCCACGCCAAGCGGGTCCTTTCCGTCGCGGTGCATAATCACTACAAGCGCCTCGCTCATGGTCAGAAGCACAACGATGTGGAGCTGTCGAAATCCAACATTCTGCTGGTTGGACCGACCGGTTGCGGCAAGACGCTTCTGGCACAGACACTGGCGCGCATTCTGGACGTACCCTTCACTATGGCCGATGCGACCACGCTGACCGAAGCGGGTTATGTCGGTGAGGATGTCGAGAATATCATTCTGAAGCTGCTGCAGTCCGCCGACTACAATGTCGAGAAGGCGCAGCGCGGTATCGTATATATCGACGAGGTCGATAAGATCAGTCGTAAGTCCGATAATCCTTCGATAACGCGGGATGTCTCTGGTGAGGGCGTTCAGCAAGCATTGTTGAAGATTATGGAAGGCACCGTGGCTTCCGTGCCACCGCAGGGCGGCCGTAAACATCCTCAACAGGAATTCCTCCAGGTCGATACGACAAACATCCTGTTTATCTGCGGCGGCGCCTTCGCTGGTTTGGAACGCCTGATCGCCGGCCGTAACAAGGGCTCGTCGATTGGGTTTGGGGCTGACGTGCGCGGCCCGGACCAGCGCACGACAGGTGAGATTCTCCGTGAGGTCGAGCCGGAAGATTTGTTGCGGTTTGGTCTGATCCCGGAGTTCGTCGGCCGTCTTCCGGTCGTGGCGACCTTGGAAGACTTGGATGAAGTCGCACTCATTGAGATTCTTACCAAACCGAAGAATGCGCTGGTAAAGCAGTACCAGCGGCTATTCGATATGGAGAGCGTCCGTCTCGATTTTACCGACGATGCGCTTCAGGCCATCGCGAAAAAAGCCATCGCCCGCAAAACTGGCGCCCGTGGGCTGCGTTCGATCATGGAGGGAATCCTACTTGATCCAATGTATGAACTGCCTGGACTTGAAGGCGTTGAGGAGATGGTAATCAATCGTGAGGTTGTTGAAGGACGCGCAAAGCCGCTGCAAATCTACACTGATCGCCGTGAAGACGTCGGTAGCAGCGCTTAATCGTCCGATTCCCGTTTCTTGGCACTTGAAGACGGGCTGTTTTCTGCCCAGTTCTGTTGTGACCACGCCGTTTGATCCAATGCGATGGACGGCGCGCCGTGAGGCTCCGCCCATAATGGGGAATGTCCAAGAACGGCAGGCGAAGTGAAAAGAGGAACCATGGCCGATACTTCAACTGTGACTCAATTTCCGGTGCTCCCGCTTCGGGATATCGTTGTTTTTCCACACATGATCGTTCCGCTTTTCGTGGGTCGCGACAAATCTGTGCGCGCTCTGGAAGACGTGATGAAAGATGATAAACAGATTCTCCTTGTGACGCAGCGCGACGCCGCGCAGGACGATCCGCAGACCGAAGACATCTACCGGATCGGAACCATCGGGACTGTTCTGCAACTGCTAAAGCTGCCCGACGGCACCGTGAAGGTGTTGGTCGAAGGCAGCCGCCGCGCCAAGATCACGGAGTTTGTGGAGAACGAAGCCTTTTTCTTGGCCAACGCCGAATCCTTGGAAGAGGAGAGGGGCGATGAGCGCGAGCTCGACGCGCTGGCCCGGACCGTGGTGACCGAGTTTGAGCAGTACATCAAGCTCAACAAGAAGATTCCGCCGGAGGTGCTTTCCTCCGTGAACCAGATCGAAGAGCCAAGCAAGCTCGCCGATACGGTCTCCTCGCATCTCAATCTTAAGATTGCGGAAAAGCAGGAGCTTCTGGAGCTCCCGCGAGTCGCCGACCGTCTGGAAAAAGTTTATGCCTTCATGGAGAACGAGATTGGCGTTCTTCAAGTTGAAAAGCGTATCCGCAACCGCGTCAAACGCCAGATGGAGAAAACCCAGCGCGAGTACTATCTGAATGAGCAGATGAAGGCGATTCAGAAGGAGCTTGGCGAGGGCGAAGACGGCAAGGATGAGCTCACTGAGCTCGAAGAGAAAATCAAGAAGACCCGTTTCTCCAAGGAAGCGAAGGAAAAGGCTCTGGCCGAGATGCGTAAGCTCCGGTCGATGAGCCCCATGTCAGCCGAAGCAACGGTGGTCCGGAATTATCTTGACTGGCTGGTGGCCTTGCCTTGGAAAAAGCGCACGAAGGTCCGGCATGATTTGAAGCTGGCGCAGGAAGTTCTTGATCGCGATCACTATGGCTTGGAAAAGGTCAAAGAACGCATCCTTGAGTATCTCGCCGTTCAGGGCCGGATGAAGAAGGTTCGCGGCGCCATTCTCTGCCTTGTGGGACCGCCTGGAGTGGGCAAGACCTCGTTGGGTAAGTCGATGGCGGAAGCCACGGGCCGCAAGTTTGTGCGAATCAGCCTGGGCGGCGTGCGTGACGAGGCCGAAATCAGAGGCCATCGTCGGACATACATCGGGTCGATGCCCGGCAAGATCGTCCAGAGCATGAAGAAGGCCGGAAGCTCCAATCCGCTTTTCCTCCTCGATGAGGTGGATAAATTGGGCGCCGATTGGCGAGGCGATCCTTCCTCTGCCTTGCTGGAGGTTCTTGATCCCGAACAGAACAACACATTCAGCGATCATTACCTGGAGGTGGATTACGACCTGTCGGACGTAATGTTTGTGACTACGGCCAACACCCTGCGGATGCCGCAGCCTTTGTTGGATCGGATGGAGATCATTCGCATCCCGGGCTACACCGAGGATGAGAAGGTTGAGATCGCCAAGCGTCATTTGATCTCGAAGCAGATGAAGGATCATGGGCTCAAGGGCGATGAGTGGTCTATTGGCGATGATGCGCTTAGGTTGCTGATCCAGCGCTATACGCGTGAGGCCGGTGTGCGCAACCTGGAGCGCGAGATTGCCAATCTCACCCGCAAGGCCGTCAAGGAAATCGCCATGGATGGCGTGACCGAGGTGGTAATTACGGTGGAGAACCTGGACAAGTATGCAGGCATTCCTCGTTTCCGCCACAGTGAGGCGGAACTGGAAGACCTAGTCGGTGTTTCCACTGGACTGGCCTGGACGGAAGTAGGCGGCGAGATCCTGCAAATCGAAGCTGTGACCGTGCCCGGTAAAGGCAAGGTGATTTCGACCGGCAAGCTTGGCGATGTCATGAAGGAATCGATTCAGGCAGCGGAATCATACGTGAAAAGCCGCGCAATCGAATTTGGTATCAAACCGACTCTCTTCGAGCGCAAGGATATCCACGTACACGTGCCAGAGGGTGCGACACCTAAGGACGGACCGTCTGCAGGCGTCGCGATGATCACTGCAATCGTGTCGGCGTTGAGCGGAATCCCCATCCGACGCGAAGTGGGAATGACGGGTGAAATCACCCTACGCGGGCGTGTGTTGCCGATCGGCGGCCTGAAAGAGAAGCTGCTGGCAGCCTTGCGTGCCGGGATGAAGACCGTCTTGATACCCAAGGAGAACGAAAAAGACCTTGCGGATATCCCGGAAAATGTTCGCTCCAAGCTTGATATCCGGCCAGTTGAAACCGTCGATGAGGTTCTAGAAGTCGCTTTGACGAAGAAGCCGACTCCAATTGAGTGGAACGAGGAAGAAGTCGAAAAGGCGGCTTTGGCCAAGAAGGAAGGCGACCATAAAGAGGTTGTAACGCACTGATATGCCGAGTCGCGGGAGAAATCTTCGGAAATCCGCAGATTTCTCCCGCTTTCCACAGGCTGACGCGTTGACGTTCCGGTTTTTGAAGGCTTACACTCTTTTTGTCTCGTAGCGTTTTTCGCTCCGTGAATTCCGTTATTCCCACAGGCATTGGATGGGGGGTTTTCGACGTGAACAAAAACGATCTTGTCAGCGCGGTCGCTAGCAGCACTGGTCTTTCTAAGGCTGATAGTGCAAAGGCCGTCGACGCTGTATTTGATTCGATCACTGACGCATTGAAGTCCGGGGGCGATGTTCGCCTCGTTGGTTTCGGTAATTTCGCCGTTACCAAACGGGCAGCTTCCGAAGGGCGGAATCCCCGCACGGGTGAGAAGATAAAGATTCCGGCCTCCAATCAGCCGAAGTTCAAGGCTGGTAAGGCCCTCAAGGACGCCGTTAACTAAGCGTACTTGGTATGGATCGATGGGACGGCCGCTTACCGCAATGCGGGGCGGCCGTTTTCATTGCCGTGGCGTTTATTTCGCGGTAAGAACCTCTCCGCAGAATCACATTAGCGAGTTAGTGGGCGGTTAGCTCAGTTGGTAGAGCATCTCGTTTACACCGAGAGGGTCGGCAGTTCGAGCCTGTCACCGCCCACCATTATTCTTTGAATTCTTCAGATTAGCTCGGCCTCCCGATTGGACAATCGTTTTGGCGGTTCAAGCGCTCCAGGAAAAGGGGGCGAAATGTCCGTTTCGAGTGCCGCTAGAATCTTCCCAATCGATCCCAAAAGCGTGGAACTTGCTGCTTGTTGCCCGAGCGAGAGCAAGCTTGGAGGACACCGGGTGGAAAGCGTTCTCCAAATACAATGGCTCGCCTTCCTTGACGGCGCTTGCCAGGCCTTCCAACGTTTGTTCGACCAGTTCACCAGCTTTGACGGCATAGCTCATTCCGGCTTTCTCGAAGCGGATTGAGCGCTGTTCGATACCCACAACCTCTCCGACAAGCGGCGCCAGCGCCGCCATTGGTCCGCCTTCCGACCCCGTGGCAATAGCGTTGATAGCGGCGAGTTGATCCTCGCTTGCCTTGTCGTCGACTATCAGTCCGACTTTAAGATTGCCCTCGATCATGGGGCCAGGCGAATGCAGCAGTACGATGAAGGCCAGGCCGTCCAGGGAAACTCCACCTTTCTTCCCCTTATCGATTTGCATGGCGATGGCCGCCTTGCAATCGCCCTCCGTTGGCTTCGCAGTAAGGTTGGAACTGATGCAGGGACAGAGGAACGCACAGTTGCACGTCTCCATGTACTGCCCTTCGATGTGCCAAGCGCTCATCACGACCTCTCCCTCCAGTGAAAGAAGGAATGGTATTGCAACGAGTCCAATTCTGAAACAGGTATCGTGATCCGCGTGGCTCCGTGGACAGTCTTTCCGATATTTTCCGGATAAGGGTTAGGAGCGAGCGTGGCCCATCTTTGGGTGAATGGAGAAGAAGGCCACGCTCGGCGCCGGAAGATCGATCTGCGAGGAATGATCTAGCGCAGCTGTAATTTGGGAAATATTGTAACGAACGTAAAAAAATAAATTTTCACGTTCCCGTGTCCGACAACCTGGAGGTAAGAGGAGAGAGAATTCTGGACCTCAAGGTGGAAATTTCCTGAAAAATATAATAGTTACGGCCCGTTTTTAATAAATTTTTATATTCTTTTTGTCGCCAAATCGGGGCCGTCTCGTGGATAACTAAAAAAAATAAAACACAGTGAGATTTGAGATGATGAGCGACAGCCCGTTTCTACCCGGTTTCCTTTTTACCGTCGGCATAATAGGCCTTGCGGCCTATTTCTTTTTCGATGATCTTGCCGACGCTGTAACGCGCCTGCTCTGAGCAGTTGGATGCGGGCGAGATCACCGGCAATCGTCCTTCACTAAGGTAGATGATAGAGATTTTACGGCGGCTGTTTTTCAGCCGCCTTTTCGTTTTGCGGCAACTGGCCTTCTGGCTTACTTCCCATAGTTTTTCGCTATCTAATCGTTTAGCAACGACGCTTGGCGAGACGAAAACCTGCGGGCTTGTTCGCGGGATGATTGACTTTGCGGCCCAGTTCGTTTGCAGTCATTGGACAAATAAAAAGACGCTGTAAACCGTACAGGGAGGAAACAAGATGCGCCGAAAGTTACTTGTGTCAGCGTTAACCGCTGCTGTGTTCGCCTATGCCGGGCCCAGTTTTGCGGGTTCGGCCGAGGCCGAGAAGTGGGCGAAGGACGAGTTCCAGCCGACGACACTATCCGCTGAAGAGCAGAAAGCGGAACTGCAATGGTTCGTCGATGCGGCAAAGCCCTTTGCAGGGATGGAAATCAACGTTCTGTCTGAAACAATTCCAACCCACGAGTACGAATCCAAAGTCCTGACGAAGGCCTTCGAAGAGATTACCGGGATCAAGGTTAATCATCAGCTACTTGGTGAAGGTGAAGTCGTTCAGGCCGTGCAAACCCAGATGCAAACAGGTCGGAACCTCTACGACGCTTACATCAATGATTCCGACTTGATTGGAACACACTCTCGCTTGCAGCTGGCGGTCAATCTCACCGACTGGATGGAGGGCGAGGGCAAGGATGTCACGTTGCCGACCCTTGATGTTGATGATTTCATTGGCAAATCCTTCACGACCGGTCCGGATGGAAAGCTCTATCAGCTTCCCGACCAGCAGTTCGCGAATCTTTACTGGTTCCGTTACGACTGGTTCGAGCGCCCCGATCTGAAGGCTAGGTTCAAGGAAGCTTACGGTTATGACCTTGGCGTGCCGGTCAATTGGTCAGCCTACGAGGACATCGCCGAGTTCTTCTCTGAGAAGGTCAAGGAGATCGATGGGGTTCGTGTTTACGGCCATATGGACTATGGCAAGCGTGCGCCGGACTTGGGTTGGCGCATGACGGATGCCTGGCTGTCGATGGCCGGCGCCGGCTCTAAAGGATTGCCAAACGGGCGCCCGATCGACGAGTGGGGCATTCGCATGGAAGAGAATTCCTGCAACCCTGCAGGTGCGTCAATCTCGCGTGGCGGCGGCACGAACGGGCCAGCGGCTGTCTATGCGATCCGTAAATGGGACGAGTGGCTGCGCAAGTACGCGCCTCCAGGCGCGGCAGACTATGATTTCTATCAATCCTTGCCGGCGCTTGCGACCGGCAACGTGGCCCAGCAGATTTTCTGGTACACGGCTTTTACCGCAACGATGGTTGCGCCTAAGAGTGAAGGCAACAACACGGTCGATGATGCCGGAAAGCCTTTGTGGCGCATGGCACCATCGCCGCACGGTCCTTATTGGGAAGATGGGCAAAAGCTCGGCTATCAGGATGCCGGTTCCTGGACGCTGTTCAAATCAACGCCGGTTGATCGTCGTAAGGCCGCTTGGCTTTACGCCCAGTTCACGGTCTCCAAATCGGTTTCGCTCAAGAAGAGCCATGTCGGTCTGACCATCATCCGCGATTCCGATATTCGCCATCAGTCCTTTACCGACCGGGCACCCAACTTGGGCGGCTTGGTGGAATTCTATCGCTCGCCGGACCGGGTGAACTGGACTCCAACGGGCGTCAACGTACCTGACTACCCCAAGCTGGCGCAGCTTTGGTGGCAGAACATTGGTGACGTCAACTCCGGCGCATTCACGCCGCAAGAGGCTATGGATCGTTTGGCCGAGCAGATGGACCAAGTCATGGCGCGTATGCAGCAGGCCGACGAACGTGCCGGAACCTATGGTGGTTGTGGACCGCGCCTGAACGAGGAGATGGATGCGGCCGCCTGGCTTGGCAAGCCGGGTGGACCGAAAGCTCTGTTGGCAAACGAGAAGCCGCAGGGTGAGACCATCCCCTACGATGAGTTGGTTGCCCGCTGGAGCGCCAACTAAAAGCCAGACAGTGTGCGTCGTGGCCCGAAGTTCCGACAAGGGGCTTCGGGTCCGGCGCTCCTGTCATGGCTTTCTCGAATATACTGTCCTCCAAGGGGGCTTGCTTACCACCATGGCTCTGGAACTCAGGAACGTCGTCAAGCGTGTCGGCGCCGAAACCCACATATATGAAACGTCGCTGATGCTGAAGGAGGGGGGCTTTAACATCCTCCTCGGCACCACGTTGTCGGGCAAGACGACGCTCATGCAATTGATGGCTGGCCTGGAGCGTCCAACCTCGGGCGAGGTGTGGTTCGAGGGCCGCGACGTCACCGGCGTTGCGGTTCAAAAGCGTAACGTATCGATGGTCTATCAACAGTTCATCAATTATCCAAACCTGTCGGTGTTCGAGAACATAGCCTCACCGCTGCGCGTTGCGCGCTTGAGCGAACCCGAGATCAAGTCCCGCGTTGCGGCGATGGCCGAATTGTTGCGGCTAACCCCGATGTTGCAGCGCCGGCCAAGCCAGCTATCCGGCGGTCAACAGCAGCGCACTGCGTTGGCGCGTGCTCTGGTGAAGGATTCCGATTTGGTTTTGCTGGATGAACCACTAGCGAACCTGGATTATAAGTTGCGCGAGGAACTACGGGACGAGCTTCCGAAACTTTTCGCCGATAGAAACTGTACCGTGGTTTACGCGACGACGGAGCCCACCGAGGCATTGCTGCTGGGCGGCCATACCGCGACTCTTGATGAAGGCAGGGTAACTCAGTTCGGGGAAACGTCGGAGGTCTATCGCAAACCGTGGGATCTGCGCTCGGCGCGGGTCTTCTCCGATCCGCCGATCAATACGGCACCCGTTGCCAAGCAAGGGGCCGAGTTCGTACTGAACGAGGCTGTGCGCTGGCCGGTGGGCGAGCGCTTTGCCGGGTTGCCGGAAGGGCGCTACACCGTTGGGATCAGACCGCATCATTTGTCACCAACACCGCAATCTGAACGCGCCATAGCGATCGAAGGTCGGGTTCAGGTGACCGAGCTCAGCGGCTCCGAGAGTATCGTTCATTTTTCCGTAGAGAAGGGCGCCTGGGTGTCACAAGCCCACGGCATTCATGCGTTTCGCGTGGGAGAAACCGCGCGTTTGTTCATCGATGTTTCCCAGTGCCTTTACTTCGATCAAGACGAAAAGCGGATCACGCTATGACAGACGGCCTGGAAAAGAGCGTTTCTTGTTTCGCATCGCAAGGTAGGGAGGCGTTCTAATGGCGATGCTCGAACTGCAGGACCTGAGACACAGTTATGTGAAGCAGCCCGATGCAGAGGACGATTGGGCACTCAAGCAGGTCGACATGCGTTGGGAAGACGGAGGGGCCTATGCCCTTCTTGGGCCATCAGGCTGCGGTAAAACCACCTTGCTCAACATAATCTCGGGGCTGGTGCGACCGACGGAAGGTCGGGTTTTCTTTGGCGAGCGTGACGTGACTGATTTACCGACAGACGAACGAAACATAGCCCAGGTGTTTCAGTTTCCGGTGATCTACGACACGATGACGGTATACGACAACTTGGCTTTTCCTCTGCGCAACAGGGGCGTAGCCGCACCCGAGGTTGATAGCCGGGTTCGTGAGATAGCGGCCATGTTGGACCTAACGGAGATGCTGGCGCGGCGGGCTTCCGGGTTGACGGCAGACGGCAAGCAAAAGATTTCGCTTGGCCGCGGATTGGTTCGCGCTGACGTGAGCGCAATCATGTTCGACGAACCACTGACGGTTATCGATCCTCACTTAAAGTGGCTCCTGCGCTCGAAATTGAAGGAACTTCATCAGGAAGTCGGCGCAACCATGATCTATGTGACCCACGATCAGACCGAGGCTTTGACATTTGCCGATCAAGTGGTGGTGATGCACGAGGGAAGGGTCGTGCAGTTCGGCACGCCGGTCGAACTTTTCGAGCGGCCCCGCCATACCTTTGTCGGGCATTTCATCGGTTCTCCCGGCATGAACCTTTTGCCCTGTGAACTGGACAACGGCAGGCCGCAGTTCTTTGGGCATAGTATCGAAACCGGGTCCGGGGCGCTTGCCACAACGGATGTGGCGGCGCTTGAGATCGGCGTAAGGCCGGAGTTCGTTTCCTTCGCCGAAGAAGGCATTCCGGTGGAGGTTATCAAAGTCAGCGATGCGGGCCGCTACAGCGTGGTGGAGACCCGACACCGCGATGTAGTCATCAAGCTGTTGCTTCAGGAGGGCGAGAGAATTCCCTCCGAGAAAGCGGCTGTTCGTTTTGATCCCGGCCATACCTGGATTTACGCGGACGGATGGGTGCAGTCATGAGGCGTAGCCGATGAAGAAAACCGTTAATCAAAAGGCTTGGTTCTTTGTGCTGCCTGTCGTGTTGCTGGTGGCCTTCAATGCCATCATCCCTTTGATGACGGTGGTGAATTATTCGGTTCAAGAGACCTTTGGCGACAATATTTTCTTCTGGGAAGGGGTCACGTGGTACGAGCAGATTCTCCATTCCGACCGATTCCATGACGCGCTTTTGCGCCAACTCCTTTTTACCGGCATCATTCTGGTTATCCAGATCCCTTTGGGGGTCGCAATCGCGCTCGCCATGCCGCGTAAAGGCCCATGGGTGTCTGTCTGCTTGGTCTTGATGGCGCTACCGCTGCTGATCCCCTGGAACGTGGTCGGCGCTATCTGGAATATCTTCGCTTTGCCGGATATCGGCCTACTGGGCCGCTCCATCAACGCACTGGGATTCGATTACAATTATACCCAGGACCCATTGGCGGCCTGGGCAACCGTGGTCCTGATGGATGTTTGGCACTGGACGTCCTTGGTCGTGTTGCTGGCCTATGCAGGACTGATTTCAATCCCCGATGCCTACTATCAAGCGGCCAAGATTGATGGCGCCCATGCCTGGGCGGTATTTCGTTATATTCAGCTCCCAAAAATGAAACGTGTCCTAACGATCGCCGTACTGCTGCGCTTCATGGACAGCTTCATGATTTACACCGAGCCTTTCGTATTGACCGGCGGCGGTCCGGGCAACGCAACGACGTTCCTATCCATTGATCTGGTGAAGATTGCTTTGGGGCAGTTCGATCTTGGCCCAGCGGCCGCGATGTCGCTTATCTACTTCCTGATTATCCTGCTGCTGAGTTGGGTTTTCTATACCCTGATGATGCGGAATGAGGAGCAGTGATGAGACGTTTTACCTGGCTTGTGCCGACGCTCTACATCTTCTTTCTGATGCTGCCAATCTATTGGCTGCTCAACATGTCGTTCAAAACAACGAACGAGATTCTGGGCGGATTCTCGCTCTGGCCGCAGGAGTTCACGCTAGAGAATTACATTAAAATTTTCACCGATCCGACCTGGTACAACGGCTACATCAATTCAATTCTGTATGTCGGCCTGAACACGGTGATTTCGGTCTCGGTGGCGCTGCCGGCGGCCTACGCCTTTTCACGGTACCGGTTCCTCGGCGACAAGCACCTGTTCTTCTGGCTCCTGACTAACCGCATGGCCCCTCCGGCAGTTTTTGCCCTGCCATTTTTCCAACTGTATTCGGCTGTCGGCTTATTCGATACGCATATCGCCGTCGCCCTGGCTCATGCCCTTTTCAACATTCCTCTTGCCGTGTGGATTCTCGAGGGGTTCATGTCGGGAGTGCCCAAGGAGCTGGACGAAACGGCTTACGTCGACGGGTACTCCTTCTGGCGCTTTTTCTTTAAAATTTTCGTGCCGACGATCACTGCCGGGATTGGTGTCGCCGCTTTCTTCTGCTTCATGTTCTCCTGGGTAGAACTGCTTTTGGCAAAAACCCTGACGTCTGTGGCAGCTAAACCTATAGCGGCCACGATGACACGAACGGCCAGCACCTCCGGGTATGAATTGGGATTACTGGCTGCGGCAGGCGCTCTAACCATCGTGCCGGGCGCGTTTGTTATCTATTTCGTCCGCAACTACATTGCCAAGGGCTTTGCCCTCGGGCGGGTTTAGGCAAGAGAGCGGGGAGGCTAGAGCGATGTTTTCACTTTCCTGGATGGCCTGGACCCTTCCCACTGCGGCGTTTTTCGTCTTTATCGTCTGTTGCCTCGCCGGCATGGCGGTGTGGGAGCATTACGTTCCCGGGGGCACGCCGCGCCGAGGCGTGCTTGGGCTGGAAACCACCCGCGGGGATCGGTTGTTCATTTCCCTGATCGGCGCTGCCTATGTCTTCCTCGGTTGGTTATGGGTAATGGGTACGCCGCTTTGGGCGCCTTTGGCACTTTCTATTCTGCTTGCCTTCGCAGTGTTCCGTTGGGTCTGAAATCGTCTTTAGTTTCACGCAACTGTGTTTTCACTTGATGAAGCCGGAGGCTGCCGTCCCCTGTGGAATACCATAGTCTCTCAGCTTGATGGTCGAGCGGAGTCCCACCCCTTGTTGCTATTCAGTTGGTCCTTTCTGATATTCCTACTCGCGCTTGCAGGGTGCGCCGTGCCGAATGCCGAGAGACAGCCGGGCGAGCCGCCACTGGAGGTCGGTAGGGTTATTTCAGGCGAGGTATCTGTGGTCAGAGCGGAAGTCTTGCGGATTGAGGGCCACGCACTTGCGCTTGTAGGGATTCTGGCTCCGCCGGTCGGACAGCGTTGCATTAGACCTGGCGGTAAGCGTTTTGACTGCGGTTTGATAGCTCAAACGGCATTGATGGACCTGACGGCGGGTGCGACGGCGCATTGTCGAATCGCACCTGGGACCGATGATGCGGGGCTACAATATGCCCGCTGCAGTATTCAGGGATATGATCTTTCGGAAGGCATGGTCTACACGGGCTGGGCGATCGCTTGGCCGCGCACCTTGCAACCTCTTCGCAGGCTTGAAGCAGGAGCCCGCAAGGATCGGCGTGGTATGTGGAACGGACGATTCGAGCCAGATTGGTTGCCTTCATTGGAGGGGGTATAGGGCAGTGTGAAAAAAAGCCTCCGGGAAATTGCCCCTAGTTGCTTGACAGGGGTGGGGGGCTAGAGTAGACCACGCCTGCGCCGCGGCAGAGCGGCGCGCCCTTCAAAGTAAGGGGGTGTAGCTCAGTCGGTTAGAGCGCTGGCCTGTCACGCCAGAGGCCGCGGGTTCGAGTCCCGTCACTCCCGCCACTTTCCCTCGACAAGATCCAATCCCCAGTCGTTCCGCGTAGGCGTTTTCGTGAAAGACGGCATATGGCCGGCGTAGCTTTCTTCAATTGGCGGCTCCGTTGTGGTACAGGTCTATCGATGGCGCATAACAATATAAGAAGCGCCGGAAAGTCGGGGGGGCGTTGGATACTTTCTTCGTACTGCTAGGAGCTCAGAAAGCGGGAACGAGTTGGCTCGGTCGTGTGCTTTCCGCACACCCCGACGTCTTTATGCCTGCCACTCAGGAAATTCACTACTTCGACACTAAACACGGGTTTTATGACAAGAATGAAACCTTATACCGTCGCCTGGGGTATGTGGAGCAGCGTCTCGCAAAGGCGGAAGCAGCCTCTCCGGAGAATGTGGCCAGCATAGTTGAGCTACGGGATCAGATAGAGATGCTGATCGACGCCGATTCCGACGACGCCTACCGGGCGTTTTTTGAGCGCTTTGGCAATGGCTACAAGGTTTGTGGGGAGAAAACGCCAAACTACAGCGTGCTGCCTCAAACAGCGTTCGATGAAATGGCGCGGGTTTACCCGGACACCCGAATGATGTTCATCCTTCGCAATCCTGTGGACCGTTTTTGGAGCCAGTTTAGGTTCCATGCCGATAGAGCGGAAAAGTCCGGTCGCCGCTTGAGCAGATTTACTGATCCCTTTGCCGCCCTTCGCCGAGGTTCTTTTGCGGTGAAGAGCGATTATCCGGCGGTCCTACGCAAGATGTTGCTCGCGACAGGGCGGGATCGCTGCTTCATTGAATATTATGAGAGAATTACCAATCTGCCGGACGCTGTTCGAGCGCTCTTTGAGTTTTTGAACCTGAGGCCAATTCCAACGCAGGAATTGGAGACTTGGCAAGCGCGCAAGGTCAATACGAGCCCTGCAATGGAAATGCCTGAAAAGCTTCGTCGTGCCGCCGTTCAGGAGCTAAGGCCAGTCTATGATTATGTATTTTCGCATATGGCAGGCGAGCCTCCCGCACAGTGGCTGCAAGATTATAACACCGCTTTGCCCGACTAGCCGCTCCTCGGCTCCGCTTCGGGTCATAGGGTCGGGGCATAAAATTTTCTCTCTTTGCGCCTTGCAGCGCTGTCGCACGTCGCTATAGTCGGCGCCGCGGGAACTATGGCACACCGTCGTGTGAAGCCTTAGTCTAGCAAGAGTGGGGCCGCCTTGGATCGCCTCTGGACGGAGGCGCCGAACTTGGCTATTCCCTGTGGCGCCTTGGTCACCGCACGGGCCGTTGGAGCAATGGAATGAATGAGTTCTTGGTCGAATATCTGCCGGTATTGATTTTCATCGGAATAGCCATTGGGCTTGCCGCTGTGATGGTGGGTGCTTCATACGTCGTTGCGCCGCAACGGCCCGACGCGGAGAAACTGTCGGCCTACGAATCCGGATTCGAAGCTTTCGACGATGCGCGGAGCCGTTTTGATGTGAGGTTCTACCTCGTCACATTGCTATTCATTATATTCGATCTTGAAATCGCTTTTCTGTTTCCCTGGGCAGTGAGCCTTGGCGAAATTGGTGTCTTTGGGTTCTGGTCGATGGTGATTTTTCTCGGCGTTTTGACGATCGGGTTTGTCTACGAGTGGAAAAAGGGAGCGTTGGAATGGGAGTGAAAATCCCCGTCGTGGCTGCAAATGAAGCGCCCTTGGCTCCCGGCGTCCAACAGGATGCCCTTTTAAAGACCGTGACCAACGAGTTGGAAGACAAAGGGTTCGTCGTCGCGCAACTGGACAAGCTGGCTGCTTGGGCGCAATCCGGGTCGCTTTGGCCCATGACCTTTGGGTTGGCCTGTTGCGCCGTGGAAATGATGCATACCGCCTGTAGTCGGTATGATCTGGATCGATTCGGGATGGTGTTCAGACCGAGCCCGCGGCAGTCGGATGTGATGATCGTGGCCGGCACTTTGTGTAATAAGATGGCGCCCGCACTGCGCAAGGTCTACGACCAGATGGCCGAACCGCGTTATGTGATTTCGATGGGCTCCTGCGCCAATGGAGGGGGGTATTACCACTATTCCTACTCTGTTGTGCGTGGATGTGACCGAATCGTACCTGTTGATATTTACGTACCCGGCTGTCCGCCAACCGCCGAGGCGCTGCTCTATGGCGTATTACAGTTGCAGAAGAAGATACGTCGGCAGGGCGGCCTGTCCCGCTAATCGTTTCAACCCGGGAAATGAGAAGGGCTTTCATGCTAGAAGCCTTGAAAGAGCTGGCAGATTACCTTGAGGCGAGCAGGCCTCGTGAGGTCTTGCGCAGCGAAATTGCATACGACGAGCTGGTGATTTGGACCGGTAAGGACGGGCTGGTTAAGCTGATGAGCTTCCTGCGCGATGATCAGAACTGCAAATTCAAGCAGATTTCCGACATCACTGCGGTCGACTACCCGGCCCGTGAACAACGTTTCGAGCTCGTCTACAACCTGTTGTCCTTTGCCCACAACATGCGGCTGCGCGTCAAACTTGCCGTGGGCGATGAAGAGTCCGTGCCTTCGCTGACACCGCTTTATCCCGGCGCGAATTGGTTCGAGCGAGAAGTATGGGACCTCTTTGGTATTTATTTTGATAACCACCCGGACTTGCGCCGCATCCTCACGGATTATGGATTTGAAGGCCATCCTTTGCGCAAGGATTTCCCGCTGACCGGCCATGTCGAATTACGCTACGACGAAACGCAAAAGCGGGTTGTCTACGAACCCGTCAAGTTGGTTCAGGATTTCCGTACCTTCGATTTTGTGAGTCCATGGGAGGGAATGTTGCGCTTGCCCGGTGATGAAAAGGCGGAGAAGCCGGCCGCGAGCAAATCCGGTAAGGAGGGGGCATCCTGATGGCTGAAACTAAAATCCGCCCCTTCACGCTTAATTTCGGTCCTCAACACCCCGCAGCGCACGGCGTATTGCGTCTTGTTCTGGAAATGGACGGTGAAGTCATCGAGCGCGCCGATCCTCACATCGGATTGTTGCACCGGGGGACCGAAAAGCTCATCGAATACAAAACCTACCTTCAGGCGGTGCCGTATTTTGATCGGTTGGACTATGTCGCACCGATGTCGCAAGAACACGCCTTTAGTCTGGCAACCGAGAAACTGCTAGGGATCGAAGTGCCGCTGAGAGGGCAGTACGTCCGCGTGCTGTACTGCGAGATTTCAAGGATTTTGAATCACCTGCTGAACGTCGCGACTTTCGCGCTGGACGTTGGCGCTATGACGCCGATTCTCTGGATGTTCGAAGAACGTGAAAAGCTCATGGAGTTCTACGAGCGGGCATCGGGAGCGAGACTTCACGCCGCCTATTTCCGTCCGGGTGGCGTGCATCAAGACCTGCCTGCCAGTTTGCTGGCCGATATTGCGACCTGGTCCAAAGGGTTCGAGAAATTGCTGGACGATGTCGAGGATCTGTTGACCGACAACCGTATATTCCGCCAGCGGACCGTCGATATCGGGGTGGTTACCGCGGACGATTGCTATGCTTGGGGCTTTAGCGGACCGATGCTGCGAGGTTCGGGCGTGGCCTGGGATCTTCGAAAATCGCAACCCTATGAGTGCTATGAAGACTTGGATTTTGATATTCCGGTCGGCAAGAACGGCGACTGCTTCGATCGTTACCTGGTTCGCATGGAAGAAATGCGCCAGAGCCACCGAATTATCGTGCAATGTCTGGAAAAAATGCCTGATGGACCGGTTTCGGTTACCGATAACAAGATCGTGCCCCCCAAGCGCGGGGAGATGAAACGTTCCATGGAGGCCTTGATCCATCACTTCAAGCTCTATACCGAGGGCTATCACGTCCCTCCCGGTGAAACCTATACGGCGGTCGAGGCGCCGAAAGGTGAATTTGCGGTGTTCCTGGTGTCGGACGGCTCGAACAAACCCTACCGATGCAAAATCAGGGCACCCGGATTTGCACACCTTCAAGCGATGGATTTTATGTGCAAGGGCCACATGCTGGCGGACTCGGTGGCCATTTTGGGTGCTATGGATATTGTTTTTGGGGAGGTAGACCGATGAACCTCAAGATTACCTCCTACCCGGCGCCCAAAACGAACGGCTTTGTGTTCTCTTCGGAGAATCTCGCCAAGGCCAAGGATTACATGGCGCGTTACCCGGAAGGGCGGCAGGCCAGCGCCGTAATTTATTTGCTCTACCTTGCGCAGGTACAAAACGGCAATTGGGTTTCTGACGCCTGTATCGAATACGTTGCCGAGCTTTTGGAGATGGCACCGATCCGGGTCTATGAAGTCGCCAGCTTCTACACGATGTTCAACCGCAAACCGGTCGGCAAGCACCTCGTCCAGGTTTGCCGGACGACGCATTGTTGGCTCAATGGCTCGGACGCTATTGCCAAAGCTTGTTTGGAGGCTGCGGGCACAACGCACCTGGGCGAAACCAGCAGCGACGGAATGGTGACGGTCCGTGAGGTCGAGTGTCTGGGTGCTTGTTGTAATGCGCCGATGTTTCAGGTGAACGACCGTGATTACTACGAAGACCTGACACCCGAACGGGCACAAGAAATTGTCGCTGCATTAAAGCGTGACGAGACGGTACAGCCAGGGTCTCAAAAAGGGCGGTTGGCGTCGGTGCCTGAAGGTGGCCCAACGACCTTGCAAGCTACTTTCGGGAAGGAGGGCGCCTGATGCTTTCCGATAAAGACCGCGTATTTTTGAACCTCTATGGACAGCAGGACTGGGGCTTGAAGGGCGCGCAGAAACGCGGCATCTGGGACCAGACCAAGAAGTTGCTTGATTTGGGGCCGGAAGGAATCGTCGAACAAATCAAAGCATCCGGACTGCGTGGGCGCGGGGGCGCAGGCTTTCCGACCGGTCTCAAGTGGTCTTTCATGCCCAAGCAGAGTGACGGGCGCCCGAGCTATCTGGTGGTCAACGCCGATGAATCCGAGCCTGGGTCCTGCAAGGACCGCGAGATCATGCGCAATGACCCGCACATGCTGTTGGAAGGCTGTCTTGTTGCCGGTTTCGCGATGCGCTGCGCAAAAGCCTACATCTACGTCCGCGGCGAATACTGGGAGCCTTGGTGCAGGCTTGAGGCGGCCGTGGCGGAGGCGCGCTCTGCCGGCTTGCTAGGTAAGAACGCCTGCGGTTCCGGCTATGAATTCGATATCGAAATACATCGCGGTGCGGGCGCATATATCTGTGGCGAGGAAACTGCGTTAATCGAATCTCTCGAAGGCAAGAAAGGTCAGCCACGATTGAAACCGCCGTTCCCGGCGGCGGTTGGGCTCTATGGCTGTCCTTCGACGGTCAACAATGTTGAAACCATCGCCGTTGCGCCGACCATTTTGCGGCGCGGCGCTGAGTGGTGGAGCGGTTTGGGACGGCCGAACAATACCGGCACCAAGATTTTCTCGATATCCGGTCACGTGAATCAACCGTGCAATGTCGAAGAGGAAATGGGGATTCCGCTCAAGGAGTTGATCGAAAAGCACGCTGGCGGCGTGCGGGGCGGTTGGGACAACCTGCTGGCGGTGGTGCCTGGGGGCTCTTCGGTTCCGGTCATCCCCAAGGATATTTGCGATAGCGTTTTGATGGATTTCGATTCGCTGCGTGAAGTTAAGTCCGGTCTGGGTACGGCGGCTGTGATGGTGATGGACAAGTCGACGGATATCGTCGAAGCCATTGCGCGTTTCAGTCACTTCTACATGCATGAATCCTGCGGTCAGTGCACACCGTGCCGTGAAGGTACGGGTTGGATGTTCCGGGTCATGACGCGCATGGTCGAAGGTCGGGCTGACGTGTCGGAAATCGATAGCCTGCTTGATGTGAGCTATCAGGTGGAAGGGCACACGATCTGCGCGCTGGGCGATGCCGCGGCTTGGCCGGTTCAAGGGCTGATCAGGCATTTCCGGCCGGAACTTGAAAAACGAATTGTCGATTACAAGAAAGCCCGCCAGACGGCGGCGGAGTAGGGCTTCATGCCGAAAATCACGGTAGATGGCGTTGAAATTGAGGTCCCCGCAGGGGTAACGGTCCTTCAGGCCTGCGAGATGGCGGGCAAGGAAGTGCCGCGCTTTTGCTATCACGACCGCTTGTCCATTGCGGGCAACTGCCGCATGTGTCTGGTTGAGATGGAAAAAGCTCCCAAGCCCATCGCCTCCTGCGCGATGCCGGTTGGTGACGGCATGGTCATCCGGACCGATTCGGAAAAGGTAAAGAAAGCCCGCAAGGGTGTGATGGAATTCCTGCTGATCAACCACCCGCTCGATTGCCCGATTTGCGATCAAGGCGGCGAGTGCGATTTGCAGGACCAAGCCATGGCATATGGCTTTGATCGCAGCCGATATGAGGAAAACAAGCGGTCGGTTCCAGAGAAGTACATGGGGCCGTTGATCAAAACAATCATGACCCGCTGCATTCACTGCACGCGCTGCGTTCGTTTCTCCACGGAGATTGGCGGCGTGGAGCAGATGGGGCTGTTGAACCGCGGTGAAAACGCTGAAATCACCAGCTTGGAGCAAGCGGTCAATTCGGAGCTTTCGGGCAACGTCGTGGATGTCTGTCCGGTGGGCGCGCTTACCAGCCGCCCTTATGCTTTTCATGCGCGCCCTTGGGAACTGCGCAAGACGCAGAGCGTTGATGTTATGGATGCGGTTGGCTCCAACATTCGTGTCGATGTCCGAGGTCGTGAAGTTCTACGTGTCCTGCCGCGCCTGCATGAGGGCATTAACGAAGAGTGGATTCACGATAAGACCCGGCACGCCATTGATGGCCTCAAGAGGCGCCGTCTCGACCGTCCCTATGTCCGCCGCGACGGAAAGCTGCAGCCAGCAACCTGGGACGAAGCCTTTGATGCGATCATTGAGGGCTTTAAGGGCTTGGGTGGTGATGAACTGGCAGCTATTGCCGGGGACCTTTGTGACGTGGAATCCATGCTCGCTCTAAAGGATTTCATGAGCGGTCTTGGCTCTACCAACATCGATTGTCGACAAGACGGTGCCAAGATCGGTAACGGCCCTCGCGGAAGTTATATTTTCAATACCTCGATCGCTGGGATTGAAGAGGCAGATGCTTGCTTGATCGTGGGCAGCAACCCGCGATGGGAAGCGGCCATGGTTAATGCCCGCATCCGCAAGCGGTTCTTGAAAGGTCGCTTTCCGATCGGTTTGATTGGACCGGCAGTCGATCTGACATATGACTATGCGCACCTGGGTGAGGACCCGAGCGCTCTGGCCGCGCTTGCCAAGGGCAAGGGTGATTTTGCCAAGGTTCTCGATCAAGCCGAGCGCCCGATGATCGTTCTGGGTTCCGGCGTGTTGGCGCGTGCTGACGGCGACGCCTTATTGGCTTTGGTTCGGGAGGTCGCCGAACGTTATGGCATGGTGAGCGACGACTGGAACGGCTTCAATGTTCTGCAGCGCGCGGCCAGCCGTGTCGGCGGTTTGGATATAGGCTTCTTGCCCGGCGAAGGTGGCCGCGACCTGACAGGTATCCTCGCAGGCTGTAAGGCGGGTGATGTCAAGGCCGTGTGGCTGTTGGGTGCGGACGAAATTCCGGCGGATCAATTGGGCAGTGCGTTCGCCGTCTATCAAGGCCACCATGGCGACGCCGGGGCGCATCGCGCCGATGTCATCCTGCCGGGTGCGGCCTACACCGAGAAGAATGGTACCTATGTGAACACCGAAGGCCGGGTGCAACTGGGCCGTCTAACGGTGTTTCCTCCCGGACAAGCGCGCGAGGACTGGACAATACTGCGCGCGTTGTCCGAACGCCTTGGGGAGCCTTTGCCATACGATAATCTTGGGCAACTGCGTCAACGGATGATCGAAGTGAATTCGGTTTTCGGTTCGCTTGATCAGATCGCTCCCGGGGCTTGGGGTGTGTTTGGCAAAGCAGGGACCGTGAACAAGGAGCCCTTCAGCCTACCGATCGAGAATTTCTACATGACGGACCCGATATCAAGATCGTCAGAGACCATGGCGGCCTGTAGCGAGGCCTTCGTCTGGAAGACAGGGGAGGCGACCGGGACCCATGGGTGAATTCTGGAGCGGCTACGCCTGGCCGACAATCTATATCGTCCTGCAGATTCTGGCGATCGTTGTTCCTTTGTTGGTAGCCGTCGCTTATCTGACCTATGCCGAGCGCAAGGTCATCGCAGCGATGCAGCTTCGCAAGGGCCCCAACGTCGTCGGCCCGCTCGGTTTGCTGCAGCCGTTAGCCGATGGCGTGAAATTGCTGTTTAAAGAGACGATTCTGCCGGTCGGCGCGAACAAGGTTGTGTTCATGGCAGCGCCGATGCTGACTTTTGCACTGGCGATGGTGGCATGGGCCGTGATTCCCGTCGGAGAGGGGTTGGTGATCGCCGACATCAACGTCGGTATCCTCTATCTTTTTGCGATCTCCTCCCTTGGTATCTATGGCGTTTTGATGGCCGGTTGGGCCTCGAACTCCAAATACCCCTTCTTGGGCGCGCTCCGCTCGGCTGCGCAGATGGTGTCTTACGAAGTTTCCATGGGCTTCGTCATTATCACAGTGTTGCTGTGTGTTGGTTCGTTGAACCTGACAGCGATCGTGGAGGCACAGCGAACCGTCTGGTTTGCCTTACCGCTGCTGCCGATGTTCGTGATTTTTTTCGTGTCCGTGCTGGCGGAGACGAACCGTGCGCCATTTGACCTGCCGGAAGGCGAATCGGAATTGGTGGCCGGCTATTTCGTCGAGTACTCAGCGATGAGCTTCGCACTCTTTTTCCTCGGCGAATACGCGAACATGATCCTGATGAGTGCGATGGTGTCTATCCTGTTTCTGGGCGGTTGGTTGCCGATCATGGACATTGCGCCGTTTAATTGGATTCCGGGGCCCATTTGGTTCGCCGGTAAGATTGCCTTGGTTTTGTTCTGCTTCCTTTGGGTGCGTGCTACCTTCCCGCGCTATCGTTACGACCAATTGATGCGCCTGGGATGGAAAGTATTTTTGCCCCTATCGCTGATTTGGGTCGTGCTGACGGCGGGCGTACTGGTGGCTTTCGATTGGGTGCCCGCATGACGATGAAAGAGGTTTGATCCAATGGCCTTTGTAGAGCGTAGTGTCAAATCGCTGTTCCTGTTGGAGTTGCTCTCCGGGATGTGGCTCACCCTGCGGTATTTCTTCAAGCCAAAGGTGACATTGAACTATCCTCACGAGAAGGGGCCGCTGAGCCCGCGATTCCGGGGGGAGCATGCCTTGCGCCGTTATCCGAACGGCGAGGAGCGCTGTATCGCCTGTAAGCTTTGCGAAGCGGTTTGTCCTGCGCTGGCAATCACCATCGAGGCGGAGCCGCGCGAAGATGGCAGCCGTCGTACGACGCGTTACGACATCGACATGACGAAGTGCATTTACTGTGGTCTTTGCCAGGAGGCTTGCCCGGTAGACGCTATTGTCGAAGGGCCAAATTTCGAGTTTGCCGCCGAGAACCGTGAAGAACTTTTCTATAACAAAGAAAAGCTTCTCGAAAATGGCGATCGTTGGGAACAGGAGATCGCTCAGAATCTGGCGCTGGATGCACCCTATCGGTGATCGGCAGCCAGATGACAGAGATGGGCCGGCCCGAGGGATGGGTCGGTGACTAGGAAAGGAACGGTATTTTGTTTGTCGTGAGAGAGAGGAAGGGCAGCCGGTCATGATCGTACAAGCCCTGGTTTTTTATCTCTTCGCCGCGATCACGGTGGCCTCGGCCGTAATGGTAATTGCGGCGCGAAATCCCGTGCATTCGGTCCTTTTCCTAATCCTTGCCTTCGTAAACTCGGCCGGATTGTTCGTTCTGATGGGCGCCGAGTTCTTGGGGATGATCCTGATTGTTGTATATGTCGGCGCGGTGGCGGTGTTGTTCCTCTTCGTCGTGATGATGTTGGATATCAACATCGTCGAGTTGCGGCAGGGGTTCCTTCAATACCTGCCTATCGGAGCTCTTGTAGGCCTGATCCTGCTGCTGGAGTTGGTCTTGGCACTGGGTGCGTGGGTTGTTTCGCCGGAAGCGGTCGCTGTCGCGCAACTGCCGATACCGCCCTTGTCCGAGGCCAGTAACACCCGGGCCTTGGGGCGTATCCTCTACACGGACTACATTTACCTCTTCCAAGCTGCGGGCTTGGTGCTGCTGGTTGCCATGATCGGCGCCATCGTACTGACCCTGCGCCAGCGCGAAGGCGTGCGACGTCAGTCGATCTCACAACAGGTTTCGCGCAAAGTCAGCGATTCCGTGGAGGTCAAGAAAGTCCCAAGTCGGAGTGGGGTGTGATATGTGGGAAATTGGCTTATCGCATTACCTCACGCTGGCGGCGATCCTTTTTACCCTGGGGATTTTTGGCATTTTCCTGAACCGCAAGAACGTCATCGTCATTCTGATGTCTCTCGAGCTGATGTTGCTGGCTGTTAACATCAACTTCGTGGCTTTTTCCACTCATCTGGGGGATCTGGTCGGTCAGGTGTTCACCATGATTGTCTTAACGGTTGCCGCTGCTGAAGCGGCGATCGGTTTGGCCATTCTGGTGGTCTATTTCCGAAACCGTGGGTCGATCGCGGTTGAAGACATCAACATGATGAAGGGCTGAGGCGCTAGCCATGGAATTTCTGATCGTCTTTTTGCCGTTGTTGGGCGCCATCATCGCGGGTTTCTTCGACAAGCGTATCGGTGACCGTGGTGCACAGCTTGTGACCTGCAGTTTTCTGGTGCTCGCTGCGCTGCTGTCCTGCATCACCTTTGCCTCTGTAGCCTTCGGCGACGAAAAGGTGCGTCTTGTCGAGCTCTTCACCTGGATTGACAGCGGGTCATTCGAGGCATCCTGGGCGCTGCGGATCGATACGCTTTCAGCTGTCATGCTCGTGGTGGTCACGGTCGTGTCCGCCATGGTCCATATCTACTCTGTTGGCTACATGAGCCATGACAAATCCAAGCCGCGTTTTTTCAGTTATCTCAGCCTCTTCACATTTTTCATGTTGATGCTGGTGACCGCCGATAATTTCGTGCAGATGTTCTTCGGTTGGGAAGGCGTGGGGCTCGCATCCTATCTGCTGATTGGTTTCTGGTACGAGCGTCCTAGCGCCAATGCCGCGGCAATAAAGGCTTTCTTGGTCAACCGGGTTGGTGATATCGGTTTTGCCCTGGGCATTGCCGGTGCCTTTTTGTTGCTCGGTACGGTCAATTTCGAACAGGCCTTTCAGATCGTCCCACAGTATGCCGACCATCAACTCGGTTTCCTGGGGTTTGAAGGCCATGCGCTCACAATCATATGCTTGTTGCTCTTCATCGGCGCCATGGGTAAATCCGCGCAACTTGGCCTACATACCTGGCTGCCCGATGCCATGGAGGGGCCGACACCCGTTTCAGCCCTGATCCATGCAGCGACCATGGTGACGGCAGGGGTCTTCATGCTGGTCCGGCTTTCGCCCATTTTCGAGTATGCGCCTGATGCGCTGACCGTCGTGACCATTGTCGGCGCCTGCACGGCCTTCTTTGCAGCCACTGTCGGCACGACGCAGAACGATATCAAGCGCGTGATCGCCTATTCGACCTGTTCGCAGCTTGGTTACATGTTCTTCGCGATTGGTGTGTCGGCTTATGGTGCGGCGATATTCCACCTGGCAACTCATGCTTTCTTCAAAGCATTACTTTTCTTGGGTGCTGGGTCGGTCATCCATGCGGTGTCCGACGAGCAGGATATGCGCAAGATGGGCGGTTTGTGGAAGACCATTCCCTATACCTATGGGTTGATGTGGATCGGCTCGTTGGCATTGGCCGGTATTCCGCCTTTCGCAGGTTTCTTCTCCAAGGACATGATCTTGGAGGCGGCTTACGCAGCGCATACCGGGGCAGGGCAGTTTGCTTTCTGGGCCGGCGTGATCGCCGCCTTCCTGACGGCGTTCTATTCCTGGCGCCTTCTGCTCATGACCTTCCACGGTAAGTTCCGCGGTGACGCTCATGTGTTTGAGCATGCCCATGAATCGCCAAAGGTGATGTTGATCCCATTGATGGTGCTGGCGAGCGGTGCCGTTTTGGTGGGTTACGTTGCCTATGACTGGTTCGTCGGAGATGGTCGTGAAGCATTCTGGGGTGCATCCATACTTGCGCTTGAAGATGTTATCGAAGAAGCGCACCACGTTCCGACCTGGGTCAAGATCTTGCCGCTGGTCGTCGCGGTTTCCGGTATTGCCACTGCTTATCTGGCCTACAGCGTAATGCCCGGCTTGCCTGCCCGGTTCGTTTCGGCAGCGCGCCCGCTTTACCTGTTCTTGCTCAACAAATGGTATTTCGACGAGCTATACGATTTTCTTTTCGTACGACCGGCGAGAGCTTTGGGCCGAGGACTGTGGCAGACAGGCGATGTTCTGTTGATCGATGGTTTGGGTCCCAACGGTGTTGCGAGCGTTGCTCGGGGTATCGCGCAACGCGTGGCCAAGGTTCAAAGCGGTTACGTCTATCACTATGCCTTTGCCATGCTGATCGGGGTGGTATTCCTGGTTAGCTGGTATCTCTTGACTCGGATTGGATGAGGCGAAAGTTATGCAAGGTTGGCCAATTCTTTCGCTAGTAACCTTCCTGCCGCTGGTAGGGGCTGCTTTCATCTTGTTTGTGCGGGGTGATGAAGAGGTTGTTGCGCGCAACGCCCGTTATGTCGCGCTCTGGACATCACTTATCACGTTTGCCTTGTCGCTCTTCCTCTGGTTCGATTTCGAACGAGGCACTGCCGAGTTTCAGTTTGTCGAACGCATTGAATGGTTGCCGACCTTTGGTATCGCCTACAAGGTTGGAGTCGACGGTATTTCGGTGCTCTTCGTGTTGTTGTCGACCCTGCTGACGCCGCTTTGCGTGTTGGCGAGTTGGGAATCGATCACAAAGCGCGTTAAGGAGTACATGATCGCCTTCTTGGTTCTGGAAACCATGATGGTGGGCATGTTCTGCGCACTCGACTTCATCACCTTCTACATTTTCTTTGAGGCCGTGCTGATTCCGATGTTCCTGATCATCGGTGTTTGGGGCGGTCAGCGCCGTGTGTACGCCGCCTTTAAGTTTTTTCTCTATACGCTGGCGGGTTCAGTGTTGATGCTGCTGGCAATTCTCGCGATTTATCTGGAAACCGGGACCACAGATATTCCAACCTTGCTGACAAGTCGCATTCCTTTCGACATGCAGATTTGGTTGTGGCTGGCCTTCTTCGCTTCCTTTGCCGTGAAAGTGCCGATGTGGCCGGTTCATACCTGGTTGCCGGACGCCCACGTGGAGGCACCGACGGCAGGCTCTGTCATTCTGGCAGGCGTGCTCTTGAAGATGGGTGCTTATGGGTTCCTGCGCTTTTCCTTGCCGATGTTGCCAGAGGCCAGCCAATTCTTCATGCCGTTGATCTTTACCCTTTCCATCGTCGCCGTGATTTACACATCACTGGTTGCCTTGGCACAGGAAGACATGAAAAAGCTGATTGCCTACTCGTCAGTCGCGCACATGGGTTTCGTGACGGTCGGCATTTTCGTGGTCAATCAACAGGGCCTTGAAGGCGCTATTTTCCAGATGCTTTCGCATGGTGTGGTCTCGGCGGCTCTCTTCCTCGTCGTCGGTGTCGTTTATGATCGTTTGCACACGCGCGAAGTTTCCCGCTACGGCGGTCTTGCTGAAACGATGCCGGCGTATGCACTAATTTTCATGGCCTTCATGCTTGGTTCCGTGGGGCTGCCTGGGACGTCTGGCTTTGTCGGCGAGTTCCTGGTCATCGTTGGTGCTTTCCAGCACAACACCTGGGTCGCACTGTTGACGGCAAGCGGCATGGTGCTGGGTGCGGCCTACATGCTCTATCTGTATCGCCGCGTTATCTTCGGCAAGTTGACCAAGGAGGATCTAAAGAGCCTCGCCGACCTAAGTTGGCGTGAGCAGGCAGTCTTTGCGCCACTTCTGGTCATCATGCTGTGGATGGGTGTCTATCCGGCGAGTTTCCTCGACATCATGTCGGCTTCGGTGGAAAACCTGATCTCTAATTACGAGCTGGCGCTGGCCGGGAGCGATGCGCCCCACCTAGCTGCCGTGTTCGGCCTAAACTGAGGGAAAGCGTAGCCTATGATTGCCGACCTCGAACTAACTCGCGCCCTTCCGGAATTGTTCCTGGCAGTTGCCTCAATGGGGCTATTGATGCTGGGCGTTTTCCACAAAAAGGGAACAGCAGAGACCACGCTCTGGCCATCCGTGGGCGTTCTCACTTTGGCTTTGTTGCTGTTGTGGTTTCAGCCGGAACCGGCGGGGCTGGCCTTCAACGGCCTGTTCGTGACCGATGGCTTTGCGACGTTTATGAAGTCCCTGGTGCTGATTGGCGCGATTGGCGCGATGTTCCTGTCACTTCGATACGTGGCGGAGCAGGGCATGGACCGCTTCGAGTTCCCAGTACTACTCGTCCTTTCCAGCCTTGGCATGCTGATGATGATTTCCGCCGGCAATTTAATGTCGCTCTATGTCGGTCTAGAGCTTCAATCGCTGGCGCTGTACGTGGTTGCCGCCTTTCGGCGCGACAGCCAGCGGTCGACCGAGGCGGGCTTGAAGTACTTTATTCTGGGCGCCCTTTCGTCGGCAATGCTGCTCTACGGCTGCTCTCTGGTGTATGGCTTTGCAGGCGCGACTGACTTCGTCGTGCTCGCCAATGTCTTTGAGGCGGCTGCCGCCTCTGGTGAAGCACCCTCGCTCGGCCTGATCATCGGTGTGGTCTTCGTCATGGCGGGTTTGGCTTTCAAAATTTCCGCCGTGCCTTTCCATATGTGGACACCTGACGTTTACGAAGGCGCGCCTACAGCGGTTACGGCTTTCTTTGCGACCGCGCCGAAGGTAGCGGCGATGGCACTGTTCGTGCGTGTCTTGGTTGGGCCTTTTGGCGATTTGATTGACCAGTGGCAGCAGATCGTAATTTTCATTTCCATTGCTTCGATGACTCTTGGCGCTTTTGCGGCGATACAGCAGACCAACATCAAGCGTCTGATGGCTTATTCCTCCATTGGACACATGGGCTACGCACTGGTGGGGCTTGCTGCGGGCAGCGAGCAGGGTGTCCAGGGGATCATGATCTATATGGCGATCTATCTGGTCATGAACCTGGGAACCTTCGCGGTGATTTTGTCTATGCGTCATCAAGGCCGCATGTTGGAGGGAATCGACGACTTACGGGGGCTTTCCAAGACCAATCCGATGGTGGCGCTGGCAATGGCGATTTTCATGTTTTCCATGGCTGGAATTCCGCCGCTGGCGGGCTTCTTCGGAAAGCTGTATGTCTTTATGGCCGCTATCAATGCTGAGCTTTACACACTCGCGGTGATTGGTGTTCTGGCATCAGTCGTAGGAGCCTTTTACTACCTTCGAATCATCAAGCTCATGTACTTTGATGAGCCTGTCGAAAGTCTAGATGAACCGCCGGGAAGGCCACTGGGACTGGTGTTGCTGGCGACTGCTGTGGCAATAGTCTTCTTCTTCGTTGTTCCGGGGCCGTTGGTTGAAAGCGCGGGTAGCGCAGCAGCTTCACTTTTTGCCGGCTGAGGAGAAAAAACCTATGAGCGACGCGCCTGAAACACCCAAGCTGGCGCCTGCGTTTCGCTTAGTTGCCCTGGAAAAGATTGGGAGCACGAACGAGGAAGCTCGGCGTCTTGCCGAGGAGGGCGCTGAAGAGGGCACATTGGTTTGGGCTCTTGAGCAGACTGCCGGGCGCGGGCGACAGGGTCGGAACTGGCAGAGCCCTCCTGGGAATCTGTATTTTTCAATTATCCTGAGACCGGACCGCCCGCTACGGGAGGCATCGCAACTTGGTTTTGCAGCCTCTCTCGCCATGGGCGATGCCATCGGTTCCGTAGCTCCACCACTGATCGAAATCACCTACAAATGGCCGAATGATATTCTGGCGAATGGTCGGAAGCTTGCGGGTATGTTGATGGAAGGCAAGGGCGATGCGGAGGGCTACCTGGAATGGATGGTTCTGGGGATGGGTGTGAACATCAGCTCTTTTCCGAAGGACACGGAATTTCCCGCAACCGGGCTGCGGTTCGAGGGTGCTGATTCCTCCCTGACCGAGGTGGTTTTGCTGGAACGCTTTACACGGCATTTCATGTCGTGGGTGAACCGCTGGCTAGATGACGGCTTTGCGCCTCTTAGGAAAACCTGGCTACTGCACGCGCATGGGTTGGGCCAGGATATTCGTGTGCGTTTACCAAATGAAGTCACCACCGGTCTGTTTGAAGACCTTGATGAAGAGGGTCGCCTGATCGTCCGAATGGCCGACAATAGTACGCGCCGAATCTCAGTGGGCGATGTTTTTTTCGGTTCCTCTGAGAACCCGGAAACCTCCGGTGAGGGAGTGCATGGCTGATGCTGTTGGCCATAGATTCAGGCAACACCAACGTCGGGTTCGCCATCTATGATGGTGATCGGCGTTGTGGATACTGGCGCGCGTCAAGCCAGGCAAATCGGACCGCTGATGAGTACGCCGTTTGGTTGACCCAGTTGATGCAGCTCGACGGGCTTGCCTCGCAAGATATTTCGGCCGCAATAATCGCCAATGTGGTGCCACCGGCGAACTATGCCCTGATCAGCCTTTGTCGCCGTTACTTTCGCGTCCAACCCCTGATGGTGGGACAGCCCGATGTGAAGATCGGTGTCCCGATCCGCGTTGATCGCCCCGAACAGGTTGGCGTAGACCGCCTGGTAAACTGCGTGGCTGCGCAGGAGCGTTACGGCGGACCCCTGATCGTGATTGATTTCGGCACTGCTACGACATTCGATATCGTTGGTCCAGACGGAGCCTATGAAGGGGGTGTCATAGCGCCCGGGATTAATTTGTCTATCGATGCCCTTTATCGGGCAGCCGCTCAACTACCCAGGATTGTTGTCGATAAGCCTGCGACCGTCATTGGCAAAGCGACGGTTCCAGCCATGAAATCGGGTGTTTTCTGGGGCTACATTGGTTTGATAGAAGGCCTTGTTGCCCGCATTCAAACGGAATACGGCCAACCAATGAAAGTAATCTCCACGGGCGGCCTGGCACCGCTGTTCTCGGAGGCGACAGACGCCATCGGCATGGTAGACGGCGACTTGACGCTTCGCGGGTTGCAGCTTATCCACGCGCTCAACAATAATTAAAGCATAAGATAAGAAATTAGGTGAATGTGGCTGATTTTCCAGAAAAAGAAGCGCTTTATTTCCTGCCATTAGGCGGCACTGGCGAGATTGGGATGAATCTCAATCTCTACGGCCATGATGGCGCATGGTTAATGGTCGATCTAGGCGTCACTTTTGGTGACGAACGGGTGCCGGGTGTGGACTTGGTCATGCCTGACCCGGCCTTCATCGAGGCCAGACGAAAGGATCTTGTAGGATTGATCCTGACCCATGCGCATGAGGATCATCTGGGGGCCGTGCCATATCTTTGGGATCGCCTGGGTTGCCCCGTCTACGCGACGGCCTTCACCGCATCACTCTTGCGCCGAAAGCTTGAGGAAGTCGGCTTGCTAGGTAAGGTGCCGATTCATGAGGTCGACCTTTCGGGGAGTTTTTCTGTTGGGCCCTTTGAGATCGAGTTGGTGACGTTAACCCACTCGATTCCTGAACCCAACGCTCTGATCATAAAGACGCCTATGGGAACGGTCCTCCATACGGGTGATTGGAAGCTCGATCCGGAACCTCTGCTTGGCGATAATTTCGACGAGGCGCGTTTACGACGCCTTGCCGACGAAGATGTGCTCGCGATGGTCTGTGATTCAACCAACGCGCTCGTCGAAGGGGAGTCCGGATCTGAATCGGGTGTCCAGCAAGGCTTGCTGCGGCTTATTAGTGGCCTTGATCAGCGTGTTGCGGTCGGTTGCTTTGCCTCCAATGTGGCCCGTTTGCATTCGCTCGGCCAAGTGGCCAGGAAGACCGGGCGTCGCGTTGCCCTGGTCGGCCGCTCTTTGCATAGAATGGTCGAAGCCGCACAGGAGACTGGCTATCTGCTTGATTTCCCGAACACTGTCGATGAGCGGGAAGTAGGGTATCTACCGCGCAGCGAGGTCATGCTGATCTGTACTGGAAGCCAGGGGGAAGCGCGCTCGGCGTTGGCCCGTATAGCCCGCAAAGAGCATGCGCATGTGAAGTTGGAGGCTGGGGACGCGGTAGTGTTCTCTTCTCGAATTATTCCCGGCAACGAGGTCAGCATCTTTTCGCTGCAAAACCTGTTGGCGTTGGACGGCGTCGAGGTCTACACCGACGACGATCATCCTATTCATGTGTCCGGGCATCCGGCACGCGAGGAGCTAACCCAGATGTATCACTGGGTTCGGCCCCGTATTGCCATACCGGTCCACGGTGAACCCAGGATGCTGCAAGAACACGCACAGTTGGCCCGGGAGTGCCAAGTTCCTGAAAGCATCATTTCGGCCAACGGCGACCTGATCCGGCTTGCCCCCGGACCCGCCGAGATCGTTTCACAGGTGCCGAGCGGCCGTTTAGCGTTGGACGGCCAAAAGGTGAGACCAATCGACAGCGAGGTTTTACGGAGCCGGGTGCGCATGCTCCATAATGGGTCCGCCGGCGTAACACTGGTAATAGACGAGGATGGTGAACTGCTCGCCGACCCTGTGATCTCCTGTCACGGGCTACTGGATGAAGAAGAGCAGGAAGCCAATATGGAGGATGTGGCTGATTACATTGAGCGGCAGATAGCAAGCCTGCGCAAATCCGAACGACGCGACGACGCAATCGTTACGGAAACGGCTCGCGTGGCTCTAAGACGTTCTTTTAAGCGGCTTACCGGAAGGAAACCTGTTACCCAGGTTCATGTCATCCGGCTGGAGTAATGCGATGAGGAAAGGGTTAGAATGATTGGACGATTGAACCATGTAGCGATTGCTGTCCCCGATCTGGATGCAGCCAGCCGTCAGTATCGACAGGTTCTTGGCGCCAAGGTGTCTGCCCCGCAGGACGAGCCTGACCACGGTGTTACTGTGGTATTTGTCGAGCTTCCAAACTCCAAGATCGAATTGCTTTATCCTTTGGGCGAAGAATCGCCGATCGCTGCCTTTCTGGAGCGCAACCCTTCGGGGGGCATGCACCATCTCTGTTACGAAGTTGATGATATCCTCGCGGCCAGGGATCGCTTGAAAGCGGAAGGCGCACGGGTCCTGGGTGATGGCGAGCCGAAGATCGGCGCGCACGGCAAGCCGGTGCTGTTTTTGCATCCCAAAGACTTCTGCGGCACGTTGGTCGAACTGGAGCAGGTGTGATTGGCACCTTAAGAGAAGGCAGCTTCGAACGATGACGACCGTCACCGCGATCGTGCTCTATTTTATAATCTGGTGGGTTGTACTTTTTGCAGTCCTCCCCTGGGGCGTCCATCGGGCAAAGAACCCGGAAGTAGGGCATGACCCCGGCGCCCCCGAGCGCCCCATGTTGGTGCGAAAAGTCGTGGCTACGTCCCTTATCACCTTGATCTTATGGGGTATCCTTTACTACCTGATCGACAACAACATCCTAGTTTTCAGAGACCTATAGGCTGGAAAGGCGCTGTTATGGGACAGCATTACTGCGATGTGGCGCCAGGGCATCCGGTTCATGGGCATTACCATGATTATGAATATGGGTTTCCGATCGATGATGAATTGCGACTGTTTGAGCGCTTGGTTCTGGAGATCGCCCAAGCCGGATTGAGCTGGGAATTGATTCTGAAGAAGCGCGAAGGATTTAGACGTCGCCTCGCAGGTTTCGATGTCGATAGAGTCGCAACCCTCAGTGAAGCAGAACAGGCGGCGTTCCTGGCTGACCCGGGTGTGGTTCGGAACCGCCTAAAGCTCAAGGCCTTTATGCATAATGCTAGATGCATTCAAGATCTGCGGGTCAGCCACGGCGGGTTTGCAGGGTGGATAGCGGCCCACCATCCCTTGCCAAAGGAAGAGTGGATCAAGCTGTTCCGCAAGACTTTCAAGTTCATGGGCCCGGAGATCGTTGGAGAATTCCTCATGTCGACCGGCGTTCTGCCGGGGGCCCATCAGGCGAAATGTCCCGTGCAGCGCCGCATACTGGATGCAAACCCCTTGTGGCATCAGGAGACTAAGTGAGACGAAAAGGAGCCCGGTGCAGCTGCTCCATACGGTTTCGCTGAATTAAAAACGGCAGGCTCCTTGAAGCCCGCCGTTTTCTATTATTCCTCCCCAAACCCGAGCCGTGCTTTTGTCGACCGGATGAAGTTTTTTTAATGCATCATCGGGCTAACGTCACGCAATATTTTGTCGTCAAACCTCGCTTTCACGTAATCACGTGTTTGAGGATGAATACAGCAGCGATGACATAAACTGCGATTGGGCAGCTCGCACCCTTCCCGCTGAGTAACTTCGCCGCGGCATAGGTGATGAATCCAAGACCGATTCCCTCGGCAATCGAGAAGGTGAGTGGCATGGCGAGCGCCGTCACCACTGCAGGCGCATATTCTGTTGCATCGTCCCAATCGATTTCAGCGATACCACGCGCCATCATGCAGGCAACAAACAGCAAGGCCGGCGCGGTTGCGTATCCCGGAACCGTTTGTGCCAGTGGTGCAAAAAAGAGCGCAAGTAGAAACAGGACCGCAACGACAACTGCGGTCAGGCCGGTCCGACCACCAGCCTTGATCCCGGAAGCGCTTTCAATATAGCTGGTCGTTGTGGAGGTGCCGAGCGCTGCACCGACAACCGAAGCGCCGGAATCCGCAAGCAAAGCTTTGTTCAAGCGGGGCAGGCGACCCTGTTCGTCGAGTAAGCCAGCACGATGGGCAAGACCCACCAGGGTTCCCGCCGTGTCAAAAATATCGACAAAGAGGAAGGCGAAGACGACCGACAGCATGCCAATCTGCAATGCGCCGGCGATATCCATCGCAAGGAAGGTCGGGCTTGGGTCGGGCGGCACATCCATGATGCCGACAAATTCTGATACGCCCAACAGGATGCCGATAATCGTTACGCCGAGAATACCAAGGAGAATTGCGCCTGGCACCCGCAGGGAATCGAGAGCGACCATGGCCACGAATCCAAGGATTGCCAGCACGGCGGGCAGGGCGGTGACATCGCCCAGCGTCACCAAGGTCGCAGGGTGATCGACGACGAGACCAGCGTTTTTCAGTGCAATGATGGCCAGGAAAAACCCGATACCCGCGGAGATCGCCATCTTTAGCGTCTTGGGAATCGAGTTTATGATCCACTCGCGCACCGGCAGGATCGACAAAATGATAAAGAGTATGCCCGACACGAAAACCGCACCCAAGGCGGCTTGCCACGTGTAGCCCATCCCCAGGACCACGCCGTAGGTAAAGAAGGCGTTGAGCCCCATTCCCGGCGCTAGGGCGACCGGATAGTTGGCCAAGAGGCCCATGGCTGCCGTGCCGAACGCGGCGGCTAGGCAGGTGGCGACGAAGACCGCGCCAAAATCCATCCCCGCATCAGACAGGATTGCCGGGTTAACGAAGGTGATGTACGCCATAGTCAAGAAAGTGGTCAGTCCCGCGAGAATTTCAGTGCGGACTGTGGTGTTGTGTTCCTTGAGTTTGAATAGGCTTTCCATTTGCGCCCCCATTTTAGTCATGCTGCCCAAGCGTGAAACCGAGGCGCCGCCCCCAAGCCGCTACTTCGGTAATAATATTCTCATACACGCTAGGGAGGGTCATTGGGAAGTGCATCTTCCCTGAGTGTTTTCGTGGACGACCCGCTGGGCTGGAAACACTCGCTGGACAGGACTGCTCGCTTTGCCTACCTTCCGCCGCAGCAAGGCCTGCGCTATAAGCGCGGAATAGATATGTCAAAGAAGGCTGATCCTTATGCGCCTATCGCGTTACTTCCTGCCCACGATGAAGGACACTCCCGCCGAGGCCCAGATCGTCTCGCATCGCTTGATGCTGCGCGCCGGTATGGTACGCCAAGCCAGTGCCGGAATTTATTCCTGGTTACCCATGGGATTCCGGGTTCTGCAAAAGATCGAACAGATCGTCCGCGAAGAGCAGGACCGGATGGGTGGCCAGGAAATGCTGATGCCGACCATTCAATCGGCGGATCTTTGGCGCCAGTCGGGTCGCTACGATGCCTACGGTCCTGAAATGCTTCGCATCACGGACCGGCACGAGCGGGAGATGCTCTACGGCCCGACAAACGAGGAATTGATCACCAACATCTTCCAGGCCGAAGCGCGCAGCTATCGGGACCTGCCGAAGCAGCTCTATCACATTCAATGGAAGTTTCGTGATGAGGTGCGGCCACGTTTTGGGGTCATGCGTGGGCGCGAATTCTTGATGAAGGATGCCTATAGTTTTGATCTGAATTATGACGGTGCTAAAGAGTCTTATAACAAATACTTCGTGTGTTACTTGAGGACGTTTGCGCGGCTGGGGCTAAAGGCAATTCCTATGGAAGCCGATACCGGCCCAATCGGCGGCAATCTCAGCCATGAATTCATCATTCTGGCAGATACCGGTGAGAGCGCTGTCTGGTGCCATAAGGATTTTGAGGACGCCGATGCTGCCAATCTGACAGTCAACTATGACGACCCTAAAGCTGTTCAGAGTGTCGTGGACCATTTCACAAGTCTTTATGCGCGCACGGATGAAAAGCACGATCAGGCGATGTTTGAATCGCAGGTGCCTGCCGATAAGCGGATAGAACGACGGGGTATTGAAGTCGGCCACATCTTCTATTTCGGCACCAAGTATTCTGATCCGTTCGGTGCCGTCGTTGCTGCTGCGGATGGCGGTGAGGTGCCCGTCCACATGGGGTCTTACGGTATTGGTGTATCGCGTTTGGTGGGCGCAATCATTGAAGCCAGCCATGACGATGCGGGGATCATCTGGCCGGAATGCGTAGCGCCTTACAAGGTCGGCCTGGTGAACCTGCGGGTGAATGACGACACCTGTGTCGTTGCTTGCGATCAGGCTTACGCAAAGCTTCAGGATGCCGGGGTCGAGGTGCTTTACGATGACCGGGATGTTCGACCCGGCGCAAAGTTCGCCGATCTGGACCTGATCGGGTTGCCTTGGCAGTTGGTTATCGGCCCGCGCGGGTTGGAAAAGGGCGTGGTCGAGCTTAAATCCAGGGCAACCGGTGAAAAGCAGGAAATGTCACTCGAATCAGCGCTCGCCAAGCTGAGCGCCTGAACCACTTGGGGTCATAGTGGCCCGTCGAACGCCTAGGGAGATACCCATGATCTTCGGTCTATTCGAGCGGATGGTTGCTTGGCGCTATCTCCGTTCGCGGCGACAGGAAGGTTTCGTCAATGTGATTGCTGGGTTCTCGCTGCTGGGAATCTGTCTCGGCGTGGCCACCTTGATCATCGTCATGTCCGTGATGAATGGTTTCCGTCAGGAGTTACTAGGTCGCATTCTCGGTGTGAACGGCCATCTGACGGTTTATTCAAGTGGTGGCACCATCAAAGACTTTGAGACGGCCGCCGACAAGGTTCGAGCTTTGGATTTCGTGATCCAAGCGACGCCTCAAGTACGTGGCCAGGCTATGGTCACGGCAGGCCAAGGTGCGTCCGGTGCCGTGGTGCGCGGTATCAGCCTGGAAGAGCTCCGTAATCGCAAAATCATAGCCGAAAACATTGTCGGTGGTTCGTTGGACGAGGTGGGTGAGAAGGATGGCCTTGTAATAGGCAGCCGCCTTGCACGCGCGTTCAATGTGGGGGCTGGTGGCAGCTTGAAGCTGGTATCACCCCAAGGAAACACGACGATGTTGGGTACGGTGCCGAGGATCAAGACATATCGCGTGGCGGCCGTCTTCGAAGTTGGCATGTACGAATATGACAGCAGTTTCATATACATGCCGCTGGAGGCCGCGCAGATTTTCTTTCAAGTGCCGGGCGCCGTCACTGATATCGAGGTTTTCGTAAAGGACGCGGATCGTATGTTCCTGGAGCGATCCAGGGTACGCGATGCCCTGGGGCCGACTTTCGTAACCCAGGATTGGCAGCAAACAAACTCTAGTTTCTTCAATGCCTTGCAGGTCGAACGTAATGTTATGTTCCTCATCCTTACGCTCATTATCGTGGTGGCCGCGTTCAACATTATTTCAGGCCAGATAATGTTAGTGAAGGACAAGGGGCGTGACATCGCAATATTGCGGACCATGGGCGCGTCGCGCGGCATGATCATGAGGATATTTCTCCTGAGCGGTGCCTCTATTGGTTTTGTAGGAACCTTCTTGGGGTTGGTTCTGGGGGTTGCTTTCGCCGACAACATCCAAACCATCCGCGAGTGGCTTGAAGGGTTGCTCGGCGCGACGGTGTTTGATGCTGAAATTTACTTCCTGTCTCAGCTACCGGCTGTGATTGACCCGATGGAAGTGGTTTCTGTCGTGGCCATGGCTTTGGGCCTGTCACTTCTGGCGACGCTCTATCCTTCCTGGCGCGCTGCGCGCCTCGATCCGGTGGAGGCGCTTCGTTATGAGTAACTCGGTGCTTTCGTTGACGGGGGTGCGCAAGGTTTTCAATCAGGGAGGCCGCAAGCTTGAAGTTTTGCGAGGCGCTGATCTGACTATCCAGCGTGGCGAGATGGTGGCCCTTGTCGGACCCTCAGGGGCCGGAAAATCGACGCTGCTGCAAATATGCGGCCTGCTTGAAGGCGCAGATGGCGGCGAAATATCAATTGACGGAAACCTTTCCTCGGGCCTGGGTGAGCGGCAGCGTACGGCGCTGAGGGGGCGAACCATCGGGTTCGTATATCAGTATCATCACCTGTTGCCTGAATTTTCTGCCTTGGAAAACATCGTGATCCCGCAGTTGATCGCTGACAAGCCGCGCGGCGTGGCCCGACAACGCGCCGAGGCGTTGTTGCGACAGGTGGGCCTGGAAGACCGTGCCGGGCATCGTCCCGGCCAGCTGTCAGGTGGCGAGCAGCAGCGTGTCGCCATGGCGCGCGCCCTGGCTAACGGTCCGGCCCTGCTTCTGGCTGACGAACCCACAGGCAATCTCGATCCAGGTACAGGGGACCGTGTTTTCGAGGTTCTAACCACTTTGGTTCGCGAAGAAGGTTTGGCGGCATTGATCGCCACCCATAATTACGATCTTGCCGCACGTATGGACCGCACGTTGTCTTTGCAGGATGGCCGAATCCTCGAGGGCTAGTTAATCTGAATGGGATCACCAGTAATCCACGTCGCGAACGCGCTGGGAGCGGTAAACATCGATGTCAGGTAGCGACTTCATTCACCTTCGTGTGCATTCGGCCTATTCGCTCTCCGAGGGGGCAATCAAGCTGAAGCCGTTGGTCGAACGTTGTCGCAAGGTGGGGATGCCCGCAGTCGGAGTCACCGATACGGGAAATCTTTTTGGCGCACTGGAATTCTCTCTGGCCGCAACGGCTGCGGGTATTCAACCGATCATCGGTTGTCAACTATGGGTGACACGCAGCGATTCGACGGTAACCACGGGCGCTAAAAGGCCAAATCCTGATCAACTGGTTCTGTTGGTTAAGGACGAGCAGGGTTATCGAAACCTGATGCGTCTTTCAAGCAGGGCCTATCTGGAAACAGACGCCGGTGAAACGCCGCAGGTTGATATCGAAGCCTTGGAGGAATGCGGCGCGGGTCTGATCGCTTTGACGGGCGGCGCCAAGGGGCCGGTCAACCGGCTATTGAATGAAGGACGAGGCGCGGAGGCTGAAGCCTACCTGCTTCGGCTGAAAACCATTTTCAATGACCGACTTTACATAGAGATACAGCGCCATGGCATCCAGGACGAGGTCGCGAGCGAGCCCGCGCTGTTGGATCTGGCCTACAGGCATGATCTCCCGCTCGTGGCGACAAATGATTGCTATTTTCTCGATGCACAGATTTACGAGGCGCACGACGCTTTGCTTTGCATAGCCGGTGGCGCTTATGTAACCCAGGAAGAACGGCGGCGGATGAATGCCGAGTATCGCTTCAAAAGTGCCGAGGAAATGCGGGCGCTGTTCGAAGACTTACCGGAAGCCGTCGACAATTCTGTAGTCGTTGCCCAGCGTTGCGCCTTTTTCCCGGAGACTATCAATCCGATTCTACCCGCCTTTCCAACGGCCGAAGGTCGCAGTGAGGCGGAAGAACTGCGGGCTCAGGCCGAGGCGGGCTTGCATAAGCGTCTGGAGGACCAGATTCTCACCGACGCTATGTCTCAGGTAGAGAAGCAGGAGGCCGAGGCACGCTACCGAGCGCGTCTTGATTTCGAACTCGACGTTATCGGACAAATGGGATTCCCCGGTTACTTCCTGATCGTCGCCGATTTTATCCAGTGGGCGAAGGGGCAGGGTATACCCGTTGGGCCGGGCCGTGGTTCGGGAGCCGGATCGCTCGTCGCCTATGCGCTAACCATTACGGATTTGGATCCGCTACGCTGGAACCTGCTTTTCGAACGTTTCTTGAATCCCGAACGCGTCTCCATGCCTGACTTTGATATCGACTTCTGCCAGGACCGGCGGGACGAGGTGATACGCTATGTGCAGAAGAAGTACGGGTATGACACCGTCGCCCAGATCATTACCTTCGGAAAATTGCAGGCGCGGGCGGTGTTGCGGGATGTTGGTCGCGTATTGCAAATGCCTTATCCACAAGTTGATCGTATCTGCAAGATGGTGCCGAACAATCCAGCCAATCCTGTGACGCTCGCTCAGGCGGTGGACGGCGAACCTCAGTTGCAGGTCTGGCGCGATAGCGACGAACAGGTTGCCAAGCTTATCGATATTGGGTTGAAGCTGGAGGGATTGTACCGTCACGCCTCGACGCATGCCGCCGGTGTCGTGATCGGCGACCGACCGCTAACGGAGTTGGTGCCGCTCTACCGTGATCCACGCTCGGATATGCCGGTTACGCAGTTCAACATGAAGTATGTCGAACAGGCCGGTTTGGTGAAGTTCGACTTTCTTGGCCTGAAGACGCTGACGGTCCTCTCGCGTGCGTGCCAGTTGTTGGAAGAGCGCGGTGTTACCATTGACCTGAGCAAAATTCCGCTTGATGACAGCGGGACGTTTGAAATGTTGGGCAGAGGCGACACGGTAGGTGTCTTCCAGCTTGAATCTTCGGGAATGCGCGATGTCCTAAAGCGCCTGAAAGCCGACCGCTTCGAGGATATCATCGCTGTGGTCGCACTTTATCGGCCTGGGCCGATGGACAATATTCCGCACTACATTGCCCGTAAGCACGGTCAGGAGAAGCCGGATTATCTGCATCCCTCGTTGGAGGGAATCCTGAAGGAGACCTTCGGGATCATGATTTATCAGGAACAGGTGATGCAGATCGCACAGGAACTTGCGGGCTACTCGCTGGGATCGGCGGATATGCTGCGGCGGGCCATGGGCAAGAAGATCCAGGCGGAGATGGATGCGCAACGGGAGTTCTTCGTCAAAGGGGCGAAGGAAAAGAATGTCGACGAGAAGAAAGCCAGCGATATTTTCGATCTGGTCGCAAAATTTGCTGGCTACGGTTTCAACAAGAGCCACGCAGCGGCTTATGCACTCGTCGCCTATCAAACAGCCTACCTGAAAGCAAACTACCCAGTTGAATTTCTCGCCGCGTCAATGACTTACGACATGAGCAATACCGACAAGCTGGCGATTTTCAGACAGGAGCTGGATCGCCAGGGAATTCCTTTTTTGCCGCCGGACATCAACCGATCCCGTCCTGATTTCGCGGTTGAAGACCGCAAGGAAGGTGACCCGCGTAGCGGCGCCATCCGCTATGCATTGGCGGCTATTAAGAATGTCGGTGGTTCGGCAATGGCCGGCCTCGTCCAGGCGAGGGAAACCGGGGGCCCATTCAAGGACATAACTGATTTTGCGGAACGTCTGGACAACCATTTTATCAACAAGCGAGCGGTCGAGAATCTCGCCTGTGCAGGCGCTTTTGATGGTCTTGAGGCGAATCGAAGACGGGTTTATCAAGGCGCGGAAACCATCGTCCGTCACGCAGCCGCGGCGACCAGCGAACGGGCTAGCAGTCAGGAGAGCCTCTTCGACGGCGATCAGCAGATCGCGGGGATCAAGCTTCCAGCGGTTGATGATTGGCCGGCGATGGAGCGATTAGCCTCTGAGTTCAATGCCCTGGGGTTCTATCTTTCGGCTCATCCTCTGGATTCCTACAACCTGGAGCGCCTGCGAGTCGTTTCCTCTGGTCAGTTGCAAGCGGTTTCCCGCCTGGAGCCGGGCCGGAAGCGTTTGGCTGGTATAGTCGTGGGGAAGCGCGAGTTGAACAACCGCAAGGGCCAACGTATGGCCTTTGTGCAGTTTTCTGATTTGGCCGGGGTGTTCGAGGTAACACTCTTTTCCGAAGTGCTTGCCCAAGCGCGCGACCTGCTTGATCAGAACTTACCATTGCTCATAACGGCCAATGTGGAAACGCGCGGTGACGACGAGCCGCGCATCACCGCCCACGAGATTGAACTGCTTGATCAGGCGATGTCAAAATCCGCCGCCGGCTTGCGCGTCTATCTACGAGACGACAAAGCCCTGACGTCCCTGCATAGTGTGCTTAGTAGAGAGGGGCGGGGTCGTAGTGAAGTCTCGCTGGTTCTCACGCTTGGCGATGGTCGGGAAGTTGAAATGGGCCTGCCCGGTGGCTTCAGCCTCTCGGCTGAAGGGCGTCAGGCCATCAAGGCCATACCGAATATCGAAGTACAGGATCTTTAGCAGCAGTTGAGAGCCGCCCTAGGCTTAGGCAAGCTTCTACGGCTCTTTTCCCTTGCATTTGCGCACCCAATAGGTATTTTCCGCGGCATTAAGGAATACGCACGCGGGTAATGCGGTGCGCCGGGGAGAAATCCCGGTGTTTCGCTCCGGTGTCCGGGATGTCCCGGATAATCCCCCCGCGGAGGCATAACCGGAAAAGAGGTACGACATGGCGCTTCCTAGCTTTACCATGCGTCAGCTGCTTGAGGCTGGCGTTCACTTCGGCCACACCACCCGCCGTTGGAATCCGAAGATGGCTCCCTTCATTTTTGGGGAACGTAACGGCGTTCACATCATCGATCTTGGTCAGACGGTTCCGTTGTTGCACCGCGCACTTGAGTTTGTCCACGGCGTTGTCGCGGGCGGCGGTCGCGTGCTTTTCGTAGGCACCAAGCGTCAGGCGAGCGACAAAGTCGCGGAGGCCGCCAAACGTAGCGGTCAGTACTACGTCAATCATCGCTGGCTGGGCGGTATGCTCACCAATTGGAAGACCATCTCCCATTCCATTAAGCGCCTCAAAGAACTTGAGGAGAAGCTTGGTGAAGGGAACATTGGCCTGACCAAGAAAGAGCTCCTTAACCTGACGCGTGAGCGCGACAAGCTGGAGCGCGCGCTTGGCGGAATCAAGGACATGGGTGGTTTGCCGGATGTGATCTTTGTGATCGACACGAACAAAGAACATTTGGCGATTGAGGAAGCCAACCGTTTGAACATCCCCGTGGTTGGCGTACTCGATTCAAACTCCGATCCGGCCGGAATTACTTTCCCCATTCCCGGCAACGACGATGCTCTGCGTGCGATCGCCAGTTACTGTGACTTGCTTGCCGATACCGTTCTGGATGGTATCCAGGCCGAACTTTCTGCCAGTGGGACTGACGTTGGCGCCGCTGAAGTGGCGCCTGCGGAAAAGCTGGAGGAAGCCGCGCCTGCCGAGGAAGCTGCTCCGGTTGAAGCTGCTGCACCTGCCGAAGAGGCGGTTGCTGAAGAAGCTTCTACCGAAGAGAAATCAAAGAGCGAGAAAGAAAGCGCTTAAGAGATCAACCTCTTATAGTGGCATTTTAATAGAATAGGTGAATAAAAATGGCTGAAATCACAGCAGCGCAGGTCAAGGAGCTTCGCGAGAAGACCGGCGCCGGCATGATGGATTGTAAGAAGGCGCTTATCGAATCGGGTGCCGACCTTGAAGCGGCAGTCGATTGGCTGCGGAAGAAGGGCTTGGCCGCCGCCGCGAAGAAGGCAGGGCGTACCGCAGCCGAGGGATTGGTCGGTATAGCGTCCGCGGGAACCCGCGGTGCTGTGGTAGAAGTCAACTCGGAAACCGACTTTGTGGCACGCAACGATCAGTTCCGCTCATTCGTAAGTGCGGTGGCGGAAAAAGCGCTTGATGCGAAGGGGAATATCGACGCTCTCAAGGCATCGGATTTCGGTGATGGTGATACGGTTGAAGCCGCGGTGAGCAAGCTCATTGGTACCATTGGCGAGAACATGAACCTGCGCCGGACGGCCTATTTGGAGGTCTCCGACGGTGTCGTGGCGAGCTACGTTCATAACCAGGAAGTCCCGGGGCTCGGCAAAATTGGCGTTCTGGTGGCTCTTGAGTCCACTGGGGACAAGGCCAAGCTGGAGGCGTTTGGTCGCCAGGTGGCGATGCATATCGCCGCCACCAACCCGCAGTCCGTCAACATTGATGAGTTGGACCCGGCATTGCTGGCGCGTGAGCGTGACGTGCTTAGCGAACAGGCGCGCGCTTCCGGAAAGCCTGAAGAGATTATCGGCAAGATGGTCGAAGGGCGTTTGCGCAAGTACTACGAAGAGGTTGTACTTTTGGAGCAGGTTTTCGTCATTGACGGGGAGAGCCGTGTTGCCAAAGCGGTGGAAGGCCTTTCCAAGGACCTGGGCGCAGCCGTGAAAATCACGGGATTTGTTCGGATGCAGCTTGGCGAAGGCGTCGAGCGAGAGGAAAAAGACTTCGCGTCCGAGGTTGCCGCGCAGCTTGGTAACTGACGCTTTGCGTTGCAGAACGCTTGTCTGATTGAGCGCCGCCCCCTAAAAAGGGCGGCGCTTTCTTTTGCAAAGGGGCGAAAGTATGTCCCACACCAGAAAACCCGGAGGAAACATGGGCGATAAGGTCAAATACAAGCGCGTCCTCTTGAAGATTTCGGGTGAGGCCCTGATGGGTCAGCGTGAATATGGGCTTGATCCCGACATGGTCGAGCGGATTGCTCAAGAGGTGCGCACGGTCCATGGGCTGGGCGTCGAGATCTGTTTGGTGATCGGCGGAGGAAACATCTTCCGGGGGCTATCCGGGGCGGCCGCTGGAATGGAACGGGCCACCGCGGATTACATGGGTATGCTGGCAACCGTGATTAACTCGCTAGCGATGCAAAACGCCTTAGAGCGGTTAGACGTTCCAACGCGTGTTCAATCCGCAATTCCCATGTCGACTGTGGCCGAGCCTTACATACGCCGCCGAGCGGTCAGGCATCTCGAGAAGGGTCGGATTATCATCTTTGGTGCCGGTACGGGGAATCCTTTCTTCACCACGGATACAGCAGCGGCATTGCGCGCATCGGAAATGAACTGTGATCTTTTGCTGAAAGGCACGAAGGTCGACGGTGTTTATGACGCCGACCCGGTTAAAAACCCAAGGGCGAAGCGCTATGATCGACTGACCTACCACAGAGTCCTGACGGAAGATCTTGGTGTAATGGATCATTCGGCGATCTCACTCGCTCGGGAGAACCGGATTCCGATCGCAGTTTTCTCGATTAATCAGCCCGGAGCTTTTGCGGAGGTGATTGCAGGGCGCGGACAGTTTACCATTGTTTCAGACAGCAAATATCGGGAGTGACAACCGTGGCTGACGCAAACTTAAAAGATATCGAACATCGCATGGACGGGGCGCTTGAGGCCTTGCGGCGCGAATTCGTCGGCCTGCGCACAGGACGTGCATCGGCAGGGCTTCTTGAGCCGGTCATGGTCGATGCGTACGGCAGCTTGATGCCATTGATGCAAGTCGGCACCATCAGCGTTCCAGAACCGCGCATGATCACGGTTCAGGTTTGGGACCGATCGCTGGTACAGGCGACCGAGAAAGCCATTCGTGAGTCCGATTTGGGTCTCAATCCTGCCACCGATGGTCAGTTAATAAGAGTTCCAGTTCCAGCGCTCAATGAGGAACGCAGACAGGAATTGACTCGCGTGGCCGGGAAGTATGCCGAGCAAGCGAGAGTGGCGGTTCGCAATGTTCGCCGCGATGGTATGGACAAGCTGAAGAAGCAAGAAAAGGATCATGAGATTTCTCAGGATGAGCACAAGCGTTTGGCAGAGCGAATCCAGGAGTTGACGGATTCTCACATCAAGAAAGTCGATGAAATGCTGTCGAGCAAGGAAGCGGAGATCATGCAGGTCTGATCGGAATGGCAGCGATTGAACCCAAAGCACCTGAAGGCGGTACGATGCCCGGGCACGTTGCCATTATCATGGATGGCAACGGTCGGTGGGCCAAGTCGCGTGGCTTGCCCCGTTCAGCCGGGCATCGACGGGGTGCCGAGGCTGCGCGCGGCTGTGTACGAGCCGCCGCCAATTTAGGAATCCGCCACCTGACGCTGTTCAGTTTCTCGGCGGAGAATTGGAAACGTCCACTGGAGGAGGTGGACGAATTGATGGGGCTACTGCGCTGGTATTTGAAAAGTGAGATTGACGAGCTCCACAACAACGGCGTCCGATTGCGCGTGATCGGCGATCGATCGCGCCTAGCCACCGATATTATCAAGCTTATAGAGGAAGCCGAGGCTCTAACTTCGGAGAATACCCGCCTCAACCTCATGATAGCCCTGAGTTATGGTGGGCGACAGGAGGTCGTCGCAGCAGCTCGCGCCTTGGCAGAACGCGTTAGTGCCGGTGAACTGACGCCGGATGAAATTGATGCAGAGCAGTTTCAAGCACATCTCTACACGGTCGATTTGCCTGACCCCGATTTGATTATCAGAACCAGTGGAGAGCAACGCATTAGCAACTTCCTGATATGGCAATCGGCCTATAGCGAGTTAGTATTCCTCAATACCCTTTGGCCGGATTTCGGCGAAGCTGATTTCCTTGCCGCGATTGAAGAGTATCAGACGCGGGAAAGGCGCTACGGTGCCAGCATCTCCCGAACATAACCCAGGACCCAAGGCCTCTGGGCTCAACGTTCGGGTGATGGCGTCATTGTTGTTGGCGCCACCTGTAGTCTTGGCAATCTATGCCGGCACACCTTTCATCGAACCCTTGATTATCATCAGCGCAGGGATCATGGCGCGTGAGTGGGGACGACTATGCTGCCGGAGCGGCCCTGAACGATCATCTTGGGTTATGATGGTCGCCGTGATTGTTCCCTTGTTGGCGTTGCCCGCCTTTGGGGTATCGCTGTCGTGGCCGTTGTTACTGCTCGGCGCTGTGGTTGCCGCCTTGTTTGCAGCAAGAGACCGGGCTGAGCCCCGGTTGGTGATTCTGGGAACGCTCTACATCGGTGTGGCTTGCCTCGCATTCTTGCTGATACGGGGATATACACCGGATGGTCGTTTCCTTGCCTTATGGCTCGTCGCGATAGTCTGGGCGGCGGATAGTGGCGCCTATCTTTTCGGTAGGGTCATTGGCGGGCCCAAGCTGGCCCCGAAAATCAGCCCGAAAAAAACATGGGCTGGCTTCACGGGAGCCATGATCATGGCGGCTCTAGTGTCATGGATTTTCGTACAAGTGGTCGGTGCCTGGTCATCCATGGCGCTGGTTTTAGCGGCTGCAGGCCTTGCCGCAATCGAGCAGGTCGGGGACCTATTAATATCAATGCTAAAACGCTACTTCGGGGTCAAAGATACCGGCGCCTTGATACCGGGGCATGGTGGACTGTTGGACCGCACCGACGGCCTCTTGCTGGCGAGTGTGGCCGCTGCCGCCTATATAACGCTGGTGGGGACTGGGGGGATGCATGACTGACGGTTTGCCCCGCTGCTTGACGATACTGGGCTCCACGGGCTCCGTTGGAACCAGTACGCTTGATCTCGTTTCGCATCACAAGGATCGTTTCCAGATTGAGGCTCTGACGGCAAACAACAATATTGAGCTTTTGGCCGCGCAAGCGCGGAGGTTCAATGCGCGATTCGTGGTAACGGCGGACGAGGCCCGGTACGCAGATTTGAAATCCCTGCTATCGGGGAGCGGCATCGAAGTGGCTGCCGGTCGTGAGGCATTACTGGAAGCCGCAAAACGTCCCAGCGACCTTGTGATGGCCGCAATCGTCGGTGCCGCTGGCCTGGCGCCTACGCTCGAAGCCGTTCGGCGTGGCTGTATTGTGGCGTTGGCAAACAAAGAAACGCTGGTATGTGCAGGCGATATCATGATGCGGGAGGTTGCCGAGCACGGTGCGACGCTTCTGCCGGTCGACTCAGAACACAACGCTATTTTTCAAGTGCTTGATCGGACTCAACCGGAGACGGTTGAGCGCATCGTCCTGACAGCATCGGGCGGGCCATTCAGAGGTTTTGATCAAAGGGGAATGGAACGCGTAACGCCGGCACAAGCAGTCGCCCATCCGAACTGGGACATGGGCGCCAAGATCTCCGTCGATTCGGCAACAATGATGAACAAAGGCCTTGAACTAATCGAAGCGCACCATCTTTTCGGGATGCCTCAGGAGCAGATTGAAATCCTTGTGCACCCGCAGTCGATTATTCATTCAATGGTGGCCTATGTGGATGGAAGCTTGTTGGCCCAACTAGGCGCGCCAGACATGCGTATTCCCATCGCCTATGCCTTGGCCTGGCCAAAACGAATGCAAGCACCGGTTTCGCGTCTCAACCTGGCAGACCTTGCACAACTAACTTTTGAGAAGCCCGATCCGGAACGCTTTCCGGCACTTTCGATATGCCGTGACGCTTTGGTTGCCGGTGGTTGCGCCCCAACGGCTTTGAATGCCGCAAACGAAATCGCTGTCGAAGGGTTCCTGGCCGGTCGCCTGGGATTCCTGGAGATCGCCAAGCTGGTTCGGCAGATAGTCGAATCGTTCGATTGGCCGACTCCCAATTCGGTAGAAGATGCGTTGCTCGCGGATGAAGAGGCGCGGCGTGTTACCCGTGATGCGCTGAGCACGGCCCTGCAGCAAGCTTGAAAGATGTGGAAATTTCGTTGGATCTTACTATTTGTGTAAGGACTTCAGCCGTCGATGCACTCTGTTGTAGGTTTCCAGGGATGTCGTGGTGCTGGACAGTATTGATAAATATATGCAGTCTCTCTCGAAACCATCTCTGGAGCTCTGAAACATGCTATCGGTCCTGAACGGGTTTTGGGAAATTGTAGTCCCGTTCCTGGTGATTCTTTCAATCTTGGTGTTCGTTCACGAGATGGGTCACTACCTCGTTGCGCGCTGGAACAGCGTGCGAGTCGAGGTTTTCTCTATTGGTTTCGGTCGAGAGATATTTGGCTGGAATGACAAGAGCGGAACGCGCTGGAAGATTTCACTTTTGCCGCTTGGCGGCTACGTGAAAATGTTCGGCGACAGTGACCCGGCTAGTCGCCCGGGTGAGGGTGTGCAGGAGATGACGCCAGAGGAAAAGGCGGTCTCCTTCCATCATAAACGCTTGGGACAGCGGACCGCAGTCGTGGCTGCCGGTCCGATCGCCAATTTCATTTTTGCCATCATACTGCTTGCAGGGCTGTTTCTGGCTTATGGCCAGCCCTTCACGCCGCCTGTAGTAGGGCAGATTCAAGAGGGCAGCGCCGCTCAAGCCGCAGGTTTCCAACCGGATGACCGCATCATCAAGATCGATGGTGAAACGATCGAGCGCTTCGAGGACATTCAGCGGCTGGTTATCTTGAATCCGGGAACGGAGCTGCAGGTCGACGTTCTTCGAGACGGATCGGTGCTATCGCTTCCGGTTACGCCACAACAGGTGGAGATCGACGACAACCTCGGCAACAAGCGCATGGTGGGACGCCTGGGCATCACCCGCAGCGGAGTCGAATATCGCTCGCTGGGGCCGGTTTCGGCAATCGGTGTTGCTTTTACCGAAACCGGTAACCTGGTGGTTGGGACTTTGCGAGCTGTTGGGCAGATCATCGTGGGTGATCGCAGCACTGAAGAACTTGGTGGGCCGATTCGAATCGCTCAGATGTCCGGGCAGGCTGCCGAACTGGGCATCTCAGCGGCACTTTGGTTCGCAGCAGTGCTCTCGATCAACCTTGGTTTGATTAATCTTTTCCCTATTCCGATGTTGGACGGTGGACATCTGATGTTCTACGCCTTTGAATGGGTGCGCGGTCGACCATTGGGTGAGCGGGCGCAAGAATATGGTTTCCGGATAGGGTTGGCTCTGGTATTGAGCCTCATGGTGCTTGTCACTTGGAATGATCTGGCCAGCCTAAAGGTTTTTGATTACCTGATTAATCTGATCTCTTAGGTCTTTGTTTGGGTTCAGGGCAGCGTTCCTTCAAGTAGACCGAATGACGAAGGGGGAAATCTTGCGGATCGCTCGAGCTATCGCCAAGAGACTTTCATTTCTTGCTCTTGCGCTGATGCTTTTGCATACAGAAGCGGGTAATGCGCAATCGTTGCTAGAAGGCGGCACGATTGAGGAAATTCGCATTGAAGGATCGCTGCGAATAGATCCCAGAACTATCCGCTCCTACATGACGGTGGATCCCGGTGATCCATTTGATGCGATCGCGTTGAATGAAACGCTGAAACGCCTGTTCGAGACTGGCTTCTTCGCCGACGTGGCTTTGCGCCGCGAGGCTGATTCGTTAGTCGTGATAGTCGAAGAACACCCGACCATCAATCGTATCGCCTTCGAAGGTAATGACAGGATTGATGATGAGACCTTGCAGTCGGAAGTCGAGCTGCAGCCAAGCCGGGTCTTTACACGTTCCAAAGCACAGAGCGATTCGGATCGTATTCGTGACCTTTATCGGCGTCAGGGACGATTTGCCGCGACGGTTGAGCCCAATATCATTCGGTTGGAACAAAATCGCGTCGATCTCGTTTTTGAGATCGACGAAGGGCCCAAGACAACAATCAGCGCCATTAACTTCATCGGTAACAAAGCATTCTCGGACGGTTCGCTGCGTTCGGAGGTTCTGTCCGATGAGTACAGTTTCTGGAATTTTCTGACGACGACAGATACCTATGATCCGGATCGTCTCCAGTTTGATGAACAGTTGCTTTCAGACTTCTACAAGGACGAAGGATACGCCGACTTTAAAGTACTCTCGACGTCTGCCGAACTGACGCCGGAGCGCGACAGCTTCATCATTACTTTCGTTTTGCAAGAAGGCGAAAGGTATCGCTATGGAAGCATTGATGTCGCGACGACTCTTCGCAATCTAGATGTCGAGGCTGTACAGGAAGCTATCCTCACAGAAGAAGGCGAATGGTATAGCGCCAAAGAAGTCAGCGATACGGTCAGCAACCTATCAGATCAGGTGGGGACGTTAGGATTTGCCTTCGTCGATATCACACCGCGCGTCGAACGCGATCTTGAGAACAAACTGATCAATCTTGTTTACGAGATCAACGAGGGTCCAAAGGTTTTTGTCGAGCGTATCGACATATCCGGCAACACCCGGACACTTGACCGCGTAATCCGGCGTGAGTTTCAGGTCGTAGAAGGCGATGCCTTCAACGCGACAAAAATTCGTCGGTCCCGTGACCGGATTCGCAACCTCGGATTCTTTGAGACGGTAGAGGTGGATTCTCAGCCGGGAACAACACCGGATCGCACCGTCATTGATGTGGAAGTTACGGAGCAGTCCACCGGGGAGTTTAGTTTTGGCGCTGGATTTTCAACGTCGCTCGGTCCCATTGGTCAGGTTGGCGTTCGTGAACGCAATCTGCTGGGTAAGGGACAAGATTTGCAGATCAACCTTTTGATAGCAGGGTCCCGGTCTCAGATCGACCTGAGCTTCACGGAGCCTTACTTCCTGGATCGTAACTTGGCTGCGGGCTTCGATTTGTTCCGGGTCACGACCCAGCAAGACGAAAGCTCTTTTGACGAAGAGCGCACGGGCGGCGGTGTGCGCGCGGGTTATAATTTAAGCAACGATTTGCGCCAGCTTTGGGACTACACGCTGACGGTTCGCAAAATTACCGACGTCGATTCCACAGCTTCCACGGCCATCAAGGCGGAAGAAGGAGAGACAGTAAAATCTTCGTTAGAGCACAGCTTGCGTTATTCGACGATCAGCAATCGGCTTTCACCAACCGATGGCGTCAACGTCACGTTTGCAACCGAGTTGGCGGGCCTAGGTGGCACGGAGTATTTCGTCAAGAATCGGGTTGATGCGAACTACTATATTCCGGCTGCGGAAGATGTAGTGGTCCGTCTTGGTGCCCAAGCGGGTAACATTACCTCATTGCATGATGATACGAGCGTCAGCGATCGTTTCTTTGTCGGTGGTGCAACGTTCCGTGGCTTTGCGATCGGTGGCGTCGGTCCGCGTGACACCAATACCGATGATTCGCTGGGCGCTGAGAACTTCGCGGTCGGCACGATTGAGGCGACGTTCCCATTGGGGTTGCCGGAATCGATCGGTATCAAGGGACGGTTATTCACAGACTTCGGCACAGCATTTGATACGCCCAGCATCACAGGCGCAAACATCGCCGATGAGTCCGGTCTTCGTGCGTCCGTTGGATTCGGGTTTTCCTGGTCATCTCCTCTTGGCCCATTGGCGATCGACTTCGGTTTCCCTGTGGTTAAGGAAGATTTCGACGATACCAGCATCCTTTACTTTAGCCTCGGCACGCAGTTTTAGTGGCCATGCGCCGTTTGGATAATTGAGTGAAACGCCTGCTTCTTAGCGCTCTTTTGTTGCTGTCTCTGATGACAGGGAGCACCTTTGGGGCTGACAAGACATCAGGAGACACCACGGGCAGCAGTCCTAGCTACCTGGTTGCCGATCTGCAGCAGATTTTACGAGAAGCTTCGGCCGTTCGAGCGCTTCAGGTTGAAATGGAACAACGCAGGCGAGCGTTACAGGTTCAGATCCGTGAGCAGGAAGAAGAACTTCGGGACGATGAAAAGCTTTTGGTGGAACGCCGCAGTTCATTGACGAACGATGAGTTCGCAGCAGAGCGAGCAACATTCGAGGCGAAAGTGGCCTCGGTTCAGAAGAGTATTCAGGGATCGAAGCTTGATTTGGACCGGCTCTATGCTAACGCCATGGCTGGTATCCAGGAATCTCTGATTGTCGTTATTCGCCAAATCGCTGAAGAACGAAATGCCGACTTGGTATTATCAAAATCCACCGTTGTGATCGTGCGCCCAGCATTGGAAATCACGGACGAAGCTTTAGGTCGTTTGAACAAATCTCTTCCTGCTGTAACCTTGCCTGAGTAAATCAAAGGCAGGAATTAGAACGGATGCCAGATCCGCGTTTCTTCGATCGTAGAGGGCCCTTCGCACTCGCTGAACTTGCAGAGATCACGCAAGGCGAGTTGGTGGGCGATGAAGCCTTGTTGATTCACGATGTGGCGCCTATAGCGCGCGCCGCCAAAGGCGAGTTGACCTTCCTGGATAACAAACGTTATTCGGCAATGCTTGCAACCAGCGCAGCATCTGCCTGCGTTCTAACGCCTCAACAAGGCGATAGGGCCCCAGCGGGAATGGCAAAAATACTGACAGCCCGCCCTTATCATGCCTACGCAAAAATCGCCGCTCACTTCTATCCGGAGCCACCCGTGGTGCCCGCTCGGCATCACACCGCTGTCATTCATGAAGGCGCGATAATTGGTGAGGGGTGCAGTATCGGGCCCTACGTGGTTGTGGAAGAGGGCGTCGAGATCGGTGAAGGCTGCGAAATAGGCCCTTACTGTTATTTTGGGCGCAGTGTCGTCATCGGCTCGGCATGTCGGATTGGGGCCAGCGTATCCATTTCGCACAGTATCGTTGGTGAGCGGGTTACCATCCACCCCGGCGCGCGAATCGGACAGCGAGGGTTCGGATTTGCGACCGGTGCAGATGGGTTTTTAGATGTTCCCCAACTCGGTCGCGTGTTGATCCAAGATGATTGTGAAATCGGCGCCAATGTCACGATTGATCGTGGAGCAGGGCCGGATACAGTCGTCGGCGCAAATACAAAGATCGATAATCTTGTGCAACTTGGGCATAACGTCGACATTGGAAGAAATTGCATCCTGGTTGCTCAATCAGGTGTGGCAGGAAGCACTAAACTTGGTAATTTTGTCTCTCTGGGTGCCCAAGCAGGGGTTGCAGGGCATCTGGAGATGGGGGATGGGGCGACACTGGCCGCTAAGTCTGGTTTGATGGCAGACGTACCGGCAGGTCAGACCGTGGGCGGCCTTCCGGCGATGCCTTTGCGGGAATATTTCAAGCTTGTCGCACTTTGGAAAAGACAATTGCGTGGTAAGGACAAATAGGAATGGTCGGAAACCCATCGGGAGCGCGTGCAGACAAAGGGAACGTGGATATTTTAGGAATCATGGAAATGATTCCGCATCGTTATCCATTTTTGATGATTGACCGGGTCGTTGAGATTCAACCAGACGTATCTGCCGTGGGGATAAAGAATGTAACAATAAACGAGCCCTATTTTGCGGGGCACTTTCCACGTCAACCTGTAATGCCGGGTGTCCTTTTGGTAGAGGCGATGGCCCAAACGGCTGCCGTACTGGTGGTGGAGACCTTGGAAGGAGAGGCAGCTGGCAAGCTGGTTTATTTTATGACGATTGCCAACGCTCGTTTTCGCAAGCCCGTCGTGCCTGGTGATCAGGTCCGGATTCTGGTCCGTAAGACTAAGAACCGTGGCAACGTTTGGCGTTTCAAAGGCGAGGCTCAGGTAGAAGGGCGGAATGTGGCTGAAGCCGAGTTTTCGGCGATGATTATGGATCATTGATGGCCAAGCTACACCCGTCATCTATCGTGGAGCCCGGTGCGACGCTGGGCGATGGTGTAGAAATTGGCCCATTTTGCCACGTTGGAAGCGATGTCGTTATTGGTGATAACTGCCGACTGATCAGTCATGTTTCCATTATGGGTCGGACCCGTATTGCTTCGCATTGCACGCTGTACCCGTTTTCCTCAATCGGGCACATACCGCAGGACCTGAAGTATGCGGGCGAACCTTCGGAGTTGGTCATCGGTGAGCGTACGGTGATCCGGGAGCAGGTTACCATCAACACCGGTACCCTTGGTGGCGGAATGATCACAAGTGTGGGCGCCGATTGTTTGCTGATGGTTGGCGTTCATGTTGCGCATGACTGTCAAATTGGTGACCGAGTGATTTTGGCCAACAACGTTACTCTGGCAGGGCATGTGCATGTCGGCGAGGGAGCCGTGATCGGGGGGCTCTCGGCGGTCTTACAGTTTGTCAGGATCGGCAAAGGGGCCATGATTGGCGGGATGTCGGGGGTAGAACAGGACGTCATCCCCTTCGGACTTGTTAAGGGAGACCGGGCGGCCCTAGTCGGCTTGAACTTAATCGGATTGAAACGCAGTTCGATGCCGAGCCAAGAGTTGGGCCAGCTTCGGTCAATTTACGATTCTCTGTTCGGCCCGATAGGGGAGCCATTATCGGAGCGGGCCGCACGTCTACGCGAGCTAGCTGAATACGGTCCGGCGGGGAAAGCCCTGATAGAATTCGTCCTGGAGCCATCGCAGCATGGAATCTGCCGACCCGACTAATCAGAAAGAGCCAGGGATTCTTGGGATCCTAGCAGGCAGCGGCGATCTTCCCCGGCAAGTTGCTCTGGAGGCCCAAAGGCGTGGGTACGGCGTTCTGGTCGTTGCCTTTGAGGGGCAAACCGATCCTGAAGCAGTTGAGGGTTTCAGCCATTTTTGGACGCAACTTGGGGCGGCCGGTGAAATTCTCGCTCGCTTGCATAGCGCCAAGGTGAGAGACGTCGTGTTGGTGGGGCCAATCCGGCGTCCCGGATTTTCTGCTCTTGCACTCGATAAACGTGCCCGCAAAGCGCTGATGAGGGCTGGAAAGTCCGTATTTGGCGATGATGGGCTTCTCGGCGGAATTGTCCGTCTGTTGGAGGATGAAGAGGGATTCAGGGTGCTTGGCCCAGAGCAGTTTCTGGCCAGGACCCAGCCGGTTGTTGTCGGTGTCTTAGGGCGCCACGCGCCGGATGATCTTGCGCGACAGGATATTGAGCGCGGCCTTTTAATTGCCAGGGCCTTGGGTCGGCTTGATGTCGGTCAGTCTGTCGTCGTTCAACAGGGCCTGGTTTTGGGTGTCGAGGCAATCGAGGGGACGGATTGCCTGTTGGATCGGGTGAGGGAGCTTAAAAGGCCCGGTCCTGGGGGGGTGCTGATCAAAGTCGCCAAGCCACAGCAGGAGATGCGCGTTGATATGCCCACGGTTGGTCCTGAAACCTTGCATAGGATCATTGAAAGTGGCCTGGACGGCGTCGCGTTGGAAGCGGGACGGACACTGCTCTTGGAGCCGGAGAAGACGATTGAGTTTGCGGACGAGAGAGGTTGCTTCATAGTCGGTGTAACAGGCAATGAATCCTGACACGGTAAAGGTCTTTGTGTTCGCGGGTGAGCCTTCCGGCGACCAGTTAGGCGCTGCTGTAATGAAGGATCTTGCCGGTAAACTTAACGGGCGGGTTCTATTCGCCGGTGTTGGGGGGCCGGCTATGGAAGATCAGGGTCTTCAAAGCCTGTTCCCAATGCAAGATCTATCCGTGATGGGGTTGGTAGAAGTACTGGGTCATCTGCCGCGCTTGACCCGGAGAATGCAAGAAACCATTGATGCAGCGGTCTCTTTCCAGCCGGATTTATTCCTTTCGATAGATAGTCCATCCTTTTCGTTGCGCGTCGCAGAACGGCTAAGGAAAAGGCATCCAGATGGTTCGTTGCCCCTTGTTCATCTAGTTGCGCCCAGCGTATGGGCGTGGAAAGCATGGCGAGCGAAGGCGATGGCGGGGTACCTTGATCATCTCCTGACGCTCCTTCCCTTTGAGCCGCCCTACTTTCAACGTCATGGACTGCCTGCCACTTTCGTCGGGCACCCTGCGGCACATCTATCGGCGGATGCGCCAACCAAAGCCGCGGCAATGCGAACGCTTGGTTTGGCAGAAGAGCCGAATTTCCCGGTTCTATGCTTGCTACCCGGCAGCCGTCGAATGGAGATCGCGCGGCTCCTTCCTTTGTTCAAACAAACCCTTGGGTTTGTATTGCCAGAAGTGGCAAATCTGAAGATTCTTTTGCCGACAGTTCCGGCCGTTTCGAGCCACGTCCGTGCGGAGGTTGCAAAGTGGCCCTGGCAGGTGACCGTGCTCGATAAGGACCAATTGAAGCGGGCAGCTTTTACCATCAGCGACCTGGCTTTGGCGGCGTCCGGTACCGTTGCTGTTGAACTGGCTGCGGCTAAAGTGCCAGCGATCATAACTTACAAAGTAAATGCTGTTTCGGCGTTCTTTGCTCGCCGAATGCTGAAGGTTCGTTATGTAAGCCTGGTTAATCTGATAATGGAACGCGAGATACAGCCCGAGTTTATACAAGATCGTGCCCGGCCGGATCTCCTTGCTTCTGCAATCCTACAATACCTTGGCGACGGATCAGCCTGTGCACGCCAGATCGCAGCACTGGAACCGGCGCTCGCCCTGATGCAAGGTCCAACGGGAAACCCGGCAGGGCTTGCCGGTGAGGTATTGCAGAAACTGCTGAGCGAATCGGTAGAAAAAAAGCGGCCTCACATTGGATGAGACCGCTTTTTTGTTTGTTAATTCAAAAGTTTATCGTTTGTCGATTGGTTTGTAGGGCCGTTCGGCGTAGCCCGTATAGAGCTGACGTGGGCGGCTGATCCTCTGGTTGGGATCTTCGATCATTTCCTTCCACTGGGCGACCCATCCGACAGTGCGGGCGAGCGCAAAAAGGACAGTGAACATGGTCGTGGGGAATCCCATCGCCTTAAGAATGATGCCCGAATAGAAGTCAACGTTCGGGAAGAGTTTCTTCGAGACGAAATAATCGTCTTCCAGTGCGATCTTCTCCAACTCCATGGCGAGTTCTAAAAGCGGGTCGTCAACACCCAGCTCTGAAAGAACCTCATGGCAGGATTTCTGCATTACCTTGGCGCGTGGATCGTAGTTCTTGTAGACCCGGTGGCCAAAGCCCATCAGCCGGAAGGGGTCATCCTTGTCTTTTGCGCGCTTGATGAACTCGTGGATGCGGTCCTTATGACCAATCTCCTGGAGCATCAGTAGAACGGCCTCGTTTGCTCCACCATGCGCCGGTCCCCAGAGAGACGCTATGCCTGCTGCAATGCAGGCAAAGGGATTGGCGCCCGAAGAGCCGGCGATCCGAACCGTGGAAGTCGAAGCATTCTGCTCGTGGTCTGCATGAAGGATGAAAATACGGTCCATGGCCCGAGCAAGCGTGGGGCTGACTTTGTATTCCTCAGCAGGGACCCCGAAAGTCATTTGCAGGAAGTTCTCGGCGTAGTTGAGGCTGTTCCGTGGATACATAAAAGGCTGGCCGACCGAATACTTGTACGCCCAGGCGGCAATAGTCGGCATTTTGGCAATCAGGCGATGGCTGGCGATCATCCGCTGGTGTGGGTCACCAATGTCCGTGCTGTCGTGATAGAAGGATGAGAGGGCGCCGACGACCCCAACCATGATGGCCATCGGGTGCGCGTCTCGACGGAACCCCCGAAAGAAGTAGTTGAGCTGTTCGTGAACCATCGTGTGATAAGTGATGGCTTTTTCGAACGCCAGCTTCTCAGAACGGGAGGGAAGCTCGCCATGTAACAACAGGTAGGAAACATCCATGAAATCACTGTGTTCGGCAAGATCTTCGATCCGGTAACCGCGGTGCAGCAGTATTCCTTCATCGCCATCAATATAGGTAATCTTGGATTCACAGCTACCGGTTGAGGTAAACCCCGGGTCGAATGTGAAGTGCTCGGTGTCGCCATAGAGCTTGCGTACGTCGACCACGCTCGGCCCAAGAGTTCCTTCCATAACCGGGAGGTCCCAGCTCTTGCCGCTGGAATTGTCGGTGAGGGTCATATGTTTTTTTTCTGTCATCTCCCGATCCTCTTTGGTTTGGTCATTATTTAGATGCAGCGCAGCATAGAGCTAAAGTATTGGTGGATCAATTCACAGCGCGTTCATCAGCCAGAACAATCGTCGGTATCTCTCGCAAGCGCAGCAGGGTTTCATCGCGCCCTAGAATCGCCATGACCTCGAAAATACCTGGCGATACGTTTGTTCCGGTCAGCGCGGCACGCAATGGTTGGGCAACGTTACCAAGCTTCATATCGTGTGAGTCGGCATAGGCTTTCACTGTGCTCTCGCAAGCCTCTTCGCTCCATGCTTTCAAGTCTTCCAGCAGTGGCAAGAGCTCCTCTATCGTGGATTTACCCTGATGGTCGAGAATTTTCCCTGCCTTTTGTGAGAGGCTGTCCGGCCGCTTCACGTAGAAAAGCGCCGTCTCTGCGAGATGATTCAGATTCTTTGCTCGCTGCTTGAGTCCGTTCATACCCTTAGTCAAGCGCTCGTTGTCATCTTGGCTTAGCGTCGCACCCAGTGCTTTCTCAAGCCGTGGGGCAATCAAACTTACCAGCCTGTGATCGTCGCTATTCTTTATGTAGTGCGCATTCAAGCTATCGAGTTTTGCGAAATCGAACCTTGAAGCCGAGCGGCCAACGGCTCCCAATTCAAACCAAGCCACAGCTTGTTCAGTAGTGATGATCTCGTCATCGCCATGGCCCCAACCCAAACGCAGCAGGTAGTTCCGCATGGCCTCGGGCAGGTACCCCAGGTCGCGATAGGCTTCGACCCCGAGCGCTCCGTGTCGTTTGGAAAGTTTTGCGCCATCAGGCCCGTGTATGAGGGGAATGTGTGCAAAAGCAGGAACCTGCCAACCCATCGCTCGGTAAAGCTGCGTTTGCCTGAAGGCATTGGTCAGATGGTCATCCCCACGGATAACATGAGTGATTCCCATATCATGGTCATCCACCACGACAGACAGCATGTAGGTCGGCGTTCCGTCGGCGCGCAGCATCACCATGTCATCAAGTTGGGCGTTCATGACCGTCACAGCGCCTTGGACGTGGTCCTCAATCACGGTTTCGCCCTCTTGTGGCGCCTTTAGACGAATGACAGGTTGCACCCCTGCGGGTGCATCGGCGGGGTCCCGATCACGCCAGCGGCCGTCATAGCGGACTGGCAGTCCCTTGGCCCGCTGCTCGCTTCGCATGGCGTCCAACTCTTCCGGAGAGGCATAGCAGCGATAGGCTAAACCCTTTGCAAGGAGTTCCTCCACAACCGCTGCATGGCGACCGGCGCGCTCGAACTGGTAGACAACATCTTCGTCCCAATCGAGACCCAGCCACTGTAAACCCTCAAGGATTGCTGCGATCGCCTCCGGCGTGGATCGTTGCCGATCGGTGTCTTCGATGCGAAGGCGAAACGTTCCACCATGGTGGCGGGCATACAACCAATTAAACAAAGCTGTGCGTGCGCCACCAATGTGAAGGAATCCGGTGGGTGAGGGTGCGAAGCGGGTTACAATGGTCATGGCTGTCTAGCGATTTCCTGTTGCAAGGCGGGAGGTCGTCAGGATGGATGGGGCTCTTACCACATATTACGTACCTTATGCCATCCTTGGGCATTGGATAACTCTCTCCAATGGAGGTTGTCAGGCTGTTGTCGGGTCGTCATTCTTGGTTCGAACCGATGTCCCGGTTGGGATTTTCGGAACGGTGATCGCTAAAACAAAATCGAAGTAAAGCGGCGACGCCGGGTATCGTTGGGGGGCGAGCGATTTGGGCGCAAGACGCTGTTCAGTGTGCGGGTTTCTGGCTCGCGCGTTTGCGGAAAATTTTTTGGAAGAACGAAGCCGATGGATCCTTTGGGTGCCAGGCTTTTTCGGCACTGGCGTGGGCATTTACTTTTCGCTCTCAGAAGAACCTGCATTAATGCCGCTCGCCACGGTATCGCTTCTGGCTTGGATCGCAGTTCTGCTGTCCAAAGGCCGCGGTGTCCTTTGGCCGTTTTTGCTGGTCGCCCTGATTGCCTCAGGCTTGACCACCGCAAAGATCCGCACCGATCTTCTTGATGTTGGAGCGTTGAAACGCAAGGTCGGCCCGGTCGAACTTTCCGGCAGGGTCATCTCGGTAGAGGCGAGAGAAATGGGCGCCCGGATCGTCCTGGAAGACCTCAAAGGGCCGGAATTACCAGTCTCTGAATTGCCAACACGCATCAGGATTTCACTTCGGGACGGTTGGCAGGAAATCCGTCCCGGATACCGTGTCACGGTGCTGACCATGTTGCTGCCACCAGCACGTCCAGCCTTTCCCGGCGGCTTCGACTTCGCTCGCAATGCCTACTTCCAAGGCATTGGCGCTGTCGGCTTTTCCTTTGGTAAGCCGTTGCTGGTCGCGCGGGCTCATGGGGGCGACAACCACACCGATTTGGCGACCTGGTTGGCCACGGCTCGACAATCACTTTCTGCGCGCGTCCGGGGAGTACTCCCCGGTGACACAGGTGCGCTGGCCGCCGCTCTAATGACCGGTGATCGGGGGGCTATTTCGCCGGAAAGCACGCAAGCCATGCGCGATGCGGGGCTTGCGCATCTTCTGGCAATTTCCGGTCTGCACCTAGGGTTGATCGCGGGTTTGGTGTTTGGGGGTCTTCGCGCGTTGTTCGCGCTTTTGCCGTTCTTTGCCCTTAGAGCACCGATCAAAAAGATCGCTGCGGTTGCCGCAGCACCGGTGGCTTTCTCTTATCTCCTACTTGTCGGGTCTTCAATCCCTGCGGAACGAGCATTCATCATGGTTCTGCTGGCGCTTGTTGCAGTGCTTATTGACCGATCACCAATTTCATTGAGACTGGTTGGCGCTGCCGCGTTAGTGGTACTTTTTTTGCGACCCGAGAGTCTGGTTTCGGCGTCATTTCAGCTTTCTTTTGCCGCTGTGGTAGCGCTAATCGCTGTATTCGAAAAGCCGGAGGGTCGTCAGGTGAGGGCGGCCAGGCAGCCGGGGTTGTCAGCACTCGGGGTGCCCATCCGTTATCTTGCGGTCCTCAGCATTACATCGGTTGTGGCGATAGTGGCGACAACCCCCTTCGCATTACACCATTTTGGTCGCTTCGCTGTGTACGGTCTTCTTGCCAACCTAATCGCTGTGCCGTTGATGGCATTTGGCATAATGCCACTGGTGCTGTGTGCTCTATTACTGGCGCCGTTCACTGCAGACGCTTGGATACTGAAGCTGATGGCTATCCTCTTGGAGCTATTGCTTACAGTCGCTCACTATGTTGCCAGCTTGCCAGGCGCCGTCGTGAAGATACCCAGTTTGCCGACCCTGCCTTTGGTCGTGATCGCCGTGGCTGGGCTTTGGTTGTGTATCTGGCGCAGGCCGTGGCGCTACATCGCACTACCAATCATCCTTTTGAGTCTTGTCGCGCCGCTGTCTCGCACTCTCCCTGACATCATCATTGACGAGTCCGCCGATCTGGTTGCCCTGCGCGACCCGAATGGTCACTACGGCTTCTCCACTCTCAGACGCCAAACTTTCGAGCGGCAAATCTGGATGGAGGCGCTTGGCAGCCAATCCGTTTTCGCCTGGGATGAAAAGGGTGATCGTAACGATTGGCTGAGCTGCGATGGATTGGGGTGTCTCTATCGCAAGGATGGATGGCCGGTCGCAATTTCTTTTGACGGGCGTGGATTGGAGGAGGACTGCCGGCGCGCGGCTCTGGTCATAAGCCTGGAACCGGTTCGTAGCGCACACTGCGACGATATCCCCCGCGACCGGCTTTTCGACCGCTTTGATTTCTGGAGGAACGGGACGCACGCCTTTTGGTTGGATGCCCAGCGCGCATCAGTCACATATCGAACCGTCGAAAGCCTGCGCGGACTGCGTCCTTGGAGCGGTGGTCCGGATTAGAGTGAGTGTGCTGGATCGTGATGCTAGCTGCAGTACACCACTCAATAGCGCCTTAACAGCCCCACGAGTTTGCCTTGAACTTGAACGCGGTCGGGCGGGAAGATTCGGGTTTCATAACTCTTGTTGGCTGGTTCCAATGCGATTGACTGGCCGCGCCTTCTGATCCGTTTCAAGGTGACCTCGCCATCATCGACCAAGGCTACGACGATCGCGCCGTTCTCTGCCGTTTCACACCTTTCGATGATCACCGTATCGCCGTCGAAGATACCTGCCTCGATCATCGAATCGCCTTCAACCTCCAGCGCATAGTATTCCGCGCGATTGCCCAACATGGTTGCTGGGACATCGACGAAGTTGCTGGTATCGCGCAACGCTTCGATCGGTGTACCTGCCGCGATCCGGCCGTACAATGGTAGTTGGCGATTGCTGCCGTCGCCCGCCAGTGAGGGCAGGCGTTGTACGCGTCCGAACACACCATGGATGACATTTGTATCATGGCCAAGGTCATGTGACTGATCATGGTCTTCTGGCAAACGCAGTACTTCAATTGCGCGGGCCCTATGGGCTAACCGCCGAATAAAGCCACGTTCCTCCAATCCGCTGATCAAACGGTGAATGCCAGACTTGGATTTGAGACCCAGCGCGTCCTTCATTTCATCGAAGGAGGGGGAAACACCATTCTCGGATAGATGACCGTGAATGTAGAGTAGTAGTTCCCGTTGTTTCCGCGTCAACATCGCGCATTCCCCGTTCAGGCAAGACAAGAACAAAATAGAAACGTTATAAATGTTCTAGTTTAGTTCCATTGCGCCGGTCAAGCATTTTTATGACTGTTGCCAGTCGTGAGCCAAAGGATGCGCGCGCATTATGGCCGGGGCAGGCGAAGGAAGGAGCAGGTCTCACCGGCCTTGGCCGCTCTGGCTTGCGGGCGGCGTATGATCAAGGCATCCGCGTGTTGTAGCGTAGCCAGCATCGAACTGTCCTGCCGTTCAAAAACTTTGAGCTTGGGGCCATTTCCGTCAGGTTCGACAAAAAGAGCGCGCAGGTAATCCTGGCGTCGGTCATTCTCTTTCAAACCGTGCTCGAGCAATCCCGTTTCCTCGCTCAGGGCGATATCGGGAGCGCCCAAGAGCTTGGCCATAATCGGCAGCAAGAAAAGATATCCGCATACGAGGCTGGAAACCGGGTTGCCGGGCAAGCCCAGTACGGGTAATTCAGGCCATCTGCCAAACATCAGCGGCTTGCCGGGACGCATCGCTATCTTCCAGAAATCAAGCGATAGATCGGACCGCTGCAGGGCCGACTGAACGAGATCATGTTTGCCGACGGAAGCCCCGCCTGTCGTAATCAAAAGATCACAGCCGCGCGCGCGGTCACGTAAATTATCCAGAGCGTCTTCCCGGTCCGCCGCGATACCCAAATTGACTGCGACGCCGCCAGCCTGCTCAATCAAGGCTGCGAGCGCCAGGACGTTGGAGCTGACAATCTGATTTCCTCGAATAGGATCACCTGGCATCACGACTTCATCGCCCGTTGCCAGAAGCGCGATCCGTGGGCGTCTGCGAAGCGGCAGCCATGGCCTATTCATGGCGGCGGCAAGACCGATTTCACGGGCACCAAGGCGCGTGCCGGCCCTGAGCTTGACCTCGCCCTCCCGAAAGTCTAATCCGGCGCGCCTTACATAGGCGCCGCGTTTTGCGGTCTCCAGGATCGTGACTTCGTCTTCCGCTGCTTCAGTGTCCTCCTGGATGACCACGCTATCGGCGCCTGGCGGGAGGGGAGCGCCGGTAAAGATACGCGCCGCTTCGCCGGCAGCCAACGCTTGCGGTGGCAGGCTCCCGGCCGGAATCTCCATTGTAACCTTCAATGTTGTCGGCACGTGAAGCACATCGCTTGCGTGCACTGCGTAACCATCCATTGCGGATACGTCCATGGGGGGTTGGGTACGGCGAGACTCCAGGTCGTCAGCCAAGACCCTGCCCAGACTGTCGGAAAGTGTGACTATTTCCGCGGAGGTAGCCGCAAACTCCTTGAGAATGCGCGCCTGCGCTTCTTCAACAGAAATCATTAAGACGCCTCATAAGTGCCAGATTTTCCGCCAGATTTATGAACTAGTCTTATATCACTAATGATCATGGCCTTATCCACGGCCTTGCACATGTCATAGACGGTCAGACAAGCCACACTGACTGCGGTCAGCGCTTCCATTTCGACGCCGGTTTGTCCGACTAGCTTGCAGGTTGCCGTTACATCGATTGCCTGTTTTTCTTCGTTGAGTGTTAGGTCTACCTTCACGGAACTGAGGCTCAAAGGGTGGCAAAGCGGAATAAGGTCCGGTGTTCGCTTCGCCCCCATAATTCCGGCGAGACGAGCAACGGACAGGACATCGCCTTTTTTCATTCCGCCGCCGCGCACAAGTTCAAAGGTTGCGGGCGCCATGACGATAGATCCTCGTGCGGTGGCGCTTCGTTCTGTCGCGGCCTTACCGGACACATCGACCATGATTGCCTTGCCGTCACTATCAAAATGCGTGAAATCACTCATGATTCAGGCGCTTTCAGAGAGGGACTGGGGCACCAGCGCCCGGGTTGCCGCTATAACGTCAGGTTGGCGCATCAAAGATTCGCCGATCAAGAACGCGGTGGCTCCGACAGCAGTCATGCGGTTCAGGTCTTGTGTGCTGTAAAGCCCGCTTTCACATATCAAATACCTGTCACTCGGCACGTTTGGGGCCAGCTGCTCCGTCGTTGCGAGATCAACCTCCAGGGTTTTGAGGTTTCGGTTGTTAATACCAATCAGCGGCGATTGTAACGCCAAGGCGCGGTCCAACTCGGTGCGATCATGAACCTCAAGCAGGACATCCATGCCAAATTCGATGGCTGTCGTTTCCAGTTCCTCGGCCTGAGCGTCTTCCAGAGCAGCCATTATCAGCAGGACGCAATCTGCGCCAAGCGCGCGCGATTCGACGATCTGATAGGGGTCGAGCATGAAATCTTTGCGGAGCGCCGGGAGATTTGTAGCCGTCCGCGCTTCCTCAAGGTAATGATCAGCGCCTTGGAAATAGGGTTCGTCGGTCAGCACCGAAAGGCAGGTGGCGCCACCCTCCTCATAAGCTTTTGCCAACGAACAGGGATCGAAGTCGGCCCGGATAAGCCCTTTGGAGGGAGAGGCCTTCTTAATTTCACAAATCAACCCGTAACCATGCGTCGCCGCCGCCTTGGCGAGAGCCTTTGCAAACCCCCGAGGTGCTGAATGGGCCTTTGCCTTCGCTTCCAAGGAAGCCAGGTTGTTTTGGGCCTTCATTGCCGCAATATGCTTGGTTTTATCAGCGCAAATCTTTGTCAGTACGTCGCTCACTCGGCGCCCTCCCGGCTTATTTCCGCCATCTGCTTGAGAACGGCTGCGGCTTTGCCGCTATCGATAGCGGCCGCGGCCTTCGTAGCACCCGACTTGAGATCGTCGACCTTTCCGGCAACGAGGAGTGCCGCTGCGCTACCGAGGAGGACGATATCCCGGTAGGCGCTCTTCTCGCCAGCGAGTAAGGAGGAGAGGGCTTTCGCGTTATCTTCTCCGGTTCCACCAAGAATAGTTTCCAGCGGGCTACGTGATAATCCCGCGTCTTCTGGCGTGACTTGGAATTCGCGGATATTGCCGTCCTTGAGTTCCGCAACTTGGGTCGGCCCGGTGATCGAGAGCTCGTCGAGGCCGGAATCACCATGAACAACCCATGCGGCTTCGCTCCCAAGTTCCCGTAGAACTTGCGCCAATGGCAGGACCCAATCGGGTGAGAATACGCCAATTACCTGGCGTTTCACGCCCGCCGGGTTGCAGAGTGGACCGAGCAGATTAAAGATCGTCCGCGTCCCCAATTCAGCCCGTGATGGGCCAACGTGCCGCATGGCACTGTGATAACGCGGCGCTGCGAGAAATGCCGTTCCTGCCTGCTTGAGTGCCTTTTCAACCTTAGTCTTGTCGGCATCGATGTTGACGCCCAATGCCGTCAGCACATCGGAGGCACCGCTCTTCGATGACGCAGCTCGATTTCCGTGCTTAGCGACGGGGACGCCGCAAGCCGCCACGACGAAGGCAATCGCTGTTGAGATATTGAGTGTTCCCTTGCCGTCGCCACCCGTGCCGCAGGTATCCAGAGATTCCGGTGGTGCGACGATACGATCCATCTTCGCGCGCATGGCGCGTGCCGCACCGGTAATCTCCGGTACTGTTTCGCCCCGAACACGAAGCGCCATTAGAAAGCCGCCGATTTGGGTAGGGGTAGCGGCGCCAGACATCATAATGTCAAAGGCCGATTCAGCTTCGGTTTCACTCAGGCTGTGGCCATCGGCCACACGCGCAATGAGCGGTTTCAGGTCATTGCTGCTTGCTGGCATGCTCTCGTATCCTTGTCAGGCGACGTCACGTACGGCGTTGTGTCCGGCAAGGCGCAGGAAATTGCCCAGTAGTTTGTAGCCATGCTCCGAGGCAATCGATTCCGGATGGAACTGCACGCCATGTACTGGTAAGTCCCGGTGTTGAAGCCCCATGATGAGGCCGTCTTCGGTCTCCGCTGTCACCTCTAGAACCTCGGGGAGCGATGTCCGCTCAACCGTTAGCGAATGGTATCGTGTCGCGGCGAAGGGAGACGGCAACCCGGAAAACACGCCGTTGCTCTCGTGCGATATACTGCTGAGCTTCCCATGCATCGGAACAGCGGCCCGCACGACCTGGCCGCCATAAGCCTGCCCTATGGCCTGGTGCCCGAGACACACGCCCAATAACGGCACCTTGTCGCCCAGTTGTTTGACAACCTCTAGGCAAATGCCTGCTTTATCAGGGTCACAAGGGCCCGGCGATAAGATGATCCCTTGCGGCTTGATGGCGGCAAGGTCCTTTACCGTAATAGCATCGTTGCGCCATACGCGAACTTCAGCCCCAAGTTCTCCCAGGAAGTGGAAGAGGTTATAGGTGAAGCTGTCGTAGTTATCTATCAGCGCAAACATAACAATGCCTTATAGAGAAGTGTTTCCGGCTCAAATCCGGTTCGGGTCTGCCTTTATAGCAGCGATTTCAGGGCCGTGGAAAGAACCCTTGACCTTCCAGCTACTGGAAGCCAGATATCGTATCTTGAATGGTTGATGTTCTTTTCGGCAAAGGAACCACGGACATGCGAATAGGCGAGGTTTCACGACGTACTGGCGTTCCGTCAAAGACAATTCGCTATTACGAAGAAATTGGCCTCATCGATGCAGCATCTCGCACAATTAGCGGGTATCGGGATTATGGTCATCATGAGTTGGAAACCCTGCGATTTATTTCAAGGGCGCGGGGTCTGGGATTCACCGTAGCTCAGGTGGAGGATTTGCTTGCGCTGTGGAATGATCGCGATCGCAACAGTGCGCAAGTGAAGCAAGTGGCGGCAGAACATCTGCGGAGAATTGATGAAAAGATCGCGGAATTGCGGTCGATTCGAGGCACTCTGTCGCACCTGATGGAGAATTGCCACGGAGATGACCGCCCAGATTGCCCAATCCTGGAAGGCCTTGAGGGAAAAACCAGCGACGCTTGAAGGACTTGCGGCCTAGGCATGATATAATTCCTCCGCGAATCGGGAGCGATTTGACCGGAGGGGGCAAGGGTGGAGCACACCAAGTATCGTGGCGCGGCACGACACGAGCATACTACTGGCAGTGTGCCGATTTCGATCCTGGACACGGAAGAGCCATGTCAGAAGCCTAGCAGAGAAACTGGAGCGTCAAATAAGCCGATGGCTTATTTAAAGCTTGTTTGGCTTGCGGGCTTTTTCATTTCGGTGCCATTTGGACCATCTCACACGGCGCAGGACTTGCGGGTGAAGGTGTTGATGCAGGCTCCGGTGCAAAGCTCAAATCCGATTGAAGTGTCCCGCGGTACGGCGCTCGATGTGCCATTCCCGCTTCCATTGATCCCGCCATCGGATGGCATGTTGAATACCCTTAAGGTATCGGCGGCCTTACCTCTGGAACCCGGAGACTTGGTGCAGCCAGCAAGACCTTCGGAAAAACAGCATTCGCCGACCGTAACCAATGGCGCGCTAGATAGCTGGAAACAATTTGCGGTCAGTTATGACGCGGATCCGACCAAACCTTGGATCGCTATTGTTATCGACGATGTTGGCGTAAACCACAGGGGCGCCAAAATGGCTGTGGAAATGCCAGCACCGCTGACATTGGCGTTTATGACCTATGCGGACAACCTTGAGGAATTGTCTCAGCAAGCGCTAGGGCGTGGGCATGAATTGCTGCTGCATTTTCCAATGGAGCCCGATGATTTGAAGCGCAACGACCCGGGTCCAAATGCTCTTATGGTTGGATTGTCGGAGACGGAATTGGATCGACGCCTTGAATGGGGTCTCAATCGTTTCAAAGGGTTCGTTGGGCTCAACAATCATATGGGTAGCCGCTTTACCCGAAACAGAGTTGGCATGCGACGGGTCGCGCTTGCGCTGCGCAAGCGTGGTCTAATCTTTCTGGATTCCATGACCACCGGTAGCAGTGTGGCGGCAGCAGAGGCTCGACGGGTGGGCTTGACCGTGCTGGAGCGGGACATCTTTCTGGATCACATCCCGACATCTGAGGAGGTGAGGCGCCAACTCGCTCTGTTGGAGCAGCGCGCGAAGGCAAAGGGGTTCGCCATTGGGATAGGCCATCCCCAGACATTCACGCTGGACGTAATACGTGCCTGGCTTCCGATAGCAAGGGCAAGGGGCTTTGATATCGTGCCGATCAGCGTGATTGCTAGGCGTTTGGAAGGCGTTGGTTGAACGGCTAGGAGCGGAAAGGGTGCTTTAGAGCCTCATCCGCGGTTCTTAGCGAAGGCCACAGCTTCTTCCGCCGCGCGAATCAAAGCGCGGGCCTTGTTGCAGCTTTCTTGGTATTCCGCCTCAGGATCGCTATCCGCCACGACTCCGCCGCCAGCCTGAACGTACATTGTGCCGCCCTTGATCACGGCTGTCCGGAGGGCGATGCAAGTATCCATATCGCCATTGGCGCCGAAATAGCCGACAGCGCCCGCATAGATGCCGCGGCGCTCTTGCTCCAACTCCTCGATGATCTCCATCGCGCGAACCTTCGGTGCACCCGACACAGTGCCGGCAGGGAAACCGGCAGCCAAGGCATCCAAGGCATCGTGGTTCGGGTTCAGTTTGCCGATGACGTTGGATACGATGTGCATGACGTGGCTGTAATACTCGATAGTATTTCGTTCAGTCACCTTCACGCTGCCAATCTCTGCGACACGACCGACGTCGTTGCGTCCTAGATCTAGCAACATCAGATGCTCCGCCAGTTCCTTGGGATCACTCAGAAGGTCTGCAGCGAGCGCTTTGTCTTCCTCCGGCGTCTGGCCTCTACGGCGGGTTCCGGCGATGGGTCGTATCGTGACCTGCGGCCCACGTAACCTGACAAGAATCTCGGGGCTTGAACCGACGATCGCGAGGTCATCGAGTTCCAAGAAGAACAGGAAAGGCGAGGGGTTAAGCCGTCGCAGAGACCGATAAAGGCTCAGGGGCGGTAGGTCGAACGGCAGCGCAAAGCGTTGAGATGGCACGACCTGGAATATATCGCCGGCCAGGATGTACTCTTTCGCCTTCTCCACCATGGCATGGTATGCCGTTCGCGCCATATTGGCCTTTGGTTCGGGAAGCGATGTTGCTGCGCCGACAACCGGCATACGCCGATCATGAAGCGAGCGCTCAAAGTCGGATGCAACCTCGTTCAACCGGGTTTGTGCTTCTGCAAAGGCCTGGGCACCGTTGATGCCCGCATTCGGCCAAACCGGTGTGAAAACCGTGATACGATCTTCGAGTCGGTCGAAAACGGCCACGATCGTCGGCCTCAGAAACAAGGAATCTGGAACCCCCAGAACATCCTTGTTTGTCGCCGGAATGCGCTCGAAAAGCCGGATCATGTCATAGCCGAAGTACCCGATCAGAGCGGAGGCCATTGGCGGGAACCCTTCGGGCAGGGTAATGCGGCTCTCGTCGATCAATCCGCGCAGGCTGGCCAGCGCATCTTCCGTGACGGACTCAAAAGCATCAGGCATGGCACGGGCATTACGGTTGACTTCCGCCTTGCCGTCCTTGCAGCGCCAGATCACATCGGGTTTCAACCCGATAAAGGAATAGCGCCCGATCGTCTTGCCGCCCTCGACCGACTCAAACAAACAGCGGTACCGTTGCCCGTCGGTCAGCTTTATGAATGCGGAAACCGGTGTCTCCAAGTCGGCCATCAACGTTAGAGATAAGACCTGAGGTCTGCCGTCGTCGTAGGCTTTGTAGAAATCTTCGGGCGTGGTGGCGGCAGTCATCGGGTTAAGACCTTCAGAAGTAATTCGAAAGCAAGTGATTGACCTGCTGCTGGTTGACACTAACGCCGTAGTGTTGCCGCAAGGCGCCCATAAGCTGTACGAACAAATCCCCTTCCATATCAATGGCGGTTGCGGCCTCGATGGCTTCGAGGTCAGCCGTCCCGCTTTGCGGGTCAGCCGGCATGACCTCCTTCAATTGAACGACAATCTGACTGAGTTGCCCTTGTGTCGTTTCAGTGTCTCCCGGTGCAAGGGAAAATAGGCTGCGGGTGAACTGCGGGGATGGCACTTTCTCACCGCTTCGCTCGTCACGCTTGACGGGGGATGTTTCCTCTACCGCCAGATTGGCGGTGTCGGGTGCATCGACAGCCTTGATCGCGGCATCAAGGGTTACTCCTTCTTGAACCTTTGCGACAATCGCCTTGGCAAGCTCTTCGGCAAGGCGCTCCCGTTCTTGGCGTTTCCATGCCCGCAGGACCTGCTCACGGACAGCGTCCAGCGGTTGCTCGGCCTGGGGTGTGATGCCGTTGACGCGCACGACGTAATAGCCGTTGTCACCGGTATCCGTGACAATGCTTTCTTCATTGGCGTTGGTTTCGAAAACGGTGCCTACGATTCGATTGCGTGGTTCAAGGAACGCAATCGGTTCTTGATCACGATCCCTGCCGAAACGGTCGATCGCATCGAAGCTTTCGATCGGTAGGTTCAAATCACGGGCCGCATCCTCCAAACTCGCACCCGAGGCGAGCGTATCATCCAGCGAGTTTGCGATGGAAACCAGCGTATCGACGGCTTCGCGAAGCCGGAGGTCACGTTCAACTTGATCGCGGACCTCTTCGAAACCGCGTTGCACACCCGGTACGATGTTGTCGACGCGCACGATATGAAATCCAAGAGGCGATTCTGCGGGACCGCCGACCTCTCCATTCCGAAGCGCGTATGCCGTTTTCTCCAGATTCTCCGGCAGTTCACCTGGCACGATCTCACCTAGAGTGACCGGTGTTCCGACTGCCAATTCGGTTGCGGCTTCCTCCAGAGTCTTACCGTTTTCGACTAGCGCGAGGACTTTATCGGCCGTCTCGTTATCGGGAACGACAAGCTGAGTGATGCTGCGTTTTTCCGGGTCGTTGAATTCCTCGCGGCGTTCCTCGTAGGCCGCCAACAGCGCCTCCTCGGTCACGCTGACTTCGTCGACCAAATCCTCAGCAGTAAAGCGGATGATTGTCGCAGATCGGTATTCAGGCGACAGAAAGGACTGCTTGTTGTCGTTGTAGTAGCTCTGGAACGTGACTTCATCGGGGTCTGGCACATCAACAAAGCTGTTGTTGTAAACGACAACGTAGCGCCCGACGCGTTTCTCTTCTTCATAGGCGAACAGGCGCTCGGCTACAAAACCGGGAAGCTTGACCGCGGACATGCTCGAATCAAGGACCTGCTGACGTTTGGTGCCATCGCTAAGACTGCGGACAAATCCAGATTCCGAAAGGTTGTTCGCCCGTAAAGCACTACGTACGATGTTGGGATCGAACTTTCCATCAGGCCCCTTGAAGTTTGGATCGTTCCGCAAACGCTCCTCGATCTGCGCTTCACTTACGGTCATACCCAAATCATCGGCCAGTGAATCGAACACAGCTTGGGTAACAATACGATCCAACGCACGCTGTGCCAGTCCAAAGGTCTGAATCTCCTCCTGGCCGATTGTACGGCCCAGGGCCTGCTGCGTTCGACGTACCTCTTGCTGCAGATTGGTTGCGAACTCCTGCTGCGTCACCTCACGGTCGCCGACCGTTACCACTGTGGTATCGACGCCGACGGTGCGGAAGATATCGCCAATGCCCCAGACCACGAAACTGAGGATCAAAAGCCCAAACAGTATAAAGGTTACGAATTTCGCACCCTTGCTGCGCATTTTCATGAGCATCGAGGAGAGGTCCTTTCTTATCTTCTGCCCAAGCCGCCGGTTCAGCTTTTGTTACCGCAGTATAGCCTTCACCTAGCTGGCGATCCCCCATCGGGACTATCCTGTGGACCGACCGGCGCGCATCTTAGTGAGGCCAAGCTAACCCGGCAACAAGCAAAGATTCAACGCCGGTAGTGTACTGGCTTTGGACCTATCGCTGTGCTACCTCGTTTGCCGAACATGACAGTACGAAGGGTTTGAGCCATGCGACGCAAACTTATTGCCGGAAACTGGAAAATGAACGGACTTCTGGCAGAAGGGACCGCTCTGGCGGAAGCATTAGTCAATTTACAAGCTACCAATTCCGTGAACTGTGATTTGTTGATAGCACCGCCAGCGACGCTGATTTCACCGCTGGCTACGTTGCTTTCGGGTTCGGGCATAGCGTTGGGTGGGCAGGATTGCCATTGTGAACCGAAGGGCGCGCATACAGGCGATATCTCTGCTGCGATGCTCGCGGATCTGGGATGCCGGTTTGTGATTGTCGGCCACTCAGAGCGGCGCAACGATCATGCCGAGAGCAATACAGTGGTACGACAAAAAGCCCGTGCCGCCCAGGCAGCGGGAATGATACCGGTGATCTGCGTTGGTGAAAGCTTGGAAGAACGGGAAGCGGGGCAGGCCGAGGCCTGTGTGGCCGATCAAATTCGAGGTTCATTGCCAGACGACGGAGAGGCTGTGCTGGCGTATGAGCCGGTATGGGCAATCGGCACAGGGCGAAGTGCGACGCCAGAAGACGTTGCACGTATGCATGAGGCCATTCGGAAGGTCACGGGCGAGGTGCGGGGTGCTGATTATGCTGCGCGTTGCCGAATTCTCTATGGCGGTTCGGTAAAGCCGGCAAATGCAGGTGAACTGCTGCAGTTACTAGACGTAGATGGCGCGTTGGTTGGTGGCGCTAGTCTTGTTGCCGAAGATTTTTGGGCTATTGCGCAGGCTTGCCCCTAGCAATCGGCGGTCAAAGCGGTTAAATACCCGCCGAACACTCCTTACCTAGAGAGGAGATGGAGACCGCCTCCGATTTTAGGCTGCGCGGCCTTGTAACTATTGAAGAGAAGCGTTGGGCTCATGTTCTCGATCATTCTTGTAATACATCTGCTGATCACCCTGGCCCTAATCATCGTCGTGTTGCTCCAACGCAGCGAAGGCGGCGGATTGGGTATCGGTGGCAGCGGTGGCGGCGGCGGCGGCGGTGGCGGATTTTTGACCGGCCGCGGTACCGCAAACCTTTTAACGCGTTCTACCGCCGTTCTGGCGGCTGCCTTCATGATGACAAGCATTGCGCTGACAATTCTCTCTGGCGGCGGCGGCGAGCAGCGATCAATCCTAGATAACTTAGGCGGTGGTAGTGATCTACAGCCGTTGCGTCCGCTGGAAAGTGTCCCTGCCGAGGGAGCTCCGGCTGGTGGTCAGGAAGGTGGCAGTTCGCAAGTTCCGGTGCAGTAAGATACCGGAAGTGCCGAGTCGCGCCGGGGTGGTTGTCTGCCCCGGCGTTTTGCTGACTGTCGTTAATTGCCGGGGTTGGTTCTAAAAATTGGAATTGGCCTAGTTTCAATGTGTTAGGCGTTCGCTTCCACAAAAGAGAATGCTTTGGTTAACAAGTAGAGAGGCGAGGCTTGCCCTGCAGGGGTTTAGGCCCGATAGTGTCCTTCCATGGCGCGATTCATATTCATAACTGGCGGCGTGGTCTCCTCCTTGGGTAAGGGTCTTTGTTCGGCAGCGCTGGGCGCGCTGTTGCAGGCTCGAGGCTTTAAGGTTCGGCTGCGTAAACTTGACCCCTACCTGAACGTCGACCCCGGTACGATGAGCCCCACCCAGCATGGTGAGGTTTACGTGACCGATGACGGAGCTGAGACGGACCTCGACCTCGGTCACTACGAACGCTTCACCGGTGTTCCTGGACGCAAGAGCGACAATGTCACCACTGGTCAGATTTACTCGAAGGTGATCGCCCGAGAGCGCCGCGGCGATTATCTCGGCGCAACGGTACAGGTCATTCCTCATGTAACAGATGCCATCAAAGAGTTCGTTCTCGGCGATATTGACGATGAGGATTTTATCGTTTGCGAGATCGGCGGAACCGTCGGCGACATCGAAGGTTTACCGTTTCTCGAGGCGATCCGACAGCTTGGCAACGAGCTGGGGCGCGAACGGGCTTTATTCATTCACCTGACCCTCTTGCCCTATATCAAGACCGCAGGTGAATTGAAGACGAAGCCAACTCAGCACTCCGTGAAGGAACTGCAATCCGTCGGTATTCGTCCGGAGGTTTTAGTTTGCCGCACCGAGCAGCCGATCGACGAGGGCGAGCGGCGCAAGATCGCCTTGTTCTGTAACTTGCGACCCGAGGCAGTGATTCAAGCTCTCGACGTCGACAGCATCTACGCAGTTCCACGGGCCTATCATGAGGAAGGACTGGATACGGAGGTTTGCCGACACTTTGGATTGGACGTCAAGGAGCCTGATCTTACAGTGTGGGACGGTGTCGTCGAGCGAGTGCGCCAGCCCGACGGTGAGGTGACAATTGGCGTAGTCGGCAAGTATACCAGTTTGATCGATTCCTATAAATCATTGGCCGAAGCCCTGACACACGGCGGTATTGCCAACAACGTCAAGGTCAAGATCAACTGGCTTGATTCGGAGATTTTTGAGGAAGACGGCGCAATCCAGCATTTGGAAGACGTGCATGGAATCCTCGTCCCCGGCGGTTTTGGAGAGCGGGGGAGCGAAGGCAAAATCAAGGCGGCCGGTTTCGCGCGCGAGCGGCAAGTCCCCTATTTCGGCATTTGTTTCGGGATGCAGATGGCGGTCATCGAAGCAGCGCGAAGCCTGGCAGGCTTTCCCGGCGCGGGATCATCTGAATTCGGGACCCCAAAAGATCCGATCGTTGGATTGTTGACTGAATGGACCCGTGGCAATCGGGTCGAACGACGGGACAACGACAGCGAATTGGGTGGCACGATGCGCCTTGGCGCCTATTCCTGTATACTGCGCGACGGTTCTCGGGTCTTGGATATTTACGGAGAGCGCGAGATCACCGAACGCCATCGCCACCGCTACGAGGTCAATATCAATTACCGGGAAGCGTTGGAGCGTTCCGGTTTGACCTTTTCCGGCTTGTCACCGGATGGTGAGTTACCTGAGATTGTCGAACTGGCCGACCATCCTTGGTTTATTGGCGTACAATTTCATCCGGAGTTGAAATCGAAGCCCTTCGACCCACATCCGCTCTTCACTGCCTTTATCAAGGCAGCGGTCGAACAATCTAGGCTCATGTAGAGCAGGAAGAGATACATTATGTCCGGCACGTCCGCGCAACGCGTTTCAATCGGGGAACTGGAGGTCGCGAATGATAGACCCTTTACCCTGATTGCCGGACCCTGTGCGATTGAAAGCCGGGCCCATGCGCTGGAAACTTGTGCGTCGATTAAGGAGATCACCGATCGTCTGGGAATCGGTTTGATTTACAAATCCTCGTTCGACAAGGCCAACCGCACGAGCCTAAAGGCCGTGCGTGGGATCGGCATGGCCGAAGGCATTGATATTCTCGCGGACGTCAAGGCGACTTACGCTTGCCCGGTTCTGACCGATGTCCATGCAGCCGAACAGTGTGCGCCGGTTGCCGAGGCGGTCGATGTGCTTCAGATACCGGCTTTTCTGTGCCGCCAGACCGATTTGCTTGTAGCCGCGGCGCAAACCGGCGCTGCGATCAATGTAAAAAAAGGTCAATTCCTGGCTCCATGGGACATGATCCAGGTTGTGGCCAAGCTCCATGGTTCCGGCAACGACCGGGTGTTGGTTACGGAGCGAGGAGCGTCGTTTGGTTACAATACGCTTGTTGCCGACATGCGGAGCCTACCAATCATGGCGCGTGATACGGGCAGCCCGGTGATTTTCGACGCGACTCACTCAGTTCAGCAACCTGGCGGCAAGGGCTCGGCTTCGGGTGGGCAGCGCGAGTTCGCACCGGTATTGGCGAGAGCGGCAATCGCAGTCGGTGTCGCCGGTGTTTTCGCAGAAACACATCAAGATCCCGATTCAGCGCCGTCCGATGGTCCGAATATGATACCGCTCAAGGAGCTAGAAGGCGTGCTTTCCATTTTGGTGGCGCTCGACGCTATAGCCAAAGCCAATCCCGTTCGGATCTAACCGGGCGCTAACGGCGTCAATTTCTTCCATCTTCATGCCGTCGTTCTTGCTCCGAGGGGGCGGAGCGGGTATTCCTGCGCCCAATGTTTGGACCCCTTTCAAAAAAGAGGCTGTGATCTGAGATGACCGTCATTGTCGACATTCATGCGCGCGAAATCCTGGATTCCCGAGGCAATCCGACCGTTGAAGTCGATGTGGTGCTTGAAAGCGGGGCTTTTGGTCGAGCAGCCGTACCGTCGGGTGCATCAACGGGTGCGCATGAAGCGGTCGAATTGCGGGATGGCGACAAGAAGCGCTATGGCGGGAAAGGGGTCTTAAAAGCTGTTGAGGCCGTCAATGATGAGATCGGTGAAGCACTTCTGGGTTACGATGCCGAAGAGCAGGTTCACCTTGATCAGTTGATGATCGAGCTCGACAGCACACCAAACAAATCCCGCTTGGGGGCCAACGCTATCCTCGGCGTCAGCTTGGCAATCGCAAAAGCTGCGGCAGAGGAGGCCGGGTTGCCGCTTTATCGTTACCTTGGCGGGGCCTATGCCCGGACACTGCCGGTTCCCTTGATGAACATCATCAACGGCGGTGCACATGCGGACAATGCCTTGGACTTTCAAGAGTTCATGATTATGCCGGTCGGGCAGGAATCCTTTGCCGAGGCCTTACGTTGCGGCGCCGAAGTTTTTCACTCCTTGCGCAATCAGCTTTCCGATGCGGGTCACAATACGAATGTTGGCGACGAGGGTGGCTTTGCGCCTGATATTGGCTCATCCGAGGAAGTCTTGGGCTTCGTTATGAAGTCTATCGAGAAAGCCGGCTATCGCCCGGGCGAAGATGTCTTGCTGGCGTTGGATTGTGCTTCGACCGAGTTTTACCGCGATGGTCTCTACGACCTGACGGGTGAGGGGCGTAAGCTTGATGGCGGGGAAATGGCGGCATACCTGGAGCACCTCAGTTCAATCTTCCCCATTGCATCCATAGAAGATGGTATGGCCGAAGATGATTGGGAAGGATGGAAGACCCTTACCGGGCGAATTGGCTCTAAAGTGCAGCTGGTGGGAGACGACCTGTTCGTCACCAATCCTGAGCGCCTGCGCCGGGGCATCGCCGAATCAGCGGCAAATTCGATTCTTGTGAAGGTCAATCAGATTGGCACCTTAAGTGAAACATTGGAGGCCGTAGAAACCGCCCATCGTGCGGGCTTTACCGCCGTCATGTCGCATCGGTCCGGAGAAACCGAGGATTCGACAATTGCCGACCTGGCCGTTGCAACGAACTGTGGGCAGATCAAAACTGGTTCGCTGTCGCGCTCTGATCGCCTTGCAAAGTACAACCAGCTTCTTCGAATCGAGGAAGAGTTAGGTGGCGCAGGGCGATATAATGGCGTTTCTCTGCGCCGGTGATAGATCGTTTGATAGATCCGGAGTTGTGTTCACTGCGCGCAAAAACCACAAGATGTGGTTGTGATGGCGTTCCAGAGAGAGTCCAAAACCAGAACAAAGCGCTATCTGAGCAACAAATGGAATCCTCTTGGAATCATTGAGTTTTTTGACTTGTTCTCCGAGTCGTTTCGTGATTCCATAAGGGCATGACAATGGTTCAGGAAATACGCAAACGGGGTGTCGCCGTTTCACTGCAGGCCTTCGCGGCCTGTATGGTGGTGTATTTTGGCTATCACGCTGTACAGGGTGAGCGCGGTTTCCTGTCTTATGTGAAGCTAAATAAGGAATTGGCTCAGATTGCAGCCCAAGAGGCTGCCGTTTCCAAAGAGCGACGTGAGTTAGAGACACAGGTCGCGGGCTTGAGGCCGGAGAGCCTTGACCTCGACTTACTCGATGAACGAGCACGGCTTTTACTCAATTATGGCGGCGGTGACGAAGCCGTTGTTTGGCTCGGTGAAGCATCTGGCGAGAGTGCTGTCGAGCCGGTCACGGGCGAAGATAACCAATAACAAGTTAAACAAAGAAAATGCGGCAATTGCAATGAGTTAACGCTCATTGCAATTTGTCGTTTTTAGCCTTACCTTGAGATTGTTATGGAACGCGACCGCCCTGACGCGGCCGCCCAGCAATCAAAAGCGGGGAGAGCCAATGGCGACCAAGAGTGGTGCTGCCGCCAGTAAGGCGGCTTCTGGAGCGACTCGTTCGCGAAGCCGCAAAGCCACAACGGCCCAAAAGTCTCGAACTCAAAAGGCCGGATCCACAAATTACAGTGCCGACGAACTTCTGAAGTATTACCGCGACATGCTGCTGATCCGACGCTTCGAGGAGAAGGCCGGGCAGATGTACGGCATGGGCCTCATAGGCGGGTTCTGTCACCTTTATATCGGACAAGAAGCGGTCGTAACGGGTATTCAAGCCTCAATGCAGGAAAGCGATTCGGTCGTGGCTTCCTATCGGTGCCATGGCCACATGCTCGCTTGCGGTATGGACGCCAAGGGCGTGATGGCGGAATTGACTGGCCGGCGCGGTGGCTATTCCAAGGGTAAGGGTGGCTCTATGCATATGTTTAGCCGCGAGAAGAACTTCTTCGGCGGCCATGGCATAGTGGGCGCTCAGGTACCGATTGGCACCGGCATAGCCTTCGCGCAAAAGTATCTGGGCGAGAACAGTGTTCATTTCTGCTACTTGGGTGACGGCGCGGTGAACCAGGGGCAAGTTTACGAATCCTTTAATATGGCCGCGCTCTGGAAAATCCCGATCGTCTATGTAATCGAGAACAACCGCTACGGCATGGGAACCAGCGTGCAGCGCGCGTCTGCATCAACCGAGCTTTATAAACGCGGAATGGCTTACGGCATTCCAGGCGTTCAAGCCGACGGTATGGATGTAATCAAAGTGCGTGACGTCGCACGTGAAGTGATCCAGAAGGTTCGTGGTGGCGCGGGACCCTATATTCTCGAAGTCATGACCTATCGATATCGCGGGCATTCAATGTCTGACCCGGCGAAGTATCGGTCTCGCGAGGAAGTTCAGAAAATGCGCAGCGAGCATGATCCGATAGATCAACTCAAAAAGCTGATTCTGGACAACAAACTCGGCGAGGAAGATGCGTTGAAGAAGATCGACCGCGAGGTGAAAGATATCGTCTCAGATGCCGCGGAATTCGCTCAGAACAGCCAGGAGCCGGATCCGTCTGAGCTCTACACAGATGTTTATGCAGCGCCGCTTTAGGGCAGCCGGTAACAGGATATAGGGAGGCCGCAGGATGCCTATCGAGATTTTGATGCCGGCGCTATCGCCCACCATGACGGAAGGCAAGCTGGCAAAGTGGTTGGTTAAGGAGGGGGACGATATTTCCTCCGGCGACGTTATCGCCGAGATCGAAACCGACAAGGCCACCATGGAAGTGGAGGCGGTCGAGGAGGGGAAGCTCGGCAAGATATTGGTCGCAGAAGGAACAGAGGGTGTGGCCGTCAACGCCGCTATCGCTTTGCTGCTGGAGGAAGGTGAGGATGCCGGTGCTCTCGAAGGCGCAGGCGGCGGTGAAACCATAGCTGCGCCAAAGGCTGCGGCAGCGGAGGCCGAAGCGTCGACGCCAGCCGCGATGCCTGCGCCGGTGGTTTCCGCCCAGAGCAGTGATCCTGAACCCGAACCGGAATGGGACGGCGAAACCGAGACCTTGACCGTGCGCGAGGCTTTGCGCGACGCGATGGCCGAGGAAATGCGTGCCGATTCAAAAGTATTTGTAATGGGTGAAGAGGTCGCTGAGTACCAGGGCGCTTATAAGGTCACGCAAGGGCTGTTGGAGGAGTTTGGGGCCAAGCGTGTCATTGATACGCCTATAACCGAGATGGGGTTTGCCGGCTTGGGCACGGGCGCGGCCTATTACGGGTTGAGACCCATCGTCGAATTCATGACCTGGAACTTCGCCATGCAGGCGGTTGATCACATCATCAACTCGGCGGCAAAGCAGCTTTATATGTCAGGCGGTCAAGTGAACGTTCCCATTGTTTTCCGTGGTCCCAACGGTGCCGCAGCACGTGTTGCCGCTCAGCACTCGCAGGACTATGCGAGCTGGTATGCGCATATACCCGGCATCAAGGTGGTGGCGCCTTACAGTGCCGCCGATGCGAAAGGGTTGCTGAAGGCAGCCATTCGTGATCCGGATCCCGTTGTCTTCTTGGAAAATGAGATACTTTATGGGCAATCGTTCGAGGTTCCCAAGAGCGACGATTGGGTTGTGCCGATTGGTAAGGCCAAAGTCGTTCGCAAAGGCAGCGACGTAACGATCGTTGCCTACGCAATTTGCGTGGCCAAGGCATTGCAGGCCGCTGAGAAACTGGCGGAAGACGGGATTGAGGCAGAAGTCATCGACCTGCGCAGTCTGCGGCCTCTCGATGCGGCAACAATCATCCAGTCGGTCAAGAAGACCAATAGAATCGTTAGCGTCGAGGAGGGTTGGGCGCCCTGTGGCATTGGGTCGGAAATCGCCGCCATTTGCATGGAACAGGCATTTGACTGGTTGGATGCCCCGGTCGCACGTGTTTGCGGTAAGGATGTGCCGCTTCCTTATGCGGCCAATCTCGAAAAACTGGCGTTACCTCAGGCTGAGGATGTTGTGGCAGCCGCTAAAGCCGTTTGTTATGCGGATTGATTTTAGGACTTTGATATGCCTGGGGCTTCTCAAGGGAAGTGGCCAGGGCGCGGAGGACCAACTATGACCGTGAAGGTTCTTATGCCGGCGTTATCGCCCACGATGACAGAGGGCAAACTGGCTAAGTGGCTGGTTAAGGAAGGTGATGAAGTCGCCTCCGGCGATGTCATCGCCGAGATCGAGACCGACAAGGCAACCATGGAGGTTGAGGCCGTCGAGGAAGGCGTTGTCGGTAAGATTGTTGTGGCAGAAGGCACAGAGGGCGTTCCCGTTAACGACGTGATCGCAATCCTGCTTGAGGAGGGCGAAGATAAATCCGCCCTGGAGGGTGTCGGGAGCGAAGAGAGCCCAGCGCCGTCGAAGCCTGAGCCGACCGAGACAACCCCCTCTAAGTCGGATACGGCGCCCGCGGCGCAAGCAACGCAACCGCAGAGCGCGCCAAAAGGTGGCGCTGGCGAGGAACGCGTTCTGGCTAGCCCCCTCGCAAAACGCATGGCGGAACAGGCAGGATTAACACTGTCGAAGATCAGCGGAAGCGGTCCCAACGGTCGGATCGTCAAAGCGGATGTCGAGGCGGCGGTCAAGGGTGGCACGACGGCGGCCGCACAGCCAGGAGCAGCCGCTGCAGCTGCAGCTACCACGGCCGTCACGGCGCCAGCGTCGGCGCCTACGGCTTCCGGTCCGGGTGCCAAGAAACTCGCCGACATGTTGGGAATGGAGTACAGGCAAGAGCCGCTGACTTCCATGCGCAAGGTAATTGCCAAACGCCTGACTGAATCGAAGCAAACCGTCCCGCATTTTTACCTGACAGTCGATTGCCAGGTGGATGAGTTATTGAAGGTCCGTAAGGACCTGAACTCTCGTTCTGACGCCTATAAGCTTTCGGTCAATGACTTCGTAATTCGGGCGGCGGCACTTGCGTTAAAGAAAGTCCCGGCGGCCAACGCTTCATACGATGAAAGTGGCATCCTCTATTACAAGCACGCGGATATATCGGTTGCGGTGGCAACGCCCGCCGGTTTGATAACGCCTATCATCAAGGCTGCAGAAGGTAAGGGCTTGGCCGAAATATCAAACGCAATGAAAGACTTGGCGGTTAGAGCCCGCGATGGAAAACTGACCCCGGAGGAATACCAAGGCGGTACTTTTTCCATCTCGAATTTAGGCATGTTCGGCGTGAAGCACTTCGAAGCGGTTATCAATCCGCCGCAGGGTTGCATCCTGGCGGTTGGTGCCGGTGAGCAGCGCGCTGTGGTTAAAGACGGAGCCTTGGCCATCGGTACGGTCATGAGCTGCACTCTTTCCGTCGACCACCGTGTCGTGGACGGCGCGGTCGGCGCTGAGTATCTGGCAGCTTTCAAGGTGTTGATCGAAGACCCGCTGTCGATGTTGCTCTGAGAACGGAGAAATTAGACGCATGGCTGAGAAAAGCTTCGACGTACTCATCATCGGTGCCGGTCCAGGTGGTTATGTGACCGCTATTCGCGGGGCGCAGCTAGGCCTGAAGGTTGGGATAGTAGAGAAGCAACATCTTGGTGGAATCTGTCTCAACTGGGGTTGCATCCCGACCAAAGCTTTGCTTCGGAGCGCGGAAATTTTTCACTATATGTCCCACGCCAAGGACTATGGCTTGTCGGCAGAGAAAGTCGGCTTCGATATGAAAGCCGTGGTGCAGCGCTCGCGGGGGGTGTCTAAGCGCTTGAATGGCGGCGTTGGACACCTCTTGAAGAAGAACAAGGTCGAGGTGATCGACGGTGAGGCGGTCCTGCAAGGTCAGGGCAAGATTTCCGTATCGAAAGACGGGAAGGCCGTGGGCGAGTACGCCGCCAAACATATCATTGTTGCAACCGGCGCCAGGCCGCGCGCTTTGCCAGGTATCGAGCCTGACAAGAAGCAAATCCTCACCTATTTCGAGGCCATGGTTCCGGAGACCTTGCCCAAATCGCTACTGGTGATTGGATCTGGGGCAATCGGCATAGAGTTTGCTTCTTTTTACCGCACGATGGGATCCGAAGTGACCGTTGTAGAGGTGATGAACCAGGTGCTGCCGGTAGAGGACGCGGAGATTGCAGGCCTGGCGCGCAAGCAGTTTGAAAAGCAGGGCATCAAGATTATGACCGGAACCAAAGTGGCTTCGGTCAAGAAAGCAAAGGATTCGGTCACCTGTCACCTTGAGGACGCCAAGGGTAAGACGCAGGAAATTACTGTTGAGAAAGTTATTTCCGCTGTCGGTGTCGTTGGCAACATCGAGAATCTGGGGCTGGAGGCTTTGGGAGTCAAAACCGACCGCGGATGTGTCGTAACCGATGGCTATGGGCGGACCAATGTCGCTGGTGTCTATGCTATCGGAGATGTGGCGGGCCCGCCGATGCTGGCGCACAAGGCAGAACATGAGGGTGTCGTTTGTATTGAGAAGATAGCTGGCCAGAATGTCCATGCCTTCGACAAGTCGAAGATACCCGGTTGTACCTATTGCCACCCACAGATCGCCAGTGTTGGCCTTACGGAGGCCAAGGCCAAAGAGAAGGGGCATAAAGTTAAAGTGGGCCGCTTCCCGTTCATAGCGAATGGCAAGGCAATTGCTCTGGGTGAGGATCAAGGATTGGTCAAGACCGTGTTTGATGAGAAAACGGGCGAGCTTCTAGGCGCACATATGGTGGGCGCGGAGGTGACTGAGTTGATCCAGGGCTATGTTGTGGCCATGAATCTGGAGACAACGGAACAAGAATTGATGCACACGGTTTTCCCGCATCCGACACTTTCGGAAATGATGCATGAGTCCGTGCTTGACGCCTATGGTCGGGCGATCCACTTCTAGGGCACATCCCAAGGAATAAAGGTTCGCAATGTCCGCTGAAATTGAAAAGCTCCGCGTTCGCCATCCGGAGAAGGCCCACAAACCCGATCAGCCGGTTCACCGCAAAAAGCCGGATTGGATTCGGGTAAAAGCGCCTGTCAGCAAGGAGTATCACGAAACCCGCAAGATCGTCCGCGAGAACAAACTGACGACGGTTTGTGAAGAGGCGGCTTGTCCCAATATCGGAGAATGCTGGGCCAAGCGGCACGCTACAATGATGATCATGGGCGGTATCTGTACCCGCGCCTGCAGTTTTTGCAACGTAGCCACAGGTAAACCAGGCGCGTTGGACCCCTTTGAACCCTTCAATGTTGCCAAGGCGGTGAAAGAGTTGGGTCTTCGGCATGTTGTTATCACCTCGGTTGACCGGGATGACCTGGATGATGGTGGAGCGCGCCACTTTGCCGATACGATTCTCGCGATTCGTGAGGCGTCTGCAAATACGACCATTGAAATTCTGACGCCGGACTTCTTGCGGAAGGATGGAGCGTTGGAGGTTGTGGTTTCCGCCAAACCGGACGTCTTCAACCACAATCTGGAAACGGTACCTCGCTTGTATGGACCCGTCCGTCCGGGCGCACGCTACTTCCATTCCATTCGTTTACTAGACCAAGTCAAACAAATCGACCCGACGATTTTTACGAAATCGGGATTGATGGTGGGTCTTGGAGAGACCAAAGAAGAAATCTACCAAGTCATGGACGACCTGAGGTCGGCCGACGTCGATTTCTTGACTATTGGTCAGTATCTGCAACCGACTCCCAAGCACCATCACGTTGACCGGTTCGTGCCGCCCGATGAGTTCAAGGCTTTTGAACGGAAAGCCTACAACAAAGGCTTTTTGATGGTTTCAGCGTCACCTTTGACGCGCTCTTCGTACCACGCAGATGAGGATTTCGAGAAGATGCGTCGGACACGCGAAGAGCGCTTAGCTGCTGTCGCGGGATGACCGCGACCGTCGCAATGGCGGCGGAAGTTGGCCCAGGGGTCTGGTTTGGCCCCGAGATGGCCGGACGCGGTGATTGGATCGTCGAAGTTACCACCGAACAGATCATGGCATTTGAAAGTGCCATTGAGATTCTGCGGCATGCCGGGAAGGAGCTGCAGGATACGGATTTTTCCGAGGTGCCAAAGTTTCCAGAGTTCCAACGCGCCGCCGAAGAGGTGCTGACCGGCAGAGGCTTCATCTTACTGCGTGGCTTGCCGGTCGAGCGTTGGGATCGCGAAACGACCGCTTGGGTCTATTGGATGCTTGGTCTCTATTTTGGGATCCCCGTGCCTCAGAATGGAGACGGGCATTTGCTTGGCCATGTGAAAAACCTTGGCAAAGACTATCGAGATCCCGCCGTACGGATTTATCAAACAAACTACCGCCAGCCTTTCCATACGGATTCCTGCGATATTGTCGGCCTGCTTTGTCTTCGTCCTGCCAAACAAGGTGGAGAGAGCAGGATCGTCAGTTCGAGTACTTTACACAATGAGATGCTGGCGAGGCGCCCAGACTTACTGAATGTCCTCTATGAGCCCTTCGTCCTGGATCGGAAGAATGAAGTACCCGAGGGAAAGGGGCCCTATTACGAGATACCGGTTTTCCATAGATATGGCGACCGCATCACTGGGTTCTATGCAAGGGATTTCATTGAGGCGGCCCAGCAGCGCTTTGCTGAGATCCCGCGTTTGACGAACAGGCAGATTGAGGCTCTGGATTATCTGGATAGTCTTGCAAATGACCCAAGTCTTTATCTGGCGATGGATTTCCAACCGGGCGATGTTCAGCTTTTACACAATCATCAGATTTTGCATGCGCGGGCGGCCTATGAGGATTGGTCCGAAGTGGAGCGCCGGCGACACCTTTTGCGGCTTTGGCTCTCGACGCCAAATGGGCGGGCATTGCCACCCGTGTTTTGCGAGCGCTACGGCACTGTCACGCCCGGTGAAATTCGGGGCGGTATCAGGGTTCCTGGCGTAATTCCTCAGGTTATCCTTGACGTTTGATGGCTAACACCGTTAGTCACCCCCTTCACCCGCACCAACGAGACTAGCTGGACATGCCGACGCACGCTGAAAAACGAGTTCTGCCCCATAGTCCAGAGCAGCTCTATGAGTTGGTTGCCGACGTCGAACGTTATCCCGAATTCTTACCGTGGTGCATCGGGGCGCGCATCCGCAAACGAGAGGGAGCCTTGATAATCGCGGACCTGATCATCGGTTTTAAAATGTTCAGGGAGCGGTTCACAAGCAAGGTCACATTGAACCCGGAATCTCGACGAATTCATGTGTCGTATATAGACGGGCCCTTTCGCTATCTCAACAATCATTGGGTGTTTGAAGACCATCCCGACGGGTGCTTGATCGATTTCTATGTGGACTTCGAATTTCGTTCCCGCCTGTTGCAGCGAGTGATTCAGCCGCTTTTTGATGAAGCCGTTCGCCGAATGGTGCGCGCTTTTGAAACGCGGGCGACAGCGCTCTACGGGAAAAACGTTTAGTTTAGTTCCTTCAACAGCAGATTCAGCGCGGTGGCTACCGAGGCTGTCCGCACCGCCGCGCGGTTCCCGGGGAATACATTGTGAGTAACAATTGGGTCACGACCGCGGCGCTGCACAGCAACAAAGACGAGGCCCACGGGTTTATCCGGGGTCGCGCCACCAGGTCCGGCGATGCCCGTTACAGACACAGCGAAATCGACAGGACACTTTGCCAATACACCTCTGCACATTGCAGCGGCGACCTCGGAACTCACCGCACCCTTAATGGCGATCAAATCCGCCGCAACGTCCAATAGTTCGGACTTGGCTTCGTTTGAATAGGTGATGAAACCGCGATCCACCACAGCGGAGGAACCCGCGATCGAGGTCAGGGCGGCGCCGATCAAGCCACCTGTGCAGCTTTCCGCCGTGGCCAGGGTAGCCGAGCGTGCTGTGCAGCGCACGATAACTTCTTCAGCCAAATCTAGAATGTCACTGTCCAACACTTTGCAATTCCGAATAAATCTAAAAGAAGAACGGTACCAATAGCCGAATAGAAACCGGCAACCATATCGTCACTCATGATCCCTAATCCGCCAGGTAGCGAGCGCTCTAGCCAGTTGGCCGGCCAAGTTTTCAAAATATCGAAGGTTCGGAACAGCGCAAAGCCAACTAGGAACCCCACCGGTTCAAGGCAAACGGGTGTCAGCGCCAGCCATTGTCCAGCCACTTCATCGATGACAACGGCGCCGGGGTCTTTCTTGCCAATTGATTCCGCATAGCGGTTGGATGCCCATATCCCGATCAGAAAGACGAGGGTCGAGGCGACAAGCAAAAGCGCGCTTCCGCCGATCCAAAGAATGACGGCAGCGAAGGGGAGGGCGGCAAGCGATCCCCAGGTTCCAGGCGCACCCGGCAAAAGCCCACTGCCGAACCACGTAGCGAGCAAGCGAGCGGGGTCGTACCAACCCATTATCTTGGGGCCATGAGCGGACCTCATAGACTTTCCCTCACGGGACCCTGAAGCGTAGCCAGCGCTTGGGCCGCAATTCCTTCACCACGCCCGGTAAATCCTAGCTGCTCGGTGGTGGTTGCTTTGACGCTGATTCGCTGCGGCAGAACGCTAAATAGATCCGCTAATCTATCTCGCATTGCCTCCCGGTAAGGGCCAACCTTCGGGCGCTCACAGATTAAGGTGACATCAAGGTGCAAGAGTCTAGCATGGTGCGTGGTCATCAGCCTAACGGCCTCCTTTACGAATAAAGAAGAGTCCGCGCCGCGCCAACGCGCCTCGCTTGGCGGGAAATGGCTGCCTATATCGCCTTCCGCGAGGGCCCCTAGGACCGCGTCCACGACAGCATGCAATCCGACGTCTGCATCGGAATGGCCGATCAAGGAAAGATCGCAAGGGATGTTTACACCACAAAGCATGATGCCGGACCCTGGCGCGAGGCGGTGAACATCGAACCCCTGACCGCTCCGTGTCTCGAAAGCTGCACGCAACAACTTCTCTGCACGAATAAAATCTCTGCTCTCGGTGAGCTTCATGTTGTCTTCGTCCCCAGCGACCATGGCTACGGTGATTCCGTGGGCTTCCGCGACGGCGGCATCGTCGGTCAAGGTTTGACCGCGACAGCTTTGGTGCGCATCTAAAATCTCCTGGAACTGGAATGCTTGTGGTGTTTGTGCGCGGTAGAGGCCCTCTCTATGAACTGTTTCTCGACAAAGCGCACCATCACCACGCTTGAGAGTGTCGATAACCGGAATGGTTGGAATGGCACCGTTGAAGCTGTCCAGCGATTGCAGCAAGCAATCGATAAGGCCAGGATCTATAAAGGGGCGTGCACCATCATGTATGAGGACTCGGCGGGGCTCCAGCGCGACCAAACTTTCCAACCCGAGGCGGACGGATTCCTGGCGTTCCGCTCCGCCGACAATCGGGTCTAACAAGGCGATGTTCGGCACTGAGGCGTTGTAAATACTGGAATCGTCTGGACCAATCACCACGCGTACCGCGTCAATGGCCTGATGGTTCACAAGAGTTTCCAAACAATAGAGCAGCGATGGTCGGCCCCCGAGTGGCTGATATTGCTTGGGCACATCGCCGCCTGCTCTGGTTCCCCGGCCTGCCGCTACGACCAGTGCGATAGTCCCGCCTTTTGGTACATTTTGTCCCATCAATTCCCTATCTTGGATCAGCAATGTGTGGTGCAGACTAAAGTTCTCTGTCACCAGCGCCAAGAGAGCATTATATAGTCCTCATGCCACAGCCGATTTTGTTCAGTCTCGTTGCCCTGATATCCCTTCTTCCTGCTTTGCTTGCGGCTGGAAGTCCTGGGCGCCGTGAGTTTGAGGGCCGACAGCGCTTGCTGGTGCTTGTAGCGGCTGTGGGGAGCCTTCTCGGCTTTCTTGGACCCTTGCTGGCAACGGCCGGATGGCCCGCCGGATTTAGCGTTGCACTTTGGTTGTCATTGTCGGTCACGCTCACGGTATTGCTGTTGCTTAGTTTCCGATGGAGTGGGCTTTTGGACCTGTCGCCGTTGCTAATGCCTTATCTCTTTTTATTGGGCTTGCTGGCAACCGTGTGGAGCGGCACGGCGCAGGCGCACCGACTACAAGGCGCTTTTGACGGCCTATTTCTGCTGCATGTTCTACTTTCGTTGTTGACCTACGCGGCGACCACGCTCGCCGCTGTAGCAGGTGTCGCAGTTTTGCTGCAACAGGCGGCACTCAAGTCCAAGCGACCAACGCGGCTAACCAGGCGGCTTCCGGCACTGGCTGAAGGCGAGGCCTTTCAGGTCGGATTTCTCAAGATCGCCGAAACGGTTTTGGGAGTTGGTATCGTGACTGGCATTGCCATTCGCTTGATGCACAATCAGCCTCTGATCGAACCAGACCATAAGACCCTGCTATCGCTGGCGGCTTTTGCGTTGATTGGGCTTTTACTCCTTGTTCAAACCAGAAGCGGTTTACGCGGTCAAAGGGCGGCGCGATTGGCCCTTGGTGCATATCTGCTGCTGACCCTCAGTTATCCTGGCGTGAAGTTCGTAACGGACGTTTTGCTGGCATCCTAAAAAGCAAAAGCTTTGTCTTGACTGGCGCTTGCGGTACAACAGCACAAATTTTGGGCACAGCTGCCCAACTGCTGAAATTAGGTGCTTTGTAAATCGTTTTCGGAGAAGTAACTTTATGGCGGCCGCTATTGCCTCAGATGCCATGGATTCAGTGCCGTTGGATATTGCCGCTGTTTTGAACGCTCTGCCGGAACCGGTGTTCGTGTTGGATGCGCAGGATCGGTTTTTGTATGTGAATCTAGCTTGCGAGCAGTTCTTCAGATCCAGCAGCGCCACGCTAATAGATCGTCCGTTAAGCGATTTTCTTCAGGAAGACTCCACAGTTTTCTCGCTGATCACGCAGGCGCGCTCGTCGCATTCTTCGGTCTCGGAGTATGGACTGACAATTGAGACGCAAAGAATAGGATCGCATTTTGTTTCTATCGACGCGTCTGCAATTGCAGAAACGCCGGGTCAGGTGGTTGTTTCGATTCAAGAGCGCTCCATTGCCCGCAAGATCGACCATCAACTAAGCCATCGCAACGCAGCGCGTTCGGTCAGCGCGATGGGTGCAATGCTGGCTCACGAGATCAAGAATCCGCTTTCCGGCATTAAGGGAGCGGCTCAACTGCTCGAGGGCGTAGTCGAGAATCCTGGAGACCGGGAACTGACAAATCTTATCTGCGAGGAAGCTGACCGCATTGTTTCATTGGTTGGTCATATGGAAAGCTTTTCAGATGACAGACCGATCGAGCGTGGTTCAGTCAACATCCATGAGGTGCTGGAACATGTTCGACGCATCGCACAGAGTGGTTTTGGCCGTAATGTCAGGTTCTTCGAGATCTATGATCCGTCCTTGCCGCCAGTGCTCGGGAACCGTGACCTTTTGATTCAAGCGCTCTTGAACCTCGTCAAAAACGCGGCGGAGGCGGTGCCGGATCAAGGGGGGGAGATACATATTGGAACTAGATTCTTGCAGGGTGTTCGATTGGCGGTACGTGGTGGCGGAGACCGTGTGGACCTGCCGTTGATGGTGAGTGTTAGGGACAACGGAGGCGGGATACCGGAAGATATTCAACTGCGCTTGTTTGATCCTTTTGTTACGACGAAAACAAGCGGTAAGGGCCTAGGTCTGGCCTTAGTGGCGAAAGTTGTCGATTCTCATGGTGGGGTCATTGAGTTCGACAGCGAGCCGGGGCGCACGGAGTTCAGAATTATGCTTCCTCTTGCCCCCATGCGGAACAAACGGTCATGACCGGCGCCACCATCCTTCTCGCCGACGATGATAAGGCGATTCGCACCGTGCTTTCGCAAGCGCTGAGCCGACAGGGCTATGATGTGCGCGCCACAGGCAGCGGACTTGCGCTCTGGCAATGGGTGAGTGGTGGCGACGGAGATTTGGTTATTACCGATGTCGTGATGCCGGATGAGAATGGGTTGGATTTGGTACCCCGAATCCGTAAAGCGCGTCCGGATTTGCGGGTTATTGTAATGAGCGCACAAAACACATTACTGACAGCGGTTAAAGCCACCGAGCGGGGCGCGTTCGAGTATCTTCCCAAACCCTTCGATCTTCAGACACTTGTCGAAACGGTGCGGCGGGCGTTAGCAAGTCCCGGTGATGATGCATCTCTCGCAAAGCTTGGCGACGGCGACGAGGAACGCTTGCCATTGATCGGACGTTCGCCGGCGATGCAAGAGATCTACCGTGTGTTGGCGCGGCTTATGGGCACCGATCTCACCGTCATGATTTTTGGTGAGTCTGGCACAGGCAAGGAACTGGTCGCCCGGGCGCTGCATGATTATGGAAAACGCAAGGAAGGCCCGTTCATTGCCCTTAACATGGCCGCGATTCCGAGGGAATTGATAGAAAGCGAGCTTTTTGGGCACGAGAAGGGCGCTTTTACGGGCGCGACTCAAAGATCAGCAGGCCGTTTTGAACAAGCAAAAGCGGGGACACTGTTTCTTGATGAGATCGGCGATATGCCCCTGGATGCGCAGACGCGTTTGCTTCGGGTCTTGCAGGAAGGCGAATACACCACGGTCGGCGGGCGCCAACCGATCAAAGCAGATGTTCGTATTATCGCGGCAACACACCGTGATTTACGTCAGATGGTGCGTGCCGGTCAGTTTCGGGAGGACCTCTATTATCGCTTGAATGTCGTGCCAATCCGTATTCCGCCTCTGCGTGAACGAAGTGAGGATATTCCCGAACTGGTAAGACATTTCTTCAATCTGGCCCACAGGGAAGGATTGCCGCTCAAATCACCTGATCCTGCCGGAATGGCTTACCTCAAGAATTATCCCTGGCCGGGCAATGTGCGTGAGCTAGAGAATCTGACGCGCCGATTGGCGGCACTCTATACTCAAGAGATCATAGACCTCGATATTATTGCTCAGGAATTAACCGAGCAGGCCGAGCAAAAAGATCCGGCGAGTATGTCGGAACTCCGCGAGGAATCTCTTTCCGATGCGACGGAACGGCACCTCAGGCAGTACTTCGAGGCGCATGAAGGTTCCTTGCCGGCTTCCGGCCTTTATGAGCGCGTTTTGCAAGAGGTTGAAAGACCGCTGATTGAGCTTTCGCTTGCTGCGACGAAAGGCAATCAGATTCGCGCGGCGCAATTGTTGGGGCTAAACCGCAATACCTTGCGGAAAAAAATACGCGATTTGGACATTCAAGTTGTCCGTAGTTTAAAGTACCCCTCCGGGGGCATTCGAACGCGGCCGACGAGCCGTTTAACACCACGTCGGCGCAAATAGAGAAAAGCATGCCAGAAAGCATCGAGGCCAAGGCAGCTGTCGTCGAAAGCAATAGAAAATTGCCCGATGAATTCCTCGGCTCACCAAAAGAGACATTGATTTGGCGTTGGAGCCGTTGGGCTCGGCGAATAGGACTCGAGCGGAAGCTTGTTTTCCTGTTGGTTTTTGCATCGGTGGTAAGTGGCGTCTCCACTTTTCTGATTACGACCGGCAACGCTTTGGTGGAGGTCGATGACCGGACGTTAACAGCGCTTTTGATCCTGGATATGGTGTTCCTGCTAAGCCTATTGGTCCTTGTGGGCCGACGCTTGGTCTATATCTGGTTAGAGCGGCGGAAGGGGCTCGCAGGCGCAAGAATACATGCGCGGATGGTGGGACTGTTTGGCCTTGTTGCGGCGTTACCGGCCGTGGTGGTCGCGGCATTCTCGGCAATCGTGTTCGAGTATGGGCTTCGCGCTTGGTTTAGCGATCAAGTCTCTACAGCGATCCGGAACTCGCTCGAGGTTGCCGAAGCCTACATGGACGAGCACAGTCAAACTATTGCTGGCGATGCGGTCGCGATGGCACAGGACATGGGACGAGCCGGAACTGCGCTGCTTTACAGCCCGCAACGCCTTCAATCATTCGTGAAGCAGCAGGCTGCGATCCGTGCGTTAAGTGATGCAACGGTTATCGATAGTGGCGGGAACATATTTGCCCGTTCCGACCTTGTCTTGGGTTTGTCGATCCCACCAACCGTGCCACAGCGTTACTTGGATCGCGCACGCGCCAGTGAAGTCGTGGTCTATTCGAGCGAGTCGGAAGGACGTGTGCGGGCCATCGTTAAGCTCGAGAGCTTCGCCGATGCTTTCTTGGTTATCGGCCGATTGATCGACCCCCGGGTCATCGGCCACATGGATCGAACGAGAGGCGCTTACCAACTCTACACCGAGCTGGAAGGACAACGGTCAGGTCTTCAAGTGACATTCGCGGTTGTCTTCTTGTTGGTCGCGACACTTCTTCTGCTCTGTTCGTTTTGGGTGGGCATGGCGTTTGCCAACCGATTGAGCGAGCCGATCAGAAACCTGATCGGTGCTGCGGAGAAAGTGAGTGCTGGCGATCTCCAAGCCCGGGTGGTTGAAGGCGAAGATACAGACGAACTTGCGCATCTGTCGCGCGCTTTCAACCGCATGACGAGCCAACTGGGAAGCCAGCAGAACGCTTTGTTGCAAGCCAACGCTGAACTTGAACACCGGAAAGGATTCATAGAAGCGGTTCTTGCGGGCGTCACGGCGGGGATTATCGGCTTGGATGAAATGGGCCGTATCACGCTGGCAAACCGCTTTGCTACGGATTTTCTGGGGCAAAGCGCCGATGAACTTGAGGGCAGGCCGCTAAGTGATGTTTTGCCCGAAGCTGCAGAGCTGATTCAACTGTCGCGAAAGCGGCTACGGCGGCCGGCGGAAAGCCAGATACAGGTTATCGATACCGATGGTCATGCACGGAGCCTCTTGATCCGCGTGACGGCAGAGTTTCAAAAAGAAGGATTTCTGCTGGGCTTTGTAATCACATTTGACGATATCACGGAGTTGGTTTCCGCACAGCGAAAGGCAGCTTGGGCGGATGTCGCGCGCCGCATTGCGCACGAGATCAAAAACCCTCTTACACCGATTCAATTATCTGCAGAGCGCTTAAAGCGGCGATATCTCAAGGAAATAAAAAGCGACCCACACACTTTTGAGGTGTGCATAGACACTATCCGGCGTCATGTGTCTGACATCGGCGAAATGGTAAATGAGTTCACGTCGTTTGCCCGCATGCCGCAACCGGTGTTTAAGAATGAGGACCTGGTTTCCGTGCTTAAAGAGGCTTTGGTTCTGCAGGAACAAAGCAACACTGGTATAATCTACGAAAAGGATTTTCCTAAAGCACCGGTAGAACTTCACTGTGACCGCAAACAGATAGGACGTGCCTTTACAAACATTCTGCAAAACGGCGCAGAGGCAATTGAAGGCCGGGGGGAGGACGCACCTCAAGGGCGGATTCGCATCCAGGTCTCGCTGCAAGGCGACCAGATTGAGGTGCTGTTTAGCGACAACGGAAAGGGTTTGCCGCCGTTAGAAAAGCACAGACTTACAGAGCCTTACGTTACGACCCGGGAAAAAGGGACCGGCCTAGGACTGGCGATTGTCAAAAAAATAATGGAAGATCATCAAGGTCATTTGGGGCTGGAGGATATCCCGGAAGGGGGGGCAATGGTGCGGCTCGTCTTCACAAAAGAAGATCGCTCAGGTGTCACTTCTCAGGACGAAGGAAACTAAAAAAGTAACCATGGCCACAGAAATTCTGATCGTTGACGACGAATCCGACATCCGGATGCTTATTGCGGGAACCCTTGAGGACGAGGGATATCAAACGCGGGATGCGGCAAACAGTGATGCCGCAATTGCTGCGATTCAAGCACGCCGGCCAAGCCTCGTCATCTTGGATATATGGCTCAACAATTCTCCCTTGGATGGTTTGGGAATCTTGAAATGGATACGTCAACACGACCCAGACCTGCCAATCATCATGATCAGCGGTCATGGCACTATCGAGACTGCGGTTAAGGCCATAAAGATGGGGGCTTACGATTTCATCGAGAAGCCTTTCGATAGCGATAGGCTTTTGCTGATCTTGACGCGCACATTGGAGGCATCGCGTCTTCGCAGGGAAAACCGCGAATTAAAGATGCGCGCCGGGCCAGAGGAAAAGTTGATCGGAAAGACGATAAGTATCAACAACCTTCGTCAGACGATCAAAAAGGTGGCACCGACGGGCAGCCGAGTCTTGATCACCGGCCAAGCCGGCACCGGAAAAGAAGTTGTCGCTCGTTGTTTGCACTTACAGTCTCGCCGGGCCGATGCGTCTTTCGTTGTTGTTAATTGTGCCTCGATGCATCCCGACCGACTGGAAGAAGAGCTGTTTGGAATTGAAGGGGACGGAGAGGCTGGCCGCACTGCCAAGGCTGGCACTTTAGAACGCGCCCACGGCGGCACCTTGTTGTTGGATGAAGTCGCGGATATGCCGCTGGAAACTCAAGGCAAGATCGTTCGCGTCTTGCAGGAACAAACTTTTCAGCGTCTCGGGGGCGATCGGCGGGTCGAAGTTGATGTCCGCGTCATCGCCTCGACAAATCGCGATCTGGCAAAGCGTATCGAGGAGGGGACATTTCGCGAAGATCTCTATTATCGCTTGAATGTCGTCCCGATGAAGGTTCCACCCTTGCGTGAGAGGCGCGAGGATATTCCTATGTTGGCCCAACACTTCATGCAACGCTCCGCAGAGGCGGCAGGTGTTGCGAAAAGGGTCTTTAGTGAAGATGCGCTAGCGGCTCTCCAGTCATACGACTGGCCGGGGAATGTGCGTCAGTTACGTAACGCTGTGGAATGGATGCTGATCATGGGAGGAGATGGTGACGAGGCCGTGATCACGGCTGATATGTTGCCAGTGGAGATCGGTGCGATTACTCCCGTGATTCTGCGGAGTGAAGGAGCCTCGGAGTTGATGTCATTGCCGCTGCGCGACGCGCGTGAGATGTTCGAGCGGCAGTATCTTGAGGCGCAAGTGATTCGGTTCGGCGGTAACATTTCACGGACGGCGGCTTTTGTGGGGATGGAGCGGTCAGCACTCCACAGAAAACTACGAAGCCTTGGCATTTCATCTTCAGCCGATCGCCATTGAGATGTCGGTGCAACAAGGGCAATAGTCCATGAAGGTAATCATCTGCGGAGCCGGACAGGTTGGCTTCAATATTGCGCGTTACCTTGCAAGCGAGGGGGCCGATATCACGGTCGTCGATCGCGACCCGGACCTTGTCCAGAAGATTAGCGACAACCTGGATGTAAAGGGTCTTGTGGGATTCGCCTCCTATCCCGAGGTGCTTGAGCGCGCAGGCGCGCGCGATGCCGACCTCGTGATCGCGGTTACCTACGCCGACGAGGTCAATATGGTGGCCTGTCAGATTTGCCACTCGATCTTCGAAGTACCGACGAAGATTGCCCGCGTCAGGAACCAAAGTTATCTCGAGCCCATGTGGTCGGATTTGTTCAGTAGTGACCACATGCCGATCGACCATATCATCTCGCCGGAGCTGGAGGTCGCCCGCGGTATTGAAAGACGCCTCCAGATCACCGGCGCCTTCGACGCGATCGCGCTGGCGGATGGGAAGGTCACGCTGATCGGCGTGCGCTGTTCAAAAGAAACGCCGATCCTAAATACCCCATTGCGACAGCTAACTGATTTGTTCCCGGATTTGCATATTGTGATCGTTGGCGTTCAAAGAGGGGGAAAAGGTTTCGTTCCGCGCCCCGAAGATGAACTGAGAGAGGGCGATGACGTTTATTTCATTGCCGATAGCGATCATCTGCAGCGCGCGATGGCCTCCTTTGGGCACGAGGAACGAGCAGCCAGGCGGGTAATCATCGTCGGCGGCGGAAACATTGGGCTCAATTTGGCGCAGAGCTTCGAGGAAAAGCATCCGCACGTGAATCTGAAGCTCATAGAGGTTGATAAGGGTCGCGCAGAGTTCGTGGCTCGAACCCTGGAAAGCACGGTTGTTATCCACGGCGACGCCTTGGACTCGGATATCCTTGAGGAAGCAAATGTAAAGGCAACGGAGACCTTGATCGCGGTATCGAACGATGACGAGGTCAATATTCTCTGCTCGCTTTTGGCAAAGCAGTTTGGTTGTCAGCGGGCCGTTACACTGGTCAACAAGACTTCTTATGGAGCCTTAGTCGGTTCACTAGGAATTGATGCTATCGTTAGCCCGCGTGCCATTACCGTGTCGACAATTCTTCAGCATGTCCGCCGCGGCCGCATCCGGTCAGTTCATAGCTTGGCGGACGGTTTTGGTGAAGTCATTGAGGCAGAGGCGCTTGAAACTTCCGGGTTAGTAGGCATTCCTCTACGGGAAGCTCGACTTCCCGAAGGCGTTTTGATCGGTGCAATCGTGCGCCCGCCGGAAGTGATTATCCCCCGCGGTGATACGGTCATCAAAGCGCATGATCGCGTTGTCCTGTTTGCCAGTGCTGAAGCTGTAAAAAAGGTCGAGAAACTGTTCTCGGTCAGGCTTGAATTTTTCTAGGATTTCACCGTGCAGCCTTTCTCTAGAAAAGTGGTGGAAATTCAGCCGCCGATAGCGTTGATTTTCGATTGGGACAATACACTGATCGATACCTGGGCGCTGCTTCATGCGGCTCTGGAACCCACGTTCCGGGAGTTTGGCCTCCAACCCTGGAGTTTTGAGGAAACACGGCAGCATGTGCGCCGTTCGGCGAGAGAAACCTTTCCTGAACTTTTCGGGGACCGTGCCGAGCAGGCAATCGCGACCTATATCCAGCATTACCGAGAGATAAGCATTGGCAAACTCAAGGGTTTGGAAGGTAGTCAGGCCTTTCTGGAGAAAGCAGCAAACGAAGGCTGCGGCCCTCTGTCGGTGGTCAGTAACAAGACTGGAGCGACTTTACGAGATGAAGCCGCACAGCTTGGTTGGACAGGCTTTTTCAGCGCCTTGATTGGTGCTGGAGACGCAGAGTGTGACAAACCATCACATGCGCCTGTATTCATGGCTCTTTCGATAAGTGGCGTAGAAGCCGGTAGGTCGGTTTGGTTTGTCGGTGACACCGACGTCGATCTGGTTTGTGCCAAGAATGCCGGGTGTACGTCTGTATTGTTGCGCGATACGCCGCCAATTGCGCGGGAGTTTGCTGAATGCCCGCCGGACCTCCATGCTAAGAATTTTTCAGAATTGCATACTTTGCTTGCTCAGCATGGCTTTTTTAAATCGCAACTTCCGTGTTAGAAAACACGAGGGATCGACGTTTCGCCGGGCTTTCAGCGAGGACGGTGAAGCAGCGGCGATTCCAAACAAGAAGCGAGTGACCCCTATAACCACGAGCCAAAAATAAGGAGGGGCCAAAAAATGGCCGCTGAAAAATCCCAGAACGTCCAGGACGTTTTCCTCAATCATATCCGTAAGAACAAGGTGCCTGTCACCGTGTTCTTGGTGAACGGCGTGAAGTTGCAAGGCATTGTATCCTGGTTCGATAATTTCTCTGTGCTGTTGAAGCGCGACGCCCACGCACAGCTTGTCTACAAGCATGCAATTTCAACGGTAATGCCGGCGGCGCCGATACAGCTCTTTGACGGTGGCAAGGAAGACGAGGAGGCCTAATCTGGCGCAAGGACATGATGGATCGGAGCGTGGTCAGGGCTGGCGAGGCGCCGGCAGTGGCCGCGCTCTTGTCATTTTCCCACAATACCGCCGCGCCGCGCAGCAGCAAGCTGGCAAGGTAGCACGCGATCCGGAGCGCCGACTGGCGGAGGCCGTCGGTTTGGTTCAGGCAATTTTTCTGAAAGTGGCGTACCAGGAAGCGGTTTCGCTTTCCAAAGTGGTGCCCGCAACCTTGCTGGGTGGTGGCTTGGTTGCGCGCCTTTGCGAGCTGATTGCAGATTTGGAGATTGAAGTTGCATTCGTGGATGCGCAGCTCACGCCCGTACAGCAACGCAATCTGGAGCGATCCTGGAATTGTAAGGTTATAGATCGCACCGGTTTGATTCTCGAGATTTTTGGTGAGCGAGCCCAATCGAGGGAAGGTCAGCTTCAGGTTGAACTGGCTGCCTTGACCTACCAAAGATCGCGTTTAGTGCGTTCCTGGACGCATTTGGAGCGTCAGCGTGGCGGTCTGGGATTCATCGGCGGTCCTGGCGAAAGCCAGATTGAAATTGATCGACGATTGATCACCGAGCGGATCACAAAACTTAAAAGACAGCTTGAGCAAGTGCGCCGAACAAGGGGACTGCACCGCAAAGCGCGCAAAGCCGTGCCCAGCCCCGTGGTTGCGCTTGTTGGCTATACAAATGCCGGAAAGTCCACGTTGTTCAATCGTCTCACCGACAGCAAGGTTTTCGCGAAAGATTTGCTGTTTGCAACGCTTGACCCAACTCTGCGGCGCCTGAAGTTGCCCGGGGGACGGGAGGTGATCCTTTCCGACACCGTCGGGTTTATTTCCGACTTGCCAACAGACCTCGTCGCTGCTTTTCGAGCAACGCTCGAAGAGGTGGTCGAAGCGGATTTGATTGTCCATGTGCGCGATATTGCGGATCCGGACAGTGAACTGCAGCGATCGGAAGTCCTGGATGTCCTGCGTGATCTAGGGCTCGAAGAAAGGCTCGACGGCAGCGTGATTGAAGTGCTGAACAAAATTGATCTTCTTCCGGCCGAGCAGGCTAACATTGTCTTAAACCAAACGGACAGGGATCGAAGGGCGATCGCCTGTTCAGCGCTGACCGGGCAGGGTGCCGAGTTGCTTTTGCAGGCGATAGAGGATCATCTTGCCCTGGGTCGCGATACAGTCCAACGAGACGTTCCTCTGAATGATGGCAAAGCCTTGGCATGGCTGTATAGCCACGGCGAAATTATAGCGCGTGAAGATGATGATGCCGCGGCTCATTTGGAGGTTAGGTTGGCCGCTGCGGATATCGCGCGGTTTGATCGGAAATTCCCTCGCAAACGTTCAGACGTGTGAGTCCGGCAATCGAAGCAGGGCTAAAGCGTTGACAGTCTTTCTGGGGTTCGTTAAACACCCTTAGCACTCTGCTGGCATGAGTGCTAATCGATCGATGAAGTCGATCGTTTCACCCTATTCTGTTAACCGCGAAGCGATGGAGAGAAGAGCCATGAAATTCAGGCCGCTTCATGATCGCGTGGTCGTAGCACCGCTCGAGTCTGAAGAGAAAACCGCGGGTGGGATCATCATTCCCGATACCGCCAAGGAAAAGCCGATGCAGGGTAAAGTCCTCGCAGTGGGTCCGGGATCACGCGACGATAGTGGCAAACTCTGCCCACTCGACGTGAAATCCGGCGATGTCGTGCTTTATGGCAAGTGGTCGGGCACCGAGGTCAAGGTCGATGGTAAGGACGTCTTGATCATGCGTGAGTCCGATATCATGGGCATTATGGCCTAGATTATTGCTTTAAAAACGACGATCAAGTATCTGTAATTAATGCCAAATAACGCAAGGGAGTTTGCGATCTATGGCTAAAGAAGTAAAATTCGGTCAGGACGCGCGCGAGCGGATGCTGCGCGGCGTCGATACCCTGGCAGACGCTGTTAAAGTTACCTTGGGTCCTAAGGGCCGCAATGTCGTGCTGGACAAGTCCTTCGGTGCGCCGCGGACCACCAAGGACGGCGTTTCGGTCGCCAAGGAAATCGAACTCTCCGACAAGTTCGAGAACATGGGCGCGCAGATGGTGCGCGAAGTCGCCAGCAAGACTAATGACGTTGCGGGCGACGGCACGACCACGGCGACGGTTCTGGCACAGGCTATTGTTCGCGAAGGCGCCAAGGCGGTTGCTGCGGGCATGAACCCGATGGACCTGAAGCGCGGCGTCGATACGGCGGTCGCGGCGGTTGTTGCAGACCTGCAGAAGCGCTCGAAGAAGATCAAGAG
>NZ_JBEPTJ010000008.1:0-186013 GCF_040549425.1 Limibacillus sp. MBR-115 | reverse complement strand
CAGCGGATGCAGTAGGGGTCCTGGACCCGGGTATCACCTTCCCGGTGGCTTTCGCGAATCTCACTACCCGCCATCAAGGCCGTTTGCGCGCGGGCCACGTCGATCTGGCCCGGATGACCTCGTAACGTGTGGATCGCATCCACCAACGGAGCGGTGGAGCCCATGATGGCGTCGGTGGAAAGAGCCGCCGTGACGATTGAGGCGCGGGCGTTGGCCCAGGCGCCGAACAGGCCAACGAGCGCGCAGGCCGTCGAAAACTGGGTGCCGTTGATAAGTGCCAAGCCTTCCTTCGGTCCGAGCACGATAGGCGTCAGTCCGGCGCGCTTCAGGGCCTCTGCGGCCGGGAGCTCCTCGCCGTCATGGGTTGCCCGGCCTTCACCCAGCATGGCCGCAGCCATGTGCGCCAGCGGCGCCAGATCACCGGAGGCGCCGACCGAACCTTGATCGGGGACGACGGGCATAACCCCTGCGGCCAGCATATCCTCCAGCAAGCGAACCGTCTCCCAAGCCACGCCCGAAGCGCCGCGTCCCAGGCTGAGGAGCTTCAGCGCCATCATCAGCCGTGTCGTCGCCTGATCGAGCGCTTGGCCCACGCCGCAGCAGTGACTGAGGATCAAATTGCGTTGCAGCTTCGCCGTGTCCTTTGCCGCGATCTTGACGCTGGCAAGCTTGCCGAAGCCGGTGTTCACGCCATAGATAGCGGCATCGCCCGCCGCCGCGTCACGGACCAACTTGGCAGCGGCCTCAATGCCTGCGCGGGCCGATTCATCGAGCCGTATGGGGCCTGTCCCACGCCAGATCGCCTCCAGCGTCTCCAGTGTCGCCTGACCGGGCACGAGCGTGAGCGTCATGTGGTTCCTCCAAAACACGGGCTATGGAGCAGGTCGTGTTAACCAGGTTCCATAGCGCTGGTCACAGCGCAGACCGAAGATGCGGTTCGTGGTCAAAGTGACTGAGGCATTCCTCAGCCGATCTTAGCCTTTGCTCGGCGAAAGAAAACAAGGCCATATTATTTAATCTTTTGTGTTTTATGTCTGCACATAATAATTTGTCAACACAGAATTGATTGACCTTCCCTTTGGCGTTGTCTGTCCCGGCATCGGTATCAGTAGCGGGTCGTCATGCGATATCCGCGCTGATGGACAAGCCTTACGTAGGTAACCGCGCTTTCCCTCCACCAGGTCGAGCGCTCGACCTGCATCAGAGGATCCCCGATCGCGCAACCAAGGTTGTCGGCTAGCGCAGTGTCTGCAGCCGTGGCCGAGAAACTTATCTCGACGTCCGAAAAAGGAATCGTGGCAACCAGCCACTCGTTTGGCCCGACTTTGGAGAAATCGGCCGTGCGTGCTTGGGGCAAGGCGGAGAGATTGATCCAGCGATCCTCGACCTGGTAGGGATTGCCGTCAGCGAAGTGCAAACAAACCAGGTGCCGGACCTTTGCCTTTGGATCGAGCCGCATCCGCGCGCGCAACCAGTCTGCCGCGGCAGCAACCTCGGACTGGACGAGGGCATAGCGGTACGTTGAGCCCTGCTCTTCGATCTGCTGTCGTACAATCGGGATATCGAACTTCGCTTGCCGCAGAGGCGACAATCGAACCCGGGTGCCAGCCTTGCGTTTACGCTCGATCAGACCGTCCTCGGCCAGTTCACGCATGGCTCGGTTCACCGTGGCGCGCGCCGCGCCGTAGTGTTCCGCCAAATCCGACTCGTTGGGAACCAGGCTTCCCGGCTTCCATTCGCCTTGCGTGATTCGACGCAGGATATCGGCCTTTATTTCGCGATAGGTCCCTGCCGTCATCCGTCTCTCCACCTTGGTCACAGACAGTGAAACAGCCAAGTTTTTCTTCTCGCTTTCGGTCTGCCTCTACGGTTCGGCCCATATGTTGAGTGACAGCCTTACACGATAAAATCAGACATAAGCTAAGCTAAGTCCAGACAATACAAACCGTGTGGACGTTTCCCCGCCGCTTATGGCCTAATCGGTGCGTTAATTGGCGTACAGGGGCGCAAGCATGCAACTTCTCCGGTTTGCGAGATATCGCAGGATGCCTTGGAAAAACGGTGGTGGTATAACGCGTGAGATAGCAGCCTTTCCAGAGGGTGCCGACCTAGCCGATTTCGAATGGCGGATCAGCATGGCGGACGTAGCCAGTGACGGACCTTTCTCGCGCTTCGAGGGAGTGGATCGGACCTTATGCGTTCTTGAAGGTTCGATTGAGTTGACCCTTCAAGGCGGCAAGGCCGTGGTGCTTGATCCAAACTCCGCCCCGCTTGGCTTCCCGGCGGATGAGGATGTCGTCGCTCGGCTTCCAGGCGGCCCCGTCAGGGACTTCAACGTCATGACGAGGCGCGAGGCTGCTAAACACCGTGTCGAGTCCTTGGAGATTAATGGTAAAATCGTGCTGAACCGGGAAGCAAAGACATTGGCAATTGTCTGTGCATCCGGAAGCGTTGTGCTGAGTGGCAGTGGTGGAGAAGCAAAACTGGAGGCGTTGGATTGCCTGCTGTTTGATCGCGATAGCGTGGATTCTGTTCATGCCGAAGGGCGCGGTAGACTCATTGTAGCCAGGATTCTATAGAACCATACCTTCATGACATCGAACCGCTTGTTCCAAAACAGGGCAGCAGGGTAGCTACGCCAAAATGGGCCGTGACGACGGACGGACCGGCAAAGATCACTACAATGTTCCAGCCGTCGGCATTGGGAGGGTGGTTCATGTCACGATTCTTGCGCCGGGTTTGGCGAAGTTTCATCGGTGTAATGGCGCTGTTTGTGCTGTCCGCGTCGGCGGCGGCCGCCAGCTACGCGGCGAGCAACACCACTGTGCGGCAAGCGGCAGATGCCGAATCCGGCTCTGAGTCGGATGCTCTGGTGGATTGGGTTGCACAACCCTGGACAGGTGATCTCGATGGTATCCTGAAGCGTGGATTCCTGCGCGTTGGAACAGCCTATAACCCAGTGCTCTTTTCCTATAGCGGTGCCGACCAACGCGGCATAATCGTTGAGCTTGTCCGAGAGCTTCAGGCGCATATGCGCAAGAAACTCGGAAAAGAGGCCAGCGATCTGACGATCGTTGTCGTTGCGCTGCCTCGCGGCGGTATGATCGGTGCCCTTGAAGACGGGCGGGTCGATGTTTTGATGGCGAATTTGACCGTAACGCCGGAAAGATTCGCGCGAGTCGACTTTACCAATCCAATTGCGACCAAAATTCGTGAAGTCTTGGTGACCGGGCCATCTGCGCCGTCGCTCACGAGCCTGGAGGACCTTGTAAAGATCACGCTGCATCTGCGTCCATCGAGCAGTTACTTTGAGCACATGATGACGTTGAACGAGGGTCGCGTCGCCAAGGGTTTGCGGGAGATAGCGCTAGAGCCGATGGACGAGAACATGGAGGATAGCGACATCTTGGAGCTTGTTGCGGCGGGGGTACTTCCCGCCGGGATCGTCGATGCTCACATGGCTCATCTTTACGCAAGGATCATCGATGGTTTGATCGTCCGCGATGATCTGGCGATCAATGAAAGTGGTGAAATTGCCTGGGCGCTGCGCAAGGATTCTCCGGCCTTGAAGGACTCGCTCAATGGCTTCATCAAGAGCGCCAAGCAAGGCACGCTTCTTGGAAACACTCTTATTAACCGCTACTTCAAGGACACCAAGCGAGTCAGGAATGCGATGGGCGAGGAATCCTCGGACCGGTTGGACGAAACCATTGAACTGATAAAAAAGCATGCGACCGAATATGGTTTCGATACAGTCTTGATCGCTGCTCAAGGTTATCAAGAGTCCGGCCTCGACCAGGACAAACGCAGCCCAGTCGGCGCTATTGGAATCATGCAAGTGATGCCGGCGACGGCACGCGATCCCGTCGTTGACGTGCCGGATATCTCAACGGCAGACAACAATGTCAAAGCTGGGGTGAAATATCTTCGGTTCCTGAGAGATCACTATTTCAGCGATCCGGCAATGAGCGATTTCGATCAAACACTCTTTGCATTCGCCGCCTACAACGCAGGCCCCGGCAATATCAGCAAAGCGCGCGCCCGCAGCAAGAAAATGGGATTAGACCCGAATGTATGGTTCGGTTCGGTAGAGCTTGCAGCCGCTAGAACGATCAGTCGTGAGCCGGTCATCTACGTGCGGAATATACTTAAGTATTATGTAACCTACAGACTCTATCAGGACCGCATTGAGGGCCTGCGGCAATGATTGCCGCGCCTCGGTGAAATTGTTTTGGGGGCAAAGTCATGATCGTGCTGGACGGTGAGCATCTAACAATTGGCGATGTGGTCGCCATCGCCCGGAAAGGGGACCAATTGGCCCTAGCCGCAAGCGCGGCGGAGAAGGTCCGCGCAGGCGCTGACTATTTGACCGATCTGGTCGCCCAGGGACACCCCATCTACGGTCTGACGACCGGCTTTGGGGCGCTTGACGGCTTTGCCGTCGGGCCGGACAAGGTGCGTAACCTTCAGCACAATCTATTGCGCAGCCATGCCGCCGGCGTTGGGCGACCGATGGAGCCCGAGGCGGTTCGCGCAATGATGGCAATCCGGGTCAATGTTTTGGGAACCGGTTTGACCGGAATTTCCCCTGAAACCCTGGATGCTTTGATAGCGATGGTGAACGCCGGTATCGTGCCGTTGGTGCCCGAGCGCGGCTCGGTCGGCGCCTGCGGCGACCTTGCGCCGCTTGCGCATATGGCTCTGCCGCTGATTGGCGAGGGGCGGGCGCGTCTTGGTAGCGGCGACTTCGAGGCGGCCAAGGGCGTGATGGCGCGGGCGGGCATCCCTTTACCGACGGTCGCTGGCCGCGACGGCATCGCGTTGATCAACGGCACGGAGCAGACGACGGGCATTGGTTGCTTGGCCGCCTATGACGCTGGACGGTTGATCCAAGTAGCGGAAGCCGTTGCGGCGCTCTCGTTGGAAGCGTTAGGGGCGGTTGCCGATAGCTTTGACGAGCGGGTTGCCTTGGCCAAGCCCCACCCAGGCCAGATTGCCACTTCAAGCCGGTTACGTGCGTTGACGGACGGTTCCAAAGCGGTCCTGCCGCCGCGCCCCGAACGGATGCGCGATGCGCTGAGTCTACGCTGCATCCCTCAAGTCCTTGGCGCGACACGGGATGCGCTCGCCCATTGCTGGCGGACGCTGGAGATCGAGATCAATGCCGCCAATGACAACCCGCTGTTTGGGGTGGCCGATGGCTTCGTCACCTCCAACTCCGGGAACTTCCATGGCCAGGCGGCGGCGGAGGTGCTCGACTATTTAGCCAATGCGGTAACGTCCGCCGCGACGATTTCGGAGCGTCGTGCCGCGCGGCTTGTTGACCCGCACCACAATGGCGGCCTTCCGGCCTTTCTGATTCACCCGGACTCAGCGCCGGGCGAGAACTCCGGGTTCATGATCGCCCAATACACGGCGGCATCGCTGATTGCTGAGATGAGGATGCGAGCCGTACCCGCGGCGATTCAGACCATCCCGACGTGCGTAAATACCGAGGACCATGTGCCGATGGCGCCGCTTGCGGCGCGCCGGGTTGCCTTTGTGGTTTCCACGGCATTCGACGTGGTGGCGATCGAAGCATTGCTGGCGGCGCAGGCCTGCGATATCCGTGGCTTGAAGCCCGCGCCTCTGTTGCAACCGCTTTACCAGGCAGTTCGCGATGTGGTGCCGACAATGCTTCGCGACCGTCTCATGGCCGAGGATATAGCTGCAGTACGAAGAGCCCTGCTTGAAAGCAGTGTTGCCGGTCCGGATTGGACGTCACACTGAAGGCGGCGAGGCGGGGTTATGGCTGGCCGCGGTGAATCGGCGCTCTTGCCAGCGGAAAGTGGCCGTTGATAATGCCGAGGGTAACAGGGTGCACCAAGATCAAAAGAAAGGGAGAGTGTGATGACGACAACAAGACGTAAGTTTCTGGCTGGCGCCGGTGTTGCCGGTGCTGCGGCAGCATCGGCGACCTTCCCCATGCCTGCGATCGCGCAAGGCAAGATGCAGTGGAAAATGGTAACGGCTTGGCCTAAGAACCTGCCGGGTCCAGGTGTTGCAGCCCAAATGCTTGCTGATCGCATCACCACGCTTTCCAGCGGGCGTATCGAGGTCAAGCTTTTCGCCGCGGGAGAACTGGTCCCAGGGCGCGGTGTGTTTGACGCCGTCTCCGAAGGGACCGCTGAACTTTATCATGCGGTTCCTGCTTACTGGGGGTCTAAGTCCAAGGGTATTGAGCTTTTCGGATCCCAACCCTTCGGTCTGCGCGCCGACGAGCAGTTTGGTTGGATGGCCCACGGCGGCGGGCAGGCGCTTTACGACGAGATGTACGCACGCTTCAACCTCAAGCCGTTCCTTTGCGGCAATTCCGGACCGCAGTGGCAGGGTTGGTTCCGCAAGGAGATCAACTCGGTCGATGACCTGAAGGGCTTGAAGTTCCGTACGGCCGGTCTGGCTTCGGACATGTATGCCAGAATCGGCATGGCGGTGCAGGCCATGGGCGGCCGCGACATGTTCCAGGCTCTGCAGTCGGGTGCGCTGGATGCCGGCGAGTTCATTGGGCCTTGGTCGGATAGCGCACTCGGTTTCTATCAAATCGCCAAGTACTACTATTGGCCGGGCGTCGGCGAACCGTCGTCGGCGGAGGAATGCGGCATCAACATGAAGGTTTACAATGATTTGCCGGATGATCTGAAGGGTGCGGTCGGCTTTGCCTGTGAAAGCCTCTACAACCCGGTTTGGACCGAGTACACGACGAAGCACGCTTTGGCGCTTCAGCAGCTTGTCGCCGAGCAGGGCGTGCAGGTTCGTAAACTGCCGGATGACGTCATTGTCGCGTTGGGCAATGCCGCAGGCGAAGTGATGGCGGAGCTGCGAGAGGACAATGACGAGCTGGTTAAGCGCATCATGGAAAGCTTCCTCGCTTATCGCGCATCGATCAGCGAATACATGACCTATGCCGACAATGGGCAGATGAACGCCCGTGCGTTGAACTACAAGTACTAAGCTGTAGAGTGCCGGAGGGGCCAGCGCGGTGGGAATCCGCGCTGGCACACCGGACTTGCGCGTAGGGGAGGGGCTGTGAACAGAACCGCAGACAGGCTCGACATGGTCAATCGCCTCGTCGGCAGCATCGTCCGATGGGCAGCCCTTATCATGGTGCTGACGCAGTTTGCGATCGTGCTGCTACGTTATGTTTTCAGCATCAGTTTTGTCGCGGTCAACGAGAGCGTGCTTTACCTGCATTCCGCGTTGTTCATGTTGGGTGCGGGATATACCTTGCTGGTCGATGGGCATGTCAGAGTCGACATTTTTTACGCCAAAGCAAACGCACGCTGGCAAGCGGCAATTGATCTGTTCGGGCACGTCTTTCTCCTGATACCGTCGATGTCGTTGCTGCTCTACTGGTCCTGGCCATCGGTGCGCAATGCCTGGGCGATCCTGGAGGGTCCAATTTCGGTTGGGGGTATACCGGCTTCCTTCTTGTTGAAATCACTGATACCGGCTTTTTGCGTACTCCTGTTAATCCAGTCACTAGCCTGTCTGATGCGCAATATAGCGCGTCTGCAAGAGAGACAATCTTGACCCTACCTCTTGATCTCATGATGTTTGCGGCGCTGATCGCCTGCATACTTCTCGGCTTTCCGGTTTCTTTCAGCATAGCGGGGGTGGCAACGCTCTTCGCTGTTCTCGGCTGGGTTTTCGGGGTAATGGACATCTCCTTGCTAGGCGCTTTGGGTCAGCGCGTCTTCGGATTGCTTACCAACACAGTTTTGATCGCCATACCGCTATTTGTTCTGATGGGCGTGATCCTCCAACAAAGCCATATAGCCGAGGATCTCTTGGAGACCATGGGCCGGTTGTTCGGCCGACTGCGCGGCGGGCTGGGCGTGTCCGTGGTGCTCGTCGGGGCCTTGTTGGCGGCGTCCACAGGGATCGTGGGAGCGACCGTCATTGCAATGGGGATGATTGCGTTGCCAACCATGCTGCGCAATCGCTACAACCCGGAGCTGGCGTCTGGCATCGTTTGCACGGCGGGTACCCTTGGCCAGATCATTCCGCCGTCAACGCTTTTGATCATCTTGTCCGACGTGATGTCCAATGCCTACCAGCAGGCGCAGTTCGCACAAGGTAAGTTCACTGTCGAGACCATTTCGGTAGGACAGATTTTCGCTGGTGCTTTGCTGCCTGGCTTGACCCTTGTGGTGATCTACATTCTCTACGTTTTAGGGCGCGCATGGCTTTTGCCCAACGATGCGCCGGCGGCGGTGCAACTGGATGACAAGCCATCGGCTTTGGAGGTCGCTATCGCCGTCCTGCCGCCGGTACTGCTGATTGTCGCGGTGCTAGGCGCGATTCTTGGTGGCGTGGCGACGCCCACCGAGGCCGCTTCGGTCGGGGCTATCGGAGCGCTTTTGATGGCCGGACATAGGCTGGGCGCCAAACCTTGGTTGATATTGGCGGGGGCAGGAAGCTTGTTGTTGCTGGGCATTGTGTCGGGTCTGGCGCCCGTACATCTGCAGCGAAGCGATGCAGGGACCTTGGATTGGGTGCAAGGCGGCCTCTATGCAATGTTGGCTCTGCTTGGGATGGTGGCCATCGTGGCGGCCTTGAAGCGCGCCTGGACCGCCGACATTCTTAAGCCGGCTCTGACATCGACGATGACCGTTACCTCGATGATCTTTGCAACCATTCTGACCGCCAGCATGTTCTCGCTGGTCTTTGTCGGATTAGGGGGCGAGGCGCGCATCGAGCAAATTTTGACCGCCATGCCGGGCGGCGCCACCGGCGCCCTGATTTTTTGCATGGCCCTTATTTTTGTCCTGGGCTTCTTCTTGGATTTTGTTGAGATCACGGTCATCGTGCTGCCGCTGATTGCACCGATGCTGATTCTGATGGGACATGACCCCATATGGTTGGCGATCCTGATCGCGATCAATTTGCAGACATCGTTTCTGACGCCACCCTTTGGCTTCTCGCTCTTCTATCTTCGAGGCGCGGCCCCGCCGGAGATAACGACAGGGCAGATCTATGCGGGGGTCGCGCCGTTTATTCTGCTGCAGATCGTTGGTGTCGCCATTATTTGGATGATTCCGGCCATCCCCACCTGGCTCCCTTCTATCGTGTTCTGAGTCGCAGCCTTTTGCCACTGCCGCGGTGCCGCAGCGGATAAAAGCCTTTGACAGGCTGTAGTGGCCCGCTAGCGTTCGTTTGGTTTATTCGCTTGGAGGTCTATTCGGTGCCTCAGCACACTTCACCCCTGACGCTGTTCCGGAACCAGACGTTCCGGATGCTTTGGATCGCTGCGCTTGCATCGAATTTCGGAGGACTGGTGCAGGCGGTGGGTGCAGCCTGGATGATGACGACCCTTTCTGATTCCCCCAGCATGGTGGCGCTGGTGCAGGGCTCGATCACCCTGCCTATTATGATCTTCTCGCTGTTGGCCGGTGTTTTCGCCGATAACTTTGACCGGCGGAGGGTCATGCTGATCGCTCAGTGCTTTATGCTGGGTGTGTCTATCATGTTGGCGCTGATGGCCTTTGAAGGTTGGCTTTCGCCGTGGCTGCTTCTTGCCTTCACCTTCCTGATTGGTTGCGGCACCGCGCTGCATAACCCGTCGTGGCAAGCCTCGATGGGGGATATCGTGTCGCGGGAGGATTTGCCGTCAGCGGTGGCCTTGAACAGCATGGGATTCAATCTGATGCGCAGCGTCGGGCCTGCGGTTGGCGGCGCCATCGTGGCCATCGCAGGCGCCGCAGCCGCCTTCGCGGTAAATGCGCTTAGTTATGTTGCCATTATCGCCGCACTGTTCCGCTGGAGGCCGCCGCCGCCCAAACGGCACCTGCCGCGCGAGCCTTTCGGTAGCGCCTTTTCGGCAGGATTGCGTTATGTCGCAATGTCGCCAAACCTGATTCGTGTGATCGTTCGAGGTTTCGTCTTCGGCCTCTCGGCAATCGTCGTTCTGGCGCTGTTACCACTGGTGGTGCGCGATATTCTACTGGGCAAGGCGTTTATTTACGGCGTCATGTTGGGTTGTTTTGGCGTTGGTGCTGTCGGCGGTGCCTTGCTGAACGCGCGCTTGCGGGAACGCTTCGCCAACGAAAAGATAGCGCGTGGCGCATTTCTGGCGTTCGCCGCCAGCAGCGTATTGCTCGCAGTCAGTTCAAATTATGTCGTGAGTGGGGTCGCCTTGTTTGTGGCCGGGGCTTGCTGGGTCGTCGCTCTTTCGATGTTCAACGTCACAATTCAGCTTTCAACGCCGCGCTGGGTGGTGGGCCGGGCACTCGCGCTCTATCAGACCGGGACCTTCGGCGGCATGGCGGCCGGCAGTTGGATTTGGGGGGCGGTTGCCGAGAACTTCGGCGCCGATCAATCCCTGCTGGTTTCGGCCCTAGTGCTTGTGTTTGGTGCGTTAATCGGCTTGCGGTTGCCCTTGCCGGAGTTCGGGATGCTCAATCTCGACCCGCTCAACCAGTTTCGCGAACCGGCCCTGCGATTGGACCTGACGCAGCGGAGCGGTCCGATCATGATCATGGTCGATTATGTGATCGACCAAGAGGATGTGCCGGAGTTTCTATCAGCGATGAGCCTTCGGCGCAGAATCCGTATTCGTGACGGTGCCCAGCAATGGGCGCTCCTGCGCGATCTGGAGAATCCCGATATCTGGACGGAAAGTTATCACGTGCCGACTTGGGTTGAGTACGTGCGTCACAACGAACGTAGGACGCAGGCCGACGAAGAGGCCTATGCGCGCATTCGCGCCCTACACAGAGGCCCGGAGAAACCCAGGGTGCACCGCATGATCGAACGGCAAACCGTGCCGCAGCATGATGATACGCCGCTTAAGCCGGAGAGCGGAGGCAGATAGTTTCCGATCGGTCCACGGACTCTGCCGGTCCGAAGAATCAACCGTTAGACCGAATTCTGCCGGAGGGTGCGTTTTTCGACGTCGTATCCTAGATGAAGCCATAGGGTTTTCTTGAACTCGGCCACGGTCCCGGTCATGTCGAAATCGTCAAGGATGAGTGATCGTGCCAAAACGCCGTCCAGGCTGGCTGAAATCATCGTGGCCACCGCGGCGGGCTCGACTTTTCTGAAGATGCCCTTCTCGATTCCCTCGCGTATGAACTTCTCGAGGATTTCTCCCTCGTGCCGGTAGAATCGCTCCACCGGCTCGTTGGCATCGGGCAAAACTTCCATCAAACCCTTCAGGTCGAGACTGATTTTCACCACATTGCGCAAGCGCTTATGCAGAACAACGTGAACATCAAACCACGCGCCAATCGCATCGGCGGCGTTGTCATAGTTCTTGCTGTCGCTATGGCTGCTGAAAAGCTCGAAGGCTTCGTCGATGGCATTCTCGATAGCAGCACGGAAGAGCTGCTCTTTACTTTCGTAATAGTAATAGATCATCGCGCTGTTGATGCCCGCAGCGCGACTGATATCCCGAATGGTCACGGACGCAAAATGGCGCTCTGCGAAAAGGTCCAGTGCAATGCGAGCAAGGTCGTTGGCTCCGGGGCTGGCTTGATCAGCACTCCTTCTGCCAAGCCTGGGCTCGGTCTTTCTCTTTTCTTTCGTGCTTCGAACCATTCTCACTTAGCTTCCGAAATAGAAATAGACTGCCATCATGACCCTTGGAGACTGCCGGTTCGTGGAGCACTGGCCCAACCGCCCACTTATCCAGAGTCAGTATAGGTCTTTGTCTGCGAAATTACCGGGTTGTTAAAAACGATCATTGTGAACACGCCAAGCGCGAGCCGCACTCCGACTTTTTGCCTATGATTGCCAAGCGGTCAACCCGGATTGTTGGTGTGGGAGTCATCGTCCTTTCTCAGCCGCCTTTCAATCGGTCAGAATCGAGAAGGTCGTGACGCCGGTATCATCCACTCCAAGTCGGGCCCAAGGCCTTCATTTCGAGCTGCGGGTGCGTTGGAAACCGGCTTAGCCGCAAGCAAGTATCGCTGCTTGCCCCTGTCGGGCGACGGCCGGCGCAATTACCTTCCTTGCCATTTTCTCGATCAGGATTGAGAGCTTTCGGCCTCTTCGGTTGCGATCAATTGCCGCTATCGGGAGGGGAATATGACGTGGGCGCGCGGGCTGACCATCAAGAGCAAAAGCGGAGGGGTGAAATTTTTATCGAAGTTAAATAACTGATTGATTAATTCATAATTGAAGCTAGTCTGATTGTCGGTGGCCCGAACGGGGCCGCTCCAAAGGGGAAAATTCAATGCGGAATGGGCGCAGCTCGACACGATTGGGGATGCCAGCGTGTCCGGGCAAGAAAGAGAAGCGAACAGCGCAGCGCTCGAACTGCATAAGTAAGATCCAGGAGGACATTTGATGGCTCAGTACATCCTTTCAGACCCAAATTTCAGCGATGGCACCCGCAAGGAAGTCATCGAACAGATTGTCAATCCGTTTCGCGACCGCAAGGGCGTCAAGCTCATCGGTTATGAGCCGGACGCAGATTTTGATCGCCTGCCCGTCGAGGTTTTGGGCCGTCCCGAGGCCGTTCGAGAGGCATTGCTGGAGTCCGCGGCGAAGGCCTACGAACTCATTGACATGGAACAGCAGCACGGCCGCCACCCACGTATTGGGGCCGTCGACACGATTGAGATCTATCCGGCAAAAGACATCACGGTAGAAGAGTGCCGGGACTTTGCCGAAGAACTCGGTAAAGAACTGTTCAAGCGCCACGGCGTTCCTATTTACTTCACCGGCAAGAATGCCCGTAAGCCGGAGAATGAAGGCCTGACCTTCATCCGCAAGGGCAACTACGAAGGTCTTCGGGATGTTGTCGAAACGGACCCGAACAGGGCACCCGACCTTGGGCCGGCGAAGCTGCATCCGACGGCCGGAGCTACCATTGTTGGCGCATTGGACGAACATGACGCTTACTTCAACGTGGTGCTCGATACGACGGACCTGGCGATCGCCAAGAAGCTGGCCAGCTATGTGCGTGGCAGGACCGGTGGCTTCACCAATATCCAGGGCGTTATTGGCTTGCCGCAGACACACCGTCGAACCGGAAAGGCCTGCACGATTGTTTCCTGCGAGGTCAGCAATCCGCTCAAGACACCTCTGCACCGCATTTACAATCTGCTCAAGTCGGAAGCCGCGCGATACGGCGTCAATGTGATAGCGGGCCAAGTTTGCGGAACCATCGCAGCCGAAGTTCTTGTGCAGACTGCGGAATGGTATCTGCAGCTCGAAGCCATCAATGGGCCCTGGGATTACAAATCCCAGATCCTGGAAAACCACCTTCTTGAGCTGGAGGGCTAACCACCCGCTTGGGCTCGACTCTATCCATTAACCAGTGACTCAGACAGCTCCCGAGAAAAATAAGAGCGTCAACGCCGAGAATCCGGGGCTGTCTGGTTACAATCATCGGGACTGGGGAGGACCGAAAAATGGAAACCGTACTACCACAGCAGAGGGGGGCCGCTCGGCAGGAAGCCGAGTCTGGCCCCCAAATGAGGCGCGACGTCAATTGGTGGCAGGTCGTGTTCATTGCAGCAGGCTCACCGGCGTTGGTTATGTTCAGTCTTGGCGGCATCTCGGCCGTTACAGGCACAATCTCACCATTGGTTTGGTTCGTTTCGGTCATGATTGGCTTCGTGGCGATTTTCACCTACGCGGAAATTGCCGGGATGCACCCCAATAAATCAGGGGGTACAGCGGTTTACGGCGCGACGGCCTGGGTTCGATACAGCAAGATCATTGCGCCCATGTCCATTTGGTCAAATTGGTTGGCCTGGAGCCCGATCCTGGCAATCGGATCGGGTTTGGGCTCAGGATACCTGTTATCCATCTTTCTGCCGGCCGACCACGCGCTGAATACCTGGCAACTGACACTCATCGATCTCGGATTCTTGAAGAATGATCTCTCGATCCGAATCAATACGCAGTTCATCGTCGGTACGGTCTTGATGGTGATTGTCTGGAGTATCCAGCACGCTGGTATTTCCAGAACAGCCCGTGTTCAGATCATCTTGACCCTAGGTGGGATCATTCCCCTGATGTTTGTCACGATCATTCCGCTGATCGTCGGCAAGGTCGAGATGAACAACTTCACGCCTTTCGTACCGCTCAATGGCGAGTGGAACCTTGATGGCTGGGGCTTGATGTTGGGCGGCATGTTCCTGGCTGCCTGGTCTGCTTATGCGGCTGAGAATGCGGTTTGCTACATGAGCGAAATGAAGGACCCCAGACGTGAGGGCGCTAAAGCCATTATCTGGTCCGGCGTGCTTTGCGTCGTGCTCTATTCGCTCGTCCCATTTGTGTTCCAAGGGGTTCTTGGCACTGAGTACATGCTTTCTCCGGGAATTGTGACCGGTGAGGGTGTCGGCGTAGCGCTGGCCAGTATGATCGGCGGCGGCACGATTATCGAAAAAATCGTCGTCGTTATGCTGACCTTCACACTGTTCCTGGCGATCATGACGGCAATGGCTGGGTCTTCCCGAACTCTCTACCAGGGCGGACATGATGGTTGGATGCCCAAATTCCTCGATAATCTGAATGAGAATGGGGTGCCAACGCGCGCGATGTGGACGGACCTTGCGTTCAACGCATTGCTTCTCTTGATGTCGGACTATCTGTTCGTCCTGGCGGTCTCGGCCGTCAATTACGTTCTGTTCCACTACCTGAATCTGAACGCGGGGTGGATTCATCGGATCGACAATGCACGTGCAACACGGCCTTATCGGGCGCCATTCCTGCTGTTCGTGGGAGGCATCGCCCTGGCCTATGTGAATGCCTTCCTGATTGGTGCGGGTGCCAATCTGTGGGGCAACTCGATCCTGTTCATCGGACTCGTGGCCGCCTTCATTTCCACGCCTTTGTTCTGGTATCGGCACCATGTCGTGGACAAGGGCAAGTTTCCAGAACACATGCTTGCCGACTTGATTCCGGAGGGGGAAGACGACGTGGGGCCGACAAAGGCCGGGAATCTCCCGTACCTGGCCTTAGCCGGCGGCGTTGTGGCGATGATGGCCGGTTATGTCACCTTCTGGCTGGTTTAGTTAGGAAATGACTGTTGGTCTCGGTTTTGGAGGCGCCCGAAAGAGCGCCTCCATCACCACAGGTAATCAAACAAACTTGAGGCTTTAAAATGCTCGTGAAACATACCGTTGAAGAATTCAGTAAGGTATTGGCTTCGGACGCTCCGGCGCCTGGCGGCGGAAGTGTCGCAGCCTTATCTGGTGCGCTGGGCGCCGATTTGGTCACTATGGTTTGCAATCTGAGTATCGGGCGCGAGAACTTTGAAGCGCACAGCGACGAGTTGAAGCGTTCCTTGGCAAAGGCCCAGGCACTTTCCGCCAGTCTTCTCCAACGTGTCGATCTTGATACCGAAGCTTTCACCGGTGTTATGAAGGCTTTCAAGATGCCAAAAGCAACGGATGAGGAGAAGCTTGCCCGCAGTGCTGCGATACAGGCAGGGTACCAGGATGCAATTCAATCGCCGCTCGGGATTGCCCGCGAGTGTGTTGCGGTTCTGGAACTTGCGGAAGGCCTGTTGGGGCGCTCCAATCCCAACGCCCTGAGCGACTTGGGGGTGGCTGCGCAACAGGCCTATGCCGGCCTTGAGGGGGCCATCATGAACGTCAGGATCAATATTCCGAGTATCAAAGACGCGGCCTTTGTTCAGGTGGCATCATCAGAGGTTGAAGAGCTTCTCGGCAAGGGCTCGGCAATTTCTGAGCGTGTGCACGGCTACGTCACCGCGAACATCGGATAAAGTCGGTTGTGGTCCTGCCCTCCCGGCACCAGCGGTCCGGAGGGCAGGACCACAGATTTTATCAGGGGTCTTACTTGCTGATCTTCGAGCCTTCATGATCGCCCAGTCATGCGTATGGGCCGATAGGATGTTCAGAGACGAAACCGCTAGCCCTTGGATACGGGGCAGCCTTCGTCATCGCATAGAGCTTCGTGAGAGCTCTTGGAGCCGCTTGACACAAAATCCCGTTGGGTCTCGGCCATCAGCGTAGCGATTTCCGCACCGATGCGCAGCTCGGATACCTGACCAAAGTAATGCGCCCTCAGGTAACCGGCAGGGTCTATCAACAGCAGGCTGGGGGTGCCGCGCATTTGGTAGGATTGCATGGTTCTCGGCATGCCGGCCTCGCCCGCTTGATCGACACCGACGGGAAAGGTCAATCGATACTCATGCAAGAACGCTTCGAGCGATACAGGAGTCATCGCAGCGTGATGCTCGAAGACGCTGTGTAGGCCAATGACAGAAACTTTGTCTTTCGGAAAGGTGTCATGGATTGCCTGGGCCAGCGGCAATCCATGGCTCACACAACCGGGACAAAGCATCTGAAAGGCTTCGATGACCACCACTTTGCCCAGGAGAGAGGCCAAGTCGAGGTCTTTGTCCGTGTTGAACCAACGTGAAACTTGAAGGGCTGGGGCTTGCGGACTGGACGCAGGCATGGGGTCATCCTCTAAAGCAGTCAATCGATCTTGCCGGGCAAGCTAAGGTCATTGGAGGCAATATCAAAGATATCAACGACGCAGAGCAAGGGCGCATGGACGTTGGCGTTCACACGCAGGGCCGCCGTCAACCCGTCGTAGGCGGCGCCGGTAACCAGGTCTGGCTCGGCGAAAGCCACTGTGACCGTTACTTCCGGACCATCGAACAGGGGTGTGAAACCCGGGCTATCTATGAAGATCGGCAAGCCGGGCCAAGTTGCCGGCATTCGAGGTGTCTTGCCGGCAGGGATGTCACGCACAGCCAAGGCACCGGGGCCGCAGGCCTCGGTTGGTGTAAGGACGACCCAGTGGCTGTGCCATTTTGTGCCGTCGTTCGCCGGGTCGCCGTCGCCGTCTTCGTCGTAAAGTGGCGTGTCGTCGAAATCTGGATGGCTTGTTGCCGCCAAGGCGAGGATGCCGGTTTTCCCTTCGAAGCCGACCGTGGCGGGGTCTAGCGACGTAGGCCAGACGTAGGACAATACCGCGGCGCCACCCAACGCACCGGCGGGTGTAGGTATTTCTGATCCGGCAAGGCCATTCGTTGTCATGCGGAAAGTTACCATCCGGCCATCCTGATGGGCGTGGGCGGCGAGGATATCGAAGGCCATCGGCTTGGACGAATCCGCCGCGGACGTCACCGCGTCAGGTTTATCTATGGCATGGCTGCCATCGGCCATGGCCGGAGTTGCGACCAACACTACGGCGAGGGCACTCAAGGGAAGGCTCTTCATGTCTGGCTCCTAAAGGATTCAATCGGTTCAGCATTAATAGTAGCGAGTCGATATTATTGCAAATGAAATTTCGACTCGCTATAAAATTGTCATGGCAAACGATTCACCTGCGCAGATTCGCTCTTTGATCGATCGTCTCGCTCGTCTCGATGCCGCCGAGGCCTGGTCAGGCGATCTCAATCCGGCGCAGGTTGCCGCCCTGAGCTACCTTTCGCGAGCAAACAGGTTCTCCCGCTCCCCGTCCCAGGTCGCCGACTACCTAGGAGCAACGCGCGGCACCACGTCTCAAACGCTTAAGGTGCTGGAGCGAAAAGGGTACTTGGTGGAGCAGCGGTCGCTTTCCGACCGCCGCAGCATTTCCTATTCGGTCTCGCATGAGGGTCAGGCCCTCGCTGGTGAAGAAGCGCCGATCGAAGCGGTCTTGCGGTGTCTGGATGGCGCTCAGGCCGCCGCGCTTGAACACACTTTACGTGAGATACTTCAGGCCTTGCTGGACAAGCGGGGCGGGCGCGCTTTCGGCGTTTGCCGAACCTGCCGCTACCACCAGAAACGCGGCGCGGGCGGGTTTTGCACCTTGCTTTCAGAGCCGCTGAAGGAAGTGGAGACCACACAAATCTGTTTTGAACACAAAGCGCCTAAACCTGCCCATAATTGATAGCGCACGAACATCTTCCTTCCGACGGTACGCTGATCGCGAGATAACTTCGGGGATTCCTAAGCCGGGGTGGCAAGCAGGCGGGACTAGCCGACCCCGGTGCTGGAATAGCCCGAAGCGGCCGGGCAGACCCTATAGTCTCAATTTCGCCGTAAGAGCTCGTAAACCCGCAACTCTTCGAGCTTTCCTTTGACTCGCTGCATCCCTTTGTCTTCAAGGCTGAAATCCGCGGTCAGGGAATCGGCGATGTTTTCACTGACAAGCACAATGGATTCGGCTTGGGGGTTAACAATCTTTCCCAAGCCTTCCAGCCTTTGCGCGGTGTTAACCGCATCGCCGACGATCGTGTAGTTTATGCGCTCCGGGGCGCCGATATCACCGACGACGACCGGACCTGCGTGAATGCCGATTCTTATGCGGACCGGCCTCAAGCCCTGTTTGATGCGGTGCTGATTGTCGGCGGCAATCGCTTTTCGGATCTCCAAAGCAGCCCGTGCGGCTGAAACAGCAGGGTTGTCCACGTGACCCGGCGCGCCCCAGAAAGCCATGACGGCATCCCCGATATACTTATCGATTGTACCGCCTTCACGCTCTATGCAAGCGGATACCAGCGTGAGGTGCTGATTGATGAAATCGGCAACCTCGTTCGCCGACAGGCTTTCACAGGTTTCCGTGAAGCTGGCGATATCGGTGAACATGATCGCCAGTTCCTTTTCCTCGGTGCCTGCACCGACCCGCCCTTCCTTGATCAGCACGTTTACAAGGCTATGCGGCACGTATCGGCCGAAGGCCATTAACCCTTCCAGCATGGCGTTGAACGAACGGGATAGCTCATTGACCTCGCGAAACGAGGTAATGGGGAGTTGGTTCACTTCGCCGAAATCGAGGCGGCCGATTTTGGCTGCTTCAACGGCGGCGCGCCGGATTGGGCGCGAGACATAGGCTCCAAGGATGGCTGCAGCCACCAGGGAAAGGGCAAGAACGACCAACGCCGCGCCCATTGCCCAGTAGAAGATGCGCAAGGGCGCATCCACGGCGCTCTTCAAGCTGTAAGCTCCTACCGTCAACGGCAGATTATTGAAACCGGCAACCTCTCGCGAAACGATCAGGTACGGCTTTCGTCCGACCATTGTTTCGCGTGCCACGGCGCCGGGGGGCGGCGTGATCAGGAAGGCACCGCTGGCTTCGGGTATATCATTGTAGTCAGTGATGACCCCATCGGAGAACTCGTTGAGCAACGGCAGCGGCACGTCCAGAGTCTGTCCGCCAAACCCATTGATCAGGAAGGGGTGTGCCAGGACATAGTCGTGATCATAAAGGATAAACGCCGTATAGCGCGGCGGATCGCTGAGCCTAGCGGTAAGCCTGGAAAGTGAACCGGTTGAAACCGTGGCGATGACGACACCGATCAGGTCCTCACGCACCCAAACGGGCACGCGATAGGTCAAGAATGTCGTGTTGGCTTCCGGTATGAACACCGGCTTACCCCAATGGGGGCGAACGAAAGCGTCGACGTCGGCCAGCACGGAAGAAAAAGCAGGGTCGTGGGAAAGGTCCAGCGTGTTGACTGCGACGGATCCGCCGCCGTCATCCCGGACAGCCCGCAGTGCATGTCCTTCCGGGTCCGAAATCAAAAGCGCGGTGATCTGAGGCGCTGCGGCGAAGGCGCCGGCGGCGAAATCCTGCAGCGCCGGATCGGAAATCTCGTAGCGTTTATCACTGAGCGCACTGGCTACATACTTTGCTTGAAAAATAGCGGCGTTCAGATGATCGCGTAACTCGGCCTCCTCGGTCGCCAGCGCACGCTCGATCAAACGGCTCGCAAACTCCCTGATAATGCCGCGTCCGGTATACCACTGTAGCGCTTGTACGGCACTGACAGCGACCAATACGAAGATACCAAAACTCAAGATCAAGGCTGGCATTAGCGGCATTCCGCGAAGCCGTTCCGCGCCATTGGTCTTGCCGGAAACTGAAGGCTGTTTTCTCGCCTTGGTCACTGTGTATCGGCTCCCTTGCCCGTCTGTCCGGCTTACACCTCACCGGACACCCCCTCCGTCTGGTGCCTTTAACGGGACTCCCAACCCGCCATCAATAGACTTCTTCATAGGCCGCGCAAACCGCCGATTGATCACGGTCGGCAAGAAAAGCGATTTCCCCCTTCTTATGCTGAAGATAGAGATCGGCAAAACCCTTGGGGAACCAACTTGTAACCACCGAATTGGCGTGGAACCGCTCGAGGGCCTCGGGCAGGGATTGCGGCAGACGGGTGTAGCCGCGCACCGCCAGCGCGGCCGCGTCCAGCAAGGATAGGTCCTCTTCCGTCGCTTCGGGAACTTCCAGGCCTTCCTCAATGCCTTGGACGCCTGCATGCACGATGGCGGCAAGCTGAAGATGGGGGCTGGCTGCGGCGTCAGCGGCGCGAAACTCGAAATTGAACTGTGCAGCCCTGTCGATGTCGCTCATGTCGGAAACCGGGCAGATTCGAACCGACGCCTCTCGATCCCGGAAGCCCAGGTTGTTGAAAGCCGCACTCCAGCGATGCGGCGTCAAACGCAGGTAGGAAACGACACTGGGCGCGGTGATCGCCAGGATACTGTCGAGATACTTGAGAACCCCGGCAACAAACTGCCCCGCCGGCCGGGTCAAGCCATGCTTGCCCTCGGGGTCGTAGGTGGCATGTTTGCCGTTCCGGTCAAAAAAGCTCATGTGGATATGAACGCCGTTGCCAACACTGGCCGGATCGCGGATCGGCGTGAAGGTTACCTCGCGATCCAGGCGCTGTGCGGTGGCGCGTGTCAACTCGCGCAGGATCGTCGATTGATCGGCAATGGCCAAGCCGTGTTGGGGCCCCATCGTGACCTCATACTGGCCTGGGCCATACTCCTTCATGAAGGTGTCCGGTTCGATACCGGTCTTGGCGAGGGCAGCCACCAGTAGTTCAGCGAACTCGCGCTCGGCGCGGAACCCGGACAGCGTATAGGCGTCTCCTAGCGGGTGATGCCGCCCTTTGAACTGAAACTCATGCTCGAAGGCCCCATAAAGCGACAAGCCGCCGACGTCCTTCAGGCGCGCCAAAGCGGTGCGGAGCATCGCACGCGTGCAGAACTCCCAGGGGTCGCCGTTTGTATGTCTTATGTCACCCAAGGCAAAATGCTCGACGGGCCCACCGTCTTCGAAATCCACCCGTACGCGTGCATCCGGATCCGGGATGAGTACAAGATCGCCAAGCGATCCGAACGGACTGGATGCCAACAGATCGAAGCAAGTGATTTGAATGTTGGTCGGTGTCCAGCCGACGCCACGGCGTAACCGCTTATCGAACTGGCTGGCCGGAAAGCCCTTGCCGCGAACCTTGCCGGCGATATCGGTACAGCAAGCAACGATCATTTCTTCAGGCGTCATCTTGTCCTCGTATGGTTATTCTTGGCTGCCGCTGGGCGGCGATAATCTAAGGCTGTCCCAGGCTTCGATCCGCTTACGGGTCTCGGGCCAATTGACTTCCGATACTTTGACGATCAAGGCTTCGACAAAGGCGATGGCGCAAGCAACGGTATCCCATGCGGTGCCGCTTTCGATGGGTAAGGCAACCACAAGATCGCTGTGTCTTGCGATCGGTGACATCCACTTGTCGGTAATCAGAATTATCGTTGGGTTGCGTCGAGATGCGACGGTCGCCGCAAGGCGCTCAAGATCGGGTTGATAACGCCGGAAATCAAACAGGACGAAAACGTCACGCTTGCGCATGCGCAGAATGTCGTCCGGCCAACGCTCTTGATTGCCAGCCAAGTGATAAATATTCGGGCGAATCTGGCGCAAGTGGACTGACAGGAAGGTCGCGATACTGTCGCTTATGCGTCCGCCAAGCAAAAAAACGCTTCGCGACGGGTCCGCGAGCAGCCGCAAGATTGAGTTGAACTGGTCCTGAGGAACACTGCTGGCCATTTCCGCGACCTGCTCGGCAATGCGTTTGGCGTAGTCGCCCAGGAAGGATTCGTCCTGGCCACTGTGCTCGCTTGCCATTAGATCCAATGGGGAGCGTTGTCCTTCACGCAGTTCGCCGATCAACTGGCGCTGAAATTCCTGATAGCCGCCAAACCCGACTTTGCTGACGAAGCGTGTGATCGACGGTGCGCTGACGCCCGTTTGCGCGGCCAGTTCCTGAATTGTCTGCAATCCGGCAAAGGGGTAATCGGCAAGAATTGCGCTCGCGATCTTCCGTTCGCTGGCGGTAAGCTTTGTGCCATCTCGTCGAACGATGTCACGAACCGTCGCCATTTCCTCCCGATCCCCATCCGGTATGCTTTCTGACCCGCTTTAAGGTTGAATTATCAATCATGAAAATTATCAGTCAATTTAAAAAACATCGTTGACTATGAGCGGAAAATTTCTTCCACTTCCTTCTGTTGTCTTGGCGCTCAGGCCATATCTGTGAATCTCTTAGGCAGGCACCGATAGCCATGTTGCAAACAGTTCAGGCAGAAGCTTTGTTTTTGACAGCGGACGACCCTGATCCTGTTGGCACGATCAATGCCGAAGGTGGCTCTCCGTTTTTTCTGACCTGCGAGCACGCTGGTCGTCTCGTGCCGGTGCGGCTTGGTGATCTGGGCGTGGCGACGGCGGAGATGGATCGCCATATCGCCTACGACCTCGGTGCCCTGGCATTGGCCGAGCGGCTTTCCGGGTTACTGGACGCGCCCCTGATAGTACAGCGCTACAGCAGGCTGGTGGTCGATTGTAACCGGCCTTTCGAAGCGCCTGGCTGCATCCCCACCGTCAGTGACGGAACGGAAGTACCGCGAAATCAGAATATCTCAGCGCAGGAGCGCCGCCAGCGCTATGCGGAGATTCACCAACCTTTCCACAACGTCATTCGCGATGCGCTGGACGAACGTAATCAACGGGGTGTGCCGGGTGCTCTCGTTTCCGTGCATAGCTTTACTCCCTGCCTGTCGGTCAGCGGCAGCCCGCGCCCTTGGCATCTTGGCGCGCTGTCCAATCGCGACAACCGATTCGCGCGGGCATTTCTCAACGCTTTTCAGCAAGACAATCCTGGGATCGTCTGTGCGCACAACGAACCCTACAAGGTCTCCGATCAGACCGACTATACAATCCCGGTACATGGCGAACGCCGTGGTCTGCCACATATTCTGTTGGAAGTGCGCAACGATCTGATCGTCGACCCGCAGGATCAGGCCGACTGGGCCGAGAGAATCGCCAAGGCTTTGGACACCGCAGAACAATCGCAGCTTTGAAAGATGACGAGAATGGCCGCTGAATTTCCGACGACCCGCGATATAGCACTCGACCCCAAGACTTCAGGTATTTTGTTTATCGATGTGCAGAATTTTTCCTCAGGACCGGAAGGCGGCGAGTTCAAGGACGTGCCACCTGACGAGGTGACCAAGACGTACGGTTACTTTTTCGACCAGGCCAAGACCGTCGCCATTCCAAATATGCAAAAGCTCCAAGCGGCTTGCCGAAAGGCGGGGGTCGAGGTCCTTTATACGACCATCGAAAGCCTGACCAAGGACGGCCGCGACCGTAGCCTTGATTACAAGATCACCGGTTTCAATGTGCCGAAGGGTTCTTGGGATGGTAAGGTCATCGACGAGATTGCGCCCACAGATGACGAGATAGTTCTGCCGAAGTCGTCCTCTAGCGTCTTTATCTCGACCAACATCGATTACCTATTGAGAAATCTGGGCATACGGCAGCTTGTTCTTTGCGGCTTTCTAACGGATCAATGTGTTGAATCCGCTGTGCGCGATGCGTGTGATTTAGGATACCTGGTAACCTTGGTGCCGGATGCTTGTGCCACGATTACGCCGGAGCGGCAGGAAACGTCACTGCGGGCGATCAAGGGCTATTGCAGGCAGGTAAGTACCGACGACTTGTTAAGGGAGATTGAAGGCCGATAAGGGCCGGACGACCGAAAGCGCCACAGGATTTGTGTAACGCTTTCGATAGAGTGGGTTGAATGCGCCAGAACGAGAAGAGAGGCTCGGCGTTGCAGCCCGGTGGTGAAGCCAATGAATAGGACAGGGAGAGTCATATGAGAAACAAAGCAACATGGTTCGTAGCATCGGCAGCCGCGCTGTTGATAGCGACCACGTCTCAAGCGGCCGAGGATAAGATCATTATCGGCGGTGCGCTTTCGCTGACCGGTGTTCAGGCACCCCTAGACACGCCGGGCCTGCAGGGCGCGGAAGTGGCGGTGAAATACCTGAACGACAACGGCGGCCTGCTGGGTAAGCAGATCGAGTTTATCAACATCGACGGCAAATCCGATCCTGTGACGGTCGGCAACGTTGCGGTCGAATTGATCGATAAGGGTGCCGAATTGATCGTAGCGCCTTGCGATTTCGACTTCGGCGGTCCGGCCAGCCGCGAGGCTCAGGCCTCCGGGTTAGTCGGTATCTCGACCTGCGCATCGGATCCGCTCTATAGCTCTTGGTCGCTGGGCGACAAGCAGTTCACCCTCTCCATGTGGAATACCACGATGGGTGCGGTGGCGGCCGATTATGCCTTTAAGGAGCGGGGTTGGAAGACGGCCTATGTCGTGACCGACCAGTTCATCGCCTACACCAAATCCCTATCGAAGTATTTCGTCGCGCAGTTCGAGGCGAACGGCGGTGAGATCATCTTGGAAGACACCTACACAAACGGCGATAACAACTTCTCGGCGCAACTCGCCCGCCTGCAGGCGCTCGGCAAGAAGCCGGACGTGATTTTCCTTTCCTCCTATGGACAGGACATCGGCGCCATTATCCGCGCGTTACGTGAAGTGGGTTACGACGCCCCTGTTCTGGGCGGTGACGCCTATGACGACCCGGCCATGCACGAGGCTTTGGGAGATAAACTCGGAAACGATGTCTACTTCGTAACCCACACTTGGATGGGCCCCGAAGCGCATCCCGACATGCCCAAGTTCATCGATCTCTTCACCCAGATGTACGGCAACGCACCCGATACGTCTTTTGTGTCGACCGGGTGGGACACGATTATGCTGTTGGCGGCCGCCGTCGAAGCGGCGGGCACAACGGATGGCGACGCCGTGGCCAAGGCGCTGGAAGAGGGTGAATTCGATCTTCTGACAGGCAAGCTTGATTACGGGACCGCAGAGGAAGGTCACGTACCGAACAAGGCCGCCGTCTTGGTTGAGCTAAAGGGCGGTAAGCCGACTTTCGTTGGTTGGCGCAAGCCGGAAAGCATTCCTGCACCTTGACGAGGGATGACGCCGGGAGCTTCGTGTTCCCGGCGTCCTTTTCCGGGGACTAAATGTCGAATTCTACTTTGATCGCTGAAGATGTTTCGGTGGAGTTTTCCGGCCTGCGTGCGCTGGACGGCGTGACATTGAAACTCGATCCTGGCGAAATCGTCGGTCTGATCGGCCCAAACGGATCGGGCAAGACTACCCTGATCAATGCCATCACCGGACAGGTACCGTTGGCCGGCGGCGAAGTGCGGTTGGGCGAAGCGAAGTTGTCGGGACTATCGCCACGGAGTATCGCATTAAAGGGGATTGCCCGTTCATTCCAGATCGTGCGGCTTTTCAACAATCTGACGGTTATCGAGAACATCGAGAGCGCGGCGCTGGCGCACGGTGATGGGCTCCGCAAGGCCCGTCAGAAAGCGGCCGGATTGCTGGAAGAGTTCGGCCTAACGGCCCTGTCCGATGCTCTGGCTGTGGGATTAAGTTACGGCGACAAACGCCGCGTGGAGATCGCGCGCGCTTTGGCTGCCGAACCAGGGTTCTTGCTGCTCGATGAACCGGCAGCGGGCATGAACGAGGCGGAAACGGAAAAACTGCTCCACACATTACAAGGCCTGCCGCGCGAGCGCGGTCTGGGGCTGCTGATCATCGATCATGACATGAGCTTGATGATGCGCTTGTGTGACAGACTGCATGTCCTGGCCTCCGGCGGCACGATTGCCACGGGAACCGCCGAGGAAGTGCGGCGAAACCCGGCCGTGATCGAAGCCTATCTAGGATCGGAGGCGGTCGATGCTTGAGGTCCGTGATTTACAGGTGCGCTACGGCGCGATCCGCGCTGTCCACGGCGTTTCGCTGGAAGCCGCCGACGGCGAGTTGGTGGCTTTATTGGGCGCCAACGGCGCGGGCAAGTCCTCGACTTTGATGTGTATCGCCGGGGCGTTGAAGGCCGCGGGCGGCTCGATCCGTTTGGGCGCGGAGGACGTCACGGGCGCCAGCCCGGAGGCGAAGGTACGCAAAGGCGTGGCAACCGTTCCGGAAACCCGCGATGTCTTTCCAGACTTGACGGTCGAGGAGAATTTGACCTTGGGCGCCTATATCCGGCGCGCAGACACCAACGGCGTGCGTGAAGACCGAGAGAAGATGCTGACGCTGTTCCCTCGCTTGGCGGAACGTTCGGCACAACCTGCTGGTACCTTGTCCGGCGGTGAGCAGCAGATGCTTGTGATCGCGCGCGCGATGATGTCACGCCCGAAGTTGCTCTTGCTTGACGAACCCTCGCTGGGACTGGCGCCGGTTGTCGTCGACCAGATTTTCGAGATGATCGCAGCATTGAAGCAATCCGGACTGACCATTCTTTTGGTCGAGCAAAACGTCGCCAAGGCTCTGTCGGTAGCCGACAGAGCCTATGTGATGCGGTTGGGTGCGATAGCAGCCTCCGGCAGTGCTGCCGAGATCGGCGCTGCCACCGACCTCAGTGCACTCTATCTGGGAGGTTGAGCGCGTGACCTTCACCATCCAGTTCATTATCGATGTTCTGAGCCTGGGCGGGGCTTATGCGCTGATGGCTTTGGGGCTGGTCATCGTATATGGCATCTTGCGTCTCGTGAACTTTGCCTACGGCGAGTTGATCATGGTCGCCGGCTATACGATGTATATGGTTGGCGGCACCGGCTTGCCTTGGTTGGTCATGGCTTTGATCGCGGTGATCATGGCGATTGCTGCCGGCATCGCGACGGACTACGTGGCCTTTCGACCGGTCAGGGATAAGTCTGTGACGGCCGTTCTCATCACCTCTTTTGCCTTTTCGGCCTTGCTGCAGAACGCGGCGTTGTTGTTCATCTCGCCCCGACCGCGGACGGTTCCGCTGCCGGAAATTTTCTCGCAGACCGTTCAGATTGCAGGCGTCATCACGCCCCTCCGCAATCTGATTACAATAGCGGCTTCGGTTATATTGCTGGCGCTCTTCGCATTCCTCATGCGCCGGACCGTTTTGGGCATTGCCATGCGGGCGGCGGCAACGAATTTCACTATGGCCCGGATGCTGGGAGTCCCCGCGAATCTCATCATCACTTCGGCCTTTGCGATCAGCGGTTTCCTGGCCGGCGTGGTCGGACTGTTGTGGATCGGCCGGATTGGCACAGTGGTGCCGGGGATCGGTCTGGGTCCGCTTCTTGTTGCTTTCATAGCTACGGTGATTGGCGGCATGCGCAGTCTTCCGGGTGCGGTCATCGGCGGTTTTCTGCTGGCGATGATCGACACAACGCTCAACTACACCTTGCCGCAGGATCTCCTGAAATTTCGAGACGCCTTCACCTTCAGTCTGGTCATCATGATCCTGCTGTGGCGTCCCGAAGGTTTGATGAAGGGCCCGGCGTCGGGTCAACGAACATGAGGGCCTCATGAACCGCAACCTGCTGACATTGCTGATCCTCAGCAGCCTGATCGGCCTGACGGTGCTGGCCAGCGAAGCGGTGGGAATCCGGCTTTACGACCGTGTCGCCACTAATCTTTGCATATCGTTGGTTTTGGTCCTGGGGTTGCAGGTCTTTATGGGCAACTCGGGGATTCTTTCCTTCGCGCACATAGGCTTTATGGGAATCGGCGCATACACGTCTGCGGTTCTGACCATTCCGGCCCAGATGAAAGGCATGGCGTTACCCGATCTCTATCCATTCCTGCAAGGCGTGGCCCTGTCACCCTACATCGCCATTGCCATCGGCGGCGCGGTGGCCGCGTTTGTCGCCGCAGCCATCTCCTATCCTCTGATGCGCCTTTCCGACGCGGCTGCGGTCATCACGTCGTTCGCCCTATTGGTCGTTCTCTATACGGTCATGACGCACTGGAGTCAGGTAACAAACGGACCGCGGACTCTATTTGGCTTGCCTAAGGCAACGGACCTCAATCTGGCGGCGCTCGTTGCCGTACTTGCGTTGGGCGGGGCTCTGGCCTTCAAGGAGTCTGCGACTGGAAAACTCCTGAGGGCAAGCCGGGACGATGAAACCGCGGCGGCCGCCGTCGGCGCTCACATTCCACACCTTCGCTGGCGCGCCTTTATCTTGGCGGCTTTCTTCGCTGGCGTTGGCGGCGCCTTATGGGGCCACTTCATTACCTCATTCTCGCCGAAAGCTTTTTACCTGAAAGAAACCTTCCTGATCCTTTCGATGCTGGTGATCGGGGGCGCAAACACGGTCACCGGTGCGGTGGTTGGCGCTTTCATCGTGACTGGCGCCTACGAAAGCTTGCGTGGGATGGAAAGCATGATGAACGACGCCAAAGTCATGGACGAGCCGGTCGTGGGTCTGACGGAAATAGTCCTGGCCATCGCCATGATAGCGATCCTCGCTTTGCGCCCGGGTGGGTTGTTCCCGACCCGTGAGATCGGCGCGTTGTTGTTCCGGAAGAAGACGAAAACGGAGAAAACCTCATGAGTTGGAAAACTGCCCATCGCTCGTTCTACTACGCCAACGCGGAGGAACCGGAGGACATTCGGCTCGATCCGAAGACCACCGCGCTGCTGGTGATCGACCTTCAGGAAACCTATATGGAGGACAAGGATACGCCGGAGGAAACGGCGCGCTGGCAGCCTTTCTACGACCGTATGCGCAAGACGGTGATCCCCAATAACGCGCGACTGATCGCAGAATGCCGGGCACGGGGCGTGGAGGTAATTTTTGCGCGGATCGCCTGCATGAAATTGGACGGCCGTGACCGCTCCCTCAGTCAGAAGAAACCGGGCTTTAACTATCTGTTGCTGCCGAAGGATCGACCCGACGGTCAGGTGATCAAGGAGATCGCCCCCCAAGACGACGAGATCACCATCATCAAGACCACCGATAGCGCGCTGACCGGCACCAACCTGCGTTTGGTCCTGCACAACATGGGGATCAAGGATGTTATCTGCTCCGGTATTTTCACCGATCAGTGCGTCGCTTCGACGGTGCGGAGTTTGGCTGATGAGAGCTTTGGCGTGGTGGTAGTCGAGGACTGTTGTGCCGCCGCTACGATGGAACTGCACAACCATGAACTCGACATCATCAACATGATTTATTGCCACGTCGTCCATCTCGATGAAGTTCTCGAGTTCTTCGATTGACGCTACTTGCATCGGGAGGTGCAGCGTGACGGGTTTGTACGAGCGGGATAAGCGATCTCTTTCGACCCTGTCCAACCTGCGGTTTTTCCCGCAGTCGATTACGGGTGGCAAAGGCAGTTTTCTGATCGCGGAGGACGGTCGGCGGCTGCTCGACTTCTCGGCTTCCTGGGGGGCGGCCAGTCTCGGCCATTCCCATCCCGCCCTGGCGGCGGCGGTTGCGGGGGCCTTGAAGGATCAAGCGGGTGCCAGTCACCTTTCCACGGCCAACCTTCCGGCTGTCGAGCTGGCTGAAAAGCTGCTTGCTTTGGTGCCGGATCGGGCCGCGGGCAGGGTTTGGCTGGGCCATTCCGGCTCCGACGCAAATGAAACGGTGGCACGTGCCGTGCTGGCCGCGACGGGACGCTCTCGTATTCTTTCCTTTAAGGGCGCATACCATGGCGGCACCAGCGGATCGATGGCCGTGTCCGGGCACCCGGTGCAACAAGGTGTTCCCAAAGCGGCCGGCCTCAGCCTGATACCCTTCCCCAACGGGTACCGGGATGGCGGCGACGCGACTGCAGCGCAGGCAGCGCTCGATCATCTCCGAGCGCTTCTGGATGGCCCCGTTCCGCCAAATGAAGTTGCCGCGCTTTTCCTTGAGCCGATCCAATCGGATGGCGGCATGATTGTTCCGCCGGATGGTTATTTCCAAGAGGTTGAAGCGCTTTGTCGTCGGCACGGCATTTTGATCGTGGCCGACGAAGTCAAGGTAGGGTTGGGCCGGAGCGGGCGGTTCCATGCTTTTGAGCACCTTGGGATTCAGCCCGACATCGTTGTCTTCGGCAAGGGGCTGGGGGGTGGTCTTCCGGTATCCGCCGCTGTGGGCCCTGAAGCGATCATGAATCACGGCACGGCCTTCTCTTTCCAGACAGTCCATGGGAACCCGGTCTGTGCAGCGGCCGCAAAGGCAGTGCTGGAAACCATCGAGCGGGACTCGCTGGTTGAACAGGCGGCAGAGGTTGGGCTGCACCTCAAGGGACTTCTGGAGCGATTGCAGGAAAAGCACGCTTTAGTGGGCGACGTTCGTGGGCGTGGCCTGGCGGTTGGCGTCGAACTGGTGACAGACCGTCAAACCAAGGAGGCGGCAAAGACGGCAACCGCGTTGACCGTTTATCGCGCGTTCGAACTTGGCCTTATTCTTTATTATGTCGGGGTCAGTTCAAATGTGTTGGAGTTCACGCCCCCGCTGACGCTGACCAAGGAAGAGGCGACGGCTGGAGTCGCCCTGCTGGATCAGGCTCTAACCGACGTAGCGGCAGGCCGCGTCGATCAAAAGAAGGTCGCGGCCTTCGCAGGTTGGTGATGGCGTTGTTCCCCGCAGATTCTCAGGCAAAACAAACGCCGTAGATCGGCGGTAAGGTATTGGTCACCGCGCCCCAGCTATCACCTTGGTCTTCACTGACCCAAAGGCCCCCGGTGGTTGAGCCGAATGCCAGGCGATCTCCGCTGCTATCGATGGCAAGAGCGTGCCGGTAAACCAGATCGTAAGCATGGACCTGGGGCAAACCCTTTGTCAGGGCCTCGAAGCTTATGCCGCCGTCGCGCGTGCGGGTCACTACCAGCTTCCCGCCCTTTGGAATGCGCTTCTCGTCCTTGATCTCCGGTACGAACCAGGCTGTATCCGGGTCTTGCGGGTGGACCACGACCGGGAACCCGAATGTGGAAGGCTCGACGTCGGTGATCTCCGTGAAATTCTGACCCTCGTCGGACGATACGAAGATACCGTTGTGGTGCTGTACCCACATGCGCCATGGGGCTGCCGGGCAGAGCACGAGGCGATGAACATCTTGGGCGATAGGATCATGGGTCAATTCCGGTGGCACGTACTCCGCGCGCATGCCATGGCCACGTTGCGACCAGCTTTTGCCTGCATCGTCGGAGAACCATATGCCTCCGGTCGACACGGCAACCCAGAGCCGTTTTGAATCCGTGGGATCGAGACAGATGGAATGAATGCCGGGCAGGTCTGCGCCGCCACCGGCCCATTGCTTGCGCAAGGGATGATCCCAGAGCGGCCGCACTAGATCCCAACTATCACCATGATCCCGGCTATGGAACAGGCCGCCGGGAAGTGTGCCGCACCAAAGGACGCCCGGTTCATCCGCGCCACCGCTTTCGAGCGCCCAGATACGGTTTGTGCTCCATTCCAAAGGACGGCCCCACATGTCGAATTCTTCGTGGCCGTCGGGCTTCGGCGGATAGGTCGGTACAGCAATTTCGGCCCAACGATCCTTGGCCCGGCGGTGGAGCTTGACTCCGAAGTGGCCGTGGTCGAGCGCGGCGTAACAGCAACCATCCCGCGGGTCGACGAGGGCCAGCGAAACGTTGTCGCCCAGAAAATCGACGTCGCTTACCGCCCAAACGCCTGCATCGCGTTTAACCGTAAAAAGACCCTTCCGGGTCGACAGAAGAAGTTTGTCGCTCATGCTCAGCCTCCCGAGAGGGCTTGTATGACGTGAATCTGGCTGGTGGAATCCACCTTGTCGCTGAGGTGTACACGGTCGCGTATGGCCTGACCGTCAATAAAGATCGTCATATGCTTCCGAAGGCACGATTGATCATCCAGGATATAGCTGCGCGCTGCCGGGTTCTCAGAAAAAACCCGTTCAAGAACTTCCCCAACCGTCGCGCCTTCGGCCACGCTGGTGGGGCAGGCTACATGCCTTTGAATGTTGGCTGTGAAGAATATCGTGGCCATCGTTCGCAATCCCTCGCAGCTCTGGCCTTCCTGGGTCCTGGATGCCGAAAGCAAGCTATCATGGTAAAGTCGCGGCCATGAGTGCGCGGTTTTCTCTACCAGTGAAACGCTATGGACTCCCAGCACGCACGTTTGATCAAGAAAATTCGCCGGATTTTTCCGAAAAGGAGCAGCGAAGCCATCTTTGCGGCACTGCGGAGCTATGGCGTGGAGCCGCATGAGCGAGAGCCCTATCGCGTGTATCTGGCGATCCTAAAGCTTAGCGAGGAAGATCATCTTTCGGACGTCTCGTTCTATCTGAAAGTGGCAAAGCAGGACCATCGCGACGTTCTGGCTTGGGCAGAGTATCCGAATCAAACCAAGCTTGGACCTAATGCAGATTCCGAGGAGAGAGCGGAAAGCGTGCGAAAGGATGAAGCGCAATATCAAGCGTGGCTCGAAAAAACCTAAGTGTCGGCAAGAGCCAAGCTCACCCGAAAAAAAGTGCTGTCGTCGGCAAGAAACTCAATCGTCAGGTCGCCGCCCATCGTACGCATGATCGCTCGACTTATGGGTAACCCCAGCCCAGCGCCTTGATCTCGTTCCGCGCGGCGGCCGCGGGTAAACTTCTCGAACATGGCCACTGCTTCATCGCGACCGACCCCACCGCCGTTGTCGATGACATCGATATTCAAGCGGCCAGCGACAACCTGAGGTTTGAGCTTGATCCATGGATTGTCTGCGTCGTTGTACTTGACTGCATTGGTCAAGAGGTTGATCAAAACCTGACAGAGACGATCTTCGTTGGCGCGGACGCGCACCTTTTCAGCAACCGGCTGTGATTCGACGGTCACACCGCTCTTGCGTGCGAAACCGGACACCGTGGCAATTGCCGTGTCGATGGCGTTGCCGGGATCGATCGGACTGAGCGCCAAGTCGAGCGTTCCAGCTTCAAGGCGGCTAATATCGAGAATCTCATCCAAGAGACGGGTCAAGCGCAGGCATTCTTCATGAATGATGGCGATGAAGCGCTGGCGCTCCGCCTCATCCACTGGTTCAGCACTCAAAAGTATTTCGGAGAACGACCGGATCGAGGTCATGGGCGTGCGCAATTCATGGCTGACTTGGTTGAGAAACTCGTCCTTGCGCGCATCAAGGCTGCGCAACCGCTCGTTCGCATCCCTAAGTTGGCGCGCTGCGCGCTCCAGTTCGGTGGACTTCTCGGATAGCTGGCGCGAGGTTTCGATCAATCGTTGGGTCTCGTCGGCGATATTGATCAACTCGGTGATACCAATCATTTCCTGACCGGCTATGCGGCTGACCATGGCATGTGCCGAGGCCGCCCCCACCGAGCCTGACAATTCACGCTCGAGTCGCGTTATAACTGCATCGTTAGGCGAGGGCAGTCCATCCGCCGTGCCCTCGCTTCGGGCCATCTCGTCAAACAGTGCGCGGGCCGGTTCCGCACCAAGAATACGCTGCGCCAGTACGAAGAGATCCTCAGATGTCGCCTTACCGCCGACGAAACGCGGGGTTTCACCGCTGGCCGAGCGGAACACGTCGACGAAAAGTGCGCCCTGCAGGCGTTCAAGCGGTCGCATGTCCGACAGTCCTGAAACGATAAGAAAAAGGAGTGTGTTGGTCCCCAAGCTCCAAATAAGAGCATGGGTGAGCGGCTCGACATCCTGCAGTCCGAGCAGCGCTTCTGGGCGAAGCAGGTTGATACCCCAAGGTCCAACTTCGAGCATTGTTGCGATTTGAGGGAAATCGCCCCCGAAACTGGGTAGGAAAAGCGTATAGGCCCATAGGAAAAAGCCGAATCCGAGGCCGACGAGCGCGCCCATTCGCGTCGCACCACGCCAGAAAATCCCACCAACAAGACTCGGCAGAAACTGCGCGACACCGACGAAGGCGATCAAGCCAATGGCCGCCAGGGCGTCGGACCCGCCGCTGAACTGGAAGTAAAGAAATCCAAGACCCAGAACCAAGGCGATGCTGATACGGCGCGTCGTCAACAGCAGATTGCGCACATCACCGCTGACTTGATGCTGGGCCGAGAAGAAGTGCAGGGCAATGGGCATGACAACATGGTTGGATAGCATGGTCGATACGGCAATTGCCGCCACGATCACCATTGAAGCTGCTGAGGAGAAGCCGCCTAGAAAAGCCAGAAGCGCAAGGTCCTGCCGTCCGGATTGCAGCGGCAAAGTCAGCACGAACAGGTCCGGATTTGATCCACTTGGTAAGAACTTCAAACCGGCAATTGCGATCGGCATGATGAAAATGCTCATACCGAAGAGGTATAGAGGGAACAGCCACGACGCAGTTGCCAGATGCTTTTCCTCGACGTTCTCGACGACCGTGATCTGAAACTGACGAGGCAGGCAAATTATGGCGCTGGCAGAAAGGAAAGTCAGGACGATCCAGCGCGACCCAAAAACACCCTCCTGACCATAAATAACCTCGTCCGGGACATTGGCGAAAATCTCACGCCAGCCGCCGGCCAGGCCGTAAACCGCGTACACTCCAATCACAATCAAGGCGACCAGTTTGATTACGGCCTCCACTGCGATGGCCGCGACGACACCGTGGTGCCGTTCGTTTGCATCAAGGTTGCGAGTGCCGAACAGGATGGTGAAAAGCGCCATGCCTGCAGCGATCCAAAACGCGGTTGTGGTGCTATCCGCCCCGCCGGCAACAACCTGATAGCTTCGTGTGACGGACTGTAACTGCAGGGCGATGTATGGTGTGATTGCCATTACCGAAATCACGGTAACCAGAACCGCCAGGCTCGAACTTTTCCCATAACGCGACGAGATCAAGTCGGCGATCGAGGTGATACGATGGACTCGCCCGATCCGAACCAGTTTGCGCAGCAGCCACCACCAGCCGATAAAAACCAATGTTGGCCCCAGGTAGATGGTGACGAACTCCAACCCGTTTCGAGCCGCGGATCCCACCGCACCGAAAAACGTCCAGGAGGTGCAGTAAACGGAGATCGAGAGGGTGTAGATCAAAGGTGAGCGTAACCAGTGGAGCCGACCGCGCCGCGAACGTCGATCGACGACGAACGCGAGGGCGAAGAGCAGGACGACATAGCCTAGGCAGATGATCAGGATGAGATCGACGGACAGCATCAGGCGGAGGTCTTCTGATTGTCCTGAAGGTCTTCGGCGGTCGCGCTGCCGTCATTTGGGTCACTCAAATTCCGAGACAGCAATGCGGCGACCGCGATCAAACCAGCCCATACCGCGAACACATAGACCCAGACACCGGGCAGGCCGAATAGCGTCAAATCCAACGGGAATATCTTTGCTATTGGCGGGGTCAAGAGCAGTAGCCCGACGAACGGCAGGATTAACGCCCTGTCCCGGGACTTGCTGTGCCTCAAAGTGCGATCTGGAATACGGGCCATGTTTGCGACACCAGTGGGATTTATTTGGAAACGGCGCCCGCGAGGCGCTCCACTGCGGCGATGACCTCCGCATTCGAGAAGGGTTTCGTAATGTATAGGTTGGCGCCACACTCGAAGGCCGTTTCACGATCTTCGCGCTGGCCTTTTGCCGTCAGCATAATCACCGGCAGGTGCTGGCCGCGCTTGTCCGCACGCAAACGGCGTAGAATTTCAAAACCGTCTAGTCCGGCAAGCATTACATCAAGAATCATGACATCCGGCGAATCGGTCAGTGCCGCTTCCAGTGCGGCCTGACCATCCATCTCCGTGGTCACGATGAACCCTGCTCGCGCAAAAAGAAACGTCAGAGATTCAACAATATTCGGCTCGTCCTCGGCCAATAGAACACGTTTGGGCATCGTGCTGGCCTTCCTCCCATCTTAATGTTGCCCTAAATTTCTTGGGTTTTGATTTTGTATTCTGGGCAGGATGGTAGGCGATCATTTCGCCGATGTCTTCAATGGAAAGATCCAAACTGCTGAAGGACTACCCTGCAAAGGGGTCTTCGACCCGATGCCCGCAATCTTTGCGTGGGCAGATTCGGCAGGCAGGCCCGACCTCTTCGACCGGTACCATGGGGCCAGGCGCATAGATCGTCTTGCGCGCATCCGCTTCACTCATGACCAGCATATCGGTGACATAGTGTCGGGGTTTGCCAAAACCGGTCGGTCCGATATTGCGGGCCCTTGCAAGGAACACGAAACGGGCTCCCGTGGGAAAAAGCGCGCGCTGTCGGATGACGGCTTCCGGCGACTGTTGAGCTCGGTAGAGAACCCACAGAGGGCAGGCGGAGGCGTAGCGAGGTGCAACCAATCCGGCAAGGCTGCGCATTTCTAGAATCGTGCCGGCGGCATTTGCGCAGAGATAGCCAAATTGAGGCACCGTGTCTTCTCGCGGTAAGGCTGTTAGGCGCCGACAGACTGTTTCAATATCGAGCGAAAAGGAGTCAGCCAATGCCTCAATATCGTAACCAAGCAACTCTGCCGTCGGTTGGAAGGAATCTATTGGTGCAAGGATTGCAGCGACGGCGTAGTTAACGAGGAGTTCGCGTGCACGGTTGCGCGCCGTAAGGGTTTCCAGTTCGGGCTGACCGTCGACAATGCCCTCTATTAGATCGCAAAGTTTTTCTTCGGCCAAAACGCGGGCTTTCTCGTAGCGTGGCTTCGGCAGGGAGTCGCTGATGACGCCCAGGTTGCGCGCTGCGTCTTCAATCTCCTCGAAAAAGTTGTCGCGCGCATCAAAAAGCGCATCAACTTCGTCCAGGGGCGTCAGATTCCGGTCGGTTTCCTCGACTTTATCGAAATAGGCGGCAAGGGCCTCACCGATTGAAGAAAGGGTGCGGCTCTCATCATGGATCATGCTGAGAAAACGGTCCCGGTCCACAGCGGAGATATCCGGGAAATCCTTCAAAATCTCTGCGGCCGACCGGATGGCGGCAATTCGGGTCAACATGCGATGAACGGTTTCACCAAGAAATGGGTCGTGAGTTAACCGGTCCGCGAGCGCACGGGCGGCCTCCGTTGCCTCGTGTTCGGATCGGGATAGCGCCGCGATGGCGCGCGACCAACCGGGATAACGCCCGATCAACTCGTCTACACTTTCTGACTCGACCTCGATGCCCTGGAGTTCGGGCGCATAGGCGATTTCCTCAAGGGCTTCCAGCAATCGATACTCGGCTGCGCCGTCGAGTTGGTCCAACTCCAATCCTAAAGCTTCCGCCGCGCGGCGAAGCAAGCTTCCAGCAATGCCTCTTTTGTTATGTTCGATCAGGTTGAGGTAGGAGGGCGAGATGTCCAACTTTTGGGCCAGCGCCACTTGCGTGATACCTAACGACCGCCGCCGCTCCCTAAGCCTCGTACCAACCATCACTTTTGGCATCGCGCTTTCCCAGTATTCCCAGCGGTTTAGTTTGCTATCTGTAAAAAAATTTACAGATTAACGCTATCTGCTGTCTAAATATTGACAGAATTTATCAATAATTTCAAATGGTTATTGTTACATTGACAAAACAAGATCATCCTATCCTTGGCGCAGATAGCGCCCATTGAGTGGGGTCGGGCCCAAGAAGACGGCGCCACCAGCTAATTCAAACATAATCTTGGGAGGATATTGATGACTACGTTTTCCACGAGCCGACGTGGGCTGCTCAAGGGCGGTGCCGCGCTGGGATTGGGTTTTGCTGCGCCGACAATTCTGACGAGCAAAGCCTTTGCCGCCAGTTACACAAACGAGCCCAAAGGCTCCACGGTCACCTTCGGTTTCAACGTTCCGCAAACGGGTGCCTACGCCGACGAGGGTGCCGACGAACTGCGCGCCTATGAATTGGCCGTAGAGCATCTGAATGGTGAGGGTGACGGTGGAATGATGGGTACTTTCTCGTCCAAAGCGCTGAAAGGCAATGGCGTGCTTGGAAAGAAGGTTGTGTATGTCACCGGTGATACGCAGACCAAGTCCGATGCCGCGCGCGCTTCCGCAAGGCGCATGATCGAAGCCGATGGCGCGATCATGGTTACCGGTGGTTCCTCGTCCGGCGTTGCGGTTGCCGTTCAGGGCCTCTGTCAGGAAGTTGGCGTTATTTTCATGGCCGGTTTGACGCACTCCAACGATACAACGGGCAAAGACCGAAAGGCCAACGGCTTCCGCCATTTCTTCAATGCCTACATGTCCGGTGCCGCGCTGGCGCCTGTGTTGAAGTCAAACTACGGGAGCGACCGCAAAGCCTACCATCTGACGGCCGACTACACCTGGGGCTGGACGCAGGAAGAATCCATTGCCGCCGCCACCGAGGCGTTGGGTTGGGAGACCGTCAATAAGGTTCGCACGCCATTGGGAGCAGGTGATTTCTCGCAGTACATCACGCCCGTCCTGAACTCCGGAGCTGACGTCCTAATTCTCAATCACTATGGCCGTGATATGGTGAACTCGCTTACCCAGGCGGTTCAGTTTGGCCTGCGCGACAAACAGGTGAATGGCAAGAATTTTGAAATTGTCGTGCCGCTTTACTCGCGCTTGATGGCTCAAGGCGCAGGCAAGAACGTGAACGGCATCTTCGGGTCGACGAACTGGCACTGGTCATTGCAGGACGAAGCCTCGCAGGCGTTCGTAAAGTCCTTCGGTCAGAAGTATGGCTTCCCGCCCAGCCAGGCGGCGCACACCTGCTATTCCCAGGCGATCCTTTATGCCGATGCTTGTGAGCGTGCGGGCACCTTCAACCCCTGCGGCGTTGTCGAGGCGTTAGAGGACTTTGAGTTCGATGGGCTTGGCAACGGTCCGACACTCTATCGCGGCGCTGATCACCAGTGCTTCAAGGACGTGTTGGTGGTGAAAGGTAAGGAAAACCCAAGCTCGCAGTTCGACCTGCTCGAAGTGGTCGAGGTTGTGCCTGCGGCGAATGTGACCTACGCCCCGGATCACCCAATGTTTGCGGGTGGCGACCTGGGTTCGTGCAACGCCGGCGTCTGATTGTAAGAAGCCCAGTTGAGACCGGTCGCCCGATCGGGCGGCCGGTCGTTCCCACGGCCGAGGTTTAAAAAATGGATGCGATTCTTCTGCAGATCCTAAACGGCTTCGACAAGGGTAGTGCCTATGCGTTGATAGCCCTGGGCTTGACACTCATTTTCGGAACCCTGGGTGTCGTTAATTTTGCTCACGGCGCCTTGTTTATGCTCGGTGCGTTTTGCGCTGTAGCGGTAAACAAGCTTCTGTCGCTCGATATTGTCACCTTGAGCGAGACGCAGACGACAGCGTGGGGTACGCCGCTGGAAATCCGAACGCCTTATGCCGAGGTCTGGTTCGGCGAAATCGGTTCGGTCCTGGTCGATTACTCGGTGCCGCTTTCCATCCTTGTGGCGATACCGGTGATGTTGATCATCGGCGTGGTCATGGAGCGCGGCCTCATCAAGCATTTTTACAAGCGCCCCCACGCCGAGCAGATTTTGGTGACCTTCGGGTTGGCGATTGTGCTCCAGGAGATCATCAAGGCTTGGTTCGGCGCAAACCCAATCCCGCAACCCGCGCCAGGATCACTTAGAGGGATGATTGATTTCGGCGCGGCTGTCGGGTTTGAAGCGGGCAGCGTCGTTTATCCTTTGTGGCGGCTCGTTTACTTCCTTTTTGCCTTTGTCATCATTGGGGCAGTCTTTGCGTTCTTGCAGTTCACCACCCTCGGCATGGTAATTCGCGCCGGTATGGCAGATCGCGAAACGGTCGGGCTGCTGGGCATAGATATTGATAAGCGCTTTACGCTTGTGTTCGGAATCGCGGCCGTGGTCGCAGGCCTGGCAGGCGTCATGTACACACCGATTCTCAGTCCCGACTATCACCTTGGGATGGATTTCCTGGTTCTCAGTTTTGTGGTCGTCGTCGTTGGCGGCATGGGGTCGTTGTCGGGCGCGGTTCTGGCGGGCTTCTTGCTGGGTATTCTCCAGAGCTTCGCATCAATGAACGAGATTAAGCAGGTCATACCGGGTATCGATCAAATTATTATCTACCTTGTTGCCGTCGTTGTGCTCTTGGCCAGACCGCGTGGTCTTCTGGGGCGCAAGGGCGTGATGGAGAGCTAGAACATGATAGAAAAAACCTCTCCACGTGCGGACCGAATTCTCCTCCTGGCGTTTGTTGCGGCGGTTCTGCTCGGTCCGATTCTCCTTGCGCCCTTCGGCGCTGGTTACCCGGACCTTTTGCAGAAGTTTGCTATATTCGGCATCTTCGCAATCGGCTTTAACATCCTCTTCGGCCTCACCGGATATTTGTCATTCGGGCACGCTGCTTTCCTGGGCGTCGGCTCCTATGCGGCGGTTTGGTCCTTCAAGCTGTTGTCGATGAATGTCGTGCCCGCGGTGATCTTCGCGGTGATCGTGGCGGGCCTTTTCTCAGCCGTCATCGGCTATATCTCCCTGCGGCGATCCGGCATTTACTTTTCGATTCTGACACTGGCCTTTGCACAGATGTCGTACAATCTAGCCTATTCGGTTCTGACACCGATCACCAACGGCGAGACCGGACTGCAGATCACGCTCGGCGATCCTCGGGTTCTTGACAGCGTTGCCAATGATGGTGGTCTGCCGGTCACCAATCTCTTCGGCCTGGCAATGAACCAGACCTGGGAGACAGCTTTGCTCGGGATGACCCTGCATTTCAACACCGGGTTCTATTTCTGCGCGTTGTTGCTCATTGCCGCCTTTTATATCTCGATGCGGATTTTCCGATCACCGTTCGGCATGATGCTGCGGGCGGTGAAGTCGAATCAGAACCGTATGAGCTACACGGGGCTCAATATTCGTCCCTATATGCTGTCGGCCTTCATGATTTCCGGCATGTATGCCGGCCTTGCAGGTGGGTTGTTGGCGGCGACGGACCCGCTGGCTGGTGCTGAACGGATGCAGTGGACCGCGTCGGGAGAGGTTGTGCTGATGACCATTCTGGGTGGCGCCGGCACCTTGATCGGGCCGGTGCTCGGTGCGGGAATCATCAAGTACGCGGAGAATGTCTTCTCATCCTTCAACGATCAGATACTCGCCGGTTTCTTTGACTTCCTACCTGATTCCCTGGCTTCGGCATTGGTTTGGGCTGCAAGCGCCTTCGTTGGCGATGGCTGGCAACTGACCTTGGGGATCATCTTCATGGTGATCGTCACCTTCCTTCCAGGCGGCCTGATGGAAGGCGTCAACCGGATTCGGAAGTGGCATGAACAGCGCCAAAGGGGCAATGACCTGTCCTCTTGCAGCGCCAAACCGGCTGAGTGAGGAGACGAAGGATGGCAATTCTCTCCGTACGCAACGTCAACAAGAACTTTGGCGGTTTGGCCGCGCTTGCCGACGTCAACTTGAAGGTCGAGGAAGGCATGGTCCATGCCATCATTGGTCCCAACGGCGCTGGCAAGTCGACATTGCTGAACTGTTTTGTCGGCCGGCTCGATCCGGATACCGGCTCAGTCGACTTCGACGGTACCTCGCTCCTCGGTCTCAAACCGCACGAGATCAATCAGGCCGGCATCAGCCGGGTCTTTCAGACACCTGAGATTTTCGGCGAGCTGACTTTGGTTGAAAACGTCATGATCTCCGCTTTCGCCAAACGTGACGGGGCCTTCAAGCTTAATGGTTGGCAGGAAGTGTGGCGCGCGCAAGACATACATGGGCTTGCCATGGAGACCCTCTCCGACCTTGGACTTGCGGGGTTTTCCCTCAATAACGCCGGACAGCTTTCGCGGGGCGACAAGCGTCGCCTGGAACTGGCCATGTGTCTGGTTCAAAAACCCAAGTTGCTACTGCTGGATGAGCCGACTGCGGGCATGGCCCGCGCAGATACGAACCGTACCATCAGCCTGCTCAAGGAAATCGCCGGGCGGGGCATCACCATGATTGTCATCGAGCACGACATGCATGTGGTGTTCTCTCTCGCGGATCGGATTTCAGTGCTATCACAGGGCACGATAATCGCCGAGGACCTGCCCGAGAAAATCAAGGGGAACCCGCGCGTGCAGGAGGCTTATCTCGGTGGGGCACATTTATGAGCACCACAAGATCGATGCAATGCCGGAAGGGAGGAACGCGATGAGTCCGTCCGCAGCCAGCGCGACAATCGGGGCCAAAGAAGCCTCGGATTCCGCTTACGTCTCAGTGCGTGGCATTCACGCATACTATAACGAGAGTTACATCGTACAAGGTGTCAGCTTTGACATTCGCGAGGGTGAGATCGTGGCGCTTTTGGGGCGCAACGGTGCTGGAAAAACCTCCACCCTGCGGACTCTGGCAAGAGTCGACAATCCCGCTTTGCGGCAAGGGGAGATATGGCTTGATCAGAAACCTCTGCACCAGATGAAAGCCTTTGAGGCGGCGCAAAGCGGTATCGGATTGGTTCCAGAAGATCGCCGCATTATCTCGGGCCTGACGGTCGAGGAAAACCTGCAGCTTGCCCAGATTGCGCCGCCGAAAGGTTGGTCGATCGAACGGGTGTATGAACTCTTCCCTCGTTTGGCAGAGCGTCGGCGGCAGGATGGTGTCACGATGTCTGGCGGCGAGCAGCAGATGCTGGCGATCGCCCGCGCGTTGGTGCGTGATGTCAAGCTGCTCCTTCTTGACGAACCCTACGAGGGGCTGGCTCCGGTTATCGTACAGGAGATCGAAAAGACTCTACAGCAGATCAAGGGTCTGAGCATGACGACTATCATCGTCGAGCAAAACGCGATTGCGGCGCTGAACCTGGCAGACCGAGCTATTATTCTTGATATGGGCCAGATTGTTTTCGACGGCACTGCAACAGAGGTTCTCGAGAACGCCGAACTACGCCAGGAATACCTTGCGATCTGATCGAACCCGCGAACAATTGCTTCGTGATCCCAACGCGCGGTCTTTATCGAACAACAGAAGAAGCTCGCCCGAATCATCGGCGCGCGGGAACGCAATACTAGGGAGTAGGCTAAGAGGGTTCGAAAAGGGGCCGGTGTGAAAAACAGCCGGCCCCTCTTTTCTAGTGACCGACGACCTTTCGATAGAGATGCCAGGTCGCATGCCCCAACAAGGGCATGACGATGATCAAACCCAAAAGGGCGGGCAGTGAGCCGAGGACCAAGCTACCGGCCACGATCATGCCCCACACCGCCATGGTTTTCGGGTTGGCGCGAACAGCACGAACCGAGGTTTCAATGGCTTTGTTTACGCCGACGTTCTTGTCTAGCAGCAGAGGAAAGGACACGACGCTGATCGTCAGAACGAGAAGCGCAAAAAGGAACCCGATGCCAAACCCGAAGATGATCATTGCCCAACCGGCGGAGGTCGTGAAGACATCCCCTATGAAGGCGCCAATTGCAACGGGTGGCTCCGGCCCCAAAGTCGCCGCGTAGACCGCATAGGCAGCGCCCAGCCAAACCAGAAAAATACCAAGCAGAACGAGACCTAGGGCGATAATGGAGGTGAAAGCCGGGGCGCGAATTACACCAAAGGCATCGAGCCAGGTGACCTTGTCGCCTCGTTCCCGACGGCGGCTGATTTCATAGAGCCCCACCGCCGCTACCGGCCCAATCAAAGCAAACCCTGAAAGGAGCGGGAAAAGGAGCGGCAGCATGTCGTAGCCGAACAGCAACCGCGATAGCACCAGACCGGCTACCGGATAAATGATGCATACGAAGATGATATCCGTTCGATAAGCACCCAGGTCGGCGAACCCTTTGACCAGTGCGTCCTTCAAATCGACGATTTCGATACGCCTGATTGTTAATTCGGATTGTTTGGCTTCGTCGGGGTGGCGCAAATTGTGATCGGCTTTTTCGATCACGCCACCTACGGCTTTGACTTCATCCATGACCCACTCGATTGGATTGCGGATGTGGTCTTTCGAGTCCATATCGCTCCTCCCGAACTTTCTGGTTGGTGACCTTTGTCGGACCGCTGATCGAACAGAACCATTTTTGTCGATCCTGGCGGCGGCGAAGCCCACCTTGTCTTGAAGCTTACCTCAATTCTCGACCGTCGTCCTCAGCTATCCGGTTTCCATAAGTCAGCCATGCCGAGCGGCTTGGGCTTGCTGGTGTTTCAATAGGGTAAGCCAAAGACATGCAAGACCCAAAGACTCCAGCTAAGGGCAGCGGCACCGCCCATCGTTGCCGCCACCGCCATGCCGACGATACTGCGATCCTTCATTGCTAATTCTCGCGCTGGCTCAACGGAGCACGCGGTCGGTCCTTCAAAAGATCAACCTCCTGCGCCAAAGAACAGATGGCGCGTGAACAGAGTGTGCTCCGATTCAATCGCCATGATGCCGACAAAAACCAACACCGCCAGCGGTGGCACGAGGATCGCATAGATCAGCGCCAGCCGCTCCCAGACCATATGCATGAAGACCGCGACGATAAGGCCTGCTTTTAGCATCATGAAAATCAGGATGAGCGTCCATCGCAGATACCCTTCAAACTGGAAGTAATCGACCATGTAGGAAAGAGCGCTGAGGACGAAGAGCCAGCCCCAGACCACAAAGTAAACCTTGAGCGGGTGATGCTGGCCATGATCCGGAGCCGCTTGGTTCGCGGTTCCCGGCGAAGAATGTGCGGCTTGTGTCATATCATCCCCCCTCACCAAAGATAAAAGAATGCAAAAATAAACACCCAAACCAGATCGACGAAGTGCCAGTAGAGGCCCATAACCTCGACGGACTCGTAGTTGCCTTTCCGGCTGGTGAAAAATCCCTTTTTCTCTTCGTCGTACTCGCCGCGCCACACCTTGCGCGCGACGATCAACAAGAAGATCACGCCGATGGTCACGTGAGTCCCGTGAAAGCCGGTCACCATGAAGAAGATTGATCCGAACTGCGGTGCGCCCCAGGGATTACCCCAGGGTCGAACACCTTCGTGTATCAGCTTACTCCATTCGAATACCTGCATGCCAACGAAGGTGGCTCCAAGGGCCGCCGTCACCAGCAGTAGGATCAAGGTCATGCGTCGGTTCCTGCGATAGCCGTAGTTGACCGCCAGCGCCATGGTGCCGCTGCTGCTGATCAGGACGAAAGTCATGATGGCGATCAGGATCAGAGGGATGGACTCGCCGGCGATGGTGAGGGCGAAAACCTCGCTCGTATTTGGCCAGGGATCGACCGTCGACATGCGCACTGTCATGTAGGCGATCAGGAAGCAACTGAAGATGAAGGTATCGCTCAGTAGGAAGATCCACATCATGGCCTTGTGCCATGACGCCGTCTTGAAGGATCGCTGATCCGCAGACCAGTCAGCTACGAAGCCTCGTCCACCAGGTTGTAGCGCCGCGGAGGCCGCGGCATGAGGTGTCGAAGAGGATTCTGCCATGTCAGGTCTCCCAGTCTATCTAAGCCCACAAAGGACGAGCAGAGCGTTCAGGTTGTCGTTGTCCGAGAACAGCAAGCCAAAGAGGATCAACCAAATGATGAGAAGGAAGTGCCAGTAAGTCGTGCACAGGCGGATTCGAAGGGCCATGTCCTGCGTGTTCGGGCTCTGCCAAAGCACTTTGGCAGTTCGCCTCCAGGCTACCAGCCCACCCATCATGTGCAGCGCATGCAGTGCGGTGATGAGATAGAAGAATGCGACCGCAGGGTTGGTGATATCGAATTCAACAGCGGCGATCATCTGCCTCCAGGCTAGGAGTTGCCCAATCAGGAAGGCGACGGCGAAGAGCCCGGCCACAAGCATACCAACCTTCGCATTGTCCACGCGATCGCGGCGAATGCTGAACAGAGACCACTGAAAAGCAATGCTGCTTTGGATCAACAGCCCCGTATTGAACCACAGAATCCACTGGGATGGCGTCGGGCGCCAATCCTCGAAGAGCATGCGGTCTGCGTAGGTGATGACCAGAAGCGCGAACAAAACCGAAGCGATACAGAGGAACATCCGAAGCCCGACCGTGGCAGCCGACAAATCAAAGCTCCGCCCCCCGTCTATCGCGGGGTTATCGGATCCTACCCATGGCTTTTCCACAAGTTGGTGGAAGATGTTCATGTTGCCTGCTCCTTGGTTATGCCACTCCTGGGGTTATGCCACTCCCGGCTTATGCCTAATCTTGAGCATCGCTATTCCGCCGCACCCCCTCGAACCGCGCTGGGCGGCATGTTCTGGGGCAGGAAGTCGTCCTTTGCTCCGGGCACGCTGTAGTCGTATGGCCAGCGATAAACGACCGGCAACTCATCGCCCCAGTTGCCGTGTCCAGGGGGCGTTTCCGGCGTCTGCCATTCTAGCGAGGCTGCATTCCAAGGATTGCCGCCGGCCGGTTTACCTTTGCGCAAGCTCCATACCAGATTGAACAGGAACATGATCTGCACGGCACCGACGATGAAGGCGGCAATGCTGACGAACTCGTTAATGGTCACGACGGAATGGGAGATGAAAGGCATGTCGCCCAGCTCATGATAGCGGCGCGGGACACCCATCAACCCGAGGTAATGCAACGGCAGGAAGATCGCGTAGGCACCCAGGAACGTCACCCAGAAGTGTATCTGGCCCATCGTCTCGTCGAGCATCCTTCCGGTGATCTTCGGATACCAGTGATAAATGGCGCCGAAGATAACCAAAATGGGCGCGACACCCATCACCATGTGGAAATGGGCAACCACGAACATGGTGTCGGAAAGTGGGACATCCACCACGGCGTTGCCCAAGAAAAGGCCCGTCATGCCGCCGTTCACGAAGGAGATGACGAAACCCAGCGCAAACAGCATCGGCACCGAGAAATGGATGTTTCCGCGCCACAGCGTCAGTACCCAGTTGTATACCTTCAGAGCCGTCGGAACGGCGATGATCAGGGTCGTCGTGGCGAAGAAGAACCCGAAATAGGGGTCCATGCCGCTGACGTACATGTGGTGTGCCCAGACGATGAAGCTGAGACCGCCGATGATGACAATCGCCCAGACCATCATGCGATAGCCGAAGATGTTCCGTCGGGCATGAACGCTGATCAAGTCGGATACAATTCCAAAAGCAGGGAGGGCGACGATGTAGACCTCCGGATGCCCGAAGAACCAGAAGAGGTGCTGGAACAGGATCGGGCTGCCCCCTTGGTAGTCCAGCGCTTGCCCCATCTCAACGATGGCCGGGACGAAGAAGCTTGTGCCGAGGATACGATCAAACAGCAGCATGACCGCGCCGACGAAGAGAGCCGGGAAGGCCAGCAAGGCCAGCACGCTGGCGGTGAAGATGCCCCAAACGGTCAGTGGCATGCGCATTAGTGTCATTCCGCGCGCGCGCGCCTGAAGCACAGTTACGACATAGTTCAGGCCACCCATCGTAAAGCCGATGATAAAGATAATCAGCGAAACCAGCATCAGGATGATGCCCGCGCCGCTTCCCGGCGTCCCGGACAGGATGGATTGCGGCGGATAGAGCGTCCAACCTGCGCCAGTTGGGCCGCCCGGCACAAAGAAGCTGATGACCAGGACGATGACCGCCAGCAAGTAGAGCCAATAGCTGAGCATGTTTACATAGGGGAACACCATGTCCCGGGCGCCCACCATGAGCGGAATCAGGTAGTTACCGAATCCCCCCAGAAACAGCGCCGTGAGCAGATAGATCACCATGATCATGCCGTGCATGGTGATGTACTGGTAATACTGCTCTGCATCGATGATCGATAATTCAGGAAAGCCCAACTGCAGACGCATCAGCCATGACAGCACAAGCGCCACTAAACCGATGGCGATTGCCGTGCTGGAATACTGGATCGCAATCACCTTGGCGTCTTGGCTAAAGACGTACTTTGTCAGCCAGCTTTTGGCGTGATAGAGCTCTACTTCGGGAACTTCCAGGGGGGGTACTTCGTCCGAGGCGCCACCCGGCATGTTGTGCGTTGTATCGACCATCAGGCGACTCTCCTCGATCCAATCATTTGGCGCCGCAGATGCCGGGCTGCCAATCCGTGCGTTCCTGTCGTCACAGCAGGTCTCATCGTCATGGCTTAGCCTCCCCCTGGTTTTGTGTCAGGCTCGAAATCCGGCTTTCGCGGGCTGCCGCGGCTAACTGTGCAAAGGTCTTTTGTTCCTGCAGCCAAGCGAGATATTCGGCTTCCTCATCCACCACGACTTCGCCGCGCATCAGGGCATGGGCGACGCCGCAGAGCTCTGCGCAGAGAACTTGGAAGGTCCCGGTGCGAGAAGGTGTCAGCCAAAGGAAAGTGACCATACCCGGCACCATATCCATCTTGGTGCGGAACTCCGGCACGTAGAAGCTGTGCAGGACGTCTATGGAGCGCATCAGGACTTTGACGGGCTTGTCCAAAGGCAAGTGCAAAGCGCCACCCTGAACGACGATATCATCCTGACCGTTGGGATCGTCGGGATTGATGCCCAGCGGATTGTCAGGGCCAATGTGCTTGATGTTGGACGTACCGAGCTGGCCATCCTCGCCCGGTAGGCGATAGCTCCAGTTCCACTGCTGGCCGATTACCTCGATCTCAGTTGCCTCCGCCGGCGGTTCGACGAACTGGTTCCACACAAACAGGCCGGGAGCCAGCATCGCCGCAACCGCAACCGTTGTCAGAACGGTGAGGATAACCTCCAGCTTCTTGCTTTCGGGCTCGTACTCCGCACGGTTCCCTTTCTTGTGGCTGTAGCGGACAACGCAGTAGGCCATGAAAAGCAGAATGATCACGAACACGGCACCAGTCAGCAGAAAGGTCAGATTTATCGTGTCGTCGATGTACTGCCAGTTGGACGCGATCGGAGCCCACCACCAGGGGCTGAAAATATGAAACGCGACCGTGCCGAGAGCCACACCGATCAACATGTGCGCTACATAGTTCGGTCGTTCGCGGACCAAACCTTCCGATTCGTCGAAAGCCGCGCGAATCAAATTGAAGACAACAAGGACGCCGGCGAGGAAGACGATCAGGCCGATCCAGTAGAAAATCCCGCTGCCCGCACGGCTTGCCAAAAATAATCCCAGCAGGCTGGCAAGGCCCATACATCCGCCGAGGTTCCATCTCGCACTTTTACTCACCGTTCCCTCACCTTCGTTTTATGGGTCCGGCGTGTTTGCGTACGCCGTCCCTTCATTGTTCCAGCGGTCAAGGTTGAAGTAGCGATATGCCGCTTGCGGTCGAGCCTCGGTTTCGCGGGTTGTGGCCCCGTGAATTCTGCCTCGTCCCGAAGCCAATTGAATCGACTGAAAAACGCGTAAGGAATTCGCTCTGCGCCTGAATGTTTAGCGCAGCCTGCAAAAATCGCTGTCGTGCCGAAGCGAAGGGTAGGCGAATCGACTTGCCACCCCTGGCGGTCGGCGATCGCGTACTGGTATGCCATATGCACACCTCCAGTCCCGCCGCGCCGGGCGGACGTAGTCGCGATAGGTCAATCTGTTCCCGGACTGGCCAGCGGAAGCAAGAAGCACGCCTTGGCCCTACCAGCCTCGCCGGATCTGTTGCCCGTCACGACTGTTAATCGATCTCCGGTGTCTCTGACTCACTGCGTGATCGACGCAAAAATACTGCGCGACTTATATGCTGTGGTCAAGCGTAAGCCCTTTATTAGGCTTGTATATCTAAATCAGAATATGTTTTTTGCGATATGAGGTCCGGGGTTACGTGGGGCCTCTGGCCAACAGCCTAGGGCCATCTCTAAAGCGGCTGAAAACTGCAAAATCAGTGGCGCAGTATAGCGTTCAGGGCAGAAGAAAGCGCCTTTTCGATCTCACGTCTTTCACCCTCGTCAATCGCGGAGAGGTTGAGATGCAGTTGCATTCTCTCGGACTTGACCTCGATCACGTCCGAGGACAGATCCATGTGGTCACCGTAAATGTTTTCTATGACGTAAGGCACGATCTCCCTGCTGATACCCTTGAGCGTGATGGGTTCAAGCGCGCGCGCGGTGACATGATCCTGGACCAGGGCGTAAGTTTCATAGCTCATGACGATGCCGCCGGGCTGTGCGATGGACTCGAGCCTGGCCGCTAAATTGGCTTCGGCGCCGATGATGGTGTAGTCCATGCGGTCGTCGCTACCGAAGTTTCCGACGTTGCAGTACCCGGTGCTGATGCCCATGCGGGCGCGCAATGGGTTCTCCAGGCCACGCCGCCGCCATTCGCCCCCCAGTTCCTCCAAGCGCCGTTGCATGGTGATGGCCATCTTCACGCAAGCCAAGGCGTCTTCTTTCGCACCTCTGGTTTCGGGATCGCCGAAGAATGCCAGTATCGCGTCGCCGATAAACTTATCGACCGTGGCGCCGTGTTCGTGGGCGATCTTCGCCATCTCGGTAAAGTATTCATTCAACAGTGCGGTCAGTTCTTCAGGCTGGAGGCGCTCGGTGGTGACGGTGAAATCCTTGATGTCCGAGAAAAAGATCGTGAGTTTCTTGCGCTCGGTCGCGATTACGGCGTCGCGCGCACCGCTGAAGATCGATTTGTAAACCTGTGGCGAAAGATACTTGGAAATCTTGATCGAGATGGCTGCCAGGAAGGAGTTCGCCTCCTCCAACTCGCTGTTCATGCCTGCGAACTGTACCGCCAAACGCCATTGCACCGCCGCGAAGGCAAGACCGATGAATCCAGCAAACCCCAAATAGGTCAGCAGGTAGGTGAAGGAGAACAGATTTGCGGCAATGGGTTGGTCTATCCTGATGGATTGAATGCCACGCACGTCGCCGACCTTCCAGTCGCTTCGCGGGCTTTCGGGATGAGAGTTGTGGCAGGCAACGCAGGTCGTGCCCATGACGATCGGCACTGCCATCCGGATCTGCCGATTCAGAAGCGATCCGCCAACCTCGGTCACATTGCTGTCAGGGCGTCCGTCGGCGCGCAGCGTGTTAAGGGCTTGGCTCTCGAATGGGTCCAGCACATGCGGGACGCGCCCCTTGAAGGTTTCATCGGAGACGAAACGGTAGGTAATTCCCTCCGCCCGCTTGCCGATCACTTCGCCTAACTCGATAGACAAGGTCGCAGGGATCGGGATTCCACCCTCGATCTCCTCATAGTTATGGGCCAAGGTCGCGTTGCCATCATTGTCAAGGACCCGGCGAACCACATTGCTTGAGTAGTATCCCCGGATCTCGGAAATCATTCCGTTGAGGTCTCTGGCTTGCCGGGTCAGCGATTCGTTGGAGAGTTGGTGAAGATCGAGCCAAACGGCGACCGGCAACATAATCAAAGCCAACAGGACCACCGCTACCACGCCGACCGGATGGGAAAGCGATCGCCGTCCGGCGGCATCCACGCGTGCGAGGATGCCATCGCCCTCGCCGCGTCGTGACGCACCCGCAGATTTTTGACTGCTCATTCCCACTCCCCCAGCGCCGCCAACGCCTCGGCCTAAATGCGCCTCACTTTGACGCCGCTTACGGCCAGCCTTTCCCCTTAGGCAGCTCTCAAGGATCAGGATATACCAACTTTCACCTTGGTCGCCGTTTTTCTGCTTCTGCCTAGGTGGGCGGTGGCAAAAGCGTTTGGGGTCTGCGGGATTTTCGCAAAGCAGGTTACACTGATGGAAGCCGACAACGATCAGGGGCGATGCTTTGGACCAGGAAGCAGACTTCATCCACTCCCTCGGTTTGCTAGAATTGCCCGGCCATTTGCACGACTGGCTTCAGGATAACTTTCTGCGCCTGGAGACCTTGACGCAGGCCGGGATAATCGTCGCCGCTCTATTGGTGGCCTGGCTGTTGCGAGGCAGTGTTAAAGGTGTTCTGGGAATACCGGCCAAGCGCACGCTTACGTGGGACGCCAAGCTACACCGTGTTGCCGAAGCGCTCCCTGATCTCGCCTTTCCGATCGCACTGTTGCTCTTGATCCTTGCGGGTCGGGCCGTAGCCGAAGCGGCGGAGCTTCCCAGCGGTCTGCTGGTGGTGGCGATCAGTCTGACGGCGGCCTGGATCGTGATCCGCTTGGGCGCTGCCGTTGTGCAGAGTCCGCAAACTTCCCGCATTCTGGCGGTTTCCGCCTGGGCGCTTGCGGCCCTCAATATCTTGGGTTGGTTGGACGATACCATCAGAATCCTGGATGGAACCGCACTTCCCTTCGCAGGGCAGCGCATTACGCTTCTTGTGGCCTTGAAGGCGGCAATCCTGCTGCTCCTGCTCCTGTGGCTTGCCCGCGTGCTGACGCGCTTTGCCCGTGGACGCATCGACCGTTCCAAGATGCTTACGCCTTCGATGAAGGTTTTGATCGAGAAGTCGCTCAAGATCGTCGTCTTCTCTTTAGTTTTCCTGGTGACCCTTGATTACCTCGGTGTCGATTTGACGGCCTTTGCGGTTTTTACGGGTGCGTTGGGCGTGGGCGTCGGCTTTGGCTTGCAGAAGGTCGTTTCGAATCTGGTTAGCGGTTTCATTCTCTTGATGGATCGCTCTATCAAACCCGGTGACGTGATCGAACTGGACGAAACGTTCGGATGGGTGACCTCTCTTGGCGCACGCTATGTCGCGCTCTCGACCCGTGATGGTAAGGAATGGCTCATACCGAATGAGGATCTGATTACCCAGCGGGTCGTGAACTGGTCCTATTCCAACAAACTCCTGCGCCTGCCGGTTCGTTTCGGTGTCGCTTATCATTCGGATGTGCGCAAAGCGATGGAACTGGCGATACAGGCCGCGAAATCCGAGCCTCGCGTGTTAACGGACCCGGCACCGGTATGCCGCCTTGTCGAATTCGGCGACAACTCAGTCAACTTTGAGCTGCGGGTCTGGATCTACGATCCCGAAGGCGGTGTCATGAATGTACGCAGTAACATTCTTTTGGCTCTATGGGATCTCCTACGCCAAGAAGAGATTGAGATACCCTTCCCGCAGCGCGACCTCCACATCAAGGAAGGTTCACGGCTGGTCGTGAAGTTGGACAAGGATCAACCGGACGATCAAAAGTAGTGTGTGTCGGGAAATCTCATAGCGCCCGTCAACCCGACCGTCATTGTCGGATTTTGGCGACTCCAAGTGGGACCGCGTATTTCTTGCACCAGATGATGACTTCCGATGCCTCTTCGAGCGCGGCGGTCGCTGGTGCACTGTAGCTTTGTTCGCCGGTCCAGGATTCGAGCTTTTCGAGAATGCCGCCATCGGTTGGCTTTGATGCGTTACCCAATGCAACGTAGGCATCCGGGGCGCTATCGAGCGAGAAACTTTCATCTAGCTTGATCGTGATCGTGCCATTCTCGTTCGTAACGGAGACCGTCCCGGAGGTCTTGTGACCCGATGCGCCGGTGAAGGAGCCCTCGCCAGCAAAGGCCGGGGATGTGATGATCAAGACTGTCGCCACGGCTGCTAAAAAAGTCCGCTGGAACATGATGTGCCTCCAGATATATCAAAGGAAGTTCTGTATCTTTAACAGCTTTATCGGACTGTTGGCCCCGTCTTGCCAGTTAACATCTCGTGATGAAGCGGTGCTTACAAAGCTGGGGCAGGGTTCTACCGGAGCTAGCCGAGTGCTGGCGAACCTGCGAGTTTCACCGAGGCAGCAACTGTTACAATTTCCGTATTGTCGGCCCTTTGACACGCGCCTATTGTCATCAAACGTTGGCTTTTGAAAGCCTGTTCCAACGTGCATCATGCGCCGCAGCGCGTCGGTGTCTGGTGCTAGGCCAAAAATGGTAAAGGTACCTTTGTAACGACCTAATCATAGAACGTGCGCGCGCAGACGTTTCGGGCACCTGCCCATAAAAAGACCGCGGAAGCACCGGGGTCACGACGACAGGAGAGAATGAAGATGGAAACAAAAATCACCTTAACGCCCCGCGCCAAGCGGGCCTTTAGCCGCCGCTCCGTTCTTGGTGGTGTCGCGGCTGCTGCACTTGCAGCACCCATGATTAGCCGCCGTGCCTTGTCTTCATCGGGCGAGGTCAATGTCTTTACCTGGGGTGACTACTTCCAGGACAACATGACCGAGGCCTTCACCAAGGCGACGGGCATTAAGGTCAATGTATCGACCTATGGTTCGAACGAGGAGGCGCAAAGCAAGCTACGTGCCGCCAACGGTGCTGGCTTTGACCTGATCTTCCCATCGGTGGATACCCGTCCCAACTACGATGACGGGGACTTGCTCGCCGAGATCGACGAGAGCCGCATCAAGGTAGACAGGGTACAGTCCGCGTTGTGGCGTAATTCCCTGCGATTGGGCGCTGCCCGTCGCGGCAAACGGTACCTCGTGCCGTTCAGCTGGGGTACCGAAGGCATCACCTATGACAGCAGTGTTCATAACATCGGGCCGGGCGAGCTGTCCTATGGACACCTTTGGGCCGACGGATTGGACGGCAAGGTAGCCGCCCGTCAGAAATCGGTGCTGGTGAGCTTGGCGATCTATCTCGACTCGACTGGTGAGTTGAAGTCAGACCGCGCCATGGATTTCTATAAAACTGAAGCCGATTGCCGTCGGGTCTTCGAGGGCTGTCTGGCGTTTGCCGGTAAGCACAAGAAGAACATTGGCGCTTATTGGAACAATGCCACGGAAGCAACCGGCGCTTTCACGGATGCCGGCTGCACGGTCGGCCAAACTTGGGACACCACCGGCATCAAGTTGCATCAGGATGTCGATCCGAAATGGCGCTATGCGGCGCCCAAGGAAGGCGCTCTGGGCTGGATGGACACCGTGGCCATTCCTTCCGGCGCGGCGAACGTCGATCAGGCCTACGAGCTGATCAACTTCCTGATGACGCCCGAGATCGGCGGCATGTTTGCGAACAACACCGGCTATAACTCTGCCGCAGTGAATGCCAGCGAACATCTGACCGATGCCAGCAAGGAAGCCTTCGCATTCGCTTATCCGGGCGATGCAATCGATAACCTCTGGTGGTGGCCGATGTTCACGCCATGGTTCTCGGAAATGCGTCAGGAGTACGTTGAGAAACTGACGAACCTCTGATCTGTCGAGGGCGCGGGCGAAAATTCGCCCGCGCCTTTTTCCGCCAATGACATGGATAAAGGGCCGACAGATGCGTGGTAAGGATATCGTTCTGGATGGCGCTTCGGTGATGTTCGGCAGTTTCACTGCGGTGCACCCGACCGATCTCAAGATAGAAGCTGGAGAGTTCTTCTCCATTCTCGGCCCGTCGGGCTGCGGTAAAACAACCATTCTCAGGATGCTGTCAGGATTCTTGCAGCCGACCGAGGGGGAAGTCCTGATCGGCGGCGAGCCGATGACGGGAATCGGACCCAGCAAACGTCCGACCGCTCTGATCTTTCAGAATCTGGCGTTGTTTCCTCTGATGACGGTTTGGGAGAACGTTGCTTTCGGCCTGGAAATGCGGGGATGGAGCAAGCCCAAACGCCGGGAACGAGCCTTGGAGCTCTTGGCGACCGTCGAGTTGACCGATCATGCGGACAAGACACCTGCGGAGTTATCCGGCGGTCAGCGCCAGCGCGTTGCCATCGCCCGGGCTTTGGCGGTTGAACCTGCGGTGCTGTTGCTAGACGAGCCGCTGTCGGCCTTGGACCTTAAGTTGCGCCAACACATGCGCGCCGAATTGAAACAGATCCAGAAGGCAACCGGTATCACGTTCGTTTACATTACCCACGATCAGGGCGAAGCCTTGACCATGTCCGACCGGGTCGCGGTCATGAACCAAGGGCGCATCGAACAGGTCGGCACTGCGGATCATATTTACAGCGCGCCAGCTAACTCCTTTGTCGCGTCCTTCGTCGGCGAGAACAACCTGCTGCACGGCGAGATCGCGGAGATCAACGGTGATTACGCATTGCTTGCGGCGCCCCAAGGTCGTTTCAGAGCGCGCAACGCCCATGGCTTGAACCTGGGGGACAAGGCCATGCTTTTCGTTCGGCCTGAACGCATGCAGATTGTCGCCAACGGCGAAGCGACGGAAAACACCATGGCGGCAAAGTTTTTGAGACGTGATCTTGAAGGCCCTTTTGCTAACCTTTTCGTGCGCTGCAATGGCGGTGAATTCGCAATTCACCAAACCAATTTGGCTGAAGCCAGCGCCTCTCATCCCGAGGATTTGACCGTTACCTTTCCGGCCGATGCAGCCATCGTGATGGCGGAGGGGATATTAGCCGATGAGTAATCTGCTGCGCTCCTTTGGCGGCCCCATGACGGCCGTTATTCTGTTCCTCGTCAGCCTGTGGGTGTTTGGGATGATCGCCGGCCCGCAGGTCATTATGATCGAGCAGTCCTTGTGGAAGATCGAGCGCGGCGAGGGTGGGGCGGAACTCTCGAACCGGATCGACGGTCTATACAACCAGGTCGACATTCTTTCGTTGGACCGGATGGATCTAGAAGAAAAGCCGGCCACACCCGAACGCGACGCCAAACTTGCAGCGATAGACGCCAAGATCACTGAGATACAGGCTGAAGTGAGCGAACTGGAGAGCCGTGAGATCGAGCCGAGAAAAGTCTACACCTGGGAAAATTACGGCCTCATGGGGTCGGCCCATCTGTCGATTTTCATCAAGACAATTCTGGCATCGCTCTCCGTAACGGCCATCGCTTTCGTGGTTTGCTATCCCATTGCTTTTGCGGTTGCCAAACTCGCCACGCCCGGGCGCGCGGCCATCATCATGCTTGGTCTCGTTATTCCCTATGCAATCAACGAGTTGTTGCGAATTTTCGCCTGGCAGATGATCTTGAACTATAACGGGGTGGCGAACGTGTTGCTGGGGCTGCTCGGATTTGAGCCGATTCCCTTTTTGGAAAGCGGCACGGGCGTCTTCATCGCTATGGTTTATGCCTACATCCTCTTCATGGTCTTCCCGATCTACAACACCATCGAAACTCTGGACATGAACCAGATAGAAGCCGCACGTGATCTCGGCGCGCCGACCTGGAAGATTCACTGGCGCGTTGTTCTGCCCCACGCCAGACCTGGGATCGCAGTCGGGTGTATCATGACCTTCATGCTGTCGGCCGGGTCTTATGCCGTGCCCTACATCATGACGCGCGGCATCGCCGAGCCCTGGTTCACACAATTAATCTACAACAAGTTCTTTGAGTCGACGAACTGGAACGCCGGATCGGCCTACGCCTTTACACTGCTGTGCGCCTGTGTGGTCTTCATCTTTGTCATGATGAAACTCCTCAAGGTTCGACTACAGGATATTGCGAAATGACCGGGGTTGCTGCCGCCGCGCCAGGGGCCGCCAGCCGCATGGTATTGCGGGTCTACATGACGATTTTCTTCATCTACATGTTCTTCCCGCTCTTCATCATGGTGGCCGCCGGATTCAACGACTTCGCTCAGCCGTCCGTCACGGTCTGGCGGGGTTTTACCTTCAAATGGTTCGGCCTGCTGGCACAAGACGAGCGCATGTGGACCGGGTTGGCCAACTCGGTGATCATTGCCGTTGTGGTGATCATCGTCGCGTTGCCCCAAGGATTGGCAGGGGCGTTTTTGATTACGCGCCTGCAGTCGCGGTTCACGGGACTCATTTATGCAATCATGGTTTCACCCTTGCTGACCCCGGGGATCATTCTGGGAATCTCCACCTTGATCTTTTGGCGCAACCTGGGGGTTGCCGGCGGCCTCTTCACCGCTATCCTCGCGCAGTCCACCTTCATTGCGTCGTATGCCATGTTGATGTTCATGGCGCGGTTGCAGCGCCAGGACTTGAGCCTGGAGGAGGCGGCATTGGACCTTGGCGCCACGCACTCGCAAGCATTCTGGCGGATCACCGTTCCCTTCTTGAAGCCAACGATCGTTACTGCCTCGGTCATTGCTTTCCTGCAGTCTTTTGAAAACTACAATACGACCATCTTTGCGATCGGCGGTGAGCACACCTTGGTGACCGAAATTGGATCACGTATGCGCTTTGGTCTTAGCCCGACCATCAATGTGATCGGTATTCTTTTCATTGTTTTGACCGTGATCTTCGCCACGCTCTATGTGCTGGTGCGCGAACGCGAACGTCGCCGGGAGGCCGCCAAGTGAACGCGCCTGATGGTTTTGTGGGATCCGATCATGGATTGTGGGCACAGCGAATCGCAGGCCTGTCCAAGACGCAAGCAGCGGAGTTGGCAAGACGAGCACGCCACGCGCCCTTGTTTATGCACGCCTATTCATTGCACTTGAACTTCCGGTTCGGCGATTTCAAGCCGATTGATCTGCTGGATTTCGCGGCGGAGCAGAAGCTGATCGGCGTGAAAATCCATGTTGAGGATGGTGAGGAGGCAAACAGCCTGCTGACGGCTTCCGACAAGACGCGCGCGGCATTCGCAGATCATGCGCGCGCGCTGGGCTTGAAGGTGCATATCGAAACCAGTTCGACGGCGCTGGGAGACCTTGAGGCCGCCATTGAGGTGGCGCGTGCCGTTGGCGGCGTGTCCGTTCGTTCCTATCCACGCTATGAGGCCCATGTCTCGGAGATAATCGCACGCACCATCGACGACCTCAAAGCCTTGTCCCGATTGGATCCGGAAGGAAAGTTGCTCTTTACTCTCGAACAGCACGAAGACCTAAACTCCACAGACTTGGTCGGAATCGTCGAAGCCGTCGGCAATCCGCGCCTTTCGTTGCTGTTCGATTTCGGCAACATGATCAATGCCTATGAGCGTCCGCTGGAGGCACTTCGGATACAGGCACCGCACGTGACGGAAGTGCATGTCAAAGATTGTCACGTCGTCCCGGACCGGGGCGGATGGGCGCAAACCGGCTGTATCAGCGGCACGGGCGATCTGCCCTTCGCCGATCTGTTGGTGGAATTGCTCTTGTTGGGCCGCGACGAGCCTCAGGTGACGGCTTTGGCGCTGGAAGAAGAGGTTGATTACCACGCGCCGGCGATGCGGTTTCCTGACGAGACGGATGACCCCTTCATTCCCTTTCGTACCGCGAGCCTGACGCCTTTCGATGTGGCGACGCTACCCGAGCGCATGGCGCGGGAGCGCCAGGAAGCTCTCGGGCAGATCATTACGGTACGTGGCTTGCTACAGGAAATCGAAAACCTGGCGCTCGAAGTTGCGCGCTAGACCTCACTTCCAGCCGGCCTCCGCAGCGTCGTCACTGCATTTAACCCGTACCGCGACCTTTGCCTGCGCGGATTGGTCCGGCGATAGGTTCTTCCAACGCACACGCCAGGTGTTCTCGCTGACAGGAAGGTTCATGGTGATCCCGACACTGTTGACCTTCGGCTCAGCCGACGGCATACCGCCGCCGCCAGACGACACATAGGGTTTGTCTGCCGGACAAGTGACCTCGAGGTTGCATTCGTCGCCAGGGCCCATGTCGCACTGCTTTACCTCTGGCTTCTGCCAGGCGGACTCGGCCTTTGCCTTATAGGGTGTCATTCCGACCAAAATCGCCAAAGCAAATGGGATAACTAAATGCCGTGCTTGCATTGTCAGTCTTCCTCCCGTTGAGCATTTGTAACAATGAGTATGACGGTGGAGGAAAGAGGCTCGCAAGCAGTCAGATTGGCTGTCCGGTGATCGCTTCTCGCAGGAAGCCCGAGCGATCCTGGCCGTAGTAGGGCTCGTTCTTGTAGAAGTAAGTTGGTGAGCCGAACACGGCTTTTTCAGCGGCTAGGCTGGTGTTGCTCGCCAGCTCCTCCTGTATCGGGGCGGTCATGGCTTCCTCGCAAATCTTGCGACCGGAAACGCCGAGGTTCAGTTGATCGAGAAGCGTCGAAATGACGCAGGGGTCTGCGATGTCGAAATCATCTCGCCCTCGAACCGAATGATGTGACTGCGTTCTTTAGCTTGACGCGCCGACGCGTCTGTGTTCTTGTGCAGCGCAACATAAAGACCCTCGCGATTGCGCGACCGACCGATGCGATATGAGCCCCGGTCTTCCCGAGCGGATCTTCTTCCAAATCTTTCTGCACCATGATCGCGCATGGCTGGCGGACCAAAGCGCCGCCGAACAACCGGGCAACTCCGCAGGAGTGTCCGCATGGGTTGGTGCATGAGGATTAATTTTGACTAACACGACCTTTTCCGATCTTGGCCTGACCGGCCAACTACTCTCGACCCTTGAGGCCGCGCGTTTCCACGTTCCTACGCCCATTCAGGCGAAAACCATTCCGTTGATCCTGTCCGGCAAGGACGTTTTGGGTATTGCCCAGACAGGCACCGGCAAGACGGGCGCTTTCGCGTTGCCGCTTTTGCAGCAGCTCGCAGAAAACCGCGTTAGCACAAAGAACGGTCGCATTCGCGCCTTGATCCTGGCGCCGACCCGCGAGTTGGCGGTGCAAATCGAAGCCGCCTTGCGGATCTTTGGCCGCCAGATGCGTTTGTATCAAGTCGCCGTGTACGGTGGCGTGGGCCGCCGTCCGCAGATCGAGCAACTTCGCCGCGGCGTCGATATCGTCATCGCGACCCCGGGTCGTTTCTTGGACCTCTATGACGAGGGCCACATCGACATGAGTAACCTCAGCCATTTGGTGCTGGATGAAGCCGACCGCATGTTGGATATGGGCTTCATCAATGATATCCGGCGGATCGTTTCCGGGATGCCGAAGGAGCGCCGCTCCCTGTTGTTCTCGGCCACGATGCCAAAGACGATTGATCGCTTAGCTGCGGAAATCCTGAACCAGCCAGCGCGCGTGGAAATGCCGCGTGAAAGTGTGGCGCCAGCCGCCATCGAACAGCGTGTGATCCACGTCCCGACACCTGAGAAACGCGAGCTTTTGACGACCTTGCTGCGCGATCCGGGTATGTCCAGGGTTATTGTTTTCACGCGCACCAAGCACATGGCCAATCGCGTGCAGGAGCACCTTTCCAAGGCCGGAACGCAGGCTGAAGCGCTGCATGGCAACAAGAGCCAAGCTGCCCGGCAGCAGGCGCTCAAGCGCTTCCGCTCCGGCAATGCGCGTGTCCTTGTTGCAACAGATGTTGCCGCGCGCGGTATCGATGTGACCGCGATCAGCCATGTTATCAACTTCGATCTGCCCAACGAGCCGGAAAGCTATGTACATCGCATCGGCCGTACAGCGCGTGCGGGCGGCTCAGGTGTCGCGCTTTCTTTCTGTGGTCGTGACGAAATCGCCTATCTGCGTGATATCGAGCGGCTGATTGGCCTGTCCCTTCCAGCGGAGGGGGACGTTCCCTCGGCGCAGGAGATGGCGAGCATGAAGCACGTCAAGCCGGGTCGTGGACGGCGTGGCCCAGGCGGTCACGGCGGCGGCAGAGGCCGTAATGGTTCGAGCCAGGGTGGCCCGGGCCGCAGTGCCCCGGGTCGTGGTGCCGCAGGCCGCAATGGTCCGTCCGGGCAAGATGGCGGACAGCGTTCCGAGAGCCGCAAGGGCGGACAGGCAAACGCCGGCCGCTTCCGCGGTACCAAGCGCGCCGCCTGAGGCATAGCCAGGGCCGATTTGAGGCTACAGGTTTAAGGATAACCCCGCCGGTGTTTGATAGCACCGCGCGGGGTTTGCTTATGCGATGGCTTCGCCGCCATCGACAACAAGGGCATGCCCAGTCATGAAGGAAGACCGGTCGGAGGCTAGGAAAACAATTGCTTCGGCAATTTCTTCCGGGCGCGCCCATCGCCCGAGGGGAATCTTTTCCTTCACATAGTTTTCAATGGCTTGACGGCCGCCCATCTGGCGAATGAAGGGTTCGTTGAAGGGGGTGTCCACCCAACCTGGACACAAAGCATTGATGCGAACGTTGTAGCGTCCGTAATCAATCGCGATCTGGCGTACCATGGCGATCACCGCGTGCTTGGTCGTAGCATAGGCAAGCATTTCCCGGTCGTAGAACACACCGGAGTTGGAAGAGGTCACTATGATCGAGCCACCGCCTTGTTCGCGCATCTGGGGCATCGCCAGCCGTGCCGCCATGAAATGTGCCCGAACATTCAATTCCCATGACGCGGTTAAACCGGACGGATCGACCTGTTCCAACGTCCCTTCCACTTGGATGCCCGCGTGACTGTGCAGGATATCAAGACGCCCGAAATCTCGAACTGTCCGGGCGATCAGCTCCGCAAGTTGCGCATCGTCGGTTACGTCCGTTGCCAGCGCGCTCGCGCGGCCACCCTCCGCTGCAATGAACGCTACAGTTTCACCACCTTTCTCGGCCGATAGGTCTGCAACAATCACGTTTGCTCCCTCCAACGCCAAGGCACGTGCACCCGCCCGTCCTATGCCTGAGCCGGCGCCGGTAACGATTGCGATTCGGTCCTTCAGAATCATCCAGATGGCTCCTTTGCCGAACGAACAGGCGGATAGGCGTATCAGCGCCGGGTCGGCTTCTCCCGTTTGCGCAACATGAATTGGGCCGTGATCAACAGGGTCAGAGAGACAGCAAGAACCATTGTGCCGATGGCATTGATCTCCGGTGTGACGCCACGGCGTATCGAAGAGAACACATAGATAGGCAAAGTGGTCTGCGAGCCGGCGACAAAGAAAGCAATGATGAAATCGTCAAAACTGAAGGTAAAGCTGAGCAGAAATCCGGCAAGGATCGCCGGAAAGATCTGCGGCAGTGTTACCTGCCAGAACGTTCGCCAGGGCGTCGCATAGAGATCGGTGGACGCCTCGATCAACGCGCGGTCCATTCCTGCGATCCTCGCCCTTACGATGACAATCACCAACGACATGGTGAAAAGCGTATGAGCGGCGATCAGCGACCCCAGTCCCATGTTTAACTTCGGCGCCGCTTCCGGCCCGGTGGGCCATATCGAGGCCAGGAAGGGGTTCACTACCTCGAAGACCGTCACCAGGGCAATTAGTGTCGCAATCCCGATAACGATGCCCGGTATCATGATCGATACGTAAATCATGGCGTCATAGAAAACCCGAATGCGACCCTTAACCTGTTGCAGGGCGAGCGCGGCCATGGTTCCGAACAGGCTCGCCATAACCGCACTCGCCAGGGCGACGGTGAAGCTGGTGGTTAGCGAATCCATGACGATCGGGTTGGCGAGCGCCTTGCCGTACCACTGAGTGGAAAACCCGCGTAGATCGCTGGCATGGCGTCCCGCATTGAAACTGAACAGCACAATCACGCCGATCGGTATGTAGAGGAAGAGATAGACCGCCAAAGCATAGAGACGCATCCGGCCCTCCCTAGAACAGCGAGACATCGTCGCGCTGACCGGCGCGGCGCATGGCAAGGCGCATATAAAGGCTGACGGTTATCAGCATGATGACCACGAGTGTCGCCGCGACCGCCGATCCATAGGCCCAGTTCCGAGATTGCAGGAAAAGGTCGACCAGGGCGTTGCCGACGAAGAATACCTTTCCACCGCCAAGCAGAGCCGGGATGAGGAACTCGCCCATCAACAGGATGAAAACCAGCATGCAGCCGGTTGCCACACCTGGAAGCGATAGCGGCAAAGTCACCTGACGGAAGGTTGCAAAAGGAAGGGCGCCAAGGTCGCTGGAGGCCTCTAGCAGGCGCTTATCCAGCTTTTCCAAACTGACATAGATCGGGAAAACCATGAGTGGCAGGTAGCCGTAAACAATCCCAACAAGCACCGCGAATGAGGTGTTCATCAAGCGAACGTCGGCGATCCCGACCATATCCAGCAACAGGGGGAGGCCACGCCCGCCAAGGATGAATATCCAGGCGTAGGTTCGGATCAAGATGCTGGTCCAGAAGGGAACGATCACGAGAATGAGCAGCAGGGTTCGCCAACGAGGGCTGACACGAACCGCAAGATAGTAAGCCAGTGGATAGGCCACGACGAGCGCGGCTAGGGTGCCCAAGGGTGCCATGATCAAGGTGTTCTTGAAGGCAGTGAGGCGCGCCGGAAGATTGGCATATTGCGCTAGCGTGAAGGCCGGGACATAACCGCCTGCGGCCCCCCGTTCACCGAAGCTGAACACGATGACGACTATCAGCGGCAGGACGAGCATTCCCAGCAACCAGAGCGTTGCTGGCGCGAGTAGGGCTCTGTTGATCCAGGTACCTTTCATTGCCGGGTCTACTCGTCCTTTGCGTAAGCCGCTTTCGTCAGGCCGACTTGAAGCGGGCCAACAACTCGGCCCGGTTTGGATCGGTCAGCGTTGCCGCTGCGCCGAACTCAAGAGCATCCAGCAGTTCTTGTGCCGGATAGAGGATTGGGTCTTCCAGCAGTTCCTTGGGCAACAACGCATTGGTGCGGCTGTCGGCGACCGGGTAGCCGTGGGCCAGCACCTCCTTCGCGTTGACCGCAGGGTCAAGCAGGAAGTCGATCAAGGCGTAACCGGCGGCACGGTGCTCGGCTCCGCGCGGTACCGCATAGTAATCGCTCCAGATTTCCCCACCTTCGCGGCCGAGAACATAGCGCATCTCCGGCATGTCGTTGTTTAGCTGCTTGCCGTCGCCGGTCCAGCACATTGACATCCAGGCATCGCCATTGCGCAGAGGCGGCTGATAGTCACTGTTGATGGCATAGAGGTGTGGTTTGACGTCGAGCAGCAGTTTTTCGGCATCAGCCAACTCCTTTGGATCAACAGAGTTGAAGGAGTAGCCGAAGTACTTGAGTGCGTTGCCGATGGTCGTGAGTTGGTAGTCGTGCACCATGGTGCGGCCGGAGAACTCGGCCTTGGTCATATCCCAGAATTCCTTCCAGGTCGTCGGTGTCATGCCGCCGCTATGGGCGGTATTGATGACGTAACCCGTCGTTCCCCAATTCTTGGGGACTGCGTAGAGCGTGCCGTTCACGGTACCGGCGTCAGAGAACCGCGGGTCGAAGGCTGCTGCGTCGTAGTTTGAAAGCTTGCTGAGATCGAGTGGCTCAATCAGATCTTCTCCGACATAGGTGGTGATCGTGTAGTTTGTCGGCACGAAGACGTCCCAACCGCTGCCGCCGGCTTGCAGCTTAGCCAACATCTCTTCGTTTGAACCGAAGACATTGACTTGCACATAAGCCCCGGTCATTTCGGTGAACTTCTCAAAGTTTGCCGGATCGTGGTAGTTCGGCCAGGTCGCGAGCACAACCCGATCACCGATATCGCCGGCGGCCCAAGCTTTGCGGGGTCGCAAGCCCGGAACGGCACCCGCCATCACGGCGCTGGCCATCCCTAAACCGGTAACGCCGAGGAAATGCCGCCGGGTGATGGAACCTTTTTGATAACGCCGCAACTGCGCGATGAATTCCTCACGGCTGATAGGCAGATTATCTTTGTAGTCTTTGGACATGATCTTCTCCCATGCAAATCACTTAGGGGTGCCGACGGTGATGCGCTGCTTCCCTTTTTTATCGGTCCTCCAAGACCAGGGCAGTGGCGCTTCGCCAAGATATCTGCACCTGATCGCCTGTATTGAAACCGCCGGTCATGGCCTCGGCGTGCTTGGGGGCACGCACGAGGATCTCGCCCAGGCCCTCGGCCTCGACGAGATATTCGGTCTGTTCACCCAGGAAGATGCGATTCCGGACCCGTGCAGGTACGCGAACATCGGCTTCCCGGGGGAGCATTTCGTTAGGTGAATGAATCGATATCAGTTCTGGGCGAATTGCGATGACGCCGGCTGCCCCCGGTGCCAACGCCTGCGCGGTTCGCGGCCTGCGACCGACAAGCACTATCCCGGTCGCCGCCTCAATGCTGGTGTGCCCATCTGCAGTTTCGCCGGCTCTCCCGGCGATGAAGTTGGATTTTCCAACAAAATCAGCAACATATCGGTTGGCAGGCTCGTCGTAGAGTTCTGTAGGTCCGCCGGTCTGAACGATGCGTCCGTCCAGCATGATGCAGATGCTGTCGCTCATCGACAGTGCCTCCTCCTGATCATGCGTGACAAGGATGAAGGTGATGCCGACTTCCCGTTGCAGGGTTTGTAGCTCTATCTGCATTTCCCGGCGCAGCTTGCGATCCAATGCGGCCAAAGGTTCGTCGAGCAGTAGGACTGTGGGGTGGTTAATCAGCGCCCGCGCCAGTGCAACCCGTTGCTGTTGGCCGCCCGACAGCTCCCATGTACGCCGTTTCTCAAATCCGGCAAGTCGAACCAGGTCCAGCGCCTCGCCGACACTCTTGGTGACCTCGGCTTTAGCCGGACGCGGCTTAACCTGGCGCAATCCGTAAGCGATATTGTCGAAAACGTTCAGATGCGGGAACAGGGCATAGTGCTGGAACACCATGTTGACCGGCCGGCGATAGGCAGGGATGCCGACCACGGAACGGCCTTCGATCAGAACATCGCCCTCGGTCGGCTGATCGAACCCGGCGATCATGCGCAACGAGGTTGTCTTGCCACAGCCCGAGGGCCCCAGAAAGCTGAAAAAGCCCCCGCGGGGTATGGAAAGGTCAACACTGTCGACCGCAACGACGTCGCCGAACCGTTTGGTGACCTTTTGGAACTCAATATCGTGATGATCCTTGGATTCTGTCACCAACCTATACCCTTACTCGACTTAATGGCCTTGTTTTCTTGATTAGAGGGTTATACCTCTGTTCGGGTCATAGGCTCGCAAATTTCACTTACGAGGGATATACCTCCCAAGGAGTATATCCGGGTTGGTAGAGGCAGGTAGCGCCAGCTCATCATGAGTTTTGGGTTTGGCACATAAGTCTTCCGAGGGGTATCCCGTTGAGCGGTGATCGAGACTGGCACCAGGAGCTTGCGAAAGCTGTAAGAGCTTTGCGAACCCCCGACTTTCCGCAGGCGCTCGTGGCGGCGCTCGGGACGCTCGTAAGTTTCGATTTTTCTGTCATGTTCGCCTACCGCGGAGACGAACGGCCACTCGATCTGTTTGATAACTTCGGCGAGACAAGACGGGAGATTTTTGTCTCGATTTATCAGGAGGGGCCTTACCTGCTGGACCCCTTCTTCCAAGCATCGCGAGACAGTTGCGCCCCCGGGCTCTACCGGATTCGAGAGCTGGCGCCGGATCGCTTTTACCAGAGCGAGTACTTCCGTTCCTACTACGTGAGAACAGGGCTTTCCGAGGAGATTGGGTTCTTTATAGCCCTGCCGGAGGAGGTACGGGCGGTGATTTCTCTAATGCGGGCAGGCAAACGCCAGACCTTCAGTGAAAAGGAGATGGCGCGCCTGCGGTTGGTGGAACCTGTGGTGCGCGCCGCCGCCGAATATCATTGGGAGAACCTAAGCGCGCGCTTCTCTGCCGAACGCCCAGACCCGGAGCAGGAGATACTGGAGCGCCATATTGATGCGACCTTCAGAAACTTCGGCCGTTCGCTTTTGTCTCCCCGGGAGCGCGAGGTCGCGGGCTTGATTTTACGCGGGCATTCGTCGGATTCGATTTCCAAGATATTGGGAATCGCGGCTGGAACCGTGAAAGTCCACCGCAAGAACACCTATTCGAAACTTGGCATTGCGTCCCAATCGGAGCTCTTCTCAATCTTTCTCGGGTCTCTGTCGCAGATGCGATCAACTGTGGTGGTGCCCTCAAGGAAATAGGGCTCCTGTGGCTCAATAATCGCTGATATGTTCTGAGCGATCCTGACGCGCCGAAGCGTTCAGGGCGTTGGCGATTGAACCGTAGGCGGATCGGGGCTCATGGAATGACGGAGGCGTTTGATTACATCATCGTCGGTGCCGGATCGGCGGGCTGTGTATTGGCTAATCGCTTGACCGCGGATCACCGAAACCGGGTGCTGCTGCTTGAGGCAGGAGGGTCGGATGCGCGGTTCTGGATTACGGTACCGATCGGCTACGGTAAAACCTTCTATGACCGTCGTGTGAACTGGTCGTACGAAACGGAGATTGAGCCCGGACTTGCCGGGCGAAGCAGTTACTGGCCCCGTGGCAAGGTTTTAGGCGGTTCCAGCTCTATCAACGCTATGGTCTATGTTCGCGGCAATCCTGCTGACTACGACGATTGGGCCGCCATGGATTGCGCTGGCTGGGGTTGGTCGGAGGTCGAGCCCTATTTCCGTAAGATGGAGTCTTGGCGCGGAGAGCCGTCCGAACTACGAGGATCGAACGGCCCGTTGAGCGTTTCCGATACGTCCCGCGAAATCCATCCTCTTTGCGATCATTACCTGCAGGCTGCCCAGGAAGCGGGTTTGAAAGGGAACCCGGACTACAACGGCGCTTCTATGGAAGGCGTCGGTCCTTATCAGATAACGGTGCGCGATGGTCGCAGGGCTTCAGCTTCTCAGGCCTATCTGCGTCCTGCGATGGGGCGTAAGAACTTGACCGTCGTTACCAACGCCCTGGTCGAAAGAGTATTGATCGAGGAGCAGCGTGCGACCGGTGTGCGCTATCGTCACGGCGGTCGTGTGCGGGAGGCGCGAGCCAATGTGGAAGTCATCATCAGCGCCGGCGCTGTAAACTCGCCACAGGTGTTACAGTTATCGGGTATTGGCGAGGCCGAGAAGCTCCGCGATCTCGGGATTCCGCCGATCTTGGATGCGCCACAGGTCGGGAAAAATCTCCAGGACCATCTGGGTGTTGACTATCATTACCGCGCTAACCGGCCAACGTTGAACTCTCAACTCAGACCCTGGTGGAGTCAGTTGTTGCTGGGCGCGCGCTATCTGCTGACGCGCGGCGGACCTTTGGCGTTGAGCGTCAATCAAGCGGGCGGATTCGTGCGCTCGGATGCGGGGCGATCACGCCCGAACATGCAGCTATACTTCTCGCCCCTGACATTCGATACCGCGCCAACCGGTACGCGACCGGTGACCCGCGTCGATCCTTATCCAGCCTTTCGGCTGGGCGTCTCTCCTTGCCGCCCCCTCAGCCGGGGTTGGCTCTCCATACGCTCTCCTGATCCGACCGACGCGCCGGAAATCCGGCCCGGTTACCTAAGCGTGGAGGAAGATGTGGAAGAGATGTTGAGCGGCGTTCGCTTGATCAGACGGCTGGCCGCAATGCCGGGTCTGAGCGAAGTGATCGCCGAAGAGATGCAGCCTGGGCCGATCGTCTCTGGTGACGATCAACTGCGTGAGGATATCCACAAGCGGGCATGGAGCGTTTTCCACCCCTGCGGCACCTGCCGGATGGGTTCGGACCCGAGCCGGTCGGTTGTGGATCCCAGTTTCAGGGTTCATGGTTTGCGGGGAATGCGGGTTGTCGACGCTTCGGTCTTCCCGACAGTTACTTCCGGAAACATCAATGGGCCGGTGATCATGGTTGCAGAACGCGCCAGCGACATGATTTTAGCTGACAGGAACCGGTGATCGGCCACTGAAACGCTCTTCGATTTCCCAGACTCTACAGGCCATGCAACGCGGCGGGGATGCTTGGCGCGGTTGCTCCGTACTACCCAGTGAGGGCAAAACACCCAACAGGGATAGATTGGAGCTAAATACCATGATTGGTAAAGCAAAGCAGTTTCTCAAACCAAAGCGGTTGATGCTTTTCGTGGGCGCTTGCGCCCTCGGGTTCTCCTTCGCCGCTATGCCCTATTCTCCGGCGCTGGCAGGCCACAGCCGCCAGGACACTTCCGGCTGGAACGGCAGCCGAGATAATGATGGCAACAGGCGTGTGCAGTCACGTGACAGGTATGAGGAAAAAGACTATCCCAAGTCCCGCTCCGGTGAGAGGCGCGTTGGTAACGGCGATGAGCGACCCCGCGCCAGTAACCGCAATTACAATGACCGGGACCGTTACAGAAACCGTACCGACCGCGCTGTTGTCAGTCGCGATGACCGGCACTACCAGCGCGACTATGACAAACGCAAAAAGTACAAGAAGTACGAGAAGTATGATCACAACAAGCACGGCACGCACGGTCATTGGAACCAGGGGCAAGGGCACTGGAAGCACGACCACAAAAAATACAGCAAGAAGCATGCCCACAATCACGACAGGCGCCGTTATTACAGAGATGTTGTGATCTATCGACCTCACGGGCACTGGTATTCGGGCTACGGCTATTACCGCAACGACAACGATGCCTATAAATGGTTGGCGTTCACGGCTATCACGCTAAAGCTTTTGGATAACCTCAACGAATCGCAGCAGCGCGCTCATGAACGCGCTCAGATCAATGCTGCAACAGCACCGATTGGCGAAACCATTTACTGGCGTGAAGCCGGGGCTTATGGCTCAGTTACGCCGCTACGCGACGGAAATAGTAACTCCGGGCGTTACTGCAGAGAGTTCCAGCAGACCGTGACGATCGGCGGTCGAAACGAACAGGCTTACGGCACCGCTTGCCTGCAGCCGGATGGCAGTTGGGAGGTTGTCTCCTCCAACAACTGACCTCAGCGTGCCAGAGCGGTCTTCATGTTGCGGACCGCCTGGCGGATGCGCTGCTCGTTTTCAACCAGGCCCAAACGAACGAAACCCTCTCCGTACTCTCCGAATCCGACGCCGGGGGCAACCGCGACCTTGGCTTCTGTCAGCAGGTGCTTGGAAAACTCCAGGGACCCTAAATGAGTGAAGGCCTCGGGGAGGGGGGCCCATACGAACATCGTCGCGGGCGGGCTCGGCGTTTCCCAGCCAGCTGTACGCATTCCTTCGACAAGACAGTCACGCCGTTGTTTGTAGCGTTTCCGCATCTCGTCAACACAGTCCTGCGGGCCATTCAACGCTGCGGTAGCAGCGACCTGTACGGCGGTGAAGATGCCGTAGTCTACATAGGATTTTACGCGCGCAAGCGCTGCGATCAGCTTCGGATTTCCGGCGCAAAACCCGACCCTCCATCCCGGCATAGAGTAGGTTTTCGACAGCGAGGTGAACTCTACGGCCACGTCCTTTGCGCCCGGCACCTGAAGTATGGACGGTGGCGGCCCACTCTCGAAATAGACCTCCGAATAAGCGAGATCGGAAATGATGTAGATACCGTGCTGGCGGCAGAAGGCGACGACCTCCTCGTAGAAATCGAGGTCGACGACCTGACCCGTTGGATTGGCGGGATAATTCAGAACGACAGCAAGTGGCTTGGGGACCGAATGGCGGAGTGCGCGCGACAATTGCTCGACCACCGTTGCGCTATCACCAAGCTGAAACTGCCTGATGGACGCGCCGGCGATGATGAAGCCGAATGCATGGATCGGATAGCTGGGCGAGGGGACAAGAATGATATCGCCCGGGCTCGTGATGGCTTGGGCAAGGTTAGCCAAGCCTTCCTTTGAGCCCAAGGTCACGATTACCTCTCGGTCAAAATCCAGATCGACATTGAAGCGCCGGTCGTAGTAGGCGGCGAGGGCTTTTCGCAGGCCGGGAATCCCGCGGGATTGCGAATAACGGTGGATGCGTGGATCCGACAGGGTTTCCACCAGCTTTGCCGTAACGTGCGCCGGTGGCGGCTGGTCGGGGTTTCCCATGCCGAAATCAATGATGTCCTGACCGGCGGCGCGACCCGCGGCCTTCAAAGCGTTCACTTCGGCAAAAACGTATGGTGGTAGGCGCTTAATGCGATGAAACTGCTCTGCGTTATCCAATTCCACCTGTGGATACTCCCATCTCAGGCTAATGACGAGGGAATCGCGCTCACCTCAAGTGGTGGCGCTCGTTCCGGCGGGCGTAGAGTTCTGCGGCAGTTCGCCCACCGTCAAGGGCAAACTTCGGTTGGCCCACCTAATTTTACACGAGATGATGAAACGCACTGTGGAATTACTGGCATCCTGCAGGGGAGTCAGTTACCCTTCGGCTGAGGGGGCGCGATTATTTCCACACAGTTTTGGGGTGTTCGGATTTGGCGCGGCCGAAAGAGTTTACCTCCTTGCCGGGAGGAAGGGCGGCCACGGATTTACTGGGCCGCCCTCTTTTTTCCATTCAATCCTTAAGGCTTAAAGCGGCGATTTCAATGCGTGCCGCCGCGCCATATAGAGCCGATGGGTCCATAGTCGCCTGTACCGGTGGGACCACCGACGGCCACGCCGGCTTGATGGCCGCAATCTGCTCTTTGATCTCAGCGACCAAAGAGGTGTCCGCATCGGATTGGGCGAGCAGATCGGTCAAGGATTCGGCGACGCGAGTAAAGCCCAAAGCGTCCTGATACTCGTGCCCATTGACGATCTTGCCGTCATCAACACCCTCGTCGTATTCCTCCGCGGCGGTGTGGATGAGGTCGTAGATCACCTCGGCGATTTCATCAGCAGGTTGAGGGCCCGCGGCAGCTTCAGCGCGCGTGATAGCCTCAAGAACGGCTGCATAGGCTGCTTGAACCTTAGCATTGTCGGCTTGGTTTTCCACCAACGTCGCCAAGGTTTCCAGTTCCTCCTCGAACCCCGGAGCGCCGCGATCCTTCAAGGCATCTTCCATCGACTCATACAACTCATCCTCGGGGTGCTTCATGTGCGTCGCGGCATTGGCAAGTTTCCCCAGACCGTACAGTTCGACACCAACGCTCAAGTGGCCGCGCATGAGACCAAGCTGTGTCAGGTAAGCGGAGTCCGAATGGCTAAGCTCACCACCTGCGCCGCCTTCGCCAGCCTCTCCCGCTTCGCCGGCCTCTCCCGCTTCGCCGGATGCCAACTGAACTTTGCTCCAGACAGTGTCTCGTGACCGCTCAGTGTTATCTGGTGCATCGCCGGCAAGAGCTGCGGTCGCTAACGAGGTGCCGGCGAGAAGTGCGGCACCTAGGCCGACCCAGACTTTGTTCCTAATAACCATCACTAAATCCTTTGGCAGAGTGTTTCTGTTGCCGCTTGCACCGCGGCGTTGAAAGCACTAACTTAGATGCGAATGATTATCAATAGCAAATAATGCTCCTATGATTCTGCAACTTGGTGAAGTCGTTTCCGCTCCTGTCCTGGGTGCCTTACAAGCCGTTATGGCAAAGTTGGAGATGTTTGAAGACGGTGCGAAAACCGCCGGTTGGCGTGCGCGTGAACGCAAAAACAACCTGCAAGCAGGAAGAACCTCCTTGGCATCGGGGGCAGTAAAGAAGGTGGAAAAGGCCCTGCTGGCGAATACGCTTTTTCAGTCCGCCGCCCGTCCGAAAGAGATCGTCCGGACATTGCTCAGTCGATACGAGGTGGGCATGCATTATGGCGCACATGTGGATGACGCGGTCATGGCAGGGCGCCGCACCGACCTTTCCTTCACGTTGTTTCTGGCAGACCCAGAGAGCTACGACGGCGGCGCGTTGGTTATTGACCGGACGGAGGGTGAACGAGCCTTCAAGCTACCGGCCGGTCACTTGCTTCTCTATCCCTCGACGACGTTGCATAGGGTCGAACCGGTAACCCGTGGATCACGATTGGCGGCCGTTGGTTGGGTCCGCAGTCTTATCCGCGACGATGCTCAGCGAGAACTTCTCTTTGACCTGGATCGAGCTGCGGTCTTGCTCCGCAGTGAAGCGGGGCGCGACGCGGCCATCGATCTGGTGCTCAAGACGCGCAGCAATCTGATTCGCCGTTGGGTGGATGATTGAAGCGCTGGCGCGTCGCCCGCCGCGGTCCTGTTGGGATCAGAGTATCTGCGACAGGAATTCCTTGGTGCGCGGGTCGCGTGGATTGGCAAAGAATTCCTTCGGCGGGCCGTCCTCTACGATGATGCCGCGATCGGTAAAGTACATATGATCGGCGATCTCGCGTGCAAAGCCCATTTCGTGTGTGACCAACAAGCAGGTCATACCCTCCTCGGCCAGTTGACGGATGGTGACAAGGACCTCCTTCACGGTTTCCGGGTCAAGGGCTGCCGTCACCTCATCGAAGAGCATCACGTCCGGGCTCATGGCGAGTGAGCGGGCGATGGCCACGCGCTGCTGTTGCCCACCGGAAAGCTCGCCTGGATACTGCAACTCCTTGCCCTCAAGCCTCACCTTTTTCAGCAAACGATAGGCTCGCTCCTCGACCTCCTTGCGGTTCTGCTTCAGGACGATGGTGGGCGCCATCATGACATTCTGCAAAGCCGTGCGATGAGGAAAGAGGTTGTATTGCTGGAAAACCATGCCGACCTTGCGCCGCAACGCGAGCTTATCCAATCGAGGATTGTTGACCTCCTGGCCTTCAACCTTGATTGAGCCCTGGTTGATCGGTACCAGCGCGTTGATGCAGCGAAGCAGTGTCGATTTGCCGGATCCCGACGGGCCGATAATACAAATCACATCGCCCTTTCGAACATTCATCGAGACACCCTTTAGCACCTCCACGGCTCCAAAGGACTTATGCACATCCGAGACTTCGATGATCGGTTGGTCCGGGCTCCAGGCGCTTGCAGTGGCCATGGCGGTCATCACTCCTGTTTCATCCTATAGCTTTACCTGGAAGCGCTGCTCCAAGCGCACGGTGAAGCGGGCAATGGGATAGCAGTAAACAAAAAAGCACAACAGCACGAAGCTGTAGATCGGGATCAAGAGGTCCGGTCGATCTTCGGCCGCCAGCACGCGTCCAGCCTGCGTCATCATCTCCGATACGCCAACGATTGAGGCCAGCACGGTAGCCATGGTCAAGATCGCATAGAGGTTCATCCAAGGCGGCAGCATACGCTTGACGCATTGGGGCAGAATGATCTGCCAAAGCGTCTGCCGTCTTGAGAATGCAAGCGATTCAGAAGCCTCCCACTGACCCGACGGGATGGAGGCGATAGCGCCACGGACGATCTCCGATACGTTGGCCATCACAGGCAGTGCCAAGCCAATGGTTGCTTTGATCCAATCGGGGAAGGGTATGACCAATCCGCCGAGGCGAAACTCGAAGGGCAGCAGGAACATGCAGTAAAACAGCAACACCAACCAAGGCGCATTTCGGAAGAACTGCGTGACCAACCAGGAGCCCTGGCGCACCGGCAGCAGCAACGAGATCTGCATCAGCCCAAGACTGGTCCCTACCAGCGTGCCAATCGCCATCGCCATGAAGGAAATAAGAATGTTGAAGCCGAAGCCTGTAAGGAGCACTGGCAGCCACTTGAAAATCACTTCGTAGGCCGGTTGGCGCGCGTCACCGCTCTGCGCCGCTGCAACCCCTGACGAAAGAATCAAAATAGCAAGCAGCCAAAGCCCGTGTTTTGCCGTTAGGCGCGGCAGGAAACCGCCGACCAGCCGATCACGTTCCGCTTGTTGTTGGAGCCGTTGCGCAGCAGGCAGCAGCACCGGCAGATCGGTGCCGCCGGTTCGAAGTGCGGGGTGCTCGAAAGGAGTCTTCATCAAACACTTCATTGGCCGAACCCCGGTAATCGCATGGCGCGTTCCCAACGATGCATGCCCATCACCAGAACGCCCACGAGGAGAACATAAGCGACCAGCAGGAAGGTCATCATCTCAGGTACGTTTACCGAGTCGGACCAAATCTGGTTCGCCATGTAGAGCATCTCGGGAACGGCGATGGCATAGGCCAGCGTCGTTGTCTTCACTAGATTGACGAGATTATTGTTCAGCGCCGGCAGGCAAACCCTGAAGGCCAACGGCATGACAATGTAAATGTAAATCTGCAGCCGGTTGAAACCCAACGCCTCAGCCGCCTCGACGGTCGACTCCGGGACCGCTTCGATACCCGAACGGAAGATTTCGACATTGAAGGCGCCGGCAAAGAACGACAGCGAGATAACCGCCCAGGTGAAGTTGTCCAGCATAGGCTCTTGAAAGCCGAAACGGTTCTCAACGGTGGGCAGGAGGCTGCCGATGGCGAAATAGAAAAAGTAAAGCTGAACGAGCGGCGGCGTATTGCGGAAAAACTGAATATAGCCCTGCACGACCCGACGGGTCCAAACCAACTTGGATCCTTGAAGCCAGGCGCCGACAAGACCGATTACGATCGAGAAGGCGAGGCAGATCAGAGAGATGTAGACACTGTTCAGGAATCCTCGGGCTAAGCGATTCCTGTCGAAGGAATCATAAATGAACGTCAGGTTTATCCCGGTCTCCCGGTACAACTCCTGCGCCCAGTCAAATAGCCACTGCATGTCCATCCAATAACTCGCCGCTGTTATAATTAAGCAAGCCTAACGGTCGTCCTTGCCTGCACAGGTCGGGCGGTGCTTGAAGGTGGGGCGGCAAGGGTGACGCTATCGCTGCGTCACCCTCTCGATTGACCGCCTTAAAATCCGTGCAAGCGAATCAAGGTGCCGTAAGGAAGTTACTTCAGCTTGTCGTGCATGGTCTTGGCGAAAGGCGTGTTCGGAACACCGTACTTCGTCTCAAGCTCAAGGATACGCCCAGAAGCGTGCCATGATGTGATCATCTCGCTCATGAGGTCGTAAAAGGCCTGTTCACCCTTGGCGACGGCCAGGCCCCAAGGGGCGTCATCAATGGTCTCGAGGGGCATCTCGAAGTCGGCCCACTCAGGCTCGTTCAGCTTCGATACAATGAAGGAATCGTCATAGACGAATGCCAGGCAGCTGCCTTGTCCCAATGCCGTGAGTGCTTCGGAGGTGCCTTTGAAGGCGACGATCTGCGCGCCGAATTCTTCCTCGGTCTTGCGATTGTAGAAAGCGCCCTGAATACCGCAGACCGGAAGGCCCTTCAGGTCTTCCCATTTCTTGAAGCCGGCCTTTTTGACCGCCAGAACATTTGTGCCGGAGGAGTAGTAGTTGGGCTCCACAATATAGACCACTTCGCGACGGTCGGGCCGATCTGTCATGGTGGCGATCATCAGATCGATCTTGCCCTGCTCAAGGAACTGCATGCGGTTGGATGACACAACCGGCACCAACTCCAGCGCGACACCAAGCTTGTCAGCAACGTCCTGTGCCAATTCGGGCTCAATACCGATGATCTTTCCGTCTTCGTTGAGGTAGCCGTAGGGCTTGTAGTCGGCTTTGACGCCGACAATCAGCTTACCGCGCGCCTTGATCTGCTCGATCGCATCCGCGGCAGCCTGTGTTGTCAGGCCGGCCGTAAGGAAAGCGGCAGCCAGCAGTAATCCCAGGAATTTTTTCATTTCAACTCTCTCCCTATCTATCACTCGTATCCCGTCTAGAGCGAGATCTTGCTGGACGGTACATGGACCAAGGCCGTTTTTCTAGCCCTCAGGCGGTGGTTTCTGATTCTCCAGGTCACTCCGAGCGCGGCTGAACCGGGAAAACGAGCGGTAACTCTTGCTTGGTCCCGTGACGCAGTGCGTGATGTAGAAACAGCCGTCCGAGCGGAAGGTATAGCGGCTTCGATAGCGGTCTGGTGGACAGCAATGCTCGGCCATACCGGTCAGGCCGCCACCCAAAAGGGGCGTCAGGCGAACTTCTTGAAAAAGCCGGTCCGGCGGCTGGTCGTAGTAAACGGCAAAGCCGTCGCCGAGCGCCCTGAACAAATAGCCGCGCGATGCCTGAAAGGATTGGCCATTCTTCAGCTTTAGGCATCCCTGTTCGACATACCGCAGGCGATCTGCGTCAAGCCGCACGACATGGGCTTTCCCCTGCATCCCGGCGATGCCGGGAATGCGCCGCTTGAGGGTCCAGTCTCCGGCAAGAGTCTCGAAAACAGCATCAACGCCTCCCCATGCATCGAGGGATGCCGTTGTCGGTGTCCTATAGAATGCAAAGCTAACCGTCATCACGCCGAAGCATGCGACCGGGGCCGCATTCCGGCAAGGCGGATAGAATCCTTGAAATGAGAATAGTGCGAGGGATAATTTGCAGATACACCCAAAATGAAGGATGAATGGCAAATGGACGTGTTGAATGATGTTCTTGATACGCTCAATTTGAAAGGCGCACTTTATTTTCGAACCGACTTCTCTGGCCCGTGGGGCGTCACGGTTCCCGACCTTCAGCAGGCCGCGCGCTTTCATTTGGTGGTGCAGGGCCGTTGTCATGTGTCTTTCGCATCTGGCGCATCGGTCGATTTGGGGCCGGGTGACATTGTTCTGATTCCGCGTGGGCGGTCTCATGTTCTGGCCGACACGGTGTCGCGCCAAGCGCCTCCGCTGGAGACGGTGCTTGAGCTTTCGGGGTATGACGGACAGGGGGTTTTGGTTGTTGGGGAGCGCGACCCCCAAGCGTCAACGCAGATGGTTTGCGGTCACTTCAGCTTTCGTAAAGGTGCCGATCATCCGCTCTTGAGGGCCCTTCCGGAGTACCTCGTGACTACCACGGGGATGCGGGCTAGAGAGCCGTGGCTTGATGAGATGCTGCGCCTTGTGGTTCATCGGATGTTTTCTGAGGAAATCGGATCGCTGGCCGCCGTGACCCGCCTTTCGGAGATCGTCTTCATTGAGTTGCTCCGCGTCGGGATATCCCAAAGCCCGGATCTCAAAGCCATTCTCGAGGCTTTCCGTGACCGACAAATTGGCCAGGCACTGCAACTGATTCACAATCAACCTGCTGAATCTTGGACGGTGGAGCGGATCGCGGCGGCGGTTGGTATGTCTCGGAGCCGGTTTGCTGAAAAGTTCAGCGAGCTTATTGGCACCGGCCCAATGGCCTATCTTTCGGAGTGGCGATTGCAAAAGGCCCTCGCGCTTCTGGATGGGTCGCGTTCATCCATCCAGCAGGTGGCTCTGCAAGCCGGGTATCAATCACCGGCAGCCTTCACGCGCGCCTTTGCGGGAAAATTCGGTCTGCCGCCGACGGAATATCGCCGAAGTTTGGATTAATTTTGCAGATCGTCCCAAAGCGCTTGCACTAAGTCCCGGTATTAGGTCGGGTTCTTGATCTATCGCTCCGCTCCTCACAATTTCCCTCCTGTCGATCCCAAGGACCGTAGGAGGTATCATGCAAAGGATTGAAAGACTGAGCGAGGCAGACGCCCCGCAGAAAACCCAAGACCTGTTGGCCGCCGTCAAGAAACAGATGGGCGGTGTCCCGAACATCATCGCAACGCTTGCCCAATCATCCGCCGCACTTGGCGGTTACCTGGGGTTTGCCGGTGCTCTGGGTGGTGGTTCGCTTTCCGCTCGTTTCCGCGAGCAGATCGCGCTGGCGGTTGCCGGTGCCAACCGTTGCGACTACTGCGCTTCGGCGCACACCGCGCTTGGCGGCATGCAGGGCCTACAAGCCGAGGAGCTTGATCGCAACCTGAAGGGCAGGTCTAGCGATGCCAAGGTTGACGCGGCCCTTCGATTCGCTTCGCGGATCGTATCATTGCGCGGCAATGTCACCGACGAAGACCTCGCTGCGGTTCGCAACGCTGGGCTTACCGAGGAAGAGATCGTGGAGATCGTGGCAAACACGGTGCTCAACATCTTCACTAACTACTTCAACCATATCGCCGGAACGGAAATCGACTTCCCGGTCGTTAGCACGGCCGCAGTCGAAGCGGCCTGATCAACGAGGCTCCATTCTCACGAAAAGGAAAAAGACATGTCTGGAAAACTTACGCTCTCTGCCTTAGCTCTGATCGGCGCCATTGCGGCGGCGCCGGCCTTTGCGGCTGACGAACACAACACGGTTCCCGGCCTGACGGCTGCCGGTGCGCCCTTGGGTCTGCACGGAGTGGACCCCGTGGCTTTCATTCGGCTTGGTAACCGAATTGAAGGCACGGCGACTTACACGGCGATCCATGATGGCGTCGCCTACTACTTTGCCAGTGAAGAAAACAAGGAAACCTTCGAGGACGCCCCGGAAAAGTTTGTGCCCGAGAACGGCGGGTTTTGCACCTACGGGGTTTCGGTGGGTAAGAAGTTCGATGGAGACCCGAAGTACTCCGCTGTGGTCGACGGAAAGCTCTACGTCTTTTTGAACGAAGAGATATTCAAGGCGTTCCAGCAGGATCGTGCTGGCACGATCGCCAAGGCAGAAGAGAACTGGGCCAAGATCCAACACACCGCAGCAGGCGACCTTTAGTCCCTGCTTGGGAGGGCGCGGGTTTCTCCCCAAACTCGCGCCCTCTCCAACCGTCAACGTTTGTTGAAAACCGGATAGCCTCGTACATAGAGTAAGTCGTCGGGTCGTCGGCTAGAACCGAAGAAGTCCCAAGCTGGCCCCATTCTTTCTGAAAAATTGATACCGGGTATCTACAGCAGCGCATCTGTCGAAGCCGCCACGGCGCCGATTGCTCAAATCAAATTGCGTAAATGCCCGCTTTTCGTCCAGACGGTAGCGCCTTGGCTTCCCGCCACGGCGGTCGCGTTGTGATCGGCTGGTAAGCCTGGGGGTAAGCGCAACCAGGAGTGACGCTGGAAGGTGTCGCCGCCCTGCTCGAAGCTGCCATCCAGTACGAAGATTTCCATGCCGCCGGCGGAGGTAAGAGGAACAGCCGTACCGGCATCCCAGCGTTCGACGCGAACCGTTTCACGGGAATCCCAAAACAATGGGGTGACCGAAACACCTTCCCGTCCGGCAATCGCGAGAGCTTCGATCTTGTTCAGGTCAATTCGAACGAAGGTGCGGTCGTCAGGCGCGAACTGCCGGAGCTTCACCAGAATAGTGCAGCCAAGCTCAGAAGCGGGTGCGTGACTGGAGCTCGGTGGGTTCCGAACATAGGTGCCGGTGGGGTAGTCACCATGTTCGTCTTGAAAGACTCCCTCCAGTACGAGGAACTCCTCTCCGGCTTCATGGCAATGTGTCGGAAACCGGCTGCCGGCCGCATAGCGGACAATGGTCGTGGCCCGGGCTACCTCGCCGCCGAGGCGATCGAGCATTCGGCGGCTCACCCCCGGTGTTGGGGACTCTTGCCAGTCGATATTCTCGGCATGGAGGGCAATACGGCAGGTGAAGTCTGCATTCAGTTCCATGACGATACTCCTTGTACCCAGGGAACGAGCCGGTAGCTGCTAAACGGCCCGAGCCAAGCTCGGGCGGGCGGTGACGCGTTGATGCCAAGCAGTCAGTCTCGTCAGATCGTCGGGTATCGCAATGCCCGCGGCCGAAGCGAAAGCAAAACCCGCCATCGCCGTGATGTCGACGACCGTGAACTGATCGCCTGCAAGGTAATCATGCTCTTTCAGTAGCCCATCCATCCAGACCAGTGTCTTTAGGGCGGTTTCGCGTTGGTGCCTACCCCAGTCCTGGTTCTGATAGGTTTCGAGAACCGGTCCCAAGCCATCGGTGGCATGATGGAAGTAGGCGCCCACGGCATTCAGAAACCCTGCTTCAACCTTACGTTGGAGCATATGAATTATACCACGCTCTAGGGCGGTTCTTCCTGTCAGCGTCATTTCACCATGGGCATGATCGAGATACTCGGTGATAGCCGTGCACTCAGACAGAAAGGTGCCGTCGTCCAGCTCCAAAACCGGGACAGTGCCACTCGGGTTCTTAGCCAAAAACGCAGGCATGCGGTGTTCGCCGCCCATTACGTCGACAGGCACGAACTCGACTTGGTCAAGCAGTCCTTTCTCAGCCAGAGCGATGCGAACGCGTAAGGGATTGGCGAAACCTGCAATGTCATGAATCTTCATGGTGACTTCCTCAAGTTGATTTCCTCATGGGGGAACGGAAAGCAATAAACTATCTATCGATAGATAGAAAACAATAAGGCGCAGAGGTTTGGCGCTTGTCAATACCTATCTGCTGATAGATAAATGCTTTGTGATGACAGACGAAATCAGAGGCAAGGCAGCGGAGATCTTGGATGCAGCGGAACGTCGAATCCGCTGCGGTGGGTTTGATAGCGTCAGTTTCCGTGATCTGGCGGCCGACGTTGGCATCAAAAGCGCGAGTGTTCATTACCATTTTCCGCAGAAAGCCGACCTTGGAGAGGCGGTTGTGGAGCGCTATGGCGAACGGTTCATAGCCGCTCTGGGCGACCCGGACGATCCCAAGGAGAGTGCTAGGACCCGTATCAAGCGTCTGTGCGAGGCTTACCGCATCTCGACCCTTGACCAGGGGATGATTTGCCTTTGCTCCGTACTTGGCAGCGCGACACTAGAACTTCCTCCACAGGTTTCGCGAGCAGTGGTGAGGTTCTTTCATCGGCTGATGGAATGGACGGACCGGGCCCTTGAAGACGCTGACGGGGTGACAAGTGCGCTGGGTCCGCCTAGCGCTGGACATATCATCGCCAGCCTACAGGGGACCGTCATTCTAGCGCTTACCCTTGAAAAGCCGTCGCTTTTTGCGGAAACCCAGGAGCGCCTGCTCCGCGACCTTGCGTAAGCCACGGTGGCAGGCCAATCTGGCAGGATAATCAAAGCAATTCCCGAATAGGAAAAGATGCAATTCTCATCGGATAACGCGCGCGGTGCGACCTACATGGTCGCCTGTATGGTGGGCTACGTACTGAACGACGCCATGATAAAACTGGCGTCAGCCGACCTTGGCCTGTTCCAGACAGTGTTCTTGCGCGGTGGCGTGATATCATTGCTGATCGGTATTCTTGCCTGGAATCGTGGCCAACTGTTGTGCCGCCTTTCGAAACAGGATTGGCGTCTGCTTGGTTTGCGAATCTTCGGCGAACTTGGCGGCACGGTTTGTTTCCTGATGGCGCTTTTCAATATGCCGCTCGCCAATGCAACGGCGATCATGCAAGCGATGCCGCTGGCCGTCACGTTGGCGGCCGCACTGTTTTTGGGTGAAGCGGTTGGGTGGCGACGCTACAGCGCAATCCTGATTGGATTCCTGGGTGTTCTTGTCATCGTGCGCCCAGGAACCGAAGGCTTCACAAGCTATTCCTTCTGGGCGGTGGGTGCGCTGGGATTTCTGGTGCTGCGCGATCTCACGACGCGGCGGTTCTCAGAAAAACTGCCGTCAGTTTTCGCGGTTTTGATGACGTCGCTTGCCGCCACAGTGATGGGCGGCGTCGCCTCGGTCGCGGTTCCCTGGAACCCGGTGACACTGCAAAGCTTCTTGCTGTTGATTGCAGCAGCCGTTTTTCTGTTGTTCGGTTATCTCTTCAGCGTCATGGCGATGCGCGTGGGTGAGATCGGTTTCGTGTCGCCGTTTCGCTACACGGTTTTGATCTGGGCCATTATTCTCGGGTACCTCGTCTTCGGCGATGTGCCCGACGGCTGGATGCTTTTGGGCAGTCTAATCGTCGTTGGCATGGGATCCTACACATTCTACCGGGAGCGTCAGCGCCGTGTGCAGGAAGGCAAACCCGATGTCCCGCCTCTCGCCGGACCTTCGGCCCCTAGCACGCGGCCATAATCTCCTCAAGTTGCTGTGCTTCTGCTAGCAGGGCGAGATCCTGGCCGCCACGCTTGGTCAGCATGATTCCGAGTGGAACGCCCCCTTCCCGAGTTGGCAGGGACACACTGCAGCCGTCAATGACATTGGCCAGCGTCGTGTTGCGCAGGGTCATCAAGTTCACGCGGTCATAGGCTTCTTGCGATTCCAGGTCGCTGCGGCGCGGCGGCCCGATCGCCACGGTCGGCAACAGTAGCGTATCGTCGCCGATTGCCGCGTTGAACGCTGCGATAAGGCTCTCTCGTCTGTCCAACGTTTGGCGGTACTCGATTGCGGAGAGCCCCTCGGCCCGTTGCATGCGGATCAGAACGCGCGGGTCGAAAAGCTCCGGCTTCTCTTCTACCAAGGTGGCAAAAGTGGCGCGGGACTCAACGGCGGCAAATTGCCAGAGGGGAAGTGTTTTGTAAGAATCGAGCACCGGCAGCGGCCGTTCCTCAACCGTCATGCCGGCGACAGTCATTGCCGCGACTGTTGCGCGGAACTTTCGTTCGACTGCAGGGTCCAGAGCATCGAGGCCGAAGTTGCTAGGGATCAGATAACGCCGTTTCCGGTCCTGTTCGGATTGAAGGGCTGCATAAGGGCGACTGGCAAGTACCGACCAAGCTGCATGGCAGGCCGCGACCGTCCGGGCCATCGGCCCCACGCTATCAAGCGAACCGGACAGCGGTACGACACCGCGTCGCGAGGTGCTTTCCTGACTGGGCTTAAACCCGACAATACCTGTAAAGGCAGCAGGAATCCGGAGCGAACCGCCGGTATCGCTGCCAAACGCAATATCAGCCAGTCCGAGCGCGACGGATACCGCACCGCCGGACGTGGACCCGCCAGGCACGTGGCCGGGACAAACCGGGTTTTCCGGTGTGCCGTAGTGCGGATTGAGACCAAGCCCCGAGTAGGCAAACTCCGTCATGTTGCTATGCCCCAACATCACGGCGCCCGCGGCCCGTACCGCAGCAACCGCATCGGAGTCAGCTTGTGCTACGGGCTGGGTTGCGCGCACCTTGGATCCCGCGGTTGTGACGTAGCCTTTTACGTCGTAGAGGTCCTTGATGGTGACCAAGGCTCCGGCCAATGGAGATGTCGTTGCCGACGGCAAAGACGCTGCGGTCTGCAGCGCTTCCTCCTTGAACAGCCTGACGAAGACGGAACGAAAGGCTTCCGTGTCCGATTCGATCCGCTTGAAGGCTGCGACGGTTCGTTCGGACGCGGTCTGCGGCGACCAGGGGAACTCAGTCTTCATGGGTTTAGGCGCTCGTGGTCTTTGCTGTGTAGGCCGTCAGGTCATCGGCGTGGAGGTCCCAGAGGAGAGAGAATGTCATGCCGCGCTCTGCCGGCAAGCCGAGCGTCTCCAGGGCATTTGAGAGCGCCGCCGTCGCGGTCGCACTTGAGGACGCCTCGATCAGGATCAAGGCTTCCAACTTACGTGTTGCGAGGTCTTCCGACGGGAGCGGTGTTGAAAGACCTGAATCTGGCTCCATTGCCCGCGCAGAGAAGACGCCATCCAGCATAACGACTTCTGCCAAGACCGGCTCGACCTCGGCGTTGTCGATCTCGCCTGCGGTAAGAGTGATAAGTGCAACGGCACCGCCGCTCCCGACGCCGGCCTCCAGCGCCAAGGTTGAGACCCGACGCTTGGTGTTTCGCATGCGCTCAAAGTTCCGATAAGACCAATCGGTTTGCTGCTCGAAGGCCTTCTTGTAGGAAGCGGAAGTGAAGGTTTCTACGCCGGCTGCACGATACAGTGCCAGATACCGGCGGGCGCTATCGCTGGTGGCCCGATAGCGCCTCGCCCAGCGAAATCCCTCGATTGCAACGCGTTCGGCCATATGTTCGCGGTCGTACCAGCGGTTGAAGTCGTCCTCGTGGGCCGGATCGACGTCCGTCCAGACAAGAAGCTCCGCCTCACGACCAGCGTTCTTTTGCATCCCTAGGTCTCCCAGCTAAAAAATGGCTCTTACTGTGCCGCGTTCGGCCGCACTGTTACAAACGTTTGTTGTTCATACCGGCAATTCCCGAGGGGGGTCCAGGAGGGCGAATCGCTCGGAATCTCCCTTGCAAGGAAATCACTTCCGGCGGCGCATTGCAAAGAGCAGACGCCATATCAGGTCGCGCTCCCGCTGGCTCCACTCTGCCTCGCTCATTTCCAATCGCTCGGGCAAATTGCTTTCGTCGAATAAAGTCTCTTGATCCGGAAAGTAAGTTTTCCGCAAACGTTCGTTCCCGGCGCGAAAGCGATCGAGCAGCCTCTGGCGATCTTCCTTGCCTAGATGAATCGAACCGCCTTCCTTTTCATAGACGACCGACCCCAGGTGCTCGCCCAGAAACGCAAAGAAACGGTTATCATGCGGCCCGTCGAACAGGTCACGGTTCCTTTCGGCGATGCGTAATGTCAGCTCGCTAAAACCACGGTTCTGCTCTGTGTTGCCAAGGTCGAAAGTTTTCCCGTCCAGCCCCAGAATGTTGAAGAAATCCAATACGACGTCGTTGCCGTGGAGCTTCGGACGCTCGAACGTTTTGACGATTATCTGCTTTTTAAAAGCGGCAGCTTCCCAATCCGCCAGCGCAACATCCCAATTGGCGATATCACCCAGCCCATTGGCGATCCAGTCGTCGAAATCCGGGTGGCTCTTGAATCCCCATTGCTGCCAGTGAGCTTGGATGTATTGGTCCTGCCGCCGGAGGTAGGCAATCACGACAACGCGAAAATGTTTGTCCACGTCAAGAAAGAGGTCGGGGAAGTTGCGGCGGTTGATCAGGTTCTCCGCGCTGACGACCAACGAGTGGCACTCTTGCTCCGCCATCGCTTTCTTACAACGCAGGAGTCGGCGTAAAACCTTTTTCTGTGATTCCGGCTCATCCTTCGGCAAGCCTTGAAAAAACCAAAGCTGATGCCCGCTTACCGCGGCATCTGGCTCCAGCTTATCGCCTGGAACCAAGAAACCCTGTTCGCGCAAGGGCACCGCGCAGCGGGCGAGGGCTGCCTGTATGGAAGAACTGCCGGATTTTCCAGCGCCGATATGCAGATAAAGGGTTGGTTTGGTCAACTACGTTCCAGCCTGCTTCGGGTGATGCGCCGGTGGCTCAAGCAGATGGCGCGGCGCAACTTATCCTTTGTTAGCTACAGCGCCATAATGTCAGGAGTCAAACCAAACTCTTTGCAAATCGCCTTTAACTCTTTTGCCGGGTCGATTCCGAGGGATCGCATGAATCGGTAGTAAGCGCCGTCTTCAGTGTTAATTACCTTCGTATGACGTGCCTGCACGCTGTCGATCACTTGAGGCGCCTGGTCGAAATGCTGACTTACGCGTTCTCCGCAGAGAAAATCCAGCCCCCAGCCGCTGAGGGATCGCGGGAAGTCCGACAGGCAAAGCTTCAGGGCCTCGCCCGAGAACCCAGGCATCATAATCTCGACAGCATTGACGGGGCGGGCGTCCCTTTCCCCCTTTTGATGGTGGAGCAATGGCCAGGCGCAATAGGAGTCGGCGGTCAGCGAAGATTGGAAGAGATGTAGGTCCTTTTCTTCGGCAATACGGAACAGTTGGCTCAAGGCTTCGACCCCGAAGAGCAGATCATCGTCGAGCAAGAGAATATGCCGATAGCTCAATAGGGACGGAAAAACCTGTGCCACATTGTAGACACCGGAAAACTTTGTGCCTCGTTGATAGAAGGCAATATCGCCGATCGGCGAATGTAGGTAGGAATCATCATAATAATTTACGATCAGGTCCCAGTTGCGCCCAGTGTTGGAAAGCCATTTATGGTGAATCGATCCACGCCCGCACTGCAGGAAAACCGCCTGCTCGCCGGATAGGGTTTGAGGATCGCCCCATAGCATTTCCGGTGTGTCACCGAAAAAGGGCTTCTGTGCCGTGCCGGCCATCGCGTCAGTTGCTGCCGGTCAGGCGACGTTTGAGCCAGCGCAAGGGAGCGGTGACCCGCCATGAGGTAGAATTGTAGACCAGTTGAAGCTCATGATGCAGGCGCAGAACTTCGGGTTGCTCGGCCATCGGTGTGGCGGCGCCGACAGACTGCGCGTTACCGCGGCCGGATTTCAAAGACTGCTTCAAGTCCTGGTTCTCGAAGGACAACAGCTTGCGCTGTAGGGATAGCTCTCCGACACTGGCGAAGAAGTGACGCAGGATGTCTCCCTCGGTTTCATTGGAGAGATAAGCCGCCAAACGTTGAGCGGGACTACCGTCGGCTGCGCCAGGCATGAAGAGAATGCCCAGACCATGGCAATGCAGGAACTCGAAGGTTTGATACTGTTTCTTCAACTCCTTCCAAAGCCGCCAGACCCCAAAGTCCTTGGTGTATACATTGATGTCGTGGAAAAGAATGACGCCGCCGGGCGACACCTTATCCTTCCAGGTCTTGAAATCGTGCGAAACCGCCTCGTAAGTGTGCAGTCCGTCGATGTGCAAAAGGTCGATTGACCCGTTATCGAACCTTTCCGCTGCCTCGTCGAAGTACATCTTCAGGTAACGCCCGATGCCCTTGTACCGCTGGTCCAGAAGATGCTCGAAACGTTCTAGGACGGAATTGTCGTAAAAGCCGGCCTGTGAATCCCCAGACCAAGTATCGACGGCAATGGCCTGGCCGCCAATTTCCCGCCGCTTGAGTGCTTGGCACACCGCAAAAAAGCTCGCACCGTGATGCGTCCCAAGCTCGACGAACACCCGCGGGCGAAGGATGGAAACCACTGCCAGCATGAAGGGGATGTGCTCACCCCATGATGTCGGCACCAGTGTTTCGATATCCCAAGTCGCACACTGCATCAGCTCTTTGCGGATCTCGTCAGCCGAACTGACACCGGCCTTGTTTCCTGTGGAGGATAGTGTCGTGTAATGCAGATGATTGGCCCGCAAGCTATTGCCGACTAAATCGTCACTCTGTTCAAGATTCCATTCCTGGCTCAAGGTTCTCGCTTTCTCCTGGTCTACGATGCCGGACCGAGCAATTGTCCGCAGGCACTCGGCCGTCATTTCGCTCCACATGGGCGTCGGTAACGCATCTTCGCAGCGCACACCCTTCATGGTACTCGGCAGTTTCTGTACCACATAGCCGGTGGCGAGCAAGCTTTCGTCCGTCATCTCCGCCGTTTCCGAGGAATCTGTTTCACCATACTGTAGAGCGATCCTGTTCAGATCGCTCTTGGAAAGGTGAGAATCCGCAAGCTTGCGAAAGAGTTCGAACCAATGCGCACCATGGGCGTTGTTACGGCGCCGACCTTGTTTCCAATAGCCGATAATACCCTGACAGATTTTAAGGCGGAACTGATCTTGGGTTCGCAGCGGTAGATGGTAAAGATGGCCTTCCGCCTTAGGGGACGAAGGCGTTCTCTTGCCTTTCGGGTACTCCAGGAAATGGTTTCCCTGGCCCATCACAAAAGTGCCCTTCAGAAACAGCTGGCGGCTCCAGAATACCTTGCCATGGCTGGCAAACTGAGGGGGAATGAACCAGGAATCCGTTCGAGGATTTCCTTTATTGGGGAGCAGAGGGGCGCAGTTCTTCCAGAGTAGCGTGAAAGCCTTGCGACCTTGCAGGCGTTTCAAGAACCGGACGAATTCGTCGCGTGAACCAAAGGTCAGAAACTCGTCGGCATCAAGGGAGGTAATCCAGGAGATTCCGGCCTCCCGCGCCAACAGCCCTTCTGCCAGAAAGTTCATCAACCGCGCCTGATCGTATTCTGGTTCTATGTAGCGGACGATCTTGAGGCGTTCGGGAATCTTTGATTCAACCGCCTTCAAGTACTCGAATGTGCCGTCGGTAGAGTTGTGGTCGGCAATCACAATATGGTCGAAAAGATCGGTCACATGCGCCAACCAATCGGCGATGATGTCCGCTTCATTCTTGACCATTGAAACCAGGCCCGTCACTGGAAGTTCGTTGGAGTTTGCCATTATCGCGTTCTTACCCGCAGTGCTTTTAGCCCGATGTTATCGCCGCCCCGGTGTATACCGTGGAATGTTTAAAGCCTGTAGATTTATAGCAGGTTAAGCGGCAACGGCGCTTCCGGTTAATTGCATAAATTTGCTTAAGAGGAACGCCGCTGTGCCTACTTCCGCTTGTTGCTCCAGATCGCAGCCGTCAACTCGACTGCCCGCTCAACCGTCAATGTGGGGCCGCTGTATTGCGTTTTGCCCTTTTCCTCTGTCGGCGTAGCGAAGAGAGTCGGATTTTCTCGTCCAAGGTATTCGGCGGCCACCCGGGCATTGGATTCTTTGTATCTCGCAAAGAATGCAAGACGTTCGGCAGCCGTCAAAAGCCTGGAATCACCAGCAGGAAGATCTTCGAGAATCCTGACCACTTCGGCCCTCGACCGATTGGGACCCAACTCCGAGAAGTTCGGTAAGGCTTGATTGAGTAGCCGCAGAAATTCGACCGTGTCGCAACCAAGGCGACGGTTCTGAATTGAAGGTCGGGTAAAGCCGGCCAGGGAAAAGGTCATTCCAACCGCCTCAGCGAAATCCTCGATGATGCTGCCGTGCCTGGTGACGGCGTCTTCGAAGAGTCGAACGGCAATGTTTTGCTTGCCGAAGCTTGCCGACCAAAGCTGGAGTAAGTGCCAATAATCATAGCGATGCTTGGCTGCTGCTGCCGTCGGTATCTTGAAGGGCTCTGTGCGTCCGGCTTTTACGGCGGTGGAGTATGTGCTCTCCAACAATTCATCCTGGCGGCGAAGGTATACGATGATCTTTGGATTGTCGTCGTATGTCGCAAGGAAATCCCGAAGCGCCTGTATCTCCGACCGGCTGTTAAGGCGGGATGAACAGTGTTCGCTGCTGAGAATGATCTTGCCTCGCCGTTTGCTGATTTCTTTGTCAAAATCGGCGGCGAAGGTGGTGCGGAAGTTCGCGATAGCCTGCGCATCGTTTATCCCAAGCATCTGGGCCAAGTGCTTTTTCCGATCGTGGTCGTGGCAGTAGGCCGCAAGTCGGACATGGCTGTACGGTCCAGGCGATGTCGGAAAGTAAAATCCTTTGGATTGCAGTGCCTGACGATTGCTGGCCAGGAAATGCTGGATGGCGGTTGTCCCGGTTTTTTCGAGGCCGATATGCAGACAGATCTTTGGCATTGGTAGTCTAGTCACTTCTCGACAATGTGAGCCGTTCCTGAATCTTGTCAGCCCAGCAGTGAATAATGCTGCTTTGTGCATTTTTGAGATAGCGGCATTGGTGAGGGCAACTTAGGTGCGACGACCAGCCAATTGCAACGGTGCAGTTGATTAAATCTGCGACGGGGGCACGGGCTCGGCGCTTTAAGGCCTAATCTTCGCTCGAGCGGCGCAACGATTCGTTGTCGGGCAGCGGTGGGCGCTCCCCTTGACGAAGTTTGCGGGAGCGCTCGTTATTGACGTCCGCCGCGTCACCGCCGCTATTGCCGCCCGCCGCACCGGTAGCGGCATTGCTCTGCCGGCGTTCCAGCAATAAATAATCGTAGCCCAAACCGTCGCTCTTGCGAGGTTCCCCGGATGTGCGGATGCAGGTAACGACGATGGGGGCGTCCGATGGCCTTGCCTCTTCAATCACACCCTTGTCCTGCAATTGCGTTGCCCAGTCGATACGCATCTGCCAAGCGGCCATGCGGCAAAGATCCTGCGACGGGAAGGCAACCTCAAGCGGCGCGGCGGTTGTACGTTCAAGAAAGAATACCAGCAACAACCATTCCATTGTATTTCGCCCCTCGTGTTTTGCTCAGCGGCACCCGATGACACCGAAAGAGTAAAAAAAAGCCGGGCCTAGTGAAAGGCCCGGCTGAATCTGACGATGAGGCAACGCCTACGGTGCCTGATCGCGGCAGATCGTCAGACCGAACATCGTTCCGCTGGTGTTGTCGGTGTTGCAATCCATTACGCCGTTGAAAACGGTGTCGGAACGCGCCCGAACGTAGGCGAGCCCGCCCGCAGCGATATCTCCGTTCACGGTCGCGCCGCCACGGAACTCGAACAGGGATTGATTGAAGACCGACGCCGCTGCCCCCTGCACCCCGCCGTTGAGTGTGGAGGTGCCGCGAACCTCGGCGTATCCCTGCCGATAGATATCGATACCGACCGGACAGTCGAAGTTGTTCAGGAAGTCGCAGCCACCATCATCCGCAGCGGTCAGAGTGTCGCCGCTGTCGGAACGGAAAAAGCTCTGTGCACCGACTTCAACGGCCGCGTAACCGTTGCCGGTGGCAGTGTTATTCTGGCTGCGGACTGAACTATGATGGGCGATCTGGAAGCCGGCATCGAAGTTGGACTCGACGCCATTGTTGTTGAGTGTTGAACCGGTCACATAAGCAAAGGAATCGCGGAAAACGCCGATACCGTCGTTGCCGTTGTTGCTCATGGTGCTGTTGATCACGCGCGCACTTGAGCCGTTTGCGACCTCGACTCCAGCGCCGTAGTCAACGGTGCCGTTGCCGGTGAAGCTGCTGTCAACCACGCCTGCAATCGAGGCTAGGTTGAGAAGAAACCCTGAGCCGTTATGGCCGGTCGATACAACGTTGTTCAAAAACCCTATGACGGCGCCATCAAACCAGATACCTGGGCCGGTGCCGTTTTGGACCGTCAAGTATTCCAGGATGACCGTGCGGTTATCTACGAATATCGTACCGGTCAGGGTGTGGTCGCCGCCGAGGTTCATGTCGCCGTCCTCGTCGCCGGAAATAGTCAGCCCCATTGCGCCAACTATCACCACATCCTCGCTACAGTTGGACAAGAGCAGGATACGGTCAGCGCCGCTGGAGGCGTCGACTGCGTCCTGAATGGATGTGAAATCGCCTGACGCGCCCACACAATCAACGGTGTGCGTGGCGCCGCCGGCGCCGGCGTTTATGGCGTCAATGACTTCCTGGTTCAGGTCTTCCAACAGGACCGTGCCGTTGGTGATCTTGGCGCTTGTGACGACGCCGTCGGCGATCTTGTTGCCTGTCACCGAACTGTTGGCCAGCGTCGTGGTGTTGATTGAGCCGGGGATGAGTTTGGCCGGGCTGATGGTGCTGTTGGCGATCTTGGCGCCGGTCACCGCGCCGCCGGAGATCTTGTTCCCCGTGATCGACAGGTTGGCGATGGTGTTGGTATTGATCGAGCCTGGAATCAGATCGAGTGGGCTGATGGTGCCGTCCTCGATATCCGAGGATTGTACGCATCCGACGCATTGCACGTCCGTCGCGAGCTGAGCAAGAGTTGTTCCCGGCACAGCCACTGTAAGTCCAAGGGCGGCAATGGCGAGACCTAGGCTAAAGGTACTTTCCTTTGTCATGACTTCCCCCAATAACCCGAGTTTTGGAACATTCGGTATTCTTAGATATATCCTATAATGAATATGTCGTATTTCAATAAAAATGATCATATATTGAATGTATATTTAGGAAAAATAAGAATAAAAATAGAACGAATCAGATATAATTCATAATGATCTAGTAGATATAAAGTGTTATTCATAGTTCATGTGTAAATTGTCTCGTAACCATTTGTCTGTTGGAAAAAAATGGTCTGCGACATGCCTCGATTGATGTTCCAGGCCCTGTTTGGCGTGGTTGGAGAGTGCGGCCAAACCGGGGAAATAGATGTTGATCTCCGTCTGGCTTACTTGCCGCGGGCGAAAGGAAAGGGCTTAGGCAGAAAAAAGGCCGGACCCGTTACCGAGCCCGGCCGCTAGATCTAGATCTATAAAGTTCGACTAGGGGAAATTCACCTGGTCACGGCAGATGCTGAAACCCGGTCCCTCTCGCGTAGTATTGTTGCAACCAAGCATACCGCCGGCGAAGGTTGCGCCGCTCCGTGCACGAACAAAGGCGATCTGCCCTAAGGAGACGTCGCCCGTGACAGAAACTGTGTCCCTGAACTCAAAGAGCGATTGGTGAAATACCTGCGCTGCGGCATCCTGTGTTCCGCCATTGACGGTTGAGTTGCCTCGGACTTCGACATAACCCTGACGGTAAACATCGATCGCGACAGGGCAATCGCCGGAGCCGCTGAAATCACAGGTGTCGTTGGCGGCGGTAAAGGTGTCGCCGCCGTCCGAACGGAAAAAGCTTTGACCGCCGATTTCAATGGCAGCGTAGCCATTTCCGGTTGCCGTGTTGTTTGTGCTGCGCACCGAACTGTGATGAGCGACCTGGAAGCCGGCATCGAAGTTCGACTCGATGCCATTGTTGTTGAGGGTTGAACCGGTCACATAAGCAAAGGAATCGCGGAACACGCCGATACCATCGTTCCCGTTGTTGTTCATGGTTGAGTTCTGGACAATGACCTTGGAGGCGTTCGCAACTTCGATACCTGCGCCATAGCTGCCGGTGCCGTTGTTGGTAAAGATGCTGTCCTCGATGCCGACCGTCGAGGCAAGGTTCACCAACAGGCCGGAACCGGCGTTGCTATTGGAATTGACGCCAGTGACGCTGCCATCAGAATTGCCGTGGAACCAAATTCCGGGACCTGAGCTGCCGGTAACGGTCAAATACTCAATCTCCACGTCGCCGAAGTCTACCAAGATTGAACCAGTCAGGGTGTGGTCGCCGCCTTGAGTCTGGGTATTGGACTCGTCGCCTGAAATGACGAGGCCATCCACGTCCTCAATAACCACATCCTCGGCGCAATCGGACATGAGCAGAATACGGTCATCAAAACCCGCCGCATTGACGGCGTCTTGAATGGATGTGAAGTCGCCGGTTGCGCCGACGCAGTCCACGGTGTGGGTGACGCCTCCGCCGCCGCCGCCACCACCTGCGTTGATAGCGTCGATGACTTCCTGGTTCAGGTCCTCCAACAGGACCGTGCCGTTGGTGATCTTGGCGCTTGTGACGACGCCGTCGGCGATCTTGTTGCCTGTCACCGAACTGTTGGCCAGCGTCGTGGTGTTGATTGAGCCGGGGATGAGTTTGGCCGGGCTGATGGTGCTGTTGGCGATCTTGGCGCCGGTCACCGCGCCGCCGGAAATCTTGTTCCCCGTGATCGACAGGTTGGCGATGGTGTTGGTATTGATCGAGCCAGGAATCAGATCAAGCGGGCTGATGGTGCCGTCCTCGATATCCGAGGATTGCACGCATCCGGTGCACTGCACGTCCGTCGCCAACTGGGCTTGAGCAGCCTGTGGTGTAGTAACTGCGAGTCCGATTGCCGCTAGAAACAAGGTCTGGTTGATAGAGCTTTTCTTCCTCATGTCTACCCTTTCAGTGGTTCTGTTTTGCGCAAAATTTGTAGATAAACCAGAATAACTTGAGGATTTATGTTTTCAACCAGCAAAGAATTTAAATGCAAATATTGGAATTACACGCCCGAGCGGTTAAATTGAACAACGCCTGGTTTATATACTGTAGATTATCTCAATATTAGTGTATTGATTGATACAGAATACCTGATCCCGTGACATCATTCTCATACGAATCGGCACAGCGAATCGCTCCACTAATCCTTGAGTTTCAGGTTCCCTTCACCGATCACCACGGCACTGCCCCCGAGCGTTACACGAGCTAGCTTATTACTTGCGATCCGAAGGTCGAGGTCCAGGCGACTGGGGCGTCCCATGGCCTCGCCTTGCCGAATGACGACTGCGTGGTCACCGTCACGGAGGCTGAGAACGGTCGCATATTCGCCCGCAAAAGCAGCCGCTGCGCCGCCGGTGGCTGCGTCCTCGGCAATACCCATCGCTGGCGCAAACATGCGGGCCTGTACTTCTTCGGGTTGCCGGGGGTCGAGAAGATAGGGATAGAGGTGCGGGGCGGGGCTCTGGGACACCGAGGTCTTCCATAGGCCTAGGTCAATCAGGATCGAAGCCAGGGCGTCCTCGCTTGTGAGCGGGATAAACACAAACGGCACCCCTGCCGACCAAGCTGACGGCCCCCATTTTGCGATAGCGGAGACTGGGAGGCCCAAAAGCTTTGCTGCTAAAGCGGCGTCGCATTTCACCGGGAGCCGCTCGGGCAACTTGGGCGCCGTAAAGCGCGCGCGCCCCGTATCGCTACCCAAACGTTCTGCTTGCGCAGCTATCGGACCAATGGGTGGTACCAGAGTAAAAGTCATCACTTGCCCCGGTTCATTCACTGCCAAGGCAAGAGTTACGGCGGTACCTACTGTTGGGTGACCAGCGAAAGGAAGTTCTATCTGTGGCGTCATGATGCGAAGATCGAAGGTCGTGTCGGAATCACGGCGCGGGAACACAAACACTGTCTCCGAGAGGTTGAACTCAGCGGCGATGCTTTGCATTGTCGCGTCGCTCAGTCCATGGGCGTCGGTGACCACGGCCAAGGGGTTGCCGGCGAAGGGCTTGTCAGTGAAAACGTCCAGGAGGCGGTAGGGATAGAGCTTCATTGCGGTCGGAAATCCTTGCTTTGGTGCTCAGGGCTTACTGTCGTCCCGTGTTCGAGATGATCTGCGCCGAGCGTCGGAAACACCTTGGCGACCTTGCTTAAGAGGTAATCGCCATAGCGGCCAGAGAAAGTATGAGGATCTTCGCCGTCCCAACGCGGTGCATCGATGTGATCTCTCGCTAACCGCGGAAGGGGGACAATTTCCGCGGCGAAATCTGGATCAAGAAACAATGGAAAAGATAAACGATCATGACCGCTTCGGTTCATGACCCGATGCAGGGTCGAGCGGTAGGTGCCGCCGGTCAAGCGCTCGAGCATATCGCCGATGTTACAAACCAACGCCCCTTCTATCGGCGGTGCTTGAATCCAACCATTGGGGGTCTTGACCTCCAGACCGCCGTAGCGATCCTGTGCCAGCAAGGTCAACAGGCCATAATCGCAATGAGCGCCAGCACCCCAGGATTCCCGCCAGGATTCGGGCATTTCTGCCGGGTAATGGAATACCCGGAACAAGACAGTAGGGTTCGCTGTGTAAGTGTTCAGGAAGTAGTGCCGGTCCAACCCCAGGCTAAGAGAAATGCCCTCCAACAGCGCTTGTCCCGCACGCGTGGTGGCCGTCATGTAGGTCTCTACGGCATTGCGTAGGCCGGCTGGTTTGCTCGGCCAAAGGTTGGCGCCATGCAGCGGCCATCCGCCCCGTACCCGCGGATGATCGTTCGGCAGATCGCTGCCGAAATACAGTCCCTCCTTGTTATCGGGCTTGCCTGAAGTCAGTTCGTTGCCAACAGGAAAGTATCCGCGCCACGCAGCACCGCCCCGCGCCATGGCTACCTGCATTTTTTCAGTCAGGGGTAGCGCAAAGAAAGCGCGGCTTTCGGCCTCCAGGTCGGTGAGGCATTGCGAGGGGATCGCGTGGCCAACAACGTAAAAGAACCCCACCTTGCGGCAAGCGGTATCGATTGCACGCGCAACCTGCTGGCGTGCTTTGTCGTCATCGCCAAATAGAGGTGTCATGTCGATTACCGGCAGACTGAGCATCGGGTCGCGCGTCATCATCCTCTCCACCCTGAGCTGACCTGAGCTTACCCCATTTGGTAAACTTGGTGCAGTGCTCTCCAATCTGTGAATGGAACGGATCAGCGCGGATCGTAACCTATTACGAAGAACTGCATCCAATACTCCAGTGCGCCTACTAAGCCGTAAATTGCAGGGAGCCCAAATGGTGTCTTATTCGCGTAGCACATTCTATTCGGCGGAGGCCTCAGTGCCTCTCTCCAATTCAAGGCTTCCTGATCTTGAGGGCAAGCTCCGCTTCGAGCGCTCTACCACCAACACGGTGGGGGACTTGACGGCGCTGGGCTTGGTTTCGGAACTAACCCCCGACGAACATGCGCTGGTTGTTCAGGCCTTGCAGCTTGAGGTGGCCGATCTCGAGCAACGTGAATATGAAGAGGGGCTCGAAGATCAAGGTTTACCCCCGGCAGATAATGCAAAATTGATGGCGCTGTGGCGTTATGCACGGAGCCTCACCCGCTGCGGCGGTTGGGCTGAAGACGCCGAACGGGAGGCCTTCCAAGCTGCCGGGTATTCGGCTCGTTCGCTTCTTGAGGTGGCGGTGCTCTACGGCTCAATCGTGCTGCAGCGCTATAGGAAGGCAGATCCCAACGAATGACGGCACTGCCTGTACAGGCCTTCTAAGGACCGACCCGCACGGCGGATACGTGGTCCACAAATCCTTCGCTTCCCATAAGAGATTTGCAGCGTTCGAAGCGTTCCGTCGAATAGGCCCAAAAGTCGTCCACCGGATTTTTATTGGCGTGCTGGATCAGGCCCCACAGGGTCCACAGTAAATCGCACATAGCCTTGTAAATAACCATCCGACCCTGTTCGCCGGGCGCTGGTTCCCGTCCGAAATAGGCGCATAGCATTTCGTGGTCCTGCGCCTCGCTGAAAGCGCCTTCGACAGAAAGGTCGCCCAGATCCCATAGCGGATCATTCATGCCGGAATATTCCCAGTCGACCATCCACATACGGCTGCCCGTATCGAGAAGATTCTCGCAAAGAGGATCGCAATGACAGGGTGCCAGCGGCAGTGGGTGCGCCGCAAGGGCTGCGCGCAGTGTTTCAGCTTCGCCCAGGACTTGGTGGTAGCCTTCTGGTAAATCGACCGTTTTGCCAGAAAGAATTTTTAGATAATCGTCGATCATCGCGAATAGCTCGAAACGAAAATCGAACTTGGCGCCGCTATGGTGCAGCTTACGGAAAGCTTCTCCAGCACGTGCCGCTGCGCCCTTGCGCTGTGCGAAGGCCTTTGGAGTCATCGTGATCGTATCCTCGATGAAAGCCGTGACCATGATGCCGCTATCGGGATCGACAAAGAGCAACTCCGGACTGACACCGGCCTTCGCCGTTTCCCGTGCGGCCTTCGCTTCGTTCTTGCGGTTGATGTATTCCTCGGTACCTTTGCCGGGGATACGCAGGCACCAAGCGCGCTCGCCGGACGAGACCCTGAAGACTAGGTTGGTCAGGCCGCCAAGGCGCTCCAGTTTCACGCTTGCCGGATCAATCCCGGCAAAAATCGGTAGCTGGTCCAGAACGGCACGAGCCTGATCTAGCGCGTCATCAGTCATGGGGTCCTCCGTCAAGCTTTCAGTCGCTCCATCTTTGGGTCGTAGAGGCAACGCGCGCCGCGCGTGGCGTGCCAGTTCTGTCCAAAGGCCTCGATCTCAAAAGCGGTCTTTCCGGCGATTTCTGTCGGTAGGTAGGCAAAAGCGATGGTCTTGCCGGTCCAGTGACCATAACCGCAAGAGGTCGTCGAACCGACGACTTTGCCATCCAGCAAGACTGGCTCCCCACCCAAGAGTGGAGCGAAACCATCGATTGCCAGGGACACGAGCTTACGGCTGACGCCTTTTTCATGAATGTGGGCCAACGCTTTGCGACCAGTAAAGTCGCCCTTTTCCAAGGCGACGCAAAAGCCCAACCCAGCTTCATAGGGGTTGTAGTCCGGGCTGATGTCGCCCGACCAGTAAAGGTAACCCTTTTCTAAGCGGCAACTTTCAACCGCACGGTAGCCCGCATTGGACATGCCATGAGTTTCACCGGCCTCCCACAGGGCTTCGTAAACGGCGGCGGCAAACTCCTGTGGGATATAGAGCTCGTATCCGAGTTCACCGACATAGCCGACACGAACGGCCAGGGCTTGCGCGTTGGCTAATCCAATCTTGCGGATTGCGAGGAAGGGGAAAGCCTCGTTGGATAGATCATCGTCGCTGACAGCTTGCAGAACTTTGCGCGCGTGCGGCCCGCAAACATTGATGGTCGCGTATGCGCCTGTGATCTCAACCATCGACACGCCTGCGCCGGGCATTTGTCGTTCGATCCAGTCACTATCGCGAACGCCAAAGCCGGACCCGGTGACAAGCCAGAAGTGATCATCGTCCAAATGCAACAGCGTTACATCGGCCTCGATCCCGCCCCGGTCGTTGCAGAGTTGCGTGTAGATTGCTTTTCCCTTGGGCCCCGAGAGATCGTTGGCGGCGATCCTTTGCAAGGCTGCAAACGTTCCCGGCCCTCGCAGTTCGAACTTTGAGAAGGAGCTTTGGTCGATTAGGGCCACGCGCTCTCGAATGGCGCGCACCTCTTCCCCCACACCGTCGAACCAACTTGGTTTGCCTTCGAAGCTCGGCACGTCTTCCAGTGGGTCGCCGTCGCGACGGAACCAATTCGGCCGCTCCCAACCAAACTTGGAGCCGAAGACCGCGCCGCGCGCCTTTAGCGGTTCGTAGAGGGCCGAGCGGCGCAGACCGCGTCCGGCGAGCGATTCCTCTGCGGGCCAGTGGATTTTATAGTAGGCGGCATAGGCCTCGACGGCGCGCTGCTCCAAGTAGCGAGCCTGCGCGTGTACCGGGCCGAAACGCCGAACGTCCAAAGACCAGAGGTCCATACCCGGGTTGCCTTCGAGTATCCAGTTCGACATGGCTTGACCAGCCCCTCCCGAAGCGGCAATCCCGGCCGTGAAACCGCAGGCGACGAAGAAATTATCCAGACCGGGTGCCAGGCCCATCATTGGCTCGCCGTCGGCCGAAACCGGGATCGGGCCGTTGATGATTGTCTGAATGCCGATCTCATTCAAAACCGGCAGGCGTTCTGCAGCGGGTAACGCGAAACGCTCCAAGCGATCCAGGTTGCCTTCAAAAAGCTCGCGGCCGAAATCCAGTGGCGGCTTGCCGCGCCAGCACCCGCGCGTGCCGTCCTCCCAACCGCCGATGGCGAAGGACCCGGTATCGGGTTTCAGATAAAAGTTCTTGTCCGGGTCGCGCAGGGTCGTCAGGTCCTTCGGTAAGTCCAGCGCTTTTTCCGTAAGGAAGTATTGATGCTCGACAACCCCTGCGGCCAGCGCTACCCCGGCCATCTCACCAACGCGCTTGGCCCAAAGGCCGGCACAGTTGACCAGAATATCGCAGCCAATGGTTCCGTGATCGGTGACCACGCCCAGAATGCGGCGGCCACGGCGGACAATCTCAACGACACTGGTGTGCTCTTCGATCTTTGCGCCGTATTTGCGCGCGGCTTTAGCGAAAGCCTGGGTCAGAGCATAGGGGTCGATGTAACCATCGCCGGGAATGAAGGCAGCACCCTCGATTCCCTCTGTCGTGATGTAGGGGAAAAGCTTGGCGGCTTCCTCGGCGGAGAGCGCGTGGCACTCCACGTCGAAACTGCGAGCCTGGCCCATCGAGCGGCGGATTTCACTCCAGCGATCCGGGGAGGAGGCAAGGCGTAGGGAGCCGACCTTCTTCCAGTCGATCGCCGCATCGGTTTCTTCGGCGAGACGATCGAAAACCGCGACCGAGTTCTGCATCAGGCGCGTCAGGTTTCGTTTGCTGCGGAGTTGCCCGACCAGTCCGGCTGCGTGCCAGGTACAGCCCTCGGTGATCTGGGCCTTCTCAAGCAACAGAACATCTTTTTCGCCGGCTCTGGCCAGATGGTAAGCAACGGAGGTGCCTATGGCCCCGCCGCCGATGACGATGATGCGTGCGTGACGGTCAGCGGAAAAGGTCATTGCGGACGTCCCTCACATCTTGATGCGGGCGTTGGCTGCGTCATAGAGCGGTTCCAAGTGTAGCGTTGCCGGGACGCGTTCGGTCGCCACCACCAGTTCGTAGTTACCGCTGCTCAGGTAATCGTCGTTGACGCCATCGGCGTGGCGGACATATCCGAAACCGATCGACTTGCCGACGCTATAACCGAAGCCGGCACTGGTCAGATATCCCGCAAATTCGCCGTTGCGGAGGATCGTCTCCCGCCCCAGCAAAACGACGCCTGAGTCCTCAACCGTGAAGCAAGCCAGCTTCTTTTTGAGGGGTGAGTTGGCGGTACGCTCTGCGGCAGCACGGCCGATGAAGTTCAGGTCTCTCTTCAGCTTAACGGCCCAACCAAGTCCAGCCTCGAATGGAGAATCGTTCGGCGTGATGTCAGAGCCCCAGGCGCGGTAGCCCTTTTCCAGCCGCAAGGATTCGATGGCCCGATATCCACAGGGTCGAATCCCGTGGGCCGCGCCTGCTGTCATCAAGGCATCGAAGATGTCCCCGGTCGCCGAGAGTGGCGTATGCAATTCCCAACCCAATTCTCCGACGTAGGTGATGCGCAGCGCGCGCACTGGATGCCCCGCAATCTCGACCTCTTGGACATGGCCGAAGGGGAAGGCTTCGTTCGTGCAGTCAGCTGTGGTGACAGCCTGCAACACATCGCGTGCTTTGGGGCCCATCAGGGAAAGCGTTCCGAAATCTTCGGTGACGTCGGTCAGAGTCGCTTCGCCACCATCGGGCAGGTGGTCACGGATCCAGGTGCCGTCATGTGTGCGGAAGCCCGTGCCGGTCACGATGTAGAAGTGATCGTCGGCCAATCGCGCCACCGTCAGGTCGCATTCGATGCCGCCGCGACTGTTAAGAAGCTGCGTGTAGGTCAGCCGGCCCGCAGGCTTGGAGACATGGTTTGCGCAGATAGCATCCATCGCCGCCGCAGCGCCGGACCCACGCAGTTCAAACTTGGCAAAGGACGATTGGTCGAACAGGCCGACGGCCTCGCGTACGGCGCGATGCTCCTCGCCGACGGCGTCGAACCAGTTCTGCCGCCCCATGCTGTACAGGTCCTGCGGTTCGGTCCCCGGTGGCGCGAACCAATTGGGTCTCTCCCATCCCAGCTTCGAGCCAAAGACCGCCCGGCGTTCCTGCAGGCGTTCATAGAGCGGCGAAACGATGCGGGGGCGGCCTGTTTCATACTCCTCGTGCGGGAATCCGATGGTGTAGTGCTTGCCGTATGCCTCGAGCGTGCGGTCGCAGACCCACTGACGATCCCGGTGCAGTTCCGAAAAGCGCCGGATGTCCACCGTCCAGAGGTCGAGCGGGGCCTCCCCGCTCATCACCCATTCCGCGAGCACCCAACCCGCGCCGCCGCCCGAGGCGATGCCGAAGGCATTAAAACCGGCGCCGACATACATGTTCTCGCATTCGGGAGCCCTCCCGAGAATGAAGTTGCCATCAGGCGTGAAGCTTTCCGGCCCGTTGATCATCTGCTTGACCCCGGTGTTTTCCAAGGCGGGTACACGGGCGATGGCCTGATGCAGATGTTGTTCGAAGTGGTCCCAATCGTCATCGAATAGCTGAAACTCGAAGCTGTCAGGCACGTCGCCGGTCGTCCAGGCCTGCGGGTTGGGTTCGTAACCACCCATGACGAGGCCGCCGACTTCTTCCTTGAAGTAAGTGCGGCGGTCCGGGTCACGCACGGTCGCGGTGTCGCTGGCCAACCCCGCGATGGGCTCGGTAACGATGTACTGATGCTTGACTGGTTGCAGCGGCACATTGATGCCAGCCAGTTCGCCCAGTTGCCGGGCCCACTGTCCGGCGCAGTTGACGACAGTCTCGCAGGCGATCGTTCCTTGCGCGGTTTCAACAGCAGTGATGCGCTCGCCGTCCATCCGGAATCCGGCAACACGCACGCCTTCGACGATCCGGACGCCGTGCATCCGCGCGCCCTTTGCCAGTGACTGCGTAATGTCGGTCGGGTTGGCCTGACCGTCCGTTGGCAGGAAGGTGGCGCCAACAAGATCGCTCACATCCATCAGCGGCCACATGGCCTTGACCTCGCTGGGGCTCAACAAATGCATGTCCATGTTGAAACTGCGGGCCGTCGTTGCCAGGCGCTTGAATTCGATCCAACGGTCTTCGTTGCAGGCAAGCCGCAAGCAACCGCTCATCTTCCAACCCGTCTCCAGCCCGGTCTCAGCGTCCAGTTTCTTGTAGAGATCGACCGAGTAGCGTAGCACCTGGGTAATGCTGGCAGACGAGCGCAACTGGCCGACCAGCCCGGCAGCATGCCATGTCGAACCGGAGGTCAACTTGCCTTGTTCCAGCAGCAGCACCTCGGCTTTGTGGTCCTTGGCCAGGTGATAGGCGGTGGAACAGCCGATGATCCCGCCGCCGATGACGATGATCTGGGAATGGGAGGGAAGCGACATGGGGGTATCAGGCCTTTCCGTAACGTGACCGGTAGCGCGCCAGTTCAGCGGCGAGGCGGTCCAGGTTTTCTTGTGTGTAAGCTTCGTAGTCGACGCCGGGTGCTGAGAGGTGGAGTTCGGAAACCGAGCTCCAGAGTGTCTCGCGCAGCAAGGATGCGCATTTCATGGCGGCATGACTCCGCAGCAGGGCGGGCGACGGTTTCTCATCGAAGTAACGGGCCAGGAGCGCTTCGTCCTGCTCGGGCGAGAAACCGGCATTCGAGGCGATACCCGCCAGATCGAACATGGCGGTGGAGAAACCGGCGTACTCGAAATCGATCAGCCAAATCCGCTTGTCGTCCTCGATGAAATTGGCGGGCAGCAGATCGTTGTGACCGAAGATGATCGGCAGCGGCACCTGCACGGCCTCAAACTCCTCGGATAAATCCAGAAACTCCGGCAACTTTGCCGCCATTCGGCTACCGCCGGCCTCCAATGTGCGGGCATAATCTCGGATTACATGGAATACCCAGAACAGAAAAGCGGCGCCGCTAACATGACGCGGCATCGCTTGGTGAAAGCCTCGGATCAGATCGGCGATCGGCTCCAGATTGGTCTGAACTTCATCAGCTCCATAGGTTTGACCCTCGATAAAGACCGTAACCATCAGACCAGGCTCGGCATAGGTCACCTCCGGTGCGAAGCCCGCCCGGACAGCGGCCCGGGTGGTCATTAGTTCCCGGTCACGAAAGACGTGATGAAAAGGGAAATCACGGCCCAGGCGGACAACCTGTTTCCGGCCCGCGTCGATCACGGTATAGCTTTCGTTGCTCAGGCCGCCTTTCAACAACACCGGGTCAACCGATCCAGCCCAGATTGGCAAGCCCTTGATGCGCGTGATGCTGTCGCTCATGTCTCGTCTCCCGCGCCCGGCGAGAGGCCAAGTCGGGCCCGGGTCTTGGCCGCGCCTGCCGAGATCAGGCGGTCAGCGATGATGGCTATGAAAGCCACAGCCAATCCTGAAACCAAACCCCTGCCGGTATCGGCCTTGGTAAGCGCGATGTAGACTTCCTGACCCAGGTCGCGCGTGCCCACCAGGGCCGTGATGACCAGCATGGAAAGAGCCAGCATGATGGTTTGATTGAGGCCCAACATGATCGCCGGCAAGGCAAGCTTCAGCTTGATCTTGAAAAGCAGTTGGATAGGCGTGCAACCGGCGACCGTTCCGGCCTCCACCAACTGCGGATCGATACGCTGGAGGCCGTGGGCGGTGTAGCGTATGGCGGGGGAAATCGCATAGGCAATGACCGCCAGCATGGCCGTGAAGTCACCGACCCGAAACAACATCACCGCAGGCATGAGATAAACGAAGGAAGGCAGCGTCTGGAGCGTGTCGATAATCACCCGAACGAACCGCCAGACGCGCTCGCGCTCGGCCGATAGGATGCCGATCGGAATGCCGATCAGCCCCGCGAGAACGACCGAGATGCCGCAGAGGTAGACCGTGATCATGGCCTTTTCCCATTGCCCGGTCGCGGCAATCAGGAAGGCTAGTGCAGCGACGGTCGCGGCCAAACGCCAGCGGCCGAGGCTCCAACCCGCCAGCGCCAGCAGTGCTGCGACGCCAAGCCAAGGGAGGTCGAGAAGGAAGCGTTTGAAGGGGATCAGAAGGTTTAGTAGCAGGGCATTTTTCAACCCTTCGAGCTGATCGAAGAAATTGATATTGATCCAGCGCAGGATGTCGCCCCAGAAGGTGCCGGTCGAGATTTCAGCCGCCGACGGATAGCTCTGGAAAGCAACGCTGCCGAGGCCCAGCACAAAGGTGACGGCAATGAGCGCGACCGCGGAAAGACTGTAAGGGTAGCGTCGCCAGACGGGTAATTGCTGATCGTCATCGCCGCTATGTTGACGACTTCGTGCCGCATAGGCTTGCGAGAGGCGATCCAGCGCTATGGCCAGGGCGACAATGGCAAACCCAGCCTCGAAGCCGGTACCGATGTCCAGGCGCCGCAAGGCTGCAAGCACCTCGTATCCTAACCCCCCGGCGCCGATCATGGAGGCAATGATCACCATGTTCAAAGACAGCATGATCACCTGATTGACGCCGACCATGAGCCCTGGTCTTGCCGAGGGAACCAGCACGCGCCAAGTCATTTGCCGTCGGGTGCAACCGATCATCCGGCCCAAATCCTTGATCTCGGGCGGTACGCTGCGCAGCGAGACAATGCTGATGCGTGTCATGGGTGGCAGGGCATAGATGATAGTGGCGACGATGGCTGCCGTCGGACTAAAGCCGAAGAGGAAAAGGATCGGCACAAGGTAGGCAAAAACCGGGATCGTCTGCATCAGATCCAGGATGGGCGTAATGGCTCGTTCGAACCCGCGGGAGCGATAGCCGAGAATACCCAGTAACAGGCCACCGACGATGCCGATCGGGACGGCGATCAAAATCGAGGCCAGCGTTACCATGGCGCTGTCCCACTGGCCAAAGAGTGCAATGAAGCCGAAACAGCCCGCGACCAGCAACGCCAAGCGAACGCCCCCGGCGTAAAGCCCCATCATCGCGATGATGCCGATGATCGCGACCCAAGACAGGGGCGGCACAACTTGTACGGCGTCGGACCCCTGGCCTTCGAGGAAGCCGGTGGAAAGCAAGCTGAGCGCCACGCGATATGGGAAGTCGATGACATCTGCGATGAAGCGCGTCATTTCCGTAAAGGAAAAGAGGCCAAAACCGGCGTCATCCAACAGCCAGTTCATGAAATCCCGAATCCAGTAGCGCAGTGGAATTTCATAGGCGCCGGGATACTCGAAAGCCCACGCGAACAGGGTTTCGCCAAACTGCCAGAGGAGCACAAATAGTGTCAGCGCGACGAGCCAAACGAGGTTTCGTCCCTTGAAGCTGCGCCTTGCACTGCTGCTGTCCATCTCAGCCTCGCATCATGACCGCGACCACATCGTCGCGCAGCAGAAGGCCCTGAGGTTGGCCGGCGTCATCAATCACACTTAGCGTACTGATGCCTTGTTCCAGGAGCGGGGCGATTTCGGCGATGGTAGCCTTGAGAGAAACCTCTGGTCCGAGCGCGTCGGCAGGCAACTGGTCGTTGAGCGGCCGCATCAAGGAGGCCGCGCGCATCACCTTGGCTTTGGCGACGCTGCGCGTGAACTCGGCCACGTAGTCGGTTGCGGGGTTCAGCACCAGATCTTCCGGTGATCCAATCTGGACAACCGCGCCGTCTTTCATGATCGCGATACGGTCGGCCAGACGGATGGCTTCGTCAAAATCGTGTGTTATGAAGACGATGGTCTTCTGCAAGACCGACTGCAGGCGCAAAAACTCGTCCTGCATTTCCCGTCGGATCAAGGGATCGAGGGCGGAGAAGGGCTCGTCCAGGAACCAAAGTTCCGGCTCGACGGCCAGGGAGCGGGCGATACCGACCCTTTGCTGCTGACCGCCCGACAGTTCGCGTGGATAGAAGCCCTCACGGCCCGCCAAACCGACCAAATCGACCATTTTGGCGGCGCGTTCTTCGCGGCTGCGCCGGTTCAATCCCTGAACCTCAAGTGGGAAGGCAACGTTTTCCAGCACCGTCATGTGCGGGAGCAGGGCGAAGTGCTGAAACACCATCCCCATGTGATGGCGCCTGATTTGGACCATGCGCTCCGCGCTGGCTTCCAACAGATTTTCACCATTGAAGAGAATTTCACCTGAGGTTGGCTCGATCAAGCGAGACATGCAGCGCACCAGCGTCGACTTGCCGGAGCCCGATAGACCCATAATGACAAAGCTCTCGCCCTCGCGAACCTCCAGGTTTACGTCGCGAACAGCGCCGATGAGGCTGGCCTCTTGTAGAGTTTCTTCAGTGATGGGATGGGCAGTATCGCGCGCGGCCATGAAACTCTCCGCGTGCGGGCCGAATATCTTCCAGACGGACCGGCAGACGAGCTTCGCTTCTGATTCGGACATGGCCTACCTGTCGGCTCCCAGGCTTGAGTGCGGTGAGTGCGGCTCGATTGGTGCGGGCCGCCGGCGAACCTTGAGGCTCGCCGGCGGCCAACACAGCCTTGCGGCTTACTTGATCCAGGTGGACCAGCGCGCCTCGTTGTTTGCCATCCAGTCGGCGACCACTTCGTCGATCGACTTCCCTTCGAGGTCGACGGCGGTGATCATCGCACCCATCTCGCCGTTGTTGATGTTGAAGGCTTTTACGGCGTTGCTGGCGCCCGGCCACTTATCCTTGAGCCCGGCCCAGGAGACCTTCCAGATCGGTCCGCGTGGCTTACCGCAGTCATAGGTTTCGTTGGGATTGCTGCCCCAGGACGGATCTTCGTAGCACTCTTTCGTATAGGCCGGGAATTCGACCCACTCGCCCTCGTACTTCGCAGGTGCCCAGTGCGGCGCATAAACCCAAAGCATGACCGGCGCTTTGCGCTGATACGCGCTTTCCAACTCTGCAAACAGCGCGGCATCGGTGCCGGCGTGCACGACCTCGAATGGCAGGTCGAGAGCTTCGGCGCGCTCATCGTCGAAGCCGCCCCAGGTAACGGGGCCTCCCAGATAGCGCCCCTTAGGAGCGGTTTCGGCGGTCGCAAAGGCTTCGGCGCAGGACGCTTCTTTCAAGGCTTCCCAGTTCGGCAATCCCGGGCACTTTTCTTTCATGTAGGTCGGGTACCACCACTCCTCGATCGCCTGCATCCCGGTTTCACCGAGATTCTCGACCTTGCCGGTTGCCGTCGCCTCATCCATGGCGTCGCGTCCCGTGGTCTCCCAGATTTCCATCGCAACATGTAAATCGCCGCTCTTCAAACCGGCGAACTGGGCAATGTAGTCCGCTTGCACGTACTCGATATTGTAGCCGGCCTTCTTGAGAACCTCGCCCATGATCTGGGTGGTGATCAATTGACCTGTCCAGTCGTGTAGCGTCAGCTTGATCGGGTCGCGCGATTCGACCTCCGCCTGAACGTTGGTTGCGGCCAGGCTCAGCCCCGCGGTCACAGCAAGGCCGATGAAAGCGCGCCTCAATGTCATATTGACGGTCTTCATATGATTGTCTCCCTACCTCGACGGCGCCCTTCTCCAGACGCTCCCCTGTTTACTTCTAAGGGGCATAGTCTGGCGGCGGCAGTTCGTTGGAGTCAATCAGCTTTGAGGTGAAAAATTGGTGTTTTTCGAATAATCTGTGGTTTTACCAATAAAGGTTGCGCAATATCATCTTAGTATTTGGCATTTTTAACCGGTAACCACATGAATACCACAAAGAGAAGAAACGCGATCCTGGAACGCGTTGTAGAGCAAGGGTCGGCCAGAGTGAGCGACCTCGCCAGCGATCTGGGTGTTTCGCTGGAAACCATCAGGCGCGATGTGCGGCCGCTGGTGGAGCGTGGCGAACTTGTGAAAACCCATGGTGCGGTCTTCGCGGTCGATGCCTCTCGGGAAGCGCCATTTGAGCGCCGTTTGCGTGAACACGCGGAAGGCAAACGCCGGATCGCCCGCCATGTCGCTGGCCTGATTGAAGACGGCGACAGCGTCATGATGGATACCGGAACCACGACCAGTATTCTGGCGCGTGAGTTGCTGGCGAAGAAGCGTTTGATCATCGTCACCAATTCTTCTGACGTCGCGCGCATCCTGGCGACGGTCAATGGCAACAAGGTCTACATGGCGGGCGGCGAGTTGCATGGTGACAACGGTGCGGCGTTTGGGCGTTCCGCCATCGATTTCATAAGCAATTTCAAGGTCCGTTTCGCCATCATCTCGATCGGCGCCATCGATGCCCGCGTTGGGCCGATGGATTTTAGATTGGCGGAGGCCGAGTTCGCCCGCCGGGTTCTAGAATGCGGCGACGAACGCCTCGTGATCACGGATCACTCGAAGTTTCAGCGCTCGGCGCTGGTCAAGGTTTGTGATTTCGAAGAGTTTGATCACCTAGTAACCGATGTGCCGCCGCCCGAGGATATTGCCAAGCGCCTGACCGCGGCCGGGACCAAGGTCACAGTGGTTCCCTAACCGTGCCCGGAAGCTTGATTGCCGGTGTGCGTCAAGCAGGAACAAGAAAAGAACAAATCGCTTGACCGTCTACCTCTCCCTGTTTAGAACAAAAAAAGAACGAATGTGGCGGCAGGGAGCGATGACATGGAAATCGGCGGTATCATTGCAACGGCACTGACCTGTTTGGCATTGAACGTTTATCACGAGGCCAGGGGCGAACCTTTCCTGGGGCAAGTTGCCGTGGCTCAGGTCACCATGAACCGCGTGGCGAGTGCCTCCTATCCGGACAATGTCTGTGATGTTGTGACCCAGCCCTATCAATTTTCCTGGACCGGTGACGGGCTTTCGGATCAGCCCAGCGACCCCCGCGCCTGGCAGGACGCCTTGTCAGTGGCGGCAATGGTCCTGGATTTTGGTGCGCGTACTGCGGGCGTGAGCGATCAAACCCTGCATTATCATGCCACCAGCGTGACACCGGCCTGGAGTGCCGAAATGGCTTCCTTGGGCAAGATCGGCAATCATCGCTTCTATCGCCAATAGAAGAGGCCGGCGGTCAGGCGCGTTCGCGTGTCTTGTGAAAGCCTATTTTCGGCCAGTCCTGAATCGTGCGGTTCAGTTCCCAACTGTTACGCGCCATGAAAACCGGACCGCTGTCGCGGTCCTCCGCCATGCTGGCGCGGTGGCGCTCCTGGAACCGTTTCATTTCCGCCGGGTCTTCGGCGGTAACCCACCGCGCCGCCTCATATGGCGCGGTTTCAAAACCGGCGGCGATCTTGTACTCGGCGGCAATGCGCGAGGCGAGCACCTCAAGTTGCAACTGGCCGACCACACCGACAATCCATTCCGAACCTAGCAGCGGGCGGAATACCTGTGTCACGCCTTCCTCAGCCAAATCCTCTAAGGCGCGGCGAAGCTGTTTGGCCCGCATCGGATCATCGAGCCGAACCCGACGCAGGATTTCCGGCGCGAAGTTTGGAATGCCGGTGAAGCGCACTTCTGCGCCTTCCGAAAGAGTGTCTCCCACGCGCAGGGTCCCATGGTTTGGTATCCCGATGATGTCGCCGGGAAAGGCCTCTTCCGCCAACTCGCGCTCCTGGGCGAAGAAGAAGATCGGGTTATGCACGGCCATGGTTTTTCCGCTCCGCGCTTGACGTAGTTTCATGCCGCGTTGGAAACGCCCCGAGCAGAGCCGAAGGAAGGCGATGCGATCCCTGTGGTTTGGGTCCATGTTGGCTTGCACTTTAAACACGAACCCCGTAACGCGGTCTTCTTCCGGCCGAACTTCCGTGGGTTCAGCCGGTTGCGGCCGTGGCGCCGGCGCGTGGGTGGCAAGTGCCTGCAGGAGTTCGTCCACCGCATAGTCATAGAGCGCACTGCCGAAGATCACCGGCGTCATGTGACCGTCGCGGTAAGCCTTTGGGTCGAACTCCGGGTATCCCGCAAGGGCAAGCTCCAGGCTTTCGCGGAATGCGCTCAAGATGTGCTCGGGAATGCGTTCGTCCAGCTTCGGATCGTCCGGCCCTTCAAACTGGATCCGCTGCGAAAAAGCACCGCCGCGACCGCGGTCGGAGGTTAGCAGCTGATTCGTCTGGAGATCGTAAACGCCATAGAATTGGCCGCCCATGCCCATCGGCCACATGAGAGGAGTGACATCTAGCGCCAGTCCGCTTTCGATCTCGTCCAGCAGTTCGAAGGGATCGCGACCTTCCCGATCGACCTTGTTCACAAAGGTAATGATCGGAATGTTGCGTAAGCGACAGACCTCGAAGAGCTTTCGGGTCTGCGCCTCGATCCCCTTGGCTGCATCGATCACCATGATCGCCGAATCGACGGCGGTTAACGTGCGGTAGGTGTCTTCGCTAAAGTCTTCGTGGCCGGGGGTGTCCAGCAAGTTGAAAACGATGCCATCATGATCAAAGGTCATGACCGAGCTTGTGATCGAAATTCCGCGCGACCGTTCCATTTCCATCCAGTCCGATTGCGTGCGGCGGCGCTCGCCACGCGCACGAACCTGTCCTGCCAGACGGATGGCGTCGCCGAACAGCAAAAGCTTTTCGGTCAATGTCGTCTTACCCGCATCGGGGTGCGAGATGATTGCGAAGGTGCGTCGTGGCGCATCCACCGCCGTCTCACCGTTGCGTTGCCCGCTTGCCACTTTACCTGTTGGCGCCAAAACTAATCACTTCCCTCTCGGTTACAGCACGCGGGGTCTAACCGACAAAGCGGCCCGCTGTCACGCTCTTCTTGTGATCGAAATTTCAGCGTCGCTCTGAAACATGCCTCCTATGCGCGAAAAATCGTGGCTTCCCGGCAAAGGCTGCGGAATGCTAGCACCCATGCCGCAGTCGTCTAGCACCGTCATCGCCGCTCGATCTGGTGCCAGTTCATTGGCGGCAATCGGCTTCATGGTTGCAGCCGGCTTTCTGAATACGATCATGCTGTCGGCAATAAAGCACTTGGCGGACGACTTGCACCCCCTGGAAGTCGGATTCTTCCGTTGTCTCGTCGGCTTGATCGTGTTGCTTCCGGTCATCTGGCACGCAGGCGGCCTAGCGGTGGTGCGCACCGAAAGGATCGGCGCCCACATGCTGCGTGGTGCGCTCAACGCGGCGGGCATGCTGACGTTCTTCTGGGCAATAAGCTTGGCACCGTTGGCTACGATCTCTGCGATTGGTTTCACCGCGCCGTTGTTTGCATCGTTACTGGCAATCGTGATCTTGGCGGAGCGGGTCGGTTTGCGGCGCTGGATAGGAATCGGCGTTGGCTTTGCTGGCACGCTCATCATTCTGCGGCCGGGGGCGGATTCCATAGGGCTAGGGGCGTTGATGGCTTTAGGGTCCAGCGTTGCCTGGGCTGGCGCTATGATCGTCATCAAGCGCCTGACCGCAACCGAGTCGCCCTTGTCGATCACGGCCTGGGCTGCTTTCTTTGTCGGGCTTTTCTCGTTTATCCCAACGCTATTCGTGTGGCAGTGGCCAAGCGGCGCGCAGTGGTGGATGCTGGCTGGAATCGGGGCCCTGGGCAGCATGATTCAATTCTGTTTTGCAAAGGCTTTTTCGTTGGCCGACACCACTGTAGTCTTGCCGTTCGATTTTCTGAAGTTGGTGTGGGCCAGCATCCTGGGGTTCCTAATCTTTCAGGAGGTGCCCGATCTATGGACCTGGGTCGGCGGTTCGGTAATCTTTGGGGGGTCGATCTACATTGCCTACCGGGAGCGTAAGAGCGGAATCGAAACCGCTGTGACCGCGGCAAAGAGTCCGCCACCTTGATACAGATGCCGCTGCCGCGCACAGTATAATGAGTAAGCCGTTACACCCGATGTCTCGGTCATTGTCATCGGGACAGGAGAAAGGCTCGGATATGTCCGGTGTTTGCCTTATGGCCGATCTAGAGGCCCGCATTTCCACGCTTCAAGGGCAACTGCCCGAGGACCTGACGCGACAGGAATTAAAGGTGCGCCTCGTGGCCTTGCTCGCGGCCGAGATGGGTGTGCAGGAGTATGTCGCCGAAGAGGCCGTAGAGGCTTGGGCCGCCACACATTTGCGAGATGGCGAAGAGCGCGGCTAGTCGTCGCGGGCAAATTTCTCCTCTAGTATCCGCCGAAACCCTGTTATCGCGAGTGTTGCCGCAGGGCTGTCCTGTGAATTTCGCGCCAGCGCATAGATCGGTAGCTTCAGAATGGGAGCGGTCTCAACACGCTTCAGGCGTCCGCTTTTCAGATCGCCACCAACCAGGCTGAAGGGGAGGTAGCCGCTGCCTTTGGTTTCCAGCACCATTCGGTAGGCGAGCAGCCCTATGGAAATTACCAGTCCCGGATCGGCAAACTCCGGAAAGTGGGCCCGGTGCGCCACGGCAAAGTCACGCCCCCAGTCGACGTAGATATAGCCCTTTGGAAGGTTTCGCGACACCCGGCCCTGACCGGAACCGGAGCGCTCCAGCGATCCCGGGTCGCCGACCAAAACAAGGTCTTCCTCGCCGAGTCGGATGAGGTTTAGCCCAGGCCGGCTGTCGGGTGTGTACATGACAACCAGGTCGAAAAGCCCCTCAGCCATGCGCGACATCAATGTTTCCGGCGTTCCTGAATCAAGGCGCAGCGCGACATCGGGTGCCTTGCTGCGCATCCAAGGGACCCAGCTATCGAGGAGACGAAGCCAGAGACCTGCTTCACTGCCGATGCGAAGCCGCTCGCTGTAACGCTCCGGCAGTACCACATCCTGGCGGGCATGCTCCCAGGTCTCCACAAGCTGAAGGGCATGTCGGTGGAAATGGCGCCCGGCGGCGGTCAACTCCGCGCCGCGCTTGCCGCGCTGAAACAGGCTCGCGCCCAGGGAATCCTCCAGTGTCTTGATGCGGCTGCTGACAGTGGATTGCGATACATGCAGCCGCTCCGAAGCTTCGGAGAAGCTGCCGTAGGTCGTGACATCGATGAATGTCCGAATCAGAGATAAGTCCATGTCGTGGATTATATATCGGATTTATCGATAGATATTAGAGAAAAGTTTCGTTTGTCAGATATAAAAATCTACGGAACGATAGTGGCAAGGCGGCGCTGACCGCCATTTGCCATTATTTGGGACATGGTCGCTTATGAACAATGCGTCGCCGATACTTCAACTATCCAAATCGCCTGGGGCTTGCGGAGGAGATGTCGGACCGGACCCTACCGACTGGGAGGCCGTCCGCCCTTGGCGCCGCAACACCCGTGCTTTGATGCGCTCACGCCGGATGGCGATGAATCGAACCGAGCGCGCTGAGAAAACAACGGCGCTGCTATCCAACCTCCGGGCCGCATTCGGCTTGTCCGATCCCAGTTGTATCGGCTTTTACTGGCCCTTCAAGGGCGAGCCGGACATGCGCGGCTTTGTGCGGGAGCAGATTCGTCATGGCGCTTCGGCAGCGCTTCCGGTGGTCGTCGAGAAAGCTGCGCCGGTCGAATTCTGGCGTTGGCAGCCCCGCCAACCCTTGGCGCGTGGCATATGGGACATCCCCATTCCGGCAGAGCGGGAGGTTGTGCTGCCGACAGTACTGTTGGTTCCGCTGCTGGGTTTCGATCAGCAAGGTTACCGTTTGGGGTATGGCGGCGGCTACTACGATCGGACGCTGGCCTCTTTCCGGCAACGTCCACATGCGATCGGCGTCGGTTTCGAGGTTGGCAGATTGGACTCAATTCATCCTTTTCCGCATGACATTCCGATGGATGTAATCGTGACGGAAGAGGGAATCTTCAGGAGGTAATCGGCATGGATTTCAACAGCGAGAGCTTTGACAGAGCATTCTTGACCCTCAATGCGCGCCGATTGGAGGAACGCTCGGTCGTTACCAAGGCAGCGCTGTTGGCGACACTGGGGACACTTTCCGTACTGATCTTGTACCTCCTTTACGCCGAAGTTCAGGTCATGACTTACCTTGCTGATGCCGGGGGGTTCGCCGCCGTCTTCTTGATCTATGGGGTCATGGTGCCCTTGGCGGGCGTCCTGTGGATCTGGTTGTTTAGCCGCCTGTTGCCGCTCTACTCCGACAGAAGCTGAGCGCCGGGTTTCGGGCGGGATTGCAGCAGTGACAGGCCTGACAATACCTGAATCGGGAACCTTTTCTTCCTTGTGTGCATCAAATGACTGTACGGCGCTTTTTGTCGCCGCAGGCATTCCAGATGTACGACAGCAAGGGAGATACTCCGTGTCCATTCAGAATCCTTTTCCGACCTCGTTCCTTTCCCGTGAACTCTTGACCAAGCCGTTGAATCGCCGTGTTGCCTTGGGCCGTCTTGGCGGCGGCGTTCTCAGCGCTGCGGCCGTTGCGCTTATGGCCGGGCAAGACAATGTTGCAAAGGCGCACAGCAGCGGCGATACCGCCAATGACGTAACGATCCTGAACACGGCGCTTAGCGCAGAATTGGAAGCGATCGCAGCCTATCAGGTCGGCGCTGAGAGCGGCTTGCTGAGCAAAGGCGTGTTGGGCGTGGCGGTGCAATTCCAAGGCCACCACAAGGAACATGCAGACGTTCTGGCTGACACCGTCAAGAAGTTGGGCGGAACACCCTCCGAAGCCAAGCAAGAGTACATGTTCCCGACCGATCAGTTGAAATCGGAGGCCGATGTGCTGCAGTTTGCCGCAGGACTTGAGCGCGGCGCGGTCAGCGCTTATCTGGGCGCTGTGCCACTGTTCGATAATCGCGACCTCGCAAAAGCAGCGGCCTCGATCCTTGGCGACGAAGCGATGCACTGGGCTGTCCTTCGTCAGGCACTGGGCGAGAACCCGGTTCCCTCCGCCTTCGTAAACTGATTACACCCTCTCTCCCCCGGGGCGGCACCTTTCCCTCTCTCCTCTGGTGCCGCCCCACTCGTTACTCATCCAAGTAGGAAAGGTTGAAGGAGATCATGCTTCGGCTTGCCTTATCTCTGGTTCTTTCAGTCTTCATGGCCTCGGTCGCGTCGGCAGAAACAGCAACGACCGGCGACCCGCAGCGTGGTGAAGACCTCTATGGGCGGTGTCTGGCTTGTCACGCGCAGAGTTATGACCGAACCGGCCCCAAACATTGTGGTCTGATGGGCCGGGCGGCGGGCGGCGTCGAGGGGTTCCACTACTCCAAGGCCCTTCGGAACTCCGGCATCATCTGGGATGCGCAATCCCTGGATCAATTCCTCGAAGCACCCCGTCGCGCGGTACCGGGAACGACGATGGCTTATGCTGGCATTCCCGACCAAAAGGACCGACAGGACTTGATCGCTTATATCGCTACCTTGACGCCGGAAAACCCTGCCTGCCAGTAGTCGCCGATCTAGCGGTACCTGTAGAACTGCCGAAAGGCGGCGCAACAGCGCTTCAGTCCATCATCGTCGATGTCCTTGTGCAAGACGAGCCGGATGGTCGGGCGCTGTCCGCCGATCAGGATACCTTTATCCCGCAAGTATAGGGCCAGCGCCGCATGGTCTTCTGTCCTTGGTGTGATGAAGACCATGTTGGAGGGGGCTGCCTGGCGTTGTACTTCCAGCCCATCGAATTGCGCCAAGGCGTCGGCCAAAAGCGCCGCGCGGCGGTGATCTTCCGCCAGGCGCTGGATGTTGTTCTCCAAAGCATAGAGCCCACAAGCGGCCAAGACCCCGACCTGGCGCAAGGCGCCGCCAAGAATTTTGCGTTGTCGCCGGGCGGCGGCAATGAAGTCTTCCGCGCCGACCAGCAGTGTCCCCGCCGGTGCGCCCAGACCTTTCGAAAGGCAGATGGAGACGCTGTCCGCGGGTGCGGCCAGTTCCGATGCCTGGATGTTCAGCGCCACTGCGGCATTGAAAAGCCGCGCACCGTCCAGATGGACACGCAAGCCAGCCTTTGCAGCCACTGCCGCGGGACCGGCAATGCGATCCGGCGACAAGACTTTTCCGGAAACGCTGTTCTCCAGGCACAGCAGTCGGGTCACCGGGTAGTGCGGGTCGTCGGGTTTAATAGCGGCGCGCACGGCTTCCGGGTCCAGGCCGCCATCGGCCTGCGTAGCAATGGGGCAGGGCATGATTCCACCCAACACAGCCGCGCCGCCCGCTTCGCTGGTATAGACGTGATAGCGGTCACCGGCGATGTACTCCTCGCCGCGCCCGCAGTGGGTGAGCAAGGCCGCGAGGTTGCTTTGCGTGCCGCTTGGAAAGAACAGAGCCGTTTGTTTGCCGAGAAGGGCGGCGCCTTTCTCCTCTAGTGCGGCGACTGTCGGGTCTTCGCCGTATACATCGTCCCCTACAATGGCGGCGGCCATGGCGGCACGCATGCCCTCGGACGGCTGGGTGACGGTATCGCTGCGCAGGTCAACAATCGTGACGCCGCTATCGGGCGTCTGGTTCGCCTGGGTCATCCCCTCGTACAAAGCAGATCTCCTGGTTCTCGGTGGGCAAGCATCAGATGCGGCCGTCCGGCAAGGCGGCCACTATGTGTACGCGCTGCGTCTCGCCGCCATTGAGCGCCGTATGATAGCCCCGTGTATCGGTGAAATACACCGATCCGTCGGCCGGCAAATGGGTGACATGATGGTTGACGATGAAGAGCGAGCCTGGGTTGGTGACAACCGGAATATGCAGCCGAGGTTCAGGGTCACGATGCCAGGAGTTGCAATTGTAGAGGCCCTTGGAAAGCACGCGCAATCTGCCGATCGTAAAGCGCTGGCTCAGCGCATGGTATACCTCCTCGAAATAGGTTCCCGCGAACATCGGGTCAAACTCGGAATAGGCAGCCTCATCGACATACTCTTCGCGCGGCACCTCCTCGTAGCTGTCGTCGGGGCGCAACCAGTAGCGGCCGGATAGGTCGTTCTCCGAAACCTCGGTCACGCCCGGTCGACGTGTGAGGGGCAAGGCGGCAAAGCCTTCGGCCTGCATATTGCCCTGGTAGTGAGCGCGCGAGAGGCAAACCGTCAAGGCCTCGCGTAATTTGGCGATGTCGAACATCAGATTTAGCCGGGCAATACCTGGGCCTGGAACGAAAGAGGCTACTGATCGCGTGTCCAGGCGTGTGGCCAACCAAGCTTTCATCCTGGTGCTATCGTCCTGAATCGAAACTGAATCCGCACCCATGGCACTTCCGCTCCTTAGCTTTTAAACGATCAGACTTTCAGATTATGAACGGGGAAATAGTCTAAAAATATTGGAATTTTGGCATTAATTAATGAGAAAAAATGATTAACTAGCGGCTATCGCTCCATGAAGGGAGTTTCAGCATGCGTCGCAGTCTACCGTCGACAACAGCCTTGCTTTGCTTTGAAGCGGCGGCACGAAGCGGCAGCTTCACCCAAGCTGCCGTAGAGGTAAATCTCAGTCAAAGCGCAGTTAGCAGGCAAATCGCCATTCTGGAGAATTTCCTACATCGCCCCCTCTTTACGAGGGTACGGCAGCGGGTCCGGCTGACCGACGCAGGCGCTCGATATCTGGCCGAGATCGTGCCGCTCTTGGAGGACTTGGAATCCACCACTCTCAGATTGCGTTCGTTCGACCTCCGGGAAGGCTCGATCAATGTTGGGGTTTACCCGACGCTCGGGTCCCGTTGGCTGCTGCCTCTCCTGTTGGCTTTCGCGGAGGCCCATCCGGAGTTCAGCACAAACAGCATCACCTATCTGAGGAACAAGGAGTTCGATCCGGAACGAATCGATATCGGGATCGTTCAGGGCGATCCCCCCTGGCGCGGCTTGCAATCGGATTTCCTGATGCCTGAGGATCTGGCCCCGGTGGCCTCGCCCCGATTGATCGATCGGTCGTTCGATGCGCCTGAGGAATTGCTGGAGTTCCGCAGTTTGCAGCACACCACACGACCGTTGTCCTGGCCAATTTGGTTCAAGAGCCTGGGGCGTGAGTTGGCCGCGCCCCCTTCCGGTCTCATGTTCTCGCAATTCGAGATGGTGATAGAGGCGGCACTATCCGGGCATGGCATTGCGATCCTGCCCTTGGTTCTGGTGCGTCGTGAACTGGCGGCGGGGCGGCTAATCCTCGCCCATAGTCATGTTGCCAGGCCGCAAAGCGCATACTATCTGGTGATCCCTGATGCCAAGCGCGCGACACCTAAGATAGAGTGCTTTCGCCGATGGATCTTGAGCCACACCATCGACGAACGCGCCGGGTCGGAGGAAGCCGCCGGACAGATGACGCGAGGTACCTGATTCATGGCTTTGTTGATAGACATCGACGATCCGGACTGGATGACCGATGAGAAGTTGGCCCACATTCTTCGCCCCTTGTTGCCCGGAGTCGATGTTCGTTGCGCGCGCGATGTTGGTACACCTGAGGCGATTGAGATGCTGGCGGTCGCACGCCTCAAACCCGGTCAGGCCAGACGCTTCCCTAACCTCAAGTTGATCCAGAAGTTGGGCGCCGGCGTCGAGACCATCGTTGCGCAACCCGATTTGCCGCCTGCGGTGAAAATCGCGCGCCTCAAGCCGGCAACGGCGGCCCGGGAGATTGCAGCCTTTAGCTTGGGCTATGTGCTGCGGGAGCAGCGCGATATGGCGTACTACGAAGACGCGCAGCGCAGCCGCGCTTGGTCACCCAGAGAGCCGCGAGAAGCTGCGGAAACAACGGTGGGTGTGTTGGGGCTTGGTCACATAGGGGGCCAGATAGCCGCAACTTTTGCCGCGCTCGGCTACAATGTTATGGGCTGGAGCCGGTCCCTCAAGACGCTTGAGGGCGTTGTTTGCCACGCGGGGCAGAAATCTTTCTTCCCCCTTTTGGGCGCCTGCGACTATGTGGTGTCGGCGCTGCCTTCTACACCGCAAACCCAAGACCTCCTCGGCTCCGCAGCTTTTGCGGCAATGAAACCGGGCAGCGTCTTGATCAACGTTGGTCGAGGCGATCTGATTGTCGAAGCGGCTTTGCTATCCGCCCTTGATAACGGCCATCTTTCCCGAGCTGTGCTTGATGTTCAGCGCCAGGAACCTCTGCCAAACGACCATCCTTTCTGGTCACATCCAAAAATCACCGTCACACCCCACGTTTCCGGATGGCATTTGACAGGGGGATTGGCGGACGTGGCCGAAAACTACAGGCGCTTGCAGGCGGGCCAACCGCTGCTCCACGAGGTGGATCGGAATGCGGGTTACTAGCGCTGGGTAACTGTTCTAGAGACCAGCGGCTTTCGCATGCTTGACGGGAGCGCCGTAGGTGTTTGGTATGGCGTCCTCAAAGGTTCGAATGAGGTCCAGGTTATCCTCGTCCTCCTGCGAGCCATGTATCAAGGCCTGATCGCTGTAGTTCTTGGCGGCGGGGTCCTTCAGAACGCGAGCGTGCAGGCGCTTGAGCTGCAGATAAAGCGCCAGCCATTTCAAATGCGTTGTCGTGATCTCCCAGGCCCGACGAGGATAGAAGATCAGAGGATTCTCGATCGGCAAGCCGGGCCGTCTTTGAAGCCGGACCTTGTGCCGGAAGAACCCGGCTTCCAACGGGTGCAGCTTTTCGATCGTCACGGACCCGTAGAAGGCGCCAAGTGTCAGGAAGAGTTGCTTGGTGTTCAGTCCTCGCGCGACGCCCCGACGCAGCACGGTTTCGATGTGTTCCAGCGTGTAATACTGCTTCCAGGCGTCCAGGTAGATCTGCTCCCAAGCCTGATCGCTCATAAGAGGGTGATGCGACACCCGATGGTTCAGGTCGTATTTGTTCAGGTCGGGGTCCATCCAGACCCCGTTGCGCGCCATCTTCTGGTGATCCTCCGAGCCTGGTAGAGGCGTCAGGAAAAAGAACTCGACGAGATCGAGCGGTAACTCCCGCTTCATGATCTCAATGTTGCGGCGAATCTTCTCGGGCGTGTCTTCGGGAAAACCCAAGATATACCCAGCATAGGTTACCACGCCCGCGTCCTTCCAGGCCTGGAGCATCTCCCGATACTCCCAGATCTTATTCTGGCGTTTCTTGGCGCTGAGCAGCGCCTCCGGGTCGATGTTTTCCAAGCCGATGAAGACGCGGTTGCAACCCGCACGGGCAGCCTTTTCAATGAATCCGGGCGATTTATGGCAGAGCGTGTCCACCTGGATGATGAACTTGAAGCGGAGGCCGTCGATCTCGCGCAACCGTATCAAGCGGTCGAGGATCGCTTCCCAGTTCTTGTTTCGGGCAAAGTTGTCGTCGGTGATGAAATAGCGCCGAATCCCTTGCGCGTCGTTCTCTCGAATGATCCGTTCGATGTCATCGGGCGTGCGGTATCGGGACTTGCGGCCCTGGACGTTGATAATCGTGCAAAAGGAGCATTGGAAGGGGCACCCGCGTCCGGAATCGAAGCTGGTGTAATGCCCGGCCGCGCGCGAAACCAGAGTGCTCGGCAGGAAGGGAGAAGGCGCGCCAGCCATGTCCGGCAAGGCAGCCATATAGTTGTAAAGCGGTTTGATTGTACCGTTGCAGGCGTCCAGTAAAATTTCGTCGATGCGGCCTTCCGCTTCACCCGCGTAAAGAGAAACGCCAAGCTTTTCAGCCTCGCGCAGTTCCGGCGGTATCTCCGGCAGCATGGCAAGGCAACCTGCGACGTGAAAGCCACCGACAATTACCGGGATATCGGCGGCGCGAAACTGCCGTGCCAATTCCAATGCCCTTGGGAATTGATTGGACTGCACCCCGACCAGGCCAACGAAGGAAGCATCTGCGGCCTTGCAGGAAGCGATGATGGCCTTGATCGGAATAATGCAATTGGTTTCGTCGTAGGCATCCAACTCAACTGCCATGCGCCCGGCCAAATCGGGCTCCTCCGCCCGGTCCCGGATGATGCCGTAGAGGGACGCTAGGGTGTTCGAGGGAATCGAAGAGCGATGCCACTGAATGACATAGCCGTCATCGTCATAGTGCGACGGCTTGATCAAAGCAACGCGCAGTCGTATTCGCTGGGGCATCGCGTGGTTCCTGTTCGGTGCCGCTACAGGGAATCCGGGTAATTCCCGTAACCGGAGCAATGAGCTTAAAACAATTACTCGGGTAGGTAAAATCGGATCGCTCGCAGTTACGGAGAGTCGGGTGCAGAAGGCTCTCGACTCGGCATGGTCAATCGCTTCACCCTGGACAGCCTGTGCAATGAACTATTTGCTGCAGGATAATGATTGGCTATTCAACGCTCACTCGATCAAGGGACACGCTAGCTATGCAGGGTCGTGAAACACAAACGAGAATGCCCCCCGTTCTTTCGAGGTCGCGCCGAACACGTCGCACGCCTTTTTCCGATCGCGTTGAAGCGCAGGGCGTCAAGGCTTACACCGTTTATAACCACATGCTCCTACCCACGGTGTTTGAATCCCTGGAGGCCGACTACCATCATCTGAAGCGGCAAGTACAGCTCTGGGACGTTTCCTGCGAGCGGCAGGTTCAGGTGCGAGGGCCCGACGCGCAGCGACTCGTTCAATTGCTCACGCCGCGCGATCTATCCGGTATGTCGGTCGGTCAATGTTTCTACACGCCGATGGTGGACGAAACCGGCGGCATGTTGAACGACCCGGTTACCTTGAAGCTTGCGGAAGACCGCTACTGGATTTCGATTGCCGATTCCGATCTCTTGCTATGGGTCAAGGGACTGGCGAATGGCATGCGGTTGGATGCCGCGGTCGACGAGCCGGACGTGTCGCCGCTGGCGGTTCAAGGACCCCGCGCCGACGACCTGATGGCGGCGGTCTTTGGCGAGGATATTCGTAGCTTGCGTTTCTTTCGATTTAGGGAAGTCAAACTCGACGGTCAGACGTTGATCGTTGCCCGGTCAGGTTATAGCAAACAGGGAGGCTTCGAGGTTTACTTGCAGGACTCCAGCTTCGGTGGCGCTCTGTGGGACAAGCTGTTCGAAGCGGGGCAAGCCTTTCAGGTGCGTGCAGGTTGTCCGAATTTGATTGAGCGGATTGAGGGGGGGTTGTTGTCTTACGGCAACGATATGACGCGTGAGAACACACCGCACGAATGTGGGCTTGGCCGCTTTTGCCAGACAGCTGACGCCATTGGCTGCATTGGCCGCGATGCTTTGATTCGCGCGTCAATGGAAGGACCGCAACGGATGATCCGAGGTTTGCGGATTGCGGGCGAAGCGCTGACACCGCCAACGCAGCCCTGGGCGATCCATGCCGACGACCAATGGGTTGGGCAGGTCACCTCGGCGGTTTGGTCGCCTGATTTCCGCTGCAACGTTGCGATAGGCATGCTGGAACTGGGTTGGTGGGATGAGGGGAGCGTTGTCGAGGTCGAGACGCCCTTTGGCAACCGCCAAGCGACGGTTTCGCAGCTCAACTTTTCTTAGCAGTCTAATGCTCAGCCAGTTCAACGACCGGGCCGCCGGTCGCCTGCGCGTCAGCGGCATCGTGAGTTACCAGGAGTGCCGGGAGCCCCGCTTGTCGAAGCCGGGCGAAGACCAGTCGCCGCAAATCATCCCTGAGACTCTGATCGAGTTTAGAGAAGGGTTCATCCAAAAGCACAGCGCGTGGTTCCGACAGCAAGACCCTGAGCAACGCTACCCGGGCCTTCTGTCCGCCCGACAGGGTCGCGGTATCCCGTTGCTCGAATCCCTGCAGTCCGGCTTCGGCAAGGGCGTCACACATGCGCTGCTTGCGGTTGGGAGTTCGACGGTCCATGCCGAACAGAAGGTTGCCGCCAACCGAAAGATGCGGGAACAGCAAGGGGTCTTGGAACAACAGTCCGATATGGCGGGCCTCGGCAGGTTTGGACGTGACATCCTCGCCATCGAGCAAGATGTTTCCCTGTGCCGAGAATATAGGGTCCAAGAAGCCCGCGACAAAAGCGAGGAGGGTTGATTTCCCCGATCCCGAAGGGCCCATCACAGTCAGAACCTCCCCCGGGCCGATCTCTGCGTTCAGCGAGAGCAAAACCTTTTCCTTGAGGCGGATCCGGATATCGTTCAACAGCAGCCGGTGGGCCATTAATGCACCTCTCTCAATTGGCGCCTGTGCCGCCACACCAGGCGCGGCAGCAATAATGCCAAGCCGAAGCCCAAGGCGGGAACGAGTGCCTGCACCAGGGCCCAGACGCCGATCACACGCCGGTCGCCGCCTGTGGCGAGCGCCACAGCTTCAGTCGTAATCGTGGGGACCCTGCCTGCGCCTAGCAACTGTGTAGGAAGGTACTGGCCGATACTGACGGCCAGCCCAATCGCCACCGCGGTCAGTATCGGGGTCGTAAGCATCGGTAGACGCACCGTCCAGAAGGCGCGGGTCGGCGTGTTGCCCAACGTGCGGGCAGCCATGATCCAGCGCGGGTCGAGCTGCCGGTAAGCCTCGGCCAGTGACAGATAAACATAAGGCAGGACGAACAACACATGACCGAACGCGACCGGCCAGAACCCCGGCCGAACGCCCACCGCCTCCAGCCCGATCAAGAGACCGAAGAGGAAGGCAACCTGCGGGACGATCAGCGGTAAATACAGAATACGCATCGCCCGTCGGCCAGCAGGATGGTTGCTACGGACTTCGTTCTCCAATGCCGCGAGAACCAGAACGAGCGATATCGACGTGGCCACCAAGCCAACGAGAAGCGCCGTTACGAAGGGGCCTTCTATGTTTGGCAAAGCACGAACCCAGTGTTTCACGGTGATCGCTTGGGGCAGCGTGTCGGGGAAACGCCAGAAGCCCGCAAAGGAACTGACGGCCAATCCGGCCAGTCCCGCGAAAGCGGCAAACGCGGCCAACGTGATTCCGCCGGCTCCTGCTTTTGCCAGCAAGCGGTCGCAGTGGCCTTTGCGCCCGTTCGTGTACCAGGCGCGTGCGCAAAACCCCAAGAGGCGCTCCATGAGATGCCAGGTCAGAAGTGCTGAAAAGGTCACTAGAAGTTGCAGCAGCGCACCGGCCGAGGCCACGAAGCGCAGCGACAGGTCGGGGTCGTTTAACCAGCGGACCACCGCCACGCTGAGGGTCGGTGGATTGGTCGGCCCCAAAATCAAGGCGACGTCGACTGTCGATGAGGCAAAGGCGATGACGGCGTAGATGGGCAATCGGATCAGCGGATAAAGTCCCGGCGCCACCGCTTTGAGCCATGCGGTTACGGGGCCGTATCCAAGCGACCGCGCCACGGCCAAGCGGCGCGGCGAATCGATCTGTGGCAATGCAGCCAGGCTCATCAGGAGCAGGAAGGGTATTTCCTTGGCTATGAGTCCGGCCATCATCGCCAATCCCGAGGGATCATGTACAATCAACAAGTCCGGTGGCCTGTCCCATCCTGTCAGCCAGGGTGAAAGGAAGCGCACGATCAACCCGGAAGGCGCAATCAGAAAGGCGAGGCCGAACGCAGCCGCGGCATGCGGTATCGAAAGCAGCGGTGAAATCGCCCGTTTGAGCCAGCGGTCCAGCCATGTGCCGCCCGAACCCGATAGAAAAAGAAACACGATGGCCAAGGAAACGGCAGGTGTAATCAAGCCGCTTGCCAGGCTGATCCAAACCGAAGTCCAGAGGCCCGGCCGCTGAAACAGGTGTGCCCAATGTTCGAGCGTGAGGCTCGAACCACCAAGCGTAGGCATCCAACCAAATGCCGGCAGGAAAGCGCCAGCGATCCCGGCCAATATTGGGCCAACCAGAAGCGCCACGGTCAGATAGGGAACGACTCTCAACACGACAGCACGAGCCTAAGGCATGGGTGCGTGCCGGATTTCATTACTGGTCCGTGTAGCGCCGCTGCCACTCAGCCTCCAAATGCTCCATCCAACTTGGGTGCGGTTCCGGAATGATGGCCCCCAACTCATCAGGCTTGAGTGATGCGACACCGAGGTCAAGGCGATCGAACAGAGCGCGCTCGTCGGGATCTAGGCGATCCATGACCAGCACGGTCTCGCCACCCCAGATAGCGGGGTCCTGCTTGCGTGCCTGCGCTTCTGGGGACAGCAGGAAATTGGCGAGAACCATCGCGCCAGCCTTGTTGCTGGCATTGAAGGGAATGGCCAGAAAACTCACGTTTCCTATAGTGCCGCCGTCCAAGACGAAGCTGCGAACCGTATCCGGGAACTCGCCGTTGGCAATGGCGGAGGAGGCTTCGGCAGGGTTGAACGACAGGCTGATGGCGATCTCGCTGTCGGCTAACAGGCGGCGCATCTCTGTGCTGTTCGCCGGAAAGGCGCGGCCTTGCCGCCAGAGTTGGGGGTGAAGCGTGTCGAGATAGCTCCAGAGTGGCGCGGAGACGACCGCGAAATCGGATTCTTCGACTGGCCGGTAGAGAGGGGCTGTGTCGGGCACCAGCTTCAACAGCGCTTGCTTGAGGAAAGTCGACCCTAGGAAATTGGGCGGGAGCGGATAGGTGAAACGACCGGGGTTCGCCGTCGCCCACTCCAATAGCGCCGCCAGTGTTGTCGGGGGTTCGGATACGAATGCTTGGTCATAATAAAAAACGATCTGCGCCTTCCCCCAGGGTGCCTCGTACCCCTCGACAGGCACGGTAAAATCGTTGCGCACGCCGGGATTGTTGTCGGGGTCGGTCAGCGGGAAGTTGGGCAGGGACTCCGCCCAGGGACCGAACAGCAGGCCGTTGCGTTTCATCGACGCAAAGTTCTCGCCGTTGATCCAGATGAGATCGACGGCCCCGCCCGTCAGGGTTCCGGCGGCTTTCTCCGCGACGACCCGTGACACCGCTTCGGCGGTGTCACCAAGCTTCACGTGGACAACGTCGACTCCATAACGCTCGGCCACCTGCTTGCCGGCCCAGGCGATGTAATCATTGGTTCGCGGTTCGCCTGCCCAGGCGTTCCAGTAAACCGTCTGCCCTTTCGCCTCTTCAAGCACGGCCGACCAATTTCCCGGGTCAGGTTCGGCGGCCCGGAGCGATAGAGGAAACTGGAGCGCCAGAAGGATAAGGACGGCAAAGACTTGCAGGCGTAGGGGCATCGGAAGCTCTCCTATCGGGGGCGGCTATGGAATACTATCGGCTATTCGGCGGTCTCGAGGGAAGATCGCCTTTGACGATCGGCTTCCCGCTTGCTTCGGAGTTGCTCCAGAAGCGGCCCCATGACTGTTTCATGGAACCGGTCGCAACCTATGCAGAGATTTGCGTAGTCGTCGCCCTTGGGTGTCTTGGTGTGACAGGCGGCTTCAAAATCCGCTACGCTCCAGCCCTGCGCCAGACCCATTTTCCCAGGGTCGCCGGCATTGATGGCCTCATAGACTGGATGCCCCACCAGAGAATCGAGTATCTCCAGTAACGGTTCCTCGGTCAGGTTGCCCAACGCGCGCCCGGTTTTCATACAGCAGGGGAAGACCTGGCCCGTCGGTTCAATGGCGACTTCCGAGCCTGAGAAACGGTGATCCAAGAACCCAAGGCCACCAGACCAGGCGTTGCAAAAATTGTCGGCCATCGTGGCTTTCGACAGGCCGTTTTTCCAGGCACGGCCACGCGGCCAAAGCTTGCCGATCCAGGCATCCTCGGTTGCCCCGAAGAAGCTGTAAATCGGGCCTGCTTCATCCGTCCATTTACGTTTGGTGGCGTCGAGTCCGGACGGGTGCATGCCTGCAGCTTTAAATATGGCGGTCACTTTCTCCTGAAGGACTCGTTTCTTGTCGCCTTCCATGCCGACGTGGAAATCGTCGATGCCAGCAACGGAAATCATCCAGACTCCGCGGGCAAGAAGTTCCGTCACGATGTCCTTTGTCACCAGATCGCCGGTCGTCTGGACCACGATCTTGACGCCGCCCCTGTTGGCGTACTTGGCACGTAATCCCTCGATGATGGGATAGAGAACGCGCGTGCGCACGGGATCGGTAAGCACCTCGCCGCCGGACAGAATGATTCGCCCGACCTTCTCGCGAAATCCGCCGGGCGCGGTCACGTCCGGTTCGTCGCGATCCAGAAAGGTCATGCGATCCGGCAGGTTGGCGATGATGCGCGGCGCACTTGCCTCGGCCTCGGCGACGACGCCTTCCAATGCGTCGCGCGCATAGGGATGAAACCGGTCCTCGTAGCAGTGTTTGCAGCGGCGGTGGCAATGCCAGCAGATCGAATAGTAAATCGATTCCATGGAAATTCCGTCTCATCAAAAAAACAGGTTAGGCAATTTATCCGAATCCTTGCGCCAAGGAGAGAGCGGTAACTTCACATCTGCGTTAGACCCGGATATCCGCGGTAGACGGAGGACCTGACGTTTGCGGTGGCCACAGGTTCTCCCGCGTCACCGGCCGTGTCGTTACATTAGAATTCTGGTATGGGATCGACGGGCAGTCTATGTTGCCGGGCAAATGGGCGACCAGAGGGTTGCTGTGCACCATCAGTTGTGAGGTTTTTCGAATACCATGGACATGTTGAAGATCATAGCGCCGCCAATTCATTCCGAAGGGTGGAAGTTCATAGGCATTTTTGCCGCAGTGACGCTTGTTCTGTTCTTGTTTATCGAACCACTTGGTTGGATTGGGGCGGGCGCGACCCTCTGGTGCTACTATTTCTTCCGTGATCCCGAGCGGGCGACGCCGCTGCGCGAAGGACTTGTGATTTCACCTGCCGACGGCAAGGTTTGCAGTGTCGCCGCGGTAGCGCCGCCTTCGACTCTGGGCCTTGGTGATGAGCCGCGCGTGCGGGTCTCCATTTTCATGAACGTGTTCAATTGCCATGTGAATCGCTTGCCGATCGCTGGACGTATTACCAAAATCGTTTATACGCCGGGCAAGTTCTTGAATGCCTCACTCGATAAGGCCAGCGAGGATAACGAGCGCAATGCCCTGGCAGTAGAAATTGACGGCGGCTATGGCGATCTCGGCGTTGTGCAGATCGCCGGGCTTGTCGCCCGCCGTATCCTCTGCGAAGTGGAGGAAGATCGTCACCTTGAAACTGGAGAACGCTTTGGGATGATCCGTTTTGGCAGCCGCTTGGATGTCTATTTACCGGTTGGGTCCGCCTCGCTGGTCGCCGTGGGACAAACCGCGGTCGCGGGCGAAACGGTCATTGCCGATCTGACAAGCAAGGAGGCGCAGCGTGGCGCCAGGATTAGCTGATGCCCGAATCCCGCCGCCGTAAGGCTATTCCAATCCGATTCTTGATTCCCAGCCTGATGACGGTGCTGGCGATTTGCGCCGGTCTGACCTCCATCCGTTTTGCCATCGACGGGCGGCAGACGATGGCCGTTTATCTTATACTGCTGGCCGCCTTGCTGGACGGCATGGATGGTCGCGTGGCCCGCTTGTTGAAGGGCACCAGCAAGTTCGGCGCAGAGCTCGACTCCCTCGCCGATTTCGTCAATTTCGGCGTTGCTCCTGGATTGCTGCTCTACCTAAGCCTTCTTCAGGGGACCGGGCCGCTGGCCTGGTTGTCCGCCTTGATCTTCGTGATCTGCTGCGGCCTGCGCTTGGCGCGCTTCAATGTGATGGCACAGGCGACCGACGGACCAGCCTGGGGAAAAGAGTTCTATGTCGGCGTGCCTGCGCCAGCCGCGGGCTTGTTGGCATTGCTCCCGTTGTTCCTCCATTTCCTCGGCGTATCGGTAATCGAGGGCGCGCCGGTACTGGCGGCCTTCTATCTCATTTTCGTTGGTTTTCTCGCGGTCAGCCGGATACCGACCTTTGCAGTCAAGAAGGTCAGCATTCGGCGGGATTTACTGTTCCCGACCCTGTTGGGCATGGCGGCTTTCGTGGCGTTCCTCTTCACCAACGTCTGGCTGGCGATGACCTTGGGATCGCTTCTCTATCTTGGAAGCTTGCCGCTGTCATTGCGGGCCAAGCGCCGCCGCTTCGGCAAGGGCGAAGACGGCTAAGGAATCAACAGATTTGTGTGAGATTGAGGGGGCGTGCGATGCCTGATCTTTTCTTTTATGGAACATTGCGCGATGCGCTGGTGCGCGAACGAGTGATCGGTCGGGCCGGTGCGCTGCAGGACCTGAGGAGCGCCACGCTTTCCGGTTTTGCCGTGCGCCGGGTGCGTGGCACGGCGTACCCCATGCTGGTAGCAGAGGAGGGAGCCAGGGCCGAGGGAATTGTTATGATCGGCTTGGTTTATGACGAAATCGCGCGCCTAGACCGGTTTGAAGGTGTGAACTATCGGCGCGTGGCCGGCGATGTGATGTTGGGCGATGGCTGGTCCTCGGTAGAGTTCTATCTGCCATCCAGACCGCTTCCCCAGGACAAGGACCCTTGGGTCTTCGAGCAGTGGCAGCGTGAGGATCGCGATCGCTTTTTTCATCGTGATTTCAATCTTGAGGGTGTGAAGCCGCCCGCCTGATCGATGCCGATGGCGGCCTGCTCAAAGAATTCGGCCGCGCAGGCGTTTGTATAGCTCCATGACGACGACAAGCCCTAGTGCCAGGGGCAGAACTGATACGATCATGTACCAGGTTGGCTGGACGATCCCAAGGGTGCTTCCCAATCCCGGAATCCAGGCAGACGCCAAGTGAAGTCCTAGCGCTAGTAGGATAGACGAGATCAAGACGGGGTTGTCACGCAGCGGCAAGCGAAGGATCGAGACCCGTTCCGAGCGGCTGTTGAGTGCTTGCACGTTCTCGAAAAGCACCATCATCAGCAGGGCCGTCGTTCTTGCCTCCGCTTCACTCCAGCCTTGCGCAATGGCTTGTTGGAAAACGAAGAACGTGGCCACTCCCATGTAAAGTCCCGCCAGCAACACCTGTTCGGCCATACGGCCGTCGAACAGTGCTTCCTCCGGTGGGCGGGGCTTTTGCTTGAGCACATCCCGATCACTCCGTTCGAAAGCCAGCGCGATATCTTGAATGCCATTGGTTACGAGATTGAGCCACAGCAGTTGGACCGCAAAGAGCGGTAGGGGCAGGTTCGCGACCAGCGTCAGCAGGAACAAAACGATTTCACCGAAGCCAGTGGCCAGCAGAAGTAGGGTCACGCGACGGACGTTGTTATAGGCAATTCGTCCTTCCTCGATCCCATTGACAATGGATGCGAAGTTATCGTCCGTGATGATGAGGTCGGCGGCTGCGCGGGCCACATCGGTGCCAGCCTGACCCATGGCCACACCTACATTCGCAGCGCGCAGGGCAGGCGCGTCATTGACGCCGTCGCCTGTAACCGCGACGAAGTGCCCTGTTTCGCGCAGGGTCTCGACGATTTGCAGTTTTTGCATCGGTTCAACCCGCGCAAATACCTGCGCGCGTGCGATGAGGGCCGCGGCACTTTCGCCGGCCTCACGCAGTTCCGTGCCGGTGAGGACCTGATTTGGGTGCTGAGCGATGCCAAGGTCGGAGGCAACGGCCAAGGCGGTTTTCGGGTGGTCGCCGGTGACAAGGCGAACCTCGATTCCAGCTTGCTGACATCGCTGGACAGCGAGTGGTGCGTCGGGGCGTAGAGGGTCGCTGATTCCTGCAAATCCCAAGAACTTTAGGTTCTGAGGGGGCTCCCCCTTTTCAAGGGCCTCGCGCGGGACCTGTCCTTGAGCAACGGCAATTACGCGCAAACCCTCGGCAGCCCAGGAGGCGGCCAACTGAAGCATTTCCCCGGAACTGTCGGCGCAAAGGGGTAACACCGTTTCCGCCGCGCCTTTGACACAAGCCAGATAACCCCCTTTGGCATCGTCGTGGAGAGTGGCTTGAAAGCGCTTTGCGGGTTCATAGGGAATTTCTGCCAGCCGGGGGTGCTCCAGTGCCATTTTCGCGCGCTCCAGTCCGCTTCTGCGGGCGGCCATTAGAAACGCGCAGTCCACGCTGTCGCCTACCGGACCGTTCGGTCCGATCTCTGCATCATTGCAAAGGCAGGCTGCCTCCAAAAGTCGTGCCTTGCCCGGCGATGAGGTGTCGATATCTATTGCCGAGTCCCAGCTCCCGTCGAGAGGCGAAAACAGTTGCACGACCGTTAGCTTGTTCTGCGTGAGGGTCCCGGTCTTATCGCTTGCGATCAGCGTGCAAGCGCCGAGCCCTTCTACGGCAGGGAGCGAACGCACGATGACATGCCGCGCCACCATGCGGCGGCTGGCAATCGATAGGGCAACGGTGATTGCAATCGGCAAACCTTCGGGAATGGCTGCGACGGCCAGGGCGACGGCGGTTACGAAGACCTCTTCCAGGGCGGTGCCTCGGCTGTAGGCGGCAAACCCAATTGCCGATACGGCGAGAAGGCTGAGGATCGATAGGCGCCGGGTGAAATGCCGAACCCGCACGACCAGGGGCGGGTCGCTCAGATCCGGGCTGTGCAGGGATTTTGAAATGCCTCCGATAGCCGTCTTGGCCCCGGTCGCTGTGACGAGGCCCACGGCGCGGCCTCGATCGATCGTCGACCCGGCAAAGATCATTCCCCGTTGATCCGCCAATCCGCATTCTGTCGCAGATTGGTGCTGGGCGTCCTTACTCGTGGGTTCTGATTCCCCGGTTAGCAGAGACTCGTCTGCGGCAAGGGTTTGGGCGAACAAAAGACGTATATCAGCAGGCACGGCATCGCCGCCTTCAACCTCGACCACGTCCCCGGGAACGAGTTGGCTGGCGGGCTGCCGGATGAGCGTGTGACCGGAATCGCTCGGTCGCCGCACACGGGCAATTGTTCCCAGATAGTGATCAAGGGCCTCGGCGCTCCGTTCGGCTTTCCATTCCTGAAACGCACCAACGAGGGCGTTGAACAAAAGGACGGCGCCGATAAACAGTGCGTCCGCAGGCTCTTCGATAAGCAGCGATACCGATGCGGCGGCGATTAGAAGCACGACCAGCGGATTTGCGAACTGGCGCAGGATGATGGCGACGGGGCCCCGCTTCCGTGGCCTTGGGAGGCTGTTCGGTCCTTCCCGCGCCAGACGCCGCGCGGCCTCCTCCGTTTCCAGCCCTTGCATCGACGACCGTAGGCGCTCAAGCGCTGCGTCCGGTGTCAAGGATTGGAAGGGTGCCTCGGCCTCGCCGTTGTTTTCGCGTCGCGGTGGCGTCATTCCAAAGTCACCGCATCACGATAATCGGGAACCCGGCAACGCCAACCGAGGGCTTCCTCGATACTGTGGCGCAAGGCATCGGCGGCGGCAGGCTCGCCGTGCGTGACAAAGGTTGTGCGAGGCGCGCGTTTGAAGGTCGTCAGCCAAGCCAGAATCTCAAAGTAGTCCGCATGTGCTGAAAGCATGTCGAGCATCTCGACCTTAGCGCGCAACGGATAATAGTAACCGTGAATTTTAATTCGGTTAGCCCCCTCGGCCATATCCGCGCCGCGCGTGCCGCCAGCCTGGAAACCGGCGAACAGAATGGTGTTCTTCGGATCCGGCGCGAAATGCTTGAGGTGATGGAGCACGCGCCCGCCCGTCGCCATGCCGCTGGCTGAAATGATGATGAGCGGCATGCTGGAGCGGTCCAGTGCTTTTGAGCCTTCGACGTCGCGTACAAAGGTCGCCGCCCGACACGCTGATCGGCTCTCCGCCGCCGTCAGTCGATGTTCATCGTGATGTGCCAGGAAAAGCTCGCTTGCGTCGATGGCCATGGGGCTATCGAGATAAACTGGCACGTTTGCTATTCGCCCAGTCTGCTTTAGTTGGTGGAGATGATAAAGCAGCGCCTGTGTCCGCCCGACCGCAAATGAGGGGATCAAAACACTGCCGCCGCCCGACACTGTCTGATTAATGACGTCGGCCAGCTTTTCCTCGACATCGCCATCTGGATGCCTGCGGTTTCCATAGGTTGATTCCACCACCAGGTAATCGCATTCAAGCCCAACCGTAGGTGGTAACATGACGGGATCGTTTGGACGTCCAAGGTCGCCGGAAAACAGCAGGCTGCGTTCCTCGGCACGCAGTTCAACCATGGCCGCGCCCAGGATGTGACCTGCGCGCCGTAAGGTGAAAGTGACGCCGTTCCCGAGTTCCATGGACTCTTCGAAGGGGACCTCCCGAAGGGAATCCAACGCTAAGCGGGCATCCTCTTCTGTGTACAGCGGCAAAGCCGGAGAATGCTTCGAGAAACCATGGCGGTTGGCGAACTCGGCGTCGCGCTCCTGTAAATGGCCGCTATCCGGCAGGAGTATGCCGCAAAGCGCGGCGGTCGCGCGGCTCGTAAAGATCGGGCCCTTGTAGCCGTCACGCACGAGCAGCGGCAGATACCCCGAATGATCAATGTGGGCGTGCGTTAGGATCACGGCATCTATTGTTGCTGGGTTAACAGATAGCGGTTCACGGTTCCGCAGGCGCAGGTTTTTGAATCCTTGGAAGAGGCCACAGTCTATCAACAGGCGTTTGCCGGCAGCTTCGACCAGATACTTTGACCCGGTCACTGTTCCCGCCGCACCGAGAAAGGTTATACGCATGGTGACTATGATCTCCGTTCCTGGGGTTGAACCGCCACAATCTCAATTGTCGCTGCATAAACCGATTAGCGGGATGACGTAGATCAATCGGCGGTGTCATTAGCGCCTGAGGCAAGGAACCGTCGGGTGTCGGATTTGTTCTAGTTAGAGTCGAGAGAGGGCTGATTTCTCCAAGTCGCTGCCCCTAGCATCATACGGAGAGGGCAGCACCAAGGGAGTTCGCCACAATGACTGAAGAGAGCCCGCGCCGCCGCCGTCGCCAATCGGCGCGTGAGGATTTTGAAGCGCGTGCGCTAAACCAAATTTCCTGGCGCAACATCGAATCGCCGTTTCCGCCGTTATGTCCTCTGAGCGACGATCAATTGGAAGCGGTGCACGAGGCCTCCCTTCGCTTGCTTGCCGAGCAAGGCGTCGAGGTTATGAGTGTCCGGGCCCGCGACCTGTTTCGCAAGGCCGGGGCCACGGTCGATGAAGCCTCCGGCGTTGTCTGCCTGGAGCCTGAGCTGATCTTGCAGCTCATCTCGACAGCGCCAAGTGAGTTCATGCTAACGCCCCGTAATGCCGGTCACGCAATTCGGATTGGTGGAAATGCAATCAATTTCGGGTTGGTTTCTGGCCCGCCCAACGTCCACGACTGCTTGCGTGGCCGTCGTGCCGGTAATCTCGAAGACTACTGCAGCCTCATCAAGATGGCGCAAAGCTTCAACGTGATTTCCTTCCTGGGCAACCAGGCAACGGCGCCTCAGGAGTTGCCCGCAAACAACCGTCACCTCGATACCTGTCGGGCCAACATCGTCTATACGGACAAGATCTGGAACTGCGTATCGATCGGTGCGGGTCGCGCCCGTGATGCCGCCCAGATCATGGCCTTGTCGCGCGGGCTGACGTTGGAGGAAATGGCCGAGAGCCCCGGCGCCATCACCAACATCAATATCAATTCGCCCCGTAAGCTCGATGAAACCATGGCCGAGGGCGCCATGCAGATGGCCGAATTGGGACAGGCGGTAATTGTCACGCCCTTCACGCTGATGGGGGCGATGACGCCTGTCACCATGGCGGCGGCGTTGGTGCAGCAAAATGCGGAAGCCTTGATCGGCATTGCTCTCACCCAGTTGGTCCGCGCCGGTGCGCCAGTGATCTACGGCGGCTTCACCTCCAACGTGGATATGCGATCAGGCGCCCCCGCTTTTGGCACGCCGGAGAACTGCAAGGCGAATATGGCCGGCGGACAATTAGCAAGACGCTATGGGCTGCCTTACCGCACGAGTGCCTGCAATGCCTCCAACACGGTCGACGGTCAGGCTGTTTACGAGACGCAGTTCGCCCTTTGGGGTGCCGTCAACGGATATGGGAACCTGATCTATCATGCCGCCGGGTGGCTGGAGGGTGGGCTCGTCGCCTCCTTCGAAAAGCTGATCATGGATGTGGAGACGCTGCAGTGCATGGCCAAGGTTCTGGAGCCGATTGTGGTGTCAGAGGAGGAGTTTGGTCTAGAGGCGATCCGCGAAGTGGGGCCGGGTGGGCATTTCTTTGGATCGTCCCACACGATGGAGCGCTATAAGACCGCGTTTTATGAACCGCTCCTCAGTGACTGGCAGAACCACGAGAATTGGGAAATTGCCGGCGCGAAGGATGCCACGGCTCGCGCAACGGAAGTTTGGCAAAGGGTGTTGCAGGAATACGAGGCACCGCCAATCGATCCCGCGCGGCTGGAAGCGGTCGATGCCTACATCGCGCGACGCAAGGAGGCGATCGGAACCGGCGAACCCTGAAGGGGGCGCTGGCAAAGGCGACATTAACGGCCTCTGGCCACTTGGACACGAGAAGCAAGGAAGAAGGCCCACACTATGAAGTCCCACGCGCAAGTTGTTGTCATCGGCGGTGGCGTCGTCGGTTGCTCGGTTCTCTATCACCTCGCGAAGTTCGGTATGAAGGACTCGGTGTTGCTGGAGCGTTCGGAGCTTACCTCCGGGTCGACCTGGCATGCGGCGGGCGGCATGCATACGATCAATGGCGATCCCAATGTCGCCAAGCTGCAGAAATACACCATCGAGCTTTACCGGGAGATCGAGGCGCTGTCTGAGCAATCAACGGGCCTGCATATGACGGGCGGCGTGATGCTGGCGGCGACCGAGGCGCGATTTGATTGGATCAAGGGGCTTGTCGCCAAGGGTCGCTATCTGGGGATCGAAGCCGAGATCATCACGCCGGAAGAAGCGCATCAGGACATGCCCTTGCTCGACCCCAAGTGTTTTGTCGGGGCTATGCGGACGGTTGTCGACGGCCACCTCGATCCTTCGGGCACGACCCATGCCTACGCCAAGTCGGCACGCAAACTGGGCGCCGAGATTCACCGTCATACCAAGGTCGAAGACATCGTACGCCAACCGGACGGGCAATGGCTGGTGGTGACCGACAAGGGCAATATCCTGGCGCAGCACGTGGTCAACGCGGGCGGGCTTTGGGCGCGCGAGGTTGGGCGTATGGTGGGGTTGGAGTTGCCAGTTTTGGCGATGGAGCACATGTACCTCATCACCGAAGACATGCCCGAAGTTGCCGAGGTCAACCGCACCACGGGTAAGGAAGTGGTGCACGCTGTGGATTTCGACGGCGAACTGTATTTGCGCCAGGAACGCGGCGGCATGTTGATGGGGACCTATGAGAAAGCCTGTGTCCCCTGGTCCGAGAAGCGAACGCCCTGGGATTTCGGGCATGAACTTCTTGAGCCGGATATCGACCGCATTGCACCGTCGTTGGAGGTGGGCTTTCAGCATTTTCCGGCCTTCCAGAACGCCGGCATCAAACAGATCATCAATGGCCCCTTTACCTTCGCACCGGATGGCAATCCGCTTGTCGGCCCGGTTCGCGGCTTGCCGGGGTTTTGGTGCGCCTGCGGCGTCATGGCGGGATTCTCCCAGGGCGGTGGTGTCGGTCTCGCGCTGGCGAATTGGATTATCGAAGGTGACCCGGGTTTCGACGTCTGGGCCATGGACGTCGGCCGCTATGGCGATTGGGCAACGCTAAAATACACCAACGCAAAGGTGCGCGAGAATTACTCGCGCCGCTTTTCCATCAAATTCCCCAACGAGGAGCTGACCGCCGCGCGGCCGCTCAGAACCACGCCCATCTACGACAAATTAAAGGAATCAGGCGCCCAGTTTGGTGCCGCCTATGGATTGGAGGTTCCTCTGTGGTTTGCGCCAGAGGGGGTCAAGGACAGCTTTTCATGGCGGCGCTCAAGCGATTTCGAAAAGGTAGGCAAAGAAGCCAGGGCCGTCCGCAGTTCCGTGGGTTTGAGCGAGATTTCAGGCTTTGCAAAATACAGTGTGACCGGCACGGGCGCGCGCGCTTGGTTGGACGGTATCTTGGCCTGCCGGATTCCCAATCAGGGCCGCATGACCTTGGCGCCAATGCTCAAACACGACGGCAAGCTGATCGGCGATTTCACGCTCGCCAATCTGGGCGAAGATGCATTCTTCATCGCGGGATCGGGGATCGCCGAGGAATACCATATGCGCTGGTTCGAAGAGCACCTTCCCGAAGATGGCTCGGTGACGGTCAAGGCGGAGGGTCTGGGACTCGTCGGTCTGGCGCTGGCGGGGCCGAAGTCCCGAGATTTGCTGGCGCGCCTAACGGACCACGATCTGTCGGATCAGGCCTTTCCCTTCATGGCGATTTCCTGGATGGATATCGGCATGGCACCCGCTTTGGTTGGGAGGGTGAGCTACACCGGCGACCTGGGTTACGAGATCTGGTGCCGCCCGGAGTATCAGCGCTACCTCTTCGATGTTCTGATGGATGCAGGTGCGGCGCATAGCATCGCGCTCTTCGGGTCACGTGCGCTCAATGCTCTTCGCCTCGAAAAGGGTTTTGGAAGCTGGGCGCGTGAGTACCGACCGATCTACGGCCCTTATGAAGCGGGCCTTGGACGGTTCGTGTCCCTGACGAAGAACGCGGACTTCATTGGCAAGGCGGCGGCAACCAAGGAAAAGCAGCAGGGCGGCAAGCTCCGTCTTTGCAGCTTCATACTTGCAGCCAAGGACGCCGATGTGATCGGTGACGAGCCGATCTGGTTCAGAGGTGAAGTGAAAGGTTGGGTGACTTCCGGCGGCTATGCGCACGCTTCCGGAAAATCGGTTGCCATGGGCTATGTTCCGAGGGAGATCGCCGGAGAGGCAGAGGGCTGGGAGATCGAGCTGCTAGGCGAGAGATTGTCCGCGCGTCTGCTCAGCGAGCCCTTGTTTGATCCCAAGGGCGAAAGAATGCGCGGTGCGATCTGAGTGCGGTTTTCTGCGACCTGTTTTGAAAGGGAGAGTCGGGGATGAGCATTGATGCAGTAGAGGTTGCCGGCGGGCATGCGAAAGAGCTTGCGTCGATGGCACGCCAACACGGTGCCATGGAGTATACGCAAGCTCCCGTGGACCTGGATGTGGTGCGTCTTTACCGTCTGGGTCGCCTGCGAGAGGAGATGCAGAAAGCCGATGTCGCCGGGTTACTCCTCTATGACCAAATCAACACCCGCTACGCAACCGATGCGACGAACATGCAAATCTGGTGCTCCCATTATGAAGCGCGCTGCGTTTTCGTGGCACTCGACGGTCCGGTGGTCCTTTTCGACTATGCCAACTTGCCGCATCTGGCCGAGGGTCTGCCGACGGTGGATGAGTACAGGGTCAACTCCTCGGCCTACTACTTCACCGCCGGCCCCCATGCCGAAGCGCGGGCCAAGAAGATGGGTCAGGATGTTGCCGAACTCATGCGCCAGTACGGCGGCGGTAGCAAGCGCCTCGCAGTGGATCGATTGTCCCATCTGGGGAGCGACGCGCTGCGGGCCGAAGGTTTGACGCTCCTGGAAGGCGAGGGGATCGCGGAGCGTGCCCGCGCCGTGAAGTCAACGCAAGAACTGGCGCTCATGCGGGCTTCTATTGCGGTCTGCGAGGAAGGCTGTCGCGAGATGCGGTCCATCCTTGAGCCCGGCATCACGGAGAACGCACTCTGGGCCAAGCTGCATGAAGTAAACATTCGTTTGGGCGGTGAGTGGATCGAAACGCGGCTGTTGTCTTCCGGGCCGCGAACCAATCCCTGGTTTCGAGAATGCTCAATGCGTGTCATCGAGCGAGGGGATATGGTCAGCTTCGATACGGACCTCATTGGCCCCTATGGCTACTGTGCCGACATTTCCCGCGCTTGGCTGTGCGGTGACAGGCCGAACGACGAGCAGCGCCGTCTCTATGCCAAGGCATATGAGCAGATCGAGCACAACATCGCCGTCCTGAAGCCTGGCATGAGCTTTCGCGAGCTTTCCGAGGCCTGTTGGCGGATCCCCGAGGAGTTCCTCTCGTTGCGTTATCCAAGTTTGATCCATGGGGTCGGGCTGGCGGACGAGTACCCCTCCATCAAGCATTGGGAAGATTTCCCGACGAAGGGCTATGACGGCATCATCACGCCGGGCATGACGCTTTGCGTGGAAAGCTTTATTGGCGTTGCCGGCGGTAGAGAAGGCGTCAAGTTGGAAGAACAGGTGCTGATCACCGAGACCGGCGTCGAACGCCTTTCCAGCCTGCCCTACGAGACCGACTGGCTTTAGTTTGCTTCGGGTGCGGCAAAGGTCAATTTTTCGACCGCGCTTCGGAAATCACTTTCCTCTCGAACGCCTTGGCGGGCCAGGAGGCCCATGCGATCCAGGACTTCGCGCGGTTGCGGCTGCAGGCCGGTCAGAATGACTTCGGTGTCATGGCGTCGGCACCGGGCGACAAAACTTTCCAGGGCCTGAGCGCCGGTTGCATCTACCATTGGCACCAGACGCATCCGCAAAATGAAGATCTTTGGCGGCGCGCTGATCCGCTCCATGACCTCCCCCAAAAGGTCGGCGACACCGAAGAAGAAAGGCCCGCGAATTTGATAGGCCTCCACCCCAGGCGGCAAGGCGGCGCGCATGCCGTCCTTGCCGTTACCGTTCGCGGCATCGAGTGTGTCTTCCTGGTCTTCCTCGATCAGCAGATCATGGGATTGAATTGCGACCGCACGGGTCATGCGATGCATGAAGAGCATTGCCGCAAGGACGACCCCTACCTCGATGGCCACGGTCAGATCGACAGCCACGGTTAAGCCGAAGGTGATGACCAGCACAAGGCGCTCATCCCAGGGAGCGTGGAGGAGTAGGCGCTTGAAGCGATCGACCTCGCTCATGTTCCAGGCAACGATGAACAGGACGGCGGCGAGGCCGGCCAGGGGAACGAAACTTGCCAAGGGGGCCAGCAGCAGCATGAATAACAACACAAATAGAGCGTGAAATATGCCCGCAAAGGGTGTCCGGCCGCCGGCGCGAATGTTGGTCGCCGTGCGGGCGATCGCGCCAGTCGCGGGAATCCCGCCAAAAGCGACGGACGCGCTGTTGGCAAGGCCTTGAGCAACCAACTCGCAATTTGATCGATGCCGCCGACCGGTCATGCCATCGGCAACCACGGCGGACAGCAAGGATTCCACGCCTGCCAGAAAGGCGATGGTGAAGGCGCTGGGTAGCAGTTCCGCCAGGCGTGCAAAATCGATCCTTGGCAGACTGGGAGAGGGTAGAGTGCTCGGAATGCCGCCGAACCGAGTGCCGATGGTCTCGACGGGGAGCGTGAACAGCGCCGTGGCGGCAGCCGCCACGGTCACGGCGATCAGGAAACCCGGTGCTTGAGGTCGCCAGCGGCGCAGGGCGATGATCAATCCCAAGGAGGCAAGGGCCAGGGCCAGTGTCGTGGGATGAATCAGATCGATATGGGTGAGATAGCTTTGCCACTGCGCGGCGAACCCGGCAGGCGGCTGCTCAATGGCCAGCCCGAGGAAGTCTTTGACTTGGCTGGAAAAAATAATGACCGCGATCCCTGCGGTGAAACCCACGACGACAGGTTGCGGGACGTACTTGATCCAAGTACCGAAACCGGCAAGCCCCGCCAGCACCAGTAAGGCGCCGGCCATTAAGGTCGCCAGGACAAGGCCGTCGTAGCCGTACTGCGCGATGACTCCATAGACAACAACGACAAAGGCGCCCGTCGGCCCGCCAATCTGAAATCGGCTTCCGCCGAAGGCAGAGATCACGAAACCGGCAATGATAACGGTAATCAAACCCCGCTCCGGCGTCGTGCCGGAGGCGATCGCCAAGGCCATGGCTAACGGCAGGGCAACGATGGCGACCGTCAGTCCGGCCATACCGTCGGCCTTCAGGTGCGGCCAGCCGTATCCTTCCTTGATGCAAGTTACCAACTTCGGAATAAAAAGACGCCACCGGTTCGGCGCAGCATGTTGCGACATATTAAGGCTGATCTCATTCTCGATGAAACGAAGCAGGACTATAGCCACCGACCGGAAGGGACGCAGCCCGGTAAGCCATGCTTATTTAACACAACAGCAATGTTAAACAATAGCTCTATGATATTCGTCAGTGGAGGCTTGGGCGTTCGATCCTACTGAAGAAGCGCCGCGGCCTGACGATAACAGAGGCGTTCAGGTACGTCCGAGAATCCAAAGGCTTTGGCGTCGTCAACCACGATGGCTAGGAGATCGGCCTGCCCCAGCCGGCCCAACGCAAACACCAGCATCTGCGTAAAAACATCCCGCTGTGCGTGACTGCCGCCCATTTGCCAAAGTGACCTGCGCGCGGGGAACAGGGCGGCGACGACATCCTCGTATTGGGCTTGTCTGAAGGCGATTGCGCCGCGCGCCGCCGGAATTGCAGCGGCGCGATAGCGCGGACCCAGGGTTCCCTTGTCAGTGGCAGCGAAAGCCTCCATCGATGCCAAGAGACCATAAGACTCTTCGAAGCGTCCGCTAGCGGCCAGGATCAGCGCGTAATGAGGGCTGGTGAAGGGGCTGGTGTGGTCCTCCAACCGATTGAGCGTAAGTTCTAGCAATTCCTCCCAACGGTCTCCGACAGGGACCTTGCACATCTCCAAGCGCTGCAGCATTGAGGCGCCGTTCTGCATGTCGATGTAAAGGTCCGCCATGGATTTGAGCAACGGAAGTTCGCGGTTGCGGATCCAATTGTCGTAGATGTCGATTACCGCATCGAACTCGCCGCGCTCCAGGTGGAACAAGCAGCGATGCCACCAAAGATGCAACGCCATCTGATTGGCCTCGCCCCAATGGTCTTTTAGCCCATCGAGCCAGGCGATACCCTCGTCTATCCGATTCTCCATGATCATTACATGAGCCATGGCGTGCGTGCCCCAGACATCGGTTGGGTCGATCTCAACGGCCTGACGGGCAAGCTTCTCCGCGCCGCGATAATCGCCGCTTTCTTCCAAGTCGAAAGCGCGGCAGGAAAGGTGGATGCCGTAGCTGGGCACCGCTTCGCTCCAAGCGGGAGCGACACGGGCCGAAATATCTGCGGACCACTCCATTTCGCCGATCCAGAACAACTCCATTTGAGCGAGGCGCTGAGCAAAAAGGTCCAGGGGGTGTTGAACTAAAATTGTCTCGTAGAGCGCAACCGACCCGGCGATGTCGCCTTGGAAAGCTGCTTTCAGAGCCGCTAGGTAGAGTTGCTCGCGAGGCGTCATCGCCGTCGCGGTTTCTTCGGCGCTGGCAATGGCCGCGGCAATTTTCGGGCGAAAGTGGATGTTGCGTGCGCCGTGAAGAATCAAGCCGCTGACGATGTGGGCAAACCCAAAGTCAGGATCGGTCTCGAGACTGCTGCGTAATGGAGGGATGACGGCGGCCCGCCAATGCAGAAAATTGTGAATCGCCAAGTCCAACGCAGCGGCCGCGTCGGCGCTGTCGCTGGTCAATGCATGACCACGTTCATCCTGCTGCACGCCAGATCCTCCCGCTTGATACTATCCAGTCTGATACCGGTCATAGTAGCGGAAGGATCACATGAGGCCAGAGCCTCCTGCCGTTTTTTGGGCCGTGACCTGACTTCTCAAGCGTACCTACTAGCGGCCACTGCCCCGGTGGCGATTGTTTATCGACATCAAGAAAGCATCGGTGTCGCTGTTTCCTGTCGCAGCGATGTCCTTGCCGTCGGCTTCAATGTAGTTACCTTGGGACGATCCGCCTTGCGTGCAGGCCGACACGACGAAGGCCGTTAGCGCAACAAGAGAGATATTCTTGAAACTCAACATCGGTCCGCTCCTATTCAAATTGCCATGGGTTTCGACGCTGCCGCCAAACCCCGTCCAGCACAGTGACTATTATTTCAGTGAAAACTGGATGAAATAAAATACACAATCGTGCGATTTCTATGCGATCAGACCTCGAGAACCCCAATCAGAGGGTTATTTCTTCATGCAGTTTGCGAATGTGTTCGGGTCCGATGCCGCAGCAGCCACCCACGATACATGCACCGGCTTCAACCCAACGGCGCACGAATGTCAGATAGCTATCGGGTGTCAGATCGCGACGAAGACCGGAGGTGCTTTCATTGGCCCCTTCAGCGCTGCTGCGATCCTCGAATGTGTTGGCGTAAACGCCGAGCTTCAGAGCCGTTTGGCCTAAGGTGGCTTGCTCCCTGATCGCTGTTGCGGCCAGAGTGATTGCAGGCAACATGACCTCGGGCTGGCTGCAGTTGAAAAGCAGGGCATGGGCGCCAAGCGCATGCGCTGCGGCCACGCTGTCGGCAATGCTTTCACCAGATCGAAGACGGGGAGGGTGCAGCCTGTCGTCAGCGATATCCTCCAAAGTAAAGGACAGCCAGAGCGGCCGTTGATCTTCGCTGTCGGCGCGGTCGAGGCCTATCTTGATCGCCTCGGCTTCGGCAATGCTGCCCAAAGTTTCGCCGAGCCAGATATCAACCCATGGCGACAGGCCTGCGATCAGGGGTTCCAGGATACTTTGCGCTGTCGGCGCATTGAAAAGGTCTGGGCGATATGACCCGAATAGCGGCGGCAGCGATCCGGCGACCCTGGCGGTATGGGAGGTTCGCTCAACAGCTTGACGCGCAAGACGTCCGGAGAGATGTGCAAGCGTTTGAGCCTGATCCCGGAACCGCTGCTCGCCGATGTGAAACGGCACCAATGCATAGCTGTTGGTTGTCACGATCTCTGACCCGGCCTGCAAGAAAGCCTGGTGGACGGCCTCTACTGTCTCGGGAGCCTCCATCAGTGCTAGAGCCGACCATTCGGGTTGGCGAAATGGTGCGCCGATTCGCATGAGTTCGCGGCCCATGCCGCCGTCTAGAAGGATAACGCCACCTTGCATCTGATGTCCCTTTCCCTGTCCCCGGCTGCCGTAGGCTCGCCGCGAACCGACCCGATCCCATCGATAAGAAAAAAGTGCCCCGATAGCGCTTTCTTTTCGTGTGCTGCGCCGATAGCCTGACCTGCTTCCCTCACAGGATACGAGAGATTGATCAGCATGAGCGACGAGTCTGCGCCTGATACCAAGAAAGGCCCTCTTTCGGACTTACGAATTCTCGACCTGAGCCGAATTTTGGCTGGCCCAACCTGCACGCAGTTGCTAGGCGATTTGGGCGCCGATGTCATCAAGATTGAAAAGCCCGGTGCCGGGGACGATACCAGGACCTGGGGGCCGCCCTTCGTGAAGGCGCCCGACGGACAGGAAACCAGCGAGAGCGCCTACTATCTTTGCGCCAACCGGAATAAGCGCTCTGTTACGGTTGACGTAGCTTCACCCGAAGGAGCGTCGTTGATCCGCGAGCTTGCTGGTCACTGCGATGTGCTGGTGGAAAATTTCAAGGTTGGTGGATTGGTCAAGTACGGCCTGGGCTATGAAGACCTCAGGGCGCTTCATCCGCGTCTGATTTATTGTTCGATCACAGGCTATGGCCAGACAGGGCCGCATGCTTCCAAAGCCGGGTACGACGTCATGGCGCAAGGCTTCGGCGGTATCATGAGCTTGACCGGTGCGCCCGAGGGCGAGCCGATGAAGGTTGGTGTGGGGATCGCCGACGTCATGTGCGGTATGTATGCTTCGACTGCTATTCTTGCGGCGCTGCGTCATCGCGATAAAACGGGCGAGGGCCAGCATATCGATCTGGGGTTAGTCGACACACAGGTGTCCTGGCTGATCAACGAAGGAACGAACTATCTGACCTCCGGGAAGGTGCCGCAAAGGCGCGGCAATCAGCATCCCAACATTGTGCCCTATCAAGTTATGGAGGCTGCTGACGGTCACGTCATCATCGCCGTCGGGAATGACAGCCAATACAAGCGATTCTGCCAGTTTATCGGCGTGGCAGAGCTTGCCGAGGATCCGCGCTTTGCGGTCAATCGGCAGCGATTGGCCAACCGGGAAGAGTTAATACCGCTGTTGGAAGCCGCAGTCAGGAAGATCGCCAAACAGGACTTGCTGGAGGGGCTGGGTAAACTCGGTGTTCCCGCCGGACCCGTCAATAATCTGCAGGAGGTCTTCGATTCCGATCAGGTGGCGGCGCGGGAGATGCGGGTACGCATGGCGCATCCGCTGGCTGGCCCCGAAGGTGTTGAATTGATCGGCAACCCGACGAAGCTCTCGGCTACCCCTGTGACCTATCGGCGACCGCCGCCCTATCTAGGGCAGCATACTGCCGAGGTGTTATCCGAACTGCTCGGCGCACAAGGATACGAGAAGGCCCGCGCGAGCGGCGCACTTGGCGTGATGACTGAAAGAAACAAGGACTGATCGGCAATGTTTGATTTGACCAGCGGGCAACAAGATTTACGGGCGCGGGCGCGCAGTCTTGCAGAATCGCATGTAGCGGGCCGGGCAGCAGAAGTGGATGCAAGCGAAGCCTACCCGGTCGACACCGTGGAAAAACTCACAGCGGCCGGTTTCATGGGCATGACCGTCCCCAAGGATTTGGGCGGCGCCGGCCGCAGCTATCTGGACACGGTCCTGGTCATCGAGGAGATGGCGCGCGTTTGCGGCGTGACCGGACGCATTGTCGTTGAAGGCAATATGGGTGCCATTGGCGCAATCCTGCGGTATGGATCGCCTGAACAAAAGGAACTGGCAGCCAAGCTGGTGCTGGCCGGAGATAAGCCCGCCATCTGCATCACCGAACCGGGCGCCGGCAGTGCTGCGACTGAAATGACCACGACGGCTGAAAAGCAGGGAAACCACTTCGTACTGAACGGAACCAAACATTGGATAACGGGCGGTGGAGTGTCGCGCTTGCATCTGATCTTCGCGAAGCTGGTCGAGGATGGTGAGCCGAAGGGTATCGCCGGGTTCATCGCTCTTCGCGATGAAGATGAGGGGCTGGAGATTGGGACCCGTGAACCGGCATTGGGGCTTAGGGGGATTCCTGAAACGCGGGTTCATTTTCGCAATCTGAAGTTGGGCGCAGATCGTTTGCTCGTACCGCCGGAGGGCATTGCCCGTGGGTTTGCGGGCCTGATGACGGCTTACAATTCCCAGCGAGTCGGTGCGGCAACAGTGGCGCTGGGAATAGCCCAGGGCGCGTTCGAGACGGCTCGGGACTTCACCAAGAAGCGGGAGCAGTTTGGACGTCCAATAGCCGAGTTCCAAGGGCTGCAGTGGATTCTGGCGGACATGAAGGTTGCTATCGATGCGGCCCGGTTGATGATCTGGCAGGCTGCCGCCAGTGCCGAGACCAACGGCACCGGTTTCCCGGACCCTCTGCTTGCTGCCCAGGCAAAGATATTGGCGTCGGAGACTGCCGTTAAGGTCACCAACGATGCCTTGCAGTTGCACGGGGCGGCGGGCTATTCCCGAAACAACCCGATCGAACGGATGCTTCGGGACGCGCGCATGTTCACCATTGGCGGCGGCACCGCCCAAATGCTGCGCAATCTGGTTGCAGGAAAGATCCTGGGCATCAAGACCCCGCAAACACGCGACGGTTACCATAAGCTTATGAAAGGCAAAGCCGGATCATGACCACTGCATCCGATCTGATCGCCAAACGGCTTTACGATGCAGGCTGTCGCTACGCCTTCGGCATCCCCGGTGGAGAAGTATTGGCGATCATGGAGGCCTTGGATCGGGTGGGAATCAAGGTCGTGCTTGCCCGGCATGAAAACTGCGCCGGGTTCATGGGTGAGGGCGCCCACCATCACGACGGTGCCCCCGCCATCTTGGTGGCGACGATCGGTCCGGGTCTGGCGAACGCTGCGAACGTGATTGCCAATGCGCATCAGGACCGTGTCCCGATGATCGTCTTGACGGGTTGCGTTCCGGCCCGCGAGCGGCACAGCTACACGCACCAGGTTTTCGACCACGTGCGGCTCATCGAGCCTATTGCCAAGGCTGCCTACCGTGTAGAGGCAGGGAACGCGGCGCTGCTGATCGACAAGGCTGTAACACTGGCGAGCGAAGGACGTCCTGGGCCGGTACTCTTGGACCTGCCCATCGATGTGCAGACAATGGAGGAAGAACCCATTCATCCGCGCCGGCAAGCCCTGCAAGCGGTCGTCCCGGCGGCGGGCGATGGGCTGGAACAGGCGCGCCATTGGCTCTCCCAAGCAGAACGCCCCATAGTGATCGCGGGCGTTGGGGTGCTTGATGAAGTCGGCGCCGAGGCCGTGGCGACGTTCTGTCGGCAGTTTCGGATCCCCTTGATCACGAGTTACAAGGCCAAAGGCATCTTGCCGGAAGACGATCCATTGGCGCTGGGCGGCGCTGGGTTGTCGCCGCGAGTGGACGCGCATTTACTGCCCTTGATAGCCAAGTCTGACTGTATCGTCCTAGCCGGGTACGATCCCATCGAAATGCGTGTCGGGTGGCGCGATCCTTGGCCGGAAGGCGCTCGGGTGATCGACATATCGGCTGTGGCCAATGATCACGGAATGCACCAAGCCGCCCTCAACTTCGTCGGTGACGTGGCCGCGTCCCTCAAAGTGCTGGGTGCCGGGTTGTTGTCTCGCAAGAACTGGGCTGCGGGTGAAGCTGCCGAGGTTCGTCGGAAGCTGTGGGCGGAAAGTGGCGCGGACGAGACCTGGGGACCAGCCGCCGTGGTCGACGAGTTGCGGCGCGGATTGCCGCGCGAAGCGGTGGTCACGACGGACAGTGGGGCGCACCGTATCCTTTTGAGTCAACTCTTCGCATGTTACCGGCGTCGCGGCCTATTGCAGTCCTCTGCGCTCTGTACCATGGGCTGCGCGGTGCCCTTGGCCATCGGACGAAAGTTGGCCGAGCCGGACTGTCCGGTCGTGGCGACGGTCGGCGACGGCGGATTGGAAATGTTCCTTGGAGAGTTGGCGACCATTCGCGACCTGAATCTCTCTTTGCCAATCATAGTGTTTGTTGACGAGCAACTTGCCCTGATCGAGGTCAAGCAGCGGCGCTCGAACCTGCCACCGCTGGCGGTGGATTTTGGCGCGACGGATTTCCCTGCTGTCGCCAAGGCTCTCGGAGGTGCGGGTGAATGGTGCCGCAACCGCGCGGAGTTCGCCGAAGCGTTGCAGCGGGCCTTGCAGTACCCGGGCTTCACAGTGATTGCCGCGGTCATCGGCAAACGCGCGTACGACGGGCGTCTTTAAGCTTATTGCATCGGAAGGGGCCACCGCCGTGAAACGGAGGTGTGAAACGTTCGCTGCTTACGTCGCCGGTCTGTGGGTATTTCCTATAAGTATTTGAAAAATCACAATTATATGTAGCCAAACTGTGTCATGTCTGTGACAGCGGTTGTTGACCCTCGTGGGCTTTCCTAGGTGGTTGGGTACGTTCGATTGCAGCCCCATTCGCCATGACGACGCTTGGGGTGTTGCAGGAAAAACGCAAAAGGGAACTGCACAGTAAGAAGACGTACGAGGAACGCGGTTCCGAAAGGAGGACAGGCATGAGCTCCCTGGCAAAAACGATGATGATTCTGACGGTTGCCGCTCCGCTGGCAGCCTGCGGGAACACGCAAGGTGAGCGCGCCCTGAGTGGTGCCGGTATCGGTGCGGGTACAGGTGCCGTTGCAGGTGCCCTGACCGGCGGCAGTGTCCTTGGCGGTGCTGTCCTGGGTGGTGCAGCGGGTGCTGCGGTCGGTGCGCTGACCGACGAAGACCAGATCAACCTTGATCACCACCATCACCGATGACGTTGAGCGTCATAGATTCGTTGTGACCGAACTCAGCAAGGAGAGTGTGATGAAACGCGAAACGACATTCTACAACCGTACGGCCACCGCCCTTGTCGTGGGGCTTGGTCTGACTTTCGGCGCCGCCGCTTTGCCTGCTTCCGCCACGGCCTCCACGGAAAGCGATCGAGCCGCCTACCTGGAGCGCCAGGAACAGCAGATCATGAAGGCTGAAGAGATGATCGAACAGCAGCCCGACTCCGAAGAGCCCGCCATGGCCGATCTTAAACGAGCCTGGCAGCAGGTCGAACACGACTGGGCCCGCTTGAAGGACTCGGCGGCGGAAGACTGGCAGGACGCAAAGCAGGCCTTTGAGGAAACCTGGACTGGGTTTCAGGAGGAATGGGACGAGATGACCGCTGAGTAAAAACGACTCGCTATTATTGTGGCCCGGTGAGCCGTGCAGGCTGCCGGGCCATTTCTTTGCTGCCCCCCGCTTTGTCGAAGACCGGGGTTACTTGCAAGGGAACGCCAGATGGGACGTCTTGCCGCGAATCCCCGCCAGAGCGTAAAAGAACAAATCATCGTTAGATAAAATTTTACTTTTAAGCCTCATGCTCTCACCCGGTTCAGCGCTGAGAGGAGAAGACAAGAGGTGCCAATGAGATTGAGAAAGCTGCTTCTCGCGACCTTGTCGTATGAAGCTCTGCCCTTTTACCTCTTGTTCCTACTGGCGGTCGTATCGACGCTCGGCAGTGCCGCGCCCGGTGTAAGTGACCCTGATTATTTCTGGCATCTATCGACGGGTCGCTATATCTCGGAAACTGGAGCAGTCCCCGGCGGCGATCCGTTTTCCTTCAGCATGAAGGGCGCGGAGTGGGTGCTCGAAGAATGGCCGTTTCAATACCTCGTGTTTCAGATTTACCAACTGTGGGGACACGCGGGCAATCTGGTGATGGCCGCTTTGGTGATGGCGGTTTCGCTGGGGATTACCTACCGGTCTGCCCGCTTGTTCATGGCCAATGCTTTTCCAGCCTTGATACTCACGGCCGCCGCCAGCTTGCCAATGCTGGCCTTTACGGCGCCCAGACCGCATCTGACGACCTATCTGCTGTTCGCTGTCTTTCTGCATTTACTGTTTAAGGCCAAGTATCTCGGACGCCATCGTATTCTCGCCTGGCTTCCGGTCATCATGATCGTATGGGTTAACCTCCACGGAGGTTTCATGATCGGACTGGCCCTTCTTTTGTCTTTTCTGGCCGGCGAAGCGGTGCGGTGGTTCTTTTTCGACAGAACCGAAAATGGCGGCGCGCGCTTGGTGACAGTTCTGGGATGGTCATTCCTGGCTTGTATTCTGGCCAGCTTCATAAATATCGACGGCCCGCAGAGGCTCATCTACCCGCTGCAGGTTGTTGGCATGAGCATTAATGCCGATTTGGCAGAATGGCGGCCGTTGAATTTGAACGACACCTTGCCGCGCATCTTCGCGGCAACGCTTTTGGCCTACCTTCTGGCGCTCGTTTGGCGGCGTGGAAAGGCGGACCTAACTGAGGTTGCTCTACCGATCGCTCTGTCATTTGCGGCCTTTAGCGCCGCCCGGCACCTGCCCTTTGCCATTATGGCATTGATTCCTCTGACGGCTCGCTTCATGTCGAGCTTGGCGCTTAGGGACGGTCTTGAGGACGCGCGCACGCGATGGAACTGGCTTTCTGATTGGATCGGGAAAATGAACAGCCCTCGACAGGGCAAAGCAGCGGTGGACGGCCTGTTTTGCCTTCTCGTCGCTGTTGCGGCTGCGGTTCTCGTGCCGATGAGCGTAGCGCGGTCGCTGACATCCGAGGTGAATCCGCTGATCGAAGTGGCGGACTATTTGGAGGCCAATCCGCGCCAAGGCCGAATGCTCAACGCCTATGGCGACGGCGGCTATCTCATCTGGCGGCTTTTTCCGGAAACGGAGGTCTTCATAGATGGCCGCGCGGGGCTCTATCGGAATGCCTTCGTCAGTGACTATTTTCAGGCTGCAACGGGTGGCCGGAACTGGCGCACCTTCCTGGAACGATGGGACTTTGACTATGCCGTCCTTCCCGCGACGCTGCCGCTTGCGCAGTTGATGATCGCAAGCGGCCAATATCACGAAGAGCGCCGCATTGGCGCCCACAGCCTCCTCCTACGGGATCGCAACAAGGATTGAGAATGTCATGACCCGGTTGCGACAGAACCCAATTGCAGTCTTGGTTAGCGCCGAGATGGTGTCCTTCGTCACCTTGATCTTCATCTGTCAGCTCGTCATGCAGACCGGGATTGCGCCGGGCCTGGCCGATCCGGACTACCAGTGGCATCTGAAGGCCGGGGAGCTGATCGCCGCGACCGGCGCCTTGCCGACAGGCGATCCTTTTTCCTGGACCTTTGAGGGTCAACCCTGGGTCTTGCATGAGTGGCTGTTCCAGCTTCTTCTCTATGGTGTTTATAGTCTTGGTGGCGAGCCTGCCGTGCTTTTCATGACCGCGCTGGTTGGCGGCGCGGCGCTGTTCGTTGCCGCGCGTCTGGCCGATAGGTTTATTCAAAGGCCGTTGGCGAGCTGTCTGCTTACGCTGTTCTTCTGCGTGATCCTGGTGAGTTTCATGGCGCCGCGTCCGCACCTGTTCAGCTACCTGTTTTTCGGCGTGCAGTTGGGTCTTTTGTGGCGCGCGCGTTATGAGACCAAACAAGGCGGCCTTTTCCTGCTGCCGGTGCTGATGGTGGTCTGGGTCAACCTGCACGGCGGTTATTTCGTCGGCCTTGCCTTCTTATTTGCCTTTGCCGCATCGGAGTCGCTGCGGTTGCTCTTGGTGGAGCGCGTCGCGCCGACGGGCCCCGGCGGGGGTTACTTGGCGCGGCTATGGATTGTTTTGCTTCTGACGCTCGCGGCCAGCGGCGTGAATCCCTACGGCTTCGGTCACCTTCTTTATCCGCTGACGGTCATGCAGATGGAAGCCACCAGCACGATCAGTGAGTGGGCGACCCTGAACTTTAGCGATCTGAAGAATCTATCGTTTGTCGTGGCGTTCATGGGATTCGTGGTCTTGATGGTGGGGCGGCGCGATAAACCTGATCTCACCGAGATACTGCTGCCTTTGGTTACGGTTGCGGCCGGCATCGCTTCAGCCCGGAACGCGCCCTTTGCGGTGGTTATCATGGTGGCCTACGCGGGCAGATTTATCGGCGATGGTGCGTTGCTGCCGCTGGCGAGCGCTTTCGGTTTGGACAGGCGTTCTGCCGAGTCGCAGGGGGATTCGCTCAACCCGAGGATAGAGCGTCTGCTAAATGGGCTTATCGTCGTTCTGCTTGCCGGTTATGCAATCGGTGCCAGCAACAGTGCGCAGTATTTCTCCAGGATTGCGGCGTTCAGACCGACTGAGTTGACTAATTTCATCAAGCAGCAGGACCTCCAGGGCCGGATGATGAACGAGTACGGCCTGGGCGGGCACCTGATCCGGGACCTTTATCCGGAGCGCAAGGTGTTCATCGACGGCAGGGCGGATCTCTATGGCGATTCCTTTGTCCTCGCCAATCATCGGGCTACTAAACAGGGTGAAAACTGGCGGCGGCATTTGGACGATTGGCAGATCGATTACGCCGTCGTCCAAAAGCAGGACGCTATTGCCAAGCTATTGTACGAGGCGGGCGACTTCGCCTTGGTTTTCGACGGAAAGATTTACGAAATTTATGTTCGACGGGGCGACAAGAACGGTGCGGTCATTCAAAGGTTCGAGACAACTAGAACCGACGGAAGGCCTGGTAACCAGGGTGTAAAAGAGTAGTCATCGAATGTTGAATTATAGGAACACACTGTTGCAAAATTGCATCAACAGGCCGGTCGAAGCTTGTTTTGGATCGCTTTTTCTCGCCAAGAAACAAGATGATTGCTACCATAATTCATAATTCGTTACATTTGAGCGCCTTATCGTGTAGAGTGTAACGAATTGTTTAGTAAATGTGCCTTAAGAGTACATACGGCCAATAACCTTTCATCCCATAAAAGTGGGGGTGAGGTTTGGCCTCGCTGCAAAGCGAAGGGGAAAAACGAAGGTGAACGTGAAAATAGGAGAAGCAAGTTATGAAGAAGCTTAACAAACTTATCGCTGGTTTCGTCCGTGACGAAGACGGCGCGTCCCTGATCGAATACTCGATCCTGATTGGTCTTATCGCAGCTCTGGTGGTCGCCATCATTGGCGCCGTCGGCGGTTGGATCAACACCCAGTGGGATACGCTGAACACGGCGTTGACGTAAGCCGGGTGAAGGTTCAGCAAAAAATTGCTGGACTTCTAAGCTAGGTCGAGGGGGCTGGAGGCTATCAAGCCCCTGGCCCCCTCGATTACTTTGCGGCTCATTCGAGAGCTCGCAGTTGATCTCCGGGTACATTTGTCACAAGGGGCGGATTGCCGGGGGTTCTCGTAGGAGGCGCCGACGGTTGCTTCTGACGTAAGGGGAGAAGGTCCATGCGTGCTCGCGGATTTCTGATCGTTGCTCTGGCGCTGATTTTGGCAGTTGGTGCAGTGTTCCTGGTTCAGCGATGGATGTCGCAGCAACAAGGCTCGGCCGTCGTCGAGCAAAGGGGCCCCCAGATGACCACCGTGGTCGTGGCCCGTACGCCGTTACGTTATGGCGACCGTATCCGCGGTGAACATATCCGGGCCGTCGAATGGCCCGCCGAATTTGCTCCCGAAGGAGCTTTTACGAAAACGGAAGAAGTTTTGGTCGAGGAAGGCCGGGTGGCCTTGCGCGCCTTTGAGCCTAATGAACCGCTCCTGCGTAACCGGGTCTCCGGTCCGGGCGGTCGGGCTTCGATGTCCACGCGCATCGACCCCAACAAGCGCGCCGCGACGATCGTGGTGAACACGGTTTTGAGCGTCGGCGGTTTCGTCGAGCCCGATGATCGGGTCGATATCCTTTTGACCTGGGAACGCGAAGACGGGTAGATGGGTACGGACGTACTGCTTCAGAATGTCCGTATTCTTGCCGTGGACCAGCAGATCCAAGCCGACGACAAGACTGTCGTTGCCAAGAGCGTAACCGTAGAGTTGTTGCCCGAGCAGGTTCAGAAGCTGACTTTGGCGCGCACTGTCGGTCAGTTCGCGATCGCGCTGCGTAACGTTGGCGATGTCGAGGCAATTCAAGCGCGCACTATTACGATGCAGGACCTGCAGGCCAGCGAAGCGCCGCCGACACAAGCGGTCGTAGAACCTGAGCCGGTTATGACGCCGACGAGCCCGGTCCTCGCGGAAACGCCCAACATCAGTCAGCCTGAGACCACAGAAATGACGGCGGAGCAGAAGGCCGCCGCCGCCGCCGCCGAGGCAGCCGCGGTCGCAGCGGCGCAAGCCGCCCAGGCAGCCGCTGCGGAAGCCGAGAAGGCCGCGATGGAAAAGGCGAAGATGTCGCAGATCGTCGTCGCACGGGTGCGCTTGCCCTTCGGCAGCCGCATCGGTGCACAGCATCTGGCGCTACGTGATTGGGAGACCGATCAGATTCCGGAAGGCGCCTTTACCTCGATCGATGACTTGATCGGCGCGCAACCACGCAAGGTGCTGCAACCGATTGAACCGAACGAGCCTTTGTTGGTTTCCAATGTGACGGACCCGGGCGGACGGGCAACGCTGTCAGCGATTGTCGAACCGGAAAATCGCGCTGTTACGATTTCAGTCAACGAAGTGTTGGGTGTGGCCGGTTTCGTAAAGCCCGATGATCGCGTTGACGTGATTTTGACGCGCGAGGCGCCCAGTGGCCCGGAATCCAGGACATTGCTCCAGAACATCAAGGTGCTTGCGGCTGATCAGCAAGTAACCAATGAAAACGAGGTTCCTGAGATCGTTACGACGGTGACGCTTTCGGCTGATCCCGTGCAGGCCAAGAAGCTTGTTCTGGCCAGCACGATCGGGACGATGGCCTTGATGCTGCGGTCCAACAAAGACGACGATGTGGTCGACGACAAGGCAGTGACATTGGGGAACTTGTTCGCTGATCAGCCTGTTGTCACGAAGGCGGCGAGTAACACGCCGGCATATAATCCCTTTGCGACGGTCAAGGTTCATCGAGGTCTAACTTCGACAACCGAGAGCGTTCGCAAGGAATAGTGTGGGGGTCGCAAAGGTGAAGCTGGGGGAGGCAAGACATATGATGGCCAGTTATACACGGTCAATGAACGTGATCGTCAGTATCCGGTCCGGGTTTTTCGCGACCCTGATCGCATTGCTCGGATTGGTGGTGATGGCAAACGCCGCCACGGCCCAGATCACGATCGAGAATGGACGCGACACCGGTCGACATGCCGGCGAGATCATCGTCCCGCTTAACAAGTCACAAATCTTGCGCACCCAGGAGCCTTTCACAGAGATCATGATTGGTAATCCTGAGATCGCGGACGTTGTTCCGTTGACCAATAAATCGGCTTACGTCCTAGGACGCGCGCTCGGTAATACGAGCATCACGATTTACGGGGCGGGACGTAAGTTGATCGCGATTGGCGATCTGGTGGTTGGCTACGATGTCGCCGGCTTGAAGGCGAAACTTTACGAAGTGATGCCCGATGAGCGGATCGAAGTTCGCTCGGTCAACGACGCTGTGCTCTTAAAAGGCCATGTTTCCAGCACGCCGATTGCCGCACGGGCCGCCGCCATCGCGGAAAGCTATGCGCCGGGCAAAGTGCAGAACGGTCTATCGGTGGATTCGAGCCAGCAGGTCATGCTGCAGGTCCGATTTGCCGAGGTGTCGCGTTCGGTTGGCAAGGCACTCGGGTTGTCCTTGGATACCTCTTACAGCAGCGGTGATTTCACCTTCAGCGGTGTCACAACCGGTGGGCTGGCGAGCGCATTCGGCACGATCGGAATTGGCGGCACGTTGGGCGCCCTGGCCATTGATGCCACGCTTGACGCGCTGGAAACGAAAGGGCTGGTACACAGCCTCGCAGAGCCGAATCTTGTCGTGCTATCAGGTGACACGGCCAGCTTCCTCGCTGGTGGTGAGTTCCCGGTCCCCGTGGCGCAGGACAACGATTCCATCACGGTTGAATTCAAGGAGTTTGGCGTATCGCTGTCCTTCACGCCGACCGTGCTCGATGGCGATCTCATAAACCTGATCGTCCGACCCGAGGTCAGCGCTATCGACCCGACGCGCAGCTTCGCTGTTCCGGGAAGCGGTTTGAACATTCCCGGTTTGATTACGCGCCGTGCCGAAACCACGGTAGAGCTTCGCGACGGGCAGAGCTTCGCAATCGCGGGGCTTTACCAGAGCAGTTACGACAACGCCATCCAGCAGTTCCCATGGTTGGGCGACATCCCGATTATAGGGGCGTTGTTCCGCAGCTCCGACTTCCAGCAGGACGAATCGGAACTGGTGATCATTGTCACGCCGCGCCTTGTCAAACCGGCGCAGTCTCCTGACGATCTCCGGGTTCCAACCGACCTTTATCTGCGTCCCAACGAGGGAGAATTCTTCCTTCTGGGCCGTACCGTGGGAGCTGGCCAAGGCGGCACGGCCGCTGCGCCCATGGCAGCGGGTTCTGCCGGCGGGATGGCCGGTAACCATGGCTACATTTTAAAGTGAGGTCCAAGATGAACGGCACGACACCAAAATTCGCGGCTTGCCTGCTCATGCTCCTTGGCCTCGCGGCCTGTGAGAATCATGCGAGCACCTGGAACTTCGGGCCGCCGCGCCAATCCTTGATGTCCGGCGAGTCCTCGTCTTTCAACGCTAGTGTTCATACGATTGATCCGGCGCCGGAGTCGGCGAAGAATACTGATATTGAAATGAATGGTACGCGTGCGGCAGCGGCCTATGGCCGTTATGTCACGGGCACTGTAATTGCTCCTGAGGAGATTATCACCAGTGACGTAGGAGAGGATTAGCCGCTGTAGGGATTGCTAACCGCGGATAGCGTCGGCCAACTAGGGCCGACTGGGTGAGAATGCGCCGAACCGTGGTTGAAAAGAGTCGAAATCGGCCGCTAGGCGACGTGAGAAGTAATATAAGCGGGGACAAATGAACATCGTAGCGATCGCACAAAGTGACCAGGTCAAGACGACCGTAAAAAAAGTCGCTGATGATTTGCAGAACTCGAAGGTGAGTGTGCTAGACGGCCGCTTGGCTGAGGCGATGGAGAAGTCGGCGTCTTGGCAGCGCGCAGATGTCATCATCGTTGAGATGCACTTGAATCAAGAGACGGATCGGGCCGCCTTCACGGATTTGGTACGTAAGGCACGCGGTTCGGTTATTGTTACGGCAGATGATGCGAAGGTCGAGGACGTGCGCTGGCTTATGCGCAACGATGTCTCGGATTTCCTTCCGCACCCTCTCTCAGAGGCAGAACTCGCAAATTCGCTCACTTCGGTTGCGAAGCAATCAAGTGACGCAGGCGGCACAGAACACGCCCACGCCGTTATTCTGGCTGTACTGGCGGCCTCCAAGGGTTTGGGCGCGGCCACGGTAGCCTGTCAGACGGCTATCAGGGTTCGTGAGCAGGCCGCGAAGACCGATAGCGTGTGCCTAGTCGACCTGGACTTTCAATTCGGCAAGGTGTCCACACACCTGGATGTCGAGGGCCGCTTGGATATTGCGGAGATTTCCAATGCACCCTCCCGGCTGGATGAATCGTTTCTGAGTTCGTTGGTCGTCAAGCATCCCTCGAAGATCGATGTGCTCGCGCCTATCGAACGGCTTTCGCTCTGGGAGAACGTAACCAGCGAAGCGGTGTGCCGTTTGATGGAGATCGTGGCACACGCTTATGACTACGTGATCGTCAACATGCCGCCTTACTGGGCGTCTTGGACATCGGAGATTTTGCGGGGTGTGGATGCGGTCAACATCGTGTTCCAGGTTAATGTGGAATCGATCCGCCACACCCGCCTTTTGATCGACACCATCTTCGAAAACGGCGGTGGTCAGGTGCCGATGTTCCTGCATGCCAATCGTTTCAAGAAGAAGTTCCTTTGGTTTGGTGTCAATATGAAGGATGTGGAGAAGGCGTTAGGCCGGGAGATTTCCTTCTATGTGCCTGATAACCCGACGATCGTGACCGATTCCATCAACCGCGGCGTTCCTTTGAAGGAAGTGAAGCCGGGGAGTGATGTAGAAAAGGCGATTTCCGATGCGGCCGACGAGATTCTAGCCTCGATACGCCAAGGGCGTGGCGCCGTCGCCGCCTAAGTAAGCGCTCTTAAGAAGGGAGCAGCATATGTTTGGACGTTTTTTAAAACCCGACGAAGTGCAGCCGAAGCCATCGCCGGACCAGAAGGCGCCAGCGACTGCACCGGCGCCTGAAGTCGCACCCAAGGCGCCAGTCAATCCGAAGCGGAACATCGCCACTGCTGGGCACGGCATGTCCGCAGAAGCGCGTGAAGCTTCCGATAAGATGACCGACCTCAAGGTCAAGCTGCATCGGACATTGTTGGACCGCATTGATTTTTCGAAACTCGATCAGATTCCCGAAGCCGAGTTCGCGCCGCAGGTCGAGCGCCTGATCCGCGAACTGATCATTTCCGAACGTTTGCCGCTCAACAAGACCGAGCAAGAAAGTCTTATTACCGACGTCGTCAACGAGGTTATCGGCTATGGCCCGATCGAGCCGCTGCTGAAGGACCCGACCGTTACCGATATTCTGGTGAATACCCATAGCAAGGTCTTCGTTGAACGCTACGGCAAGCTCGAGCTGACCAACGCCCGCTTTGCGGACAACCGGCACTTGATGCGCATCATCCAGAAGATCGTTGCCCAGGTTGGACGCCGTATCGACGAGTCCCAACCACTGGTCGATGCGCGCTTGCCGGACGGCTCGCGCGTCAATGCGGTGGTTCATCCCATCGCCGTTGATGGTCCCTTGGTGTCCATCCGTAAGTTCGCCAAGGTGCCAATCACGATGCCCCGGTTGATCGAGCTTGGGGCACTGGCTCAGGATATGGCTGACGTCCTCAAGGGCTGCGTGGAAGCGCGCCAGAACATTATCATCTCGGGTGGTACCGGTTCCGGTAAAACCACGATGCTGAACGCATTGTCGGCTTACATCGGGAACGCGGAACGTATTGTTACGATTGAAGACGCAGCGGAGTTGCAGCTGCAGCAAATCCATGTTGCGCGACTGGAAACCCGGCCCCCCAACGTTGAAGGCCGTGGTGAAATTCGGCAGCGCGAGTTGGTCAAGAACGCACTGCGTATGCGTCCTGACCGTATTATTCTTGGTGAGGTACGTGGCGGTGAAGCGTTTGACATGCTGCAGGCCATGAACACCGGCCATGAAGGCTCCATGACGACGATTCACGCCAACACGCCGCGCGACGCGCTTTCGCGTATGGAACAGATGATCGGCATGTCGGAGATCGAAATTCCGACAATCTCCATGCGGTCTCAGATTGCATCGGCCATCGACGTTATCGTCCAGACGCAGCGCTTGAGCGACGGTAAACGGCGATTGGTCAGTGTTTCCGAAATAACGGGCATGGAAGGCAGCGTCATCCAGATGCAGGAGATCTTCCACTTCCAGCGCAAGGGCATTGCCGACGACGGCACCGTGATGGGTGAATATCGCGCTACCGGAATCCGGCCGCAATTTGCCAAGGAATTCAAAACCCGTGGGATTGAGATCGACCCGGAAGTCTATCGCGAAGATCGCGTTCTCGGATAAGGGAAAGCGGGCATGGAAACTACAACCATCATCATTCTCGGGGTCGTGTTCCTCGTATCATTCCTTCTCATAGAAGGATTGTATTTCCTAATTTCAGACTGGCGTAAGAGCAAGTATCGCCAGATGAACCGACGCATGGCGATGCTGTCCGAAGGGCGAAGCTCTCAGGAAGTCATGCTGCGTCTGCGCCGCGAGAGTGCATACGATGCTCAGGGCAATATCCTGGAGGTCCTGGCTAACAAGCTGGACGGGCTGCTGGCGCAGTCCGGCGCTGGCGTATCGATCCCGCAGCTTTTCATGATCTGCACGATGTTTTCCTTGATCAGCGTCGGGGCGTTTTTTGTACTTCAGGCGCTCAACCCCTTGACCATCGCGGTTTCGGTTATTCTGCCGTTCCTCCTACCGTTGCTGATACTCAAACTCGTTCGCGGCCGGCGCATATCGAAGTTCAATGAGCAGTTGCCGGAGTGCATCGACGTTGTTGTGCGCGCCTTGCGGGCCGGGCATCCGATATCCTCGGCTATCGGTCTGGCGGCGTCGGAGCTTCCTGATCCCATCGGCTCTGAGTTTGGCCTTGCCGTGGACGAGATGCAGTATGGTTTGGACCTCAATGAATCGCTGACCAACATGGAAAAGCGGGTTGGTAGTCCCGACCTCCGCATGTTGGTTATCACAGTGCAGATTCAGGGCGAGATAGGCGGCAATCTGGCTGAGATCCTATCCTCGATTTCCAGGGTTATTCGCGAGCGCTTCAAGATTCGCCGTAAGGCCAAAGCTCTTTCCGCGGAAGGTCGGTTCTCTGCGATCGTTCTGGGAATTCTGCCAATTGCCGTGTTCCTGGCCATCAACGTTCTATCGCCCAAGTACTACACACTCGTTCAGGATGATCAGGGTTTCATCATCAGCATGGGCATCGGAATGATTCTGATGTTCATTGGTTATTTCGTCATGTACCGCATGACCAACTTCAAGATCTGAGGACGGAGCAAGTATGCCGGACTTCCTGGCAAATCTTCTAGTACTGGCTGAAGCCAATGCGCCGATAGTCGTCGGCGGCTTGGTGTTTTTGGTTGCCGGCTTGCTCTTCTTCGGATTGACGGCGGTCGCGGGCGGCGAAGGCGGTTTCGCGCGGCGCTTGAGCCAGAAGCCGACCGATCGTGAGGAGATCAGCGCCAACCGCAAGGACAAGATTGCCAAGGTCCTTTCGAAGGTTGGTGAAAGCCTCCCGCAAGATATGACCGATCTATCGCGGGTCCGTCGGCAACTGGTGTTGGCCGGTTATTATTCGGCCCGTGCCGTCCCGATCTTTTACGCGGTGCGCGCTGTTATTGCGATAACCCTGCCGGTATTGTTTTCACTGGTTTTCCCGCTGGTCACGCGTGAGTTCACGGTTTCTACCGCAGTAGGTGGCGCCGCAGTGCTCGGCATCGTCGGCCTTTATCTGCCGGTTATGTTCTTGAAGCAGAAAATAGGCGCGAGGCAACAGCAGGCCCGGGATGGCTTCCCCGATGCGCTGGATTTGTTGGTGGTGTGTGTGGAGGCCGGCTTGTCGCTCGACCAGGCCATCGAACGTATCAGCCGAGAAATCGGCAGATCATATCCGGTGCTGGGTGAAAACTTCAGAATGATGGCTAGTGAGTTGCGCGCGGGTCAATCGCGAACCGAGGCGCTGCGCAATGTGGCTGAACGTATGGGAGTGGACGAGGTCAAGGCCTTTGTCGTGTTGCTGATCCAATCCGAAGAGTTGGGAACCAGCATCGCTGAAACGCTCCGTGTCTACACCGACGAGATGAGAGATAAGCGGGTCACCCGCGCTGAGGAGAAAGCACAGGCGCTACCGGCCAAGTTGTCGGTGCCGCTGGTGCTGTTCATTTTCCCGGTGTTGATGATCGTCATTCTGTCACCAGTCATCATTCGAATGATGAAGGTGATGTGAGCGGGCCGCTGTCTGGCGCCGCCGACATTTAGAGGACGAGGGGAGGGTATGATCATGAGAAACAAGCTGCTCCAGGGCGCGGGCTTGATCGTAGCCATGTCGGCGCTGAGCGCCTGCGGAAGCCTTGGCAATTCTGCGGCACAGTTGACGGCAGCTCCTTCAGCACCGGAGAAGGTGAACCAGGAAACGACGTCGCAAGCCCAGTCTGCCGTCACTGTTTCGCAGGAATATGAGCAGGGCAAGCAGGAGTTGAACCGAGGCAATGTCGGTAAGGCGATTGAGTATTTTTTGAAGGCGCATCGCAAGGCGCCGGATTCTCTTGAGGGTATCAATGCCCTGGCGGTCGCTTACGATATGGTTGGGCGCCCAGATCTTGCCGATCGCTATTTCAACAAAGCCTTGGCGCTGGCGCCGCAAGACCCGGATGTTTTGAACAACGTCGGTTATGCCCATCTCAAGCGCGGTGATGAACAAACAGCCCAGCGCTACCTGAACGAGGCCAGGGCGCTCTCGGCTGGCAATGATGTCATTCTAGCCAACATCGCCTTGCTCGAGAACAAGCCGGCACCCACTTCCGACATACAGGAAGACACGCCGCCTGCGGCACAGGTTGCCGAGCTAACGAAACCCTATGTCGCAAAGACATCGGACCGAAGCCAGATCATCGTTACTCAGCCGTCGGCTGAGATGACCGCTTTGGCTCCGCAGCCAAGTCAGCCCGAACCGAACCCGCCGGAACGACAGATGCCGGCAACCATCCAGGAGGCTAGCTTGCCGGCCCCGCAACGGTTGGTGCCCGAGCATACCGAATCCTTTGCGCTTGAGCCGGTGAGCTTGACGCGGACACCGGAGCCTTCGGCCTCGGAATCATACGATACATTGCCGTCGATACCGCTCCCTGCAGTGAAGCCCGATACGCTTTCTCAGGTTGTTAGTGGTCCGTTGAAAGCCGGACTAGGCAGTCCCGGACTGATGCCCGCGAAGCCGGAGCAAGTCGCGCTTGCGGTGCTGCCCGACGGATCGAGCCCGGAAAGGCAAGAGCCGGCTGGTCCCACGGAGATGCCGGCCCTACCGGTTACGGCGGTGATCGTGGAGCCTTTGGAGGCTCCGTCCGTGACACCAAGCGACGGCAAAGGTGATAGCGTCGCGTCGGTGATTGATGCCGCACGAAACTGCTCGCTTTCCATCGGGGAGGCGCAGATTACCTTGGTCAATGGCAATGGTCGCGAGGGGATGGCGCGGCGGACGCGTGGTTGGCTCAAACATGATGGGCTGGTCACGGCGCGTCTGTTGAACGCAGATCATTACAATTATGCGAGCAGCACCATTCACTACCGTTCTTCGGCCCGCTGTACGGCCGAGCGTCTGGCAGTAACCTTCGATTCCTTGCCGCGGTTGGTTAAGGACGATACCTTGGCCGAAGACCTGCGTGTCCTGCTTGGCGCGGATGTCCTGATTTTTGACACGATGGTGGCCCAGGCGGAAAACAACTGAGAACCTGGAGCTAAAGGGGGGAACCATGACGTTGCGACCTACCGAGGCTTCGGCCCAGACTGGAAATCGTTCCCGTCTGGCGGTTGCCTTGATACCTCTTGCCGCGCTCATTCTCAGTGGTTGTCTGACGAGCGAGCCCGAAGGCCCGCCGGCGTCGCAGGTCCGCGGTCTGGTCAAAGACGTAATCCCACCTGGCGATCTCGATCGATCGGATGAACTTCTGGCCGACGGGAGAGTTTACGAAGCGCAGCAGGAATACGCACGCGTGCTGCAGGATGACCCCAGCAATCCGCGGGCCATTTATGGATTTGCCGAAACGCTTCTCCAAACGGGACAGTTGGACGCAGCTCGGAAGCATTTTGCTTCGATCGTCGGGGACCCGGAGTATGGCGCCCGCGCGCTTCAGGGTGAGGGACTCATTCTTCTGGTGCAAGGTGAGCTTGGTGAAGCAAGGGCGCGGCTTGAACTCGCGGTCCAGCGCGATCCCGGTCTATGGCGGGCCTGGAACGGCCTGGGCCGGGCCAAGGATGCGGGGCGCGACTGGGTCGGTTCGTCGGAGGCTTATACCCACGCGATGGAGTTGGTGCCTCGGTCACCGGTTCCGGTCAACAACCTGGGAATGTCGAAGCTGCTTCAAGAACAGTACGTTGAAGCAGAGAACACCTTTCGGCTGGCGATTGATCTCGATCCGAAGTTTGTCGCGGCGCAGAACAACCTGAAGCTGGCAATCGCCTGGCAGGGTCGCTATGTGGAGGCTCTCATGGGGGTCTCTCCCGAAAACCTGCCGGAAGTCATGAACAACGTGGGTTATGTCGCCATGCTGCGCGGCGACTATGATGTTGCGGGAACTTATTTTAACCGGGCTCTTGACCTCAGTCCCGCTTATCACGCCCAGGCGGCGGAAAACCTGCGCTATCTGGAAAGTTTACGTAATTCACCTGTTGCATCGGCACAGTAAGGCCTAGCGCACCCATTTCATTGCTGACGATCAGTCTGCCTGTGCCGGTTGTGGCACCTCCGTGGTGCCTGCGCTCTGGCCATTGACTTTCTCGCGCAAGGATTGGAAGAGCGCGAAAAGCGGCGGGATGAAGAAAATTCCCAGAAGTGTAGCGCCCAACATGCCGCCAAAGACGGTGGTGCCGACAGATTGCCGACTTGCCGATCCGGCGCCGCTGGCAAAGACCAGCGGGAGTACGCCTAGAATGAAAGAGAGCGCTGTCATCATCACGGCCCGGAATCGCAGATCGGCGGCCTGTAGCGTCGCATCGAATATGCTTTTCCCTTCCTCGCGAAGCTGTTTGGCGAACTCGACAATCAGGATCGCGTTTTTGGCCGCCAAGCCAACCAGCAGGACAAGCCCGACCTGCGCGTAAGCATCGAGCGCAATACCGCGCCAGCCAAGCAATGCTACAGCACCAAGCACCGCTACGCCGATCGAGAGCATGACAGAGAAGGGAACGGTCCAGCTTTCATATTGTGCTACCAGGAACAGGTAGGCGAACACGATGGAGAGAATCATGACCATCGACCCCGCCTGTCCGGCCTTGATTTCCTGCAGGGCCATGCCGGTCCATTCGAAGCTGTAGCCGCTAGGCAGCGTTTCCTGCGCCAAAGTCTCCATGGCTTGCAAAGCCTCGCCCGAGCTGCGGCCGGGTGCCGGATTTCCGTTGATGGTCGCAGAACGATAGAGATTGTAGCGCTCCACCTGTTCTGGTCCCAGAATCGGCTTCACCCGCACGAGTGTGCGCAAAGGCACCATCTCTCCGTTGCTCGCGCGGACGTAGATGTCCTCAATATCTTCCGGCGCATTGCGACGTTCCGCTTCGGCCTGGAGCATCACCCGATAGACCCGACCGAACAGATTGAAGTCGTTGACATAGAACGCCGTCAAATTCGCCGCCAAACCCTGAAATACCTCGCCCAAATTGACGCCGCGGGTCTTAACCGATTCACGGTCGACGTCGACGAAGAGCTGCGGAACATTGGCTCGGAACATGCTGAAGACGGCGTTCAGCTCGGGCCTTCCATTGGCTTCAAAGATGAACCCGCCGAGTGCCGAGGCGAGTTCGGATGAATCCCGCCCCTCGGTGTCCTGTAGAACGAATTCGAAGCCGCCAGTCGTACCCAAACCGGGGATGGGGGGCGGATTGAAGGGGATCGCCGTCACGCCGGGGAGCGTATAAAGTTTCGCGCGTAGCTGCGCGAGTATGGCGTTGAGGTGAAGGTGCGGCTCCTGACGCTCGTCCCAGGGGTCAAGCACAACGACAAGCATTCCGCCATTGGGCACTACCGCGCCGGAAAGGAGTGAATAACCGCCGACCGAGGTAATGCTTTCCACACCGGGAATCGCAGCGACGACAGCTTCGACTTCTTCCAGTTGAGTTGCTGTACGGGGTAGCGCGGCGGCATCGGGCAAGCGCATATCGATGAAGAGCGCACCGCGATCCTCCTCAGGTACGAAGCCGGTGGGCAGGCTCTGCAGCAACCAGCCGGTAGCGGCCAGGCTGGCGACAAAGACAATACCGGTAATCGCCAGCCGCCGGGTCATCAGTCCGACAATGCCGGTGTAACCCTTCCGTGTGCGGTTCAGAAGCTTCTCGAACCAGAACAATGGGCCGCGTTTGGCGGGCTTGGGGAGTCTGAGGAAGCTCGCACAAAGTGCTGGACTGAGCGTCAGGGCATTGATTGATGAAATCGCGACTGCGACCGAAATGGTGACGGCGAACTGCTCATACAGGCGCCCCGTCAGACCGGGCGTGAAGCCCACCGGCACGAAAACCGCCAGCAGCACCAGGGTGGTGGCGACGACCGGGCCACTCACTTCCTTCATCGCCAGCCAAGTGGCTTCGCGGGGCGCTTTGCCTTCGGACATATGTCGTTGGACGTTCTCGACCACCACGATTGCGTCATCGACCACCACGCCGATCGCCAGGATCAACCCGAAGAGGCTCACGGTGTTGATAGTAAAGCCCATGGCCAGGAGCGCCGCCAACGTGCCGATCAAAGAAACCGGTATGGTGATGGTCGGAATGAGCGTGGACCGCCAGTCTTGCAAGAACACAAAGACCACCAGGATGACCAGCGCCATGGCCTGCAGCAGGGTGACGAGTACCTCGCGCATGGATGTTTGAACGTAACGGGTCGTGTCGTAGGTAACCTTGTAGGCTAGCCCTTCCGGGAAGTTCGTGGAAATTTTTGCAAGCTCTGCCTTGATGCCCTCCGCGACGTCGAGCGCGTTGGCGTCAGGCAGCTGATAGATGGCGATAACCGCTGCTGGTTTGCCGTCCAGCCTGGCAAACCAGCCATAGGTTTGCGCGCCCAGATCCACGCGCGCCACGTCGGCCAAGCGGACCAGTGTGCCGTCACCGCCAGCCCGAATGACAATTTGCTCAAACTCCTGAACGCTTTCCAATCGGCCCTTGGTTTGGATGCTGAACTGGAACTGCTGCCCTTCGGTGGTTGGTGCCTCGCCGATGTTACCTGCAGATACCTGAACGTTCTGCTCGCGAATTGCATTGATCACGTCGCCAGCCGTCATCTCTAAGCTCGTAAGGCGATCCGGGTTCAGCCAAACGCGCATGCCGTAATCGCGTGCACCCAGAATATCCGCGCTCGCCACACCGGGCACACGGGCCAATCTGTCCCGCACGTTGATGCTCGCGTAGTTGCTCAAGAAGATGTCGTCAAACCCGCCGTCCGGCGCATAGATATTGGCCAGCATCAGCATCGACGTGCTTTGCTTCTTGGTTGTTATGCCCTGCCGCACGACCTCTTCGGGCAGTCGCGCAGTGGTTAAGGCGACGCGGTTCTGCACATTTACCTGTGCTTGGTCGCCGTCCGTTCCGACTTCGAATGTTATGGTCAGCGTGTAGCTTCCGTCGTTGGAGCTTTTCGAGGACATGTAAATCATGCCTTCGACGCCGTTGACCTCGGATTCGATGACTGCCGCAACTGTTTGCTCAACAACTTGAGCATTGGCACCGGGATAGCTGGCCTTTACCTGGACTTGCGGGGGCGTCAGCTCCGGGAACTCTGCAATCGGTAGCCGCGACAGCGACAGCATTCCCGCCAGAACGATGACAATCGCGATGACGAAGGCAAACTTAGGCCGGTCGATGAAGAAACCGCTGAGCATGTCAGGAACCCGAGCCGACTGGGGTGATCACGGTTGGGCTTACCTTGGCGCCCGGACGCACCTTCTGAACACCCTCGACGATCAACATTTCGCCGACCGCGACACCCTGCTTCACAACGATGTCTCTACCGCTGCGCTCGCCGAGTTCGACGGGTTTTGCAGTCACTTTGTTGTCTGCATCTACGGTCAGCACAAAGGCACCCGCCTGGCTTGTCTGGACCGCAGCCTGGGGCACCACGACCTCATCGCGCGGCTCGCTGCTTACCAGGAGGACGTTGACGAACTGGCCCGGTAAGACCAGCCCCTCCGCATTGGGAAACCGAACTCTTAACTTGATGGTGCCGGTCACGGGATCAACTTGGTTGTCGATGAAGTAAAGCTCGCCCGGTGCTTCAAGCATGGTGTCGTTTGCCAGCCGTAACTTCGGCTCGAAACTGCGGGCCTCGCCCGTTGCCTTGCGCTGTTGGTAGTCGAGCATCTGCCGTTCCGATATCGCGAACTCGACCTCTATGGGATCGAGATCGAGAATTGTCGCCAGCACACCGGCATCCGGTCCAACAAGGTTTCCCGCATCGACCGTCGTAGCGCCGATGCGTCCCGAAATCGGTGCGGTAATGGTTGTGTAGCCAAGGTTCAGTTCGGCTGCGGTAAGGTCGGCCTGTGCCGCGGCCAAATCGGCCTGAGCTTGGGCGGCGGCGGCCGTCGACTCGTCAAGCTTGGCTTGGCTGACTGTGCCACGAGCCGCGAGGGTTCGGCTTCGCTCCAAAGTTTTGTTGGCATCGACAAGGGTGGCCTGCGCTCTTTCAACGCCTGCGGTCGCAACCTTCTTGGCCGCTTCGAACTCAGCCGGGTCAATCTGATAAAGCAGTTGACCCCTATTGACGTCACTGCCCTCCTTGAAGGGGCGCTCTAGCAAGAAGCCGGTAACGCGCGCACGTAGTTCAACCTGCTGATTTGCGCGTGTACGACCGACGTATTCAAGCGACGTCGATATCTGTTTCGACACGATGGGGGCTACGGTGACGCTCGGCGGCGGCGCTGCCGGCGTTTGCGAGGTTTTATCTTGCTGATCGCAGGCCGCTAGCAGACCCAGCGTGCAGATAAGCAGGAATCCGTTACGGACTCCCCAAAAATGTTTCAGCAGCAAATTCTTTCCCCCGAGCCGACGCAATTACGCCGTTGATGATCATTGTAACAATGACTTGGAACCGACGAATTCAGAATAAGGGCAATGTCGCACAGGCTTCAATCGAAAGTATTACATTGTATTATTGCGACGAATTGTCCGTGGATTGATGGCGACGATGGCCAGCGTTTCACGCCGTCCGCGCAAAGTAATTTCATGCCGTTCTTGAGCGGGTATATCTAGGCCGCTTAGTTCAAGGGTCGAAACGGAGACGACGAGATCATTGCCATATTCCTTAGTTAGTGCCTCCATTCGGCTTGCGGCGTTCACGACGTCGCCAACGGCGGTCAGGCTACGCGCGTCGCCAAAGCCTATTTCGCCGATAATGACTGACCCGGCGTGAATGCCGATCCCCATGCGCAGCCGCTCCGGTAGGTCATGCGCCAGGCTTTCGTTCAATTGATCCAGCCGCTCCGCCATCAAGGCCGCAGCGCGCAAAGCCTGTTGGGCGCCAATTTCGCCACTGCTTTCCAGACCGAAGAGCGCCATGACTCCGTCACCCATGAACTTATCGATCTTGCCGCCTGCTTCGGTGATAGCCTCGCCCATTTCACGGGCGAAGCGATTGAGAAGGAAAATGACATCATAGGGCAGGCGGCCTTCGGCCAGGGTTGTGAAGCCGCGGAGATCGGCGAAGAGTACTGTGGTCAGGCGCTCCTCGCCATGGCGGCGCCCGACAAGCGAGTGGACGTGTCGCGGCGCGCTCTCGGGCGGCAGCAATGGGTGTACCTCCAAATCAGAGGCTGGCCTCAACTGACAGGCGAGGCGTACGTTGGCCGGCGCGTGAATACGATCTAGGACCCGTTGCTCTTCGTCGCTGGACTTGGGCAAGGATTCCAGACCTCGCCTGACCCCAATCCGGCAGGTCGAGCAGCGACCACGTCCACCGCACACGGATGCATGGGGGATGCCGGCGAACTGGCTGGCCTCCAACACCGATGTGCCCTTGGCAACCGTCACCCGCGGCCCGCTGCTGTACTGCACAACGACCCGGCCGGCACGGTGTTGCAGACCATAGCGGACCAAACGTGCGCTCAGCGCCAGGGCCAGCAATGCCGCCTGCAGGCTCAGCAGCAAGGTTTCGGCTAAGCCCAATGTTGCGACTTCCGGCTCGCCAAGAACCTGAAGCGCGGCCCGGTAGGGTTCAGCCCAATCCGGATTAGCGCGTGCGCGAAGCAGTGCCTCGCGCCCCGCCGCGGTGAATCCTGAGAGTGCGAGCAAGGGAACACCAACGGCCGAAGCGAGCAACAGCGCCCGCACCTGCGGGAAAAACCGCTTTAGCCGCAGCCAAAAATAAATACCGAAACAGCCGTGCGTCCAAGCCACAAGCAGCAGCAGCGACTGCTTGAGGGCCAGCATTGAATCGCCGCCCCAAAAGAGAAGCAACAGAGTGCCGTAGCTAGTCTCCAGATCGTACAGCTCAACGGCCAATCGCGTGCCGAAGAGATGCGCCGCGAGGAGTGGAGGAATTGTCAGGCCCAGAAGCAACTGCGCCCACTCGGATACAGGCATCCGTAGGCGGCGTCGTTTGTAGATCGCCCAAAAGGCCAGCAGCAAGTGGATGACCAAACTGCCATACAGCAGGATAGTGCCTGGCAGGGAGCGCCATAAGCCTTGCAATAATTCGCGCAGGTTCTCCATCGCAAAGAGACCGGCAAGCCCCATGGCATGATTAATCAGATGACCGCTGATGTAGGTAAAAAGGATCAGCCCGGTAACAAGTCGCAGTCGACGCAGGGACGGGATTTTCACTCGGCGGCCCCTTCCTTGGCGAGGTTTCGGTAATCATAGTCGTTTGTCGGCTGAACGTGAACGGCAAGTCGTTTATGGTTGCAGCGTTTACTTGATCTTGGCCCGGCGCCATAAGAGGAGCGTGAGTTTGGAAGACGGGAGTAAGATAGTGAATCCGGAAGATCGAGCCGAACGCCGCCGCCGCCGCCGCGAAGCGCTCGGGCGTAAGATCGACACCACAATCCCATCGCCCTGTATTTCGGTCTGCACGCTTGATCCGGTTACGAACTGGTGCATGGGATGCCACCGAACCATCGACGAGATTCGCAACTGGCCGATTCTGTCGGCTGAAGAAAAGCAAAGTATCCTGGCGGCGATCGAAGACAGGTGTTCTGGCGCAAGCGAGCGATAAGCCTTGGCGCAGGGCGTTAATATCCCTGAGTAAATTTAGTACAAACTTCAACTTGAGCTGGGTCCGCCACTCATGGAGATTGCCTTTACCAGGGCCATGCGCTGTTCTTCCAGTTGGTCTAGGTCGGTCGTCATCTCCGGCCGGTAGGTTGAACGATGGGGGTGTTCGCCTACAGCTAAGAGATATCCTCGCAAATACTGCCGACCCTCGATGGAAGAGAAGTTTTCTTTACGTCGGGGGTCGGTTTTTTTAGTGGCGCTTTAGGCCGCCACTTCGCTACTGGAGCGCGGCTTCGATTGCTGTGGTTACCGGCTCCTCGTCAGGCTTCACGGCTGATGGCCATGCGTCCAACAGTTCCCCCTCTGCCGACAGCAAGTATTTGTGGAAGTTCCAGCGCGGCTCGCCAGCCTCGCCCAAACTCTCGCGAATCCATCGATACAGTGGATGTGCATCGGGACCGACAACCTTCTCTTTCCGGGTCATCGGAAAATCAATACCGAACCGCGTCTCGCAAAAGGTCTTTATTTCGGCTTCGCTGCCCGGCTCCTGTGCGCCGAAGTCGTTTGAGGGCACGCCAAGAACCACCAATCCCCGTTCACGGTAGGTCTCCCAAACACGCTGAAGGTTTTCGTATTGGGGTGTGAAACCGCACTCGCTGGCGACATTCACCAGCAACACGGGGCGTCCGGCAAAGGTCTCCATCGGTAGGGGCGCGCCTTCAATGGCGGTGAAACCAAAGGCATGGGCGTTCCCTTGGGACTCTGCGGACATGGCGGATCCTCCATTGGTGAATAGAAGGGTTGCGCAGATCAGGAGCAGTCGGAGCATTTGGCCAAACCTTTCCCGCGTTCGTAATCTTCGTAATCTAAGAAATAGCGCAGGTCGCTTCGAGATCAAAGGGAGGCCAGGACTTTGTGCGCAACGGCCTCAAGAATCTCAGGGTCCTCGGCATCGATAACTTCGCGTGCCGTTGCGTAGGCGAAGCCTCTTCGCGCCAGCGCGGCCAGGTCCCGTTCCCGCGTCTCCGCTCGCTTCTCCGAGGGGCGGTAAGGGCCGAGGCGCCGCCGCCTGGCATAGGTTGCCGCCGCGGCCAAATCCGTGTCTTCGTCCGCTTCCTCGAACTGCTCGATGGCGGCCTGACGATCCTCTTCGGCTAGGCCCTTCTGCCGGAGTGATTGATCGATCGCTTTCAAGGACTGGCCTTTGCGGAACAATCCACGGGCTCGGGATTGTGCGTAGGCACGGTCGTTCAGCAACCCTGCGCGTTGCAGTTTCGAGACCAATGCGACGATCGCTTTGCGACCCTCTTCGGGATCCGTGCCATGTTCCTTGGCGCTTCGCTCCACGCGCCGCCATAGAACCCGTTCGAAATTGGCCGAGGATGAGCCATAGCGCTCCAGATACCAGAGGCCGACACGCTCAAGATACTGCGGTGTTACTTTCTTGATGCGCCTGCGTCGCGCGCCTTGTCGCCGCTCAGACATCCGGCCATCGTCTGCATCCTTGTCGGTCATCCAGGGAATATGCCACGAAAGACGGCGTCTGGTCATCTGCTTGGCGCCTGTAGGAGAGGGTGCATTGCCAGTCCGGAACTTGCTTTCAGAAAGGAAAGAGCCTAAGTGGTCATGCCATGTCCAATACCGGTTTCGATACACCCCTGCCGCGCCAATTGGGTGCGGTCAACTGGCGCGGCTTCTGGACGCTCTACGTCAAGGAAGTTCGCCGGTTTCTGAATGTATTCACGCAGACGGTCTTGGCGCCGATGGTGACCACGCTGCTGTTTCTCGCGATCTTCACACTGGCCTTGGGCGGGCGGGCGCGCGCGCCTAGCAACATTCCCTATGACCAGTTCCTGGCTCCCGGCTTGATCATGATGGCGATGGTGCAGAATGCTTTTGCAAACACATCGTCATCAATTCTGATCGCCAAGGTTCAAGGCAATATCGTTGACCTTCTGATGCCGCCGCTATCGCCTGCGGAGTTGACGTTGGGTTTGATTCTTGGCGGAATCACGCGGGGTCTTGTCGTTGGAAGCGCGGTGCTGGTCGGCATGTGGATCTTCGTCCCAATGCAGATACCGCACCCCGGTTTCGTGATCTTGCACGCGTTGATGGCGTCGTCTTTGCTTTCGTTAATTGGGTTGCTGGGCGGTATATGGGCCGATCGATTCGATCATATAGCGGCGATTACCAACTTTGTTGTGACGCCTCTAGCATTCCTGTCCGGTACTTTCTATTCAATCGAGCGCTTGCCCGATGTCTGGCAAACAGTCGCCCATTTCAACCCGTTCTTCTATATGATCGACGGCTTCCGTTTCGGTTTCATCGACCGCGCCGATGGTAGCTTGCTTTTGGGTGTTCTTGTGCTTGGTTCGGCTAATCTGATCCTCGGATTCGTCTGCTACCGGCTGCTAAAGAGCGGCTGGCGATTAAAGAGCTGAGGGCGATGAGCCTGCCGCGCACACTGCAGCCGAGGGCTTTCGGCGCCCTAAATTCCATCGGACTGTGGACGCTCTTTTGGCGATGCGTTAGCCGATTCCTGAAAGAGGCCGTGGAAACAATTGGTGGCCCTATGGTTTCCGGCGGGCTTTTCCTGGGCGTGTTCGCGGTTGCCTACACACCGGGCACTATCCTTGAGGGCGGTTTGCTGCCGGTAACTTTTGTTGCCCCGGGTATCATCATCTTCGCGTTAGCGCATTCGGCCTTCGAATTCGGTGCCGTACCGCTGCTGTATGACAAGCTCGAGGGCATGATCGGCGACATTGTCTCCGCGCCGCTGTCAGCCGGCGAAATGATGCTTGGTTACGTCCTTGGAGCCGCAGTGGTCGGCTTGATTGTCGGCTGTGCGGTATTTCTCACGCTGACGCCATTTGCCGGCTTTTCGTTTGCGGCCCCACAGATTTCACTTCTGTTTGCCATGCTGACCGCGGTTTTGTTCGGTTTGATTGGCGTTCTGGCGGGCCTCTGGGCGGATCGATGGGAACACTACGCGGCAACCGATACTTTTATGATCTTGCCACTGGGGTTTCTGTCGGGGGCCTTCTTCCCCACAACCAGTCTGCCGGACCTGGCGGCGATGGCCATTCGCCTCAATCCGGTTTTCTACCTGGTCGATGGTTTCCGCTATGGCTTGATAGGCAAAAGCGAAAGCAATCTTCTGGTTGGCTTCCTGGTGCTTGTTGGTGTGATCACTTTCTTGGCGTGGCTTTGCGCGCGCCTGTTCCGGTTGGGGTACAAGATCAAAGCCTAAATAGCGCCGGCCTGCTCAAGGCTTGTTTCTCCCGGGCGCAACCCCCTGGTTGTCTTGACACAAGCGGGGCCATCGGCAAAAGTCAGCTCCTTCCCACACGGGACGTACTTATGGAGTGGAGGAACCTCTGTGATTTCCGCCGTTATGCCCACCTATGCGCGCGCCGATCTCGCTTTCGAGCGGGGCGAGGGCGCTTATCTCTTCACCAGCGACGGGCGGCGCTACCTGGACTTTGCGGCAGGGATCGCCGTTAACAGTCTGGGGCATAGCCACCCGCACCTCGTCAAGGCGCTGGAGGAGCAAGGGCGACGACTTTGGCATTGCGCGAACCTCTATCGAATTCCCGCAGGCGAGCGTCTGGCGGAAAGGCTGGTTGCGGCGAGCTTTGCGGACACCGTGTTCTTCACGAACTCCGGCGCGGAGGCGCTGGAGTGTGGAATCAAGATGGTGCGCAAGTACCATGACGACACCGGTTCTCCGGGGCGTTACAAGATCATCACCTGCCGTGGCGCTTTTCATGGTCGTACGTTGACGACTATCTCGGCGGCCGGGAACGAAAAGTACATGAAGGGGTTCCTGCCGGAAGTGCCGGGCTTCGTTCACGTGGCTTTCGGCAATCTGAACGAGCTGCGTGCCGCCATTGATGACGAGACGGCGGCGATCTTGGTTGAGCCGGTTCAGGGTGAGGGCGGTATCCGCCCGGCCGATTTGGAATACTTGCGCGCCTTGCGAACGATCTGCGACGAGTTCGGCCTGCTGCTGTTTCTTGACGAAGTTCAGTGTGGCATGGGGCGCACCGGAAAGCTCTTCGCCCATGAATGGGCGGGAATCACCCCCGACGTCGTCGCCTCGGCAAAGGGGATCGGCGGCGGCTTCCCGCTGGGCGCATGCCTGGCAACCGAGAAAGCCGCGGTCGGCATGACGGCCGGCACCCATGGCTCCACCTATGGCGGCAATCCACTTGCCATGGCCGTCGGCAATGCGGTGATGGATATCCTGCTTGAAGAAGGTTTCTTCCAAGAGGTCGATCATGTTGGCCGTCACCTTTGGCGTGAACTGGCAGCGCTCTGCGACCGGCACCCCGAGGTGCTGGAAGAGGTGCGTGGCGCCGGCTTGATGCTGGGGTTGAAGTGTCGGGTTCCGAACACGGATTTTGGACTTCAAGCACGCGAACTGGGGCTTTTGACGGTGGGGGCGGCTGAGAACGTTGTGCGCATTCTGCCGCCGTTGATCATTAAGGAGGCCGAGGTCAAGGAAGCGGTCGCTATTCTTGAGCAGACCTGCAAAGCCATGGCGAAGGCGGCCTGATATGAATAGCCCAAGACATTTTCTGGACATCGATCGGTTGGACGCCAAGTCCCTGCGGAACATCTTGGAGTGGGGCAAGGCCTACAAGGCCGGTAAGCCGCCGGAGGGCGATGCCAAGCCTCTGGACAACAAGTGCGTTGCTCTGATCTTCGAGAAGCCCTCGACGCGCACAAGGGTTTCCTTTGAGGTGGGTATCAAGCAGCTGGGTGGTTACCCAGTCGTTCTGGAGCCCGGCGGATCGCAGTTAGGGCGTGGTGAGACAATTGCCGATACGGCCCGCGTCCTGTCGCGCTACGTCGATGCCATCATGATTCGCACAACCCGTGAAGAAAAGCTGCTGGAGTTGGCGGAGTTTGCCAGCATTCCTGTCATCAACGGGTTAACGGACCGCACCCACCCCTGTCAGTTGATGGCCGATATCCTGACCTTCGAGGAACGCCTGGGCAGCATCGAGGGGAAGGTGGTGGCTTGGTGTGGGGACGGCAACAACATGGCGGTATCCTGGTTGCAGGCGGCCGCGCGCTTCCGTTTCGAGTTACGACTTGCCTGCCCCGAGAAGCTGATGCCGCCTTCCGATGTCGTGAATTGGGCGCGGGGTGAGGGTGCGACCATCGTCGTCACCGGCAACGTCGAAGAGGCGGTGACCGACGCCGACTGTGTCGTCACCGATACTTGGGTATCCATGGGTGACGACGTTGGCGATAGCGAACGTCGAATGAAGCTGCTTAGTCATTATCAGGTCGATCAGAAGGTTATGGACATGGCTCACAAAGGCGCCATCTTCATGCATTGCCTGCCAGCCTACCGCGGCAAGGAAGTCGCTGCCGAGGTGATGGATGGGCCTGCCTCTGCCGTATGGGACGAGGCCGAGAATCGTTTGCACGCCCAGAAAGGGATCCTCCGCTGGTGTCTGATGTAAGTACGACGTCTGAGGCGCAGGCGGGTTCGACCGATCAGATAAAGCCGTTCATGGTCGAGGCGGCGGGTGTGCGTGGCCGCGTCGTCCGCTTGGCCGACGCTGTCCAGGAAGTCTTGTCGCGCCATGCCTATCCCGCGCCCGTTGCCGGAGTCCTTGCCGAGATGCTGGCGTTGGGTGCGGCGCTGGGCAGTCTTCTCAAGTTCGAGGGCATCTTTACCCTTCAGACGAAGAGCGATGGTCCGGTCCGCACGATGGTTGTCGATATGACCTCCGAGGGAAACTTGCGGGGATATGCCGACTACGATGCCGATGCCGTTGCCGCTGTGGCAAAGGATAGGACCAGCTTGGAAGTCAGCGACCTCTTAGGTGAAGGCTATCTGGCCTTTACAGTCGATCAAGGCGCCAACACGGAGCGCTATCAAGGGATTGTTCAGTTAACCGGCAGCAAGTTGGCCGACAGCGTGCAGCACTATTTTCGCCAATCGGAGCAATTGTCGACGGCACTGCGCTCGGCGGCCGGCCAAAGCGAGGACGGCGGCTGGCGAGCAGGCGCCATCATCCTGCAGCAGATGCCTGCCGAAGAGGCGAAGGAGCAAGGGCTCTCCAGGGACAGTGAGCGTGAGGAAGGTTGGCTGAGGGCTTTGACGCTGCTGTCGACGGCCAAGGATCAGGAGTTGCTTTCTGAGGAGTTGACGCCCAACGAGTTGCTGTTCCGCCTGTACCATGAAGACGGCGTCAGGGTGTTTCCAGGACGCGACCTTGCTTTTGGTTGCCGTTGTTCGAGGGACCGGGTCAGTCAGGTCTTAATTTCCGTTGCACCCAATGATCTGGAATCCTTAAAGGACAATGGGCGCGTCGAAGTGATATGCGAGTTCTGCCGCACGGCTTATCATTTCGATGATGACGACCTGCGCGTGTTACAAGAAAACGCCGACGCGGAAATGCCGAGGAACTGAGACGAACCGCAAGCTCTGGAGGTCTGCCAAGGCGATGCGAGCGCTGTTGAAACGAAGATGTGTAATGGCCGTGTTACTGCTGTTGGGTGTGGTGGCCTTGACAGGATGCAGGACACCGCCGCCCGAGAACAGCTTTCCGGAACTCACCTGGGCTCATAAGAAACCTTATTTTCTGGCGGTCTCGGAAATTGTCGTCGAGCAGCAGTACCGGACCAGGTCACAACTGCCCAACATAGAAGAACGCGCACCGCTACCGCCGGTCAAAGCTGCTGCCGACTGGGCTGCGGATCGCCTGAAGGCGGTGGGTAGTGGCGGGCGTGCACGTTTCATTATCCTAGACGGTTCGATTCTGCGTCGTGAGCTCGAAACCAAGGGTGGTTTGACCGGGCTGCTGACCAACGATCAATCCCGTCAGTATGATGGCCGGATCGCCGTCGAGTTGATCGTTACGGACGCGCAAGGTAACACGACGGGTCGTGTGTGGGCTGAAGCGCGGCACTCGCGCAGCATCGCTGAGAATGCAACGCTCAACCAGCGCGACCGCATTCTCTTTAGGATCGTCGAGCAAATCATGAGAAATCTAGACGCGGAACTCGATAAGGAAATTCCGCGCTATTTGGGGCCGAGTTTGCGCTGATCGGCAACCTAGGTCGAGGGATGTGAAAGCCAGGCGGCAAGCTTCCGCATGAAGGTCTCGCAGGCCTCTACCTGGGATAGAGCAATAAACTCATTGGGCTTATGGGCCTGCTCGATTGATCCGGGGCCACAAACCACGGTGGAAAGCCCTGCTGCCTGGAACATGCCGCCCTCGGTGCCGTAGGCGACGACATTCGTTGCGTTGGCGCCCGTCAGATGACAGGCCAGCGCTTCGGCGGCCCCGTTTTCTTCAGGTTCCAATGGTGGCACGGTGCAAATTGACCGTGTGGTAATCTGGGCCGCGGGGAAAGTGGCACGCAGATAAGGCAGTACTTCCTCCGCCACGGCCGCTTCGTAGCGCGCGATAATCGCCTGGGCGTCGTCGCCAGGTAGCAGACGGAACTCCCAGACGAACTCGCAATGTCGCGGTACGATGTTGAGCGCCGTGCCGCCATTGATCTGGCCGACATTGAAGGTGGTATAGGGTGGTTCGAAGGGGCAGTCCGCCGACGCAGATTGCCGCTTCTCTTCCGCCAGATCCGCGATCAGGTTGACCAGCCGGCCGGCGGCAAGATTGGCGCTGGCGCCCAGGTGCGGCAGGCTGGAGTGTGCAGCCTGACCGTCGATCGTCGTATGAAAGCCGAAGACACCCTTGTGAGCGTTGACCACCTGCATGCTCGTCGGTTCTCCAACCAGAACGATGCTGGGTGTCGGTATCACGTCCTTCAACCCCTCGATCATGCTCCCCACCCCCAGGCAACCGACCTCCTCGTCGTACGAGAGCGCGATATGGATAGGTTTTGTGAGCTTCGATTCTTTGAATGTTGGGACCATCGCAAGGGCAATGGCCAGGAACGATTTCATGTCGGCGGTGCCGCGACCATAGAGGAGTCCGTCTTTAGCAACGGCAGTGAAAGGATCGCTGTCCCAGGCTTGATCGGTCACCGGCACCACGTCGCTATGCCCCGAGAGCACGATGCCGCCCTTGACGTCGGGACCAACCGAACAAAGAAGGTTCGATTTGTTTCCCTCGCTGTTAGCGAAGCGATGGTGCCTAATTCCGTGGCTGTCCAGATAGTCTTCAACGAAGGCGATCAACTCCAGGTTGGACTTCGCCGAAGTGGTGTCGAATGAAACCAACCGCTCGATCATCTCCAACGGCGAAAAAACCTTGCCCGTCATGAACCCCTATGCCCTTTCGTGTCAAGCGCGCCAGAATGCCGGCAGGAATAGTACCAAAATCGTGAAAAGCTCCAGGCGACCGAGCAACATACCCACGGACAGCAGCCACTTGGCGCCATCCGGCAGGGTTGCGAAGCTTCCGGATGCGCCGATGATTTCGCCGAGGCCCGGTCCAACGTTGGAAATCGCGGTTGCCGCTCCTGAAACGGCGGTGGTGAAATCCAAACCCATGAATCCCAAACCCAAGGCCAAGGTCGCAAAGGCCGCGCCGTAAAGGAAGAAAAAGCCCATGACCGATTGTGCCACGCCCTCGGGGATAGGCTTTCCGGCATAGTAAGGTATGAAGATGCCGTTGGGCTGGATTAGTTTTCGCAACTGGGCGTGTGCCTCTGCGTAAATTACCTGGAAGCGGAAAATTTTGATGCCGCAAGTTGTCGAGCCCGCGCATCCGCCGATGAACATCAACACGAAAAGCAGGGTGGAGGGAAAACCGCCCCACATCCCAAAATCAGTGGAACTGTAGCCGGTTCCCGTCATCACCGAGACCACATTGAAGACCGCATGCCGGGCTGCGTCGTGGCTGCTATTGTAGAATCCTTCACTGAGCAACCACAGGAGTGTGATCATGCTGGCGCCAAATAGAATGGCGATCATCCAGCGGACCTGGCCATCACGAAACAGGGATCGGGCATCGCCGCGCAATACGCGCAGATACAGCACAAACGGCACGGAGCCTAGGATCATGGTCGCAATGACGATCCAATGAATCGCGGGGACATTGAAAGCGCCGAGCGAGGCATCACGCGTGGAAAAGCCTCCGGTAGCGATTGCCGTCATGGCATGGGCGAGCGCATCAAATCCGCTCATGCCTGCGGTCCACAGCAAGACCGCCGTCACGAAGGTCAGGCCGACATAAACAATTGAAATCTCACCGGCCATCTGCGCGGCCCTCGGCAGGACCTTTTCGCTGGTCTCAAAGGCCTCTACGCGGAAGATCTGCATGCCACCGACCTGAAGTATCGGCAGAATTGCCAGAGCCATGACAATGATGCCGATCCCGCCCAGCCACTGAAGAATAGCGCGCCACAGCAAAATGCCAGGCGGTGCGTTGTCCAGACCCACGATGACCGTTGAGCCGGTCGTGGTAATGCCGGACATGGACTCGAAGAAAGCGTCGGTCATATCCAGTTTCAGCTCGGAGAAAGCCAGCGGCAACGCCCCAAAAAAGGCGATGACCACCCAAGCTGACGCTGTCATGACGAAGGCTTGGCGCAAGCTAAACCCGTGCCAACCGGACCGCGTCGAGAGTATCAACGCGACGCCCACGAACAACGTTACGGCAGCCGCCGCCAGGAAGACCTCCCAGTCCCGATGCCCGAAAGCGTAATCCACGATCGCCGGCAAGGTCATGGCGACCGCCAGGATCGACAATAGTATTCCTAGCACGAAGCATACCGGTCTCAGGTCCATCTTCGAGGCGCCTCTCGTGCGGAATGTTCCCTAGGATACCCGATTGTCATGCAGTCATAGGGCCAAAAGCCGACGCTCCACTCAACAAAAAAGTGATCGGCCACCCCCAAAGCCGTTGCTCTGGACAGGCAAGCCCCGGTAACGGCTCTCAGGACTTCATCATCCCATCATGCCGGAGCTGGCGCTGTTCCCGGGGTTTCCCACCAAGGACAAAAACTCTCGCCGTGTCGAGGGGTTGCTACGGAAGAGGCCGAGCATGCGACTGGTAACCATGGTGACGCCGGACTTATGAACGCCACGGGTCGTCATGCACTGGTGTGCCGCCTCGATTACGACCGCAACGCCCTTGGGCTGAAGAACTTCCTGGATCGTGTTGGCGATCTGCGCGGTCATCTTTTCTTGTATCTGCATGCGCTTCGCATAGGCCTCGACGACGCGTGCGAGCTTGCTGATGCCTACGACCCTGCGGTCGGGCATATAAGCGACATGCGCTTTGCCGATGATCGGCGCCAGATGGTGCTCGCAATGCGATTCGAATCGGATGTCGCGCAACAGAACCATTTCATCGTAACCGTCGATTTCCTCAAAGGTGCGCTGGAGCAATTGAACCGGGTCGGTATCATAGCCGGAAAAAAACTCTTCATAAGCGCGCGCAACGCGGTCAGGCGTGCCCTTCAGACCTTCGCGAGAAGGGTCCTCGCCGGCCCAACGAATAAGAGTCTCTACGGCTTTCATCGCCTCCTGCCGGCTTGGCTTCAAGTTGTCGGCATTTTCCTCCAAAGGCGCAGCGCCGCTGGACACAGGTTTGATCGCACTCACAGTTCAGGTCCTTCTTGAATTCATCCCCGCACGCAACCTACAGCCAGAAAAATGCGTGCCGACTTCCTTATGCAATAAAACAATACCATAGCTTCCGGCGGTATCTAGTTAAGGTGAACCGCCTGATGCGGGCTGTCGAGTGAAAAGGCGGGAATGGAAACCTTGAACAGTCGCCCTTCTCTGTCGACCATCTCGTAATGACCAACCATGACGCCGGAAGGCGTCGATAGCGGGCACCCGCTCGTGTACTCGAAGCGCTCACCCGGTTCCAGGACAGGCTGCTCTCCGACAACGCCAGGACCGCTGACTTCCTGAACCTGGCCGCGAGCGTCGGTTATATGCCAATAGCGATTGAGCAACTGAACCCGCTGCTGACTGAGGTTCTCGATCCAGATTTGATAGGCCCATACATAACGCCCCTCAAGCGGGGACGATTGCTCCTCCAGATAGATCGGGTTCGCGCTGACGCGAATATCCGCTGTGATCTGGCTGTAGGGCGGTTGGAAGCCTTCTTCGGTCATATTGCTTTTCTGTTCCTTGTGGGCGCTGCAATCTCACATAGATAGGCGCAGGCGGTGGGCAAAACAATCCGAAGAACCCGCATGCCCTGCGGCCCAAGCCATTCCATCAAGATTAGCAGAAAGCCGGCAAAAAGAATGGCGCCGCCCGAAGGCGGCGCCATCCCTTTCGGTCCGATTCGAGTCTGTTACTACTGCAACAGGATCTCGACGCGGCGGTTGGCCTGCTCACGCACGCCGTCAGCGGTCGGCACGGCCGGCTCGCTTTCGCCACGGGCTGCGACACTGATCTTGCTGGCTTCGACGCCCTTTGCAACGAGGACATCGCGAGCAGCTTCAGCGCGGCGCAGCGACAGTTTCATGTTGTAATCCTCCGAACCGGAGCGGTCAGCGTGACCCGTCAGGGCGAAGCTGGCGCCAGTGCGGTTGGCTTCCTTGATGGCGGCGTCGATGATCTTCATTCCAAGATCGGTAACGACAGCGCTATCGAAGGCAAAGAGGATCGTGTAGGTGGCCGGAATGACGGCAGCCGGGGCCTGGGGCTCCAACTCCTTCATGGCCGCCCAGAAGGCGTCCTTACAAGCCGCGATATGATCGGGCTGGAAGTTTTCTTCCTGCTGCTCAACCCAGCAATCGAATTTGGCCTGGGCGAGAGCGGCCGTCTCGGGCTTCCTGGTCGTTGCACCGGCATTCAAAGCCGCAACGAGCGCCGCGCGGGCGGTCGTAAGTTCGTCTACGTGCTCAGCCGGAAGGTCCCAGTTCTCGAGAACGGCGGGCTCGACAGCTTCGCCGCCTGCTGCACGAGCGGCCTTGTCGGCGAAGTAGTCGGCGTCGATCCAGTCGTACATCTCATAGGCCTCGAACTCGGCCAGAGCCTTGTACTCACTGAAAAGCGCATTGGTGAACGCACTGCCGGACGGCTCAACGTCGCCCAGAGTCTCGGTTTTGGTACCCACGCAACCGGCGAGCAATGTAATTGCAGCCAGAGCGCCTAGAATTTTGGTTTTGACCATAGCTAACCCTCCAGGGTTTTAGTGATCCACGATACGAATAGTTAATGACTTAACTGCCATCTCATAATTGAGGTGACGAATAGCTGTTTGCTGTTCGCTGTTCTTCAGTCGTCACCACTTCCTAGCATGAGTTTCACAAAATTGCGACCTTCAATGAGTATTTCACGGTAATTATTGCAAAAATGCAACAACTGTTGCTTTCTCGTCACTATGTGACTTTGAGCCATGAATTTACTAATTATTTTGCGAGCACGCATGGTCCAGACAAACGCCTGTTGCCAGCGCCGCCGAGAAGCCTTAAAAATCGCCGATCCGTGGTTAGACGGTGCGGGCGTAGCTCAGCGGTAGAGCGTCAGCTTCCCAAGCTGAATGTCGTGGGTTCGATCCCCATCGCCCGCTCCAATTTCTCCAGAGCGTGATCAAAAACTAGAGATGCTTCAGTTCCTGCGTTATGCGCGGCGGATTGGTCAGGGTCTGATAAACCACGCAATAACGCTCGGTGAGGCGGACGAGGTTCTCGATCTTGTCTGCGGGGCTGTCGCTGTCGATCGCGAAGGTCATGCGGATGTCCTGGAAACCGACCGGTGTCTCCTTGCTGGTACCCAACGTACCTCGGAAATCCATATCGCCTTCGACCAGCACCTTGCCGCCCTTGATCGCGATGCCCATCGCCGTGGCCACCGCGTTCAGGGTAACGCCCGCGCAAGCGGCGAGGGCTTCGAGCAGCATATCACCGGAACAGGCCTGGGTGGCGTCGCCGCCGGCCGCAGGATGCAGGCCCGCTTCCGCCAGCCCGGCGAAGGTCTGTACGTTGCAGGCAAGCTTGGGCTGCACCAAGTCGCCTTCAACCCGCATGGTCACCATGGCGCTGGAGGGGTCGTCCTTGTAGCGCTGCTTTATCGGAGCTTGCAGATTTCGCAGTTCTTCGGCGTTCATGGCTTAAGCCTCGTTTTGTTGTTGCTTTGGACCTTCAGCATCGGGATTAAAGGCGCTTCGTTGCGCGGTCAAGCGGCGTTCATTCCTCGTTGAAGGAACGGATGGTTTCTTGAAACAGGCTTTCCGGCAGGTCACGGACGATGAAAACAATGCGGGAGCGATGATCGTCATCCGGCCAACTCGGCAATTCCACCGGCGGATGAAAGACATGCTGCACGGCATGGATGACCAGCGGTTTTTCTTCCCCGGCGATGCAGAGGATGCCTTTGATCCGCAAGATTTGCTGACCGTAAAGCGTGATCAACATATCCACCCAGGCGTTCAGTCGATCCCAATCCAGCGGCACGTCGTAAGTGACGCAGAAAGACCGCACTCTTTCGCCATGCCGATTCACGTCGTGGTGATGCTTGTGCCCGTGCCCGTGCCCGTGCTTATGCCCCTCATCATGTTCGTAGGCTTCGGCCTTCAACCAGCGTTGCACGTCCAAGGATTTGGATGCGGGGTCGTAGAGGCCACAACCGAAAAGTGAGCTAGGTTCTGTCTTGCCGTTTTCCACCTGCAGGATCGGCGCGGCGGGATTCAACTGCGCCAGTCGTTGAGTGAGGGCGTCTATGCGGTCCTGGTCCACCAGATCGCATTTGGTCAACAGCAGGCGGTCGGCCATTGCTGCCTGTTTGACCGATTCGATCTGTGCATCCAGGGTGGCTTCGCCATTGGCTGCATCGACCGTAGTGATTACCCCATCCAGGCGAAACCGTTCGACCAGCAGGGGGTCGCTCATCAAGGTTTGAAGGATAGGCGCCGGGTCGGCAAGTCCCGTCGTTTCGATGACCAGACGACGGAATGGCGGTATCTCGCGCGTGATCCGACGTCTGTAAAGGCTGCGCAGCGTTTCGACCAGGTCGCCGCGAATCGTGCAGCATAGGCAACCGGCATTCATCAGGACCATGTCCTCGGTTGCCTCAGCAACAAGGTGATGGTCGAGCCCGATCTCGCCGAACTCGTTGATGACGACGGCGGTTTCATCCATTTCCGGGTGGCTTAAAAGGTGTCGAAGCAGGGTGGTTTTACCACTCCCCAGAAAGCCTGTAAGCACTGATGCGGGTAGGGGTTCGGTCGGGATGTCCAAATCTTGAGCGTCGGTCATGCCAAAGTCTCCCGTCCGGGGCGCAATTGATAAAGCGCGAAGACGGTTGCGGTGAGCAGCAGCATGGCGCCTGCCTGGTGCAGGGCGCCGAGAGCCACCGGGACTGCGGCCAGCAGCGTGGCGATGCCCAGTCCGAACTGCAGCAGCGCCGCCAGGCAAAGCAGTGTAAAGGCGGCGCGTGCCACCGGGCTCAACTCGCCGCGCCGTGACAAGAACCAGAGTCCGATGGCAAAGGCGACCGTCATGATGGTCAAGAGACGGTGATTGAATTGGACGGCTGGCGGATTCTCGAAGAAGTTCAATACGAAAGGTTCGTACTGCCCGTACTCGGGCGGCACGATGTGTCCTCCCATCAAGGGGAAATCGTTGTAGATCAGTCCGGCATTCAGGCCCGCGACGAGAGCGCCCGAGGTGAGTGTCACCGCAAGGAAGGCAAGAAACGCGATCAAGAGAACACGCAGCGATGCCGCATCTCCGCTGCGTTCGGGCCGCGGATCGAGAAAAGTCAACGCCATCCAGAAAACATAGGCATAAAGGAAAAGGGCGAGCCCGAGATGTGCAGCCAAACGGTACTGGCTGACGTCCGTGCGATCGGCAAACCCGCTGGCGACCATGAACCAGCCAAGCAAACCTTGGGCGCCTCCCAGGATCAGAATGCCGAAAAGATGCGGCAGGCTACGGCGTTTCAGTCGGCCGCGCAGTAAGAACCAAATCAGCGGTAGCCCATAGACAACACCGATCAGCCGCCCCCAAAGCCGGTGTATCCATTCCCACCAGAAGATTTCTTGGAATTCCGCCAGACTCATGCCGCGGTTCACGGTCTGATACTCCGGGATCGTCTTGTAGAGATCGAAAAGACGTTGCCATTCGGCCGCGCTCATCGGCGGCAAAGTGCCGCTCAAGGGCGCCCACTCCATGATTGAAAGACCGGATTCGGTCAGCCGCGTGATCGCGCCGATCAGCGCCATCGCAAAAATCATCAGGGCGGTGCCGAGCAGCCAGAGGCCCACGGCGGGGTCATTACGGCGCTCGTGAATGCTGGGTGTGTAGTGGCTGTAGGTTGTCATGCCCGGCCGTTGCCCGCGTTTTTTGCTTATCCTGCCGCGTGGTTTCGCACGTCACGGGCCGGGCTGCAACCGACTCGATCAGCAATCGGCCCGCCCTGCGGCCGATTGGCCTTATCCGCGCACCGAGAAACGCTGGATATTCAATCAATGCAAGCGGTATAGGGCGTCGACATGTCCGGCTTTGGGCGGATCGATCAAGGAGACATTCGCTACCTTGACCGAGTAGAGCTTTCCTTCCAGGTGATTGTCCCAAAAATCCAGAAATCGTTTTAAGGTGGGGAAGTCGGGAGCCAAGTCATATTCCTGCCAGATGTAGCTTTGCAGGAGCGAGGGGTGATCGGGTAGGCGGTAAAGGATTTCAGCCGTGGTCAACCGATAATCCTTCATCTGTAAGGCCAGGTCAGACGTCATACCATTCAGTCTCCTCGTTGCTTTTAGTCGCTCATGAGCAAGGGTGACCAAATGATTCTCGTGCAGATTGGCGTTTCACGCAAGAAGTAATGTAGAAAAAATACATACAAAACAATACACTAGCAGCCTGTTCGGCAGAGTGCTGCTAATCGGTAATTTTCTTCGCCTCGATGCATTCTTTCCTCTTGAACCATTGAAAGAACTGCCCCACCTATCTTCTGGCACTCGATGGGGGAGAGTGCTAATTCCCAGGCTCCCCTCCAACGCGTGCTCAAAGCAGCTTTGGAACGTTCGCTCAAAGGAGGACTACAATGAAGTTTCGTCCGCTGCATGACCGTGTGCTGGTCAAGCGTGTTGAATCCCAGGAAAAAACCGCGGGTGGGATCATCATTCCCGATACCGCCAAGGAAAAGCCGATGGAAGGTGAAGTGATCTCCGTTGGCGCTGGCGCGCGGGATGAGAACGGCAAGATCGTGCCGCTCGACGTAAAGGCCGGTGACCGGGTGCTCTTCGGCAAATGGTCGGGCACCGAGGTGAAGCTTGATGGTGTCGATTACATCATCATGAAGGAAAGCGACATCATGGGCATCCTCGACGATGCCGGGGCCAAGAAGAAGGTTGCCTGAGAGCAATAGGGACTTTCTTCGACAGAGGAGTATGAAAGATGAGTGCTAAAGAAGTAAAATTCGGTCAGGACGCGCGCGAGCGGATGCTGCGCGGCGTCGATACCCTGGCGAACGCTGTTAAAGTTACCTTGGGTCCCAAGGGCCGCAATGTCGTGCTGGACAAGTCCTTCGGTGCGCCGCGGACCACCAAGGACGGCGTCACGGTCGCCAAGGAAATCGAACTCTCCGACAAGTTCGAAAACATGGGCGCGCAGATGGTGCGCGAAGTCGCCAGCAAGACCAATGACGTTGCCGGCGACGGCACGACCACGGCGACGGTTCTGGCCCAAGCGATCATTCGCGAAGGTGCCAAGGCGGTTGCGGCGGGCATGAACCCGATGGACCTGAAGCGCGGCGTCGATACGGCGGTCGCGGCGGTTGTTGCAGACCTGCAGAAGCGCTCGAAGAAGATCAAGAG